>JBGTCK010000051.1:0-83719 GCA_041748855.1 Acidimicrobiia bacterium
TCACGGTCTGCCAGGTACCTGTCCTTGTTCCAGACCTCGATGTGGTCGAGAACGCCAAGTACGACGACCTCGGTGCTCGGCTCCAGGGTGGCGAACTCGCGGAGGTCACCATTGAGCTTCACCCGCCCACCGGCGAGGACGTCCACGGAGTCGGCCCCGGCAAACACAGTCCTGGCGAAGCGGCGACCTGATCGATTCTTCGGCTGCTCGGCAATTACTTCGGTCGCGCGCTTTTGGAATTCGTCCGGGGTGTAGAGGAGAAGCTGTCCGTCCTGGCCTTTGGTCACAACGCAACCCGCTTTGAGGTCGTCACGAAAAGAGGAGGGCATGACCACCCTTCCCTTCTCATCCAGGCTGTGGAAGTACTCGCCAAGGAACACTTCATCTTCTTCCGTCCGTCCGTCCTGTCCTCAGACGCCATTACGACCTCTGTACGTGACACTATGACCCACTTCGCCCCACTTGTCAACCTTTTGCTCCCTACCGCTGACCTCAGCGACCGACGGGAGCGGCTGTTCCCCCAAGCGACCGACGGGAGCGGCTGTTCCCCAGAGGCGGAGCCGAATGGGGGAAAGGTCCCTGCCCGCCCTCCGAGGGCGGGGAGGTAAGGGGGACTGAGACTCTCCAAGTTGAGACCGGATGCGCCCCACGGCTCGACCAAGCTCCGTTGGTGGGAACGCCCCACCCTCCCCGGCTCCTTCGTCGCCGGTAATCCCTCCGCAAGCGGAGGGAGAGACGCGTGTCAAGTACTCCAGCGCCACAGTGCATCCGCAAGCGGAGGGAGAGACGCGTGCGGGAGCGGTGGGATACATACAGCTATGGCCCGTCCGAAGACGGGCCATAGCTTCCAGCCGACCGGGAAAATCCGGTCAGGTCAAGTCCGGTTGGACGACCCTTATCGGTTGGAGCTCTTGGGCTCGGCGAAGCGGACGTTGAGTGATCTGCCGCCCATTGTCGACCCTTTGAGGGCGTCGATGGCACCTTTGGCATCGCCCCGGGACATCTCGACGAATCCGAAGCCCTTCGACTTGCCGTTGCGGCGATCGGTGATAACCGTTGCGTTGTGCACTTTGCCGTGACGGGCGAAAAGAGCATGGATGTCGGAATCGGTCGCGGTCCAGGGAAGATTCCCAACGAACACGCTCGGCTCCCGATCGTCCTGTCTGGCCGATTCCCGGTTCCTGTTGACGCGCTTGGAAGCGGCGGGACGAGATGACGGTGCGCCGCGTCGGGGCTTGCCCTCGCTGCGGGTCGTTTCGGCACCGCGCGGTGCAGCACCCATGTGGTGACCACCGCCATTGAGTTCACTCAGCCGGGGATCGCCGAATGGGACGTTGATGTCGAGCTGGCGCTGCAGCTTCTGCACGGAGCTCCTCTTCTCCCTCGTCACGAGACTCACGACTGATCCCGACGCACCGGCACGGGCTGTCCGCCCGGATCGATGCAGGTAGTCCTTGTGGTCGGCGGCCGGGTCGTAGTGGATCACGGTCTCAACCGCTTCGATGTGGATCCCTCTGGCAGCGACATCGGTGGCGATCAGAGCCTGGACCCTCCCGTTGGAGAAGTCCTTCAACGCTCGCTGTCTTTGGTTCTGTGAGCGCCCGCCATGCATTGCCACGGCCTTGACACCGGCTGCCGCCAGCTGTTTGGAGAGACGGTCTGCGCCGTGACGGGTTCGGGTGAAGACGATCGACCTACCGGAGTGGGCGATTACGTCGGCAGTGTGCTGGATCCGATCATGATGCTCAACGTTCCAGAAATGATGCCGTGCATCGTCTGCAACCGACTCAACGGTTCCGGTTTCGTGCCGGACCGGGTTGTTCTGATAGTCCCGCACCAGTACCGCAACATCTCCATCGAGTGTTGCCGAGAAGAGAAGAGTCTGCTTCTTCGATGCAGTCTGATCGAGGATCCGCTTCACTGCCGGGAGAAAGCCCATGTCGGCCATCCGGTCTGCCTCGTCGACTACGACGATGTCGATGTCAGCGAGACTCACCAGGCCCTGGTCGATGAGGTCTTCGAGTCGACCCGGTGTTGCAACCAGGATGTCGACACCGCGGTTCATCGCCGTTCGCTGCTGGCCGTAGGGGACTCCACCGTAGACGGCGAAGACATCCCGGCCCATGGCGCGGGCCAGCGGAGCGATCTCGTCTTTGATTTGCTCGGCGAGCTCACGAGTGGGGGCGAGGACCAGGCCACGAGGGTGACGTTTGGTCGCCTTCCCGACGCGGGCGACCATCGGGATCCCGAAAGCAAGGGTCTTGCCCGATCCGGTCGGTGCCTTACCGGCGACGTCGCGGCCGTCGAGGCCGTCGGGGATCGTTGCCATCTGGACCGGGAAGGGCGAGACGATGCCCTTCTTCTCCAGGACGCGTGACACCTGATCAGGCACGCCAATGGATGCGAATGTGTTTTCCATGATTTCTCCCGTCCCCGTGCGGAGACTTAGCTGGTTGTAGATGTCGCGTCGACGACGTGGCGTCACCACATCATGAGTTGACGTAGGCGGCCGAAGAGGCGGTCCAACCGTTAGAGAACAGGAAATCGTTGATCACCGAGGAAGCGTGTGAACGCTGGCCTCCACCCGGTGCGATATGCAAATAGTACCAGGGTGTGGTGGCTAATCGGCGTCAAGCCCGCTCAGGCGGATTCCTGGAGGAGGTAAGGCTGCCAGGCAGGATCGAGCTGGTATCCGGTAGACGCGTAGATCCACCCGAAGCGGCGGGGTGGAGCCGGGCTCTCGGCCAGTTGCAGCCCGGCCTCGAGTGGGGTGCGGTCAGCCTTCCTCACGTTGCAACTCCGACAACACGCCACGACGTTCTCCCACGAGTGATCCCCTCCCTTTGATCGGGGCAAGACATGATCTATCGACTCGGCAGGCCCACCGCAGTACTGGCATCGATTGCCGTCGCGGCCGAAGACAGCACGCCGCGAAACAGGGACGGAGCGACGGTAAGGAACGTTGACATACCGGACGAGGCGAACCACTGACGGAACATCGAATCTGGTTTCCGCAGATGACCAGACCTCTTCGCGCCCGGCAACCACGATTGCCTTCTCCCGGAGCACGAGCACCACTCCCCTCCGGGCGCTGACTACGGAAAGCGGCTCATAGCTTGCGTTCAGTACGAGTACTCGTGACATGGTTTCGTCTTGTCACAGGAGACGTTACCAAGCAGAGCGAGCCATATCGGATTGTTTGGCTCCATCCGGGGTCAGGAAGCCGAGAGCGGAACCAACCGAGCGGATCAGGGCCTTCGCCCAGCCCTCGTTGGTGTCGCCGACTCCCCTGTGCTCATTGGTCCCGTCGGAGATAACAACTGTCAACCCGCCCGCGCTGCTCAGTGTGACCGATCGCACTTCCTGAGACGCCCGGCCGAGTACCTGACACCATGCATCGACGATGCCCTGGGCGATCGCTTCGGGTGTTGCCGCAACCGGCCGGGAGGACTGCACCTCACCAACAGCGACCTGAATGCGCGCCCCGGACCCGGTAGGCGTTATCTGCACGTCAACACCGGGGTCTGGTTCACCAAGTCGCTTCTGGCCAAGCGTTACCCGGGGCCGGACCAGGCCCCTCACCCCGTACGCGACCAGAAGCTCGTGAACTTCCTTGAGGATCTGCACTTCGTCGGCCTCCGGGGAAAGGCGGAGGTTGAGTCCCCCGGCGTCTGACGCCAGGTCGACGGCGACAGCTTCGACCCCGGCGATGTCCTGGATGCGGGTGATAAGTCCGGGGGTCACGACGCTGCCCTCATTTTCCGGCGCCAGTCCAGGAACTTGACGACATCTTCCGGCGTTGTCCCCGACATGTCATTGCCGTACGCGGTATGAACTCTCCAGTGGAGATAATCGGCGGAAGGACGCAGCCCACGATGGACACGCACAGCGAAGAGAAACCTCAAAGCCTCCCACAAAATGGCAGGTCTGAAGGCCAAAGCGCCCAAAGTTTTGCCCGCACCCATATTCCAGCTCATGATTTGATAGCCATTCCCCGAGGCCAGTCTACCTCCCACAGCGCAGGAGTGTCAGTAAAGTCCG
The DNA here is from genome assembly GCA_041748855.1 of Acidimicrobiia bacterium. GTDB lineage: Bacteria > Actinomycetota > Acidimicrobiia > Spongiisociales > ZC4RG35 > MA-ANB-1. Next base: position 4,042 of record JBGTCK010000051.1, read on the forward strand.
CTGAAATTCGCAAGACCCGGGAGATTTCGTTGATCGAAGCCAGCCCACAGCAAATCGAGCTCTTCGGCGAGCGGTTCCATCGCATCGCGAGCAACGTGGAAACAGTTATCCAGGGGAAACGCGAGGTAATCGAACTGGTCGTCATGGCCCTGGTCGCCGAGGGGCATGTCCTAGTGGAAGACGTCCCCGGAGTCGGAAAGACCCAGCTGGCAAAGTCGATCGCCCGCAGCATCGATGGAGCCTTCAACCGAATTCAGTTCACTCCCGACCTGCTCCCCTCCGATGTGACCGGGGTCTCGGTATGGGACAGGAACCGCAGCGAATTCGAGTTCAAACCCGGCCCGATATTCGCCAACATCGTGGTCGGCGACGAGATCAACCGGGCGAGCCCGAAGACCCAATCGGCGCTTCTCGAAGCGATGGAGGAGCGCCAGGTCACCTCCGACGGGATGACCAGGGAATTGGGGCTTCCTTTCATGGTGGTCGCCACCCAGAACCCCCTCGAGCATGAAGGCACCTATCCCCTACCGGAGGCCCAACTCGACCGGTTCATGATGCGGGTGGTGATCGGATACCCAAGCCGACAGAAGGAGTTGGAGATGATGGACACCCACGGGGTCCGCTCGACCTTCCTCGACCTCGAGGCTGTCGTGACCACGGAGGAAGTAGGTGAGATGATCTCGATTGCCCGGGGGGTAACTGTCTCCCAGTCGGTCAAGACCTACATCGTCGACCTGGTCGAGGGCACCCGCAACCACTCCGACATCCTGCTTGGAGCATCACCCCGTTCAGCCCTCTTCCTCCAGAGGCTGGCCCGGGCCCGTGCTGCTGCCGAGGGCCGGGAGTATGTGACCCCTGACGATGTCAAGGCTCTGGCAAGCCCGGTGCTCGTCCATCGGATGTCGCTTCGACCGGAAGCCCAGATGAGGGGCGAAACCATCGACGAGATCATCGACGAGGTAATGACCCGGCTGCGGGTGCCCGGCACGACTTCCCGACTCGCCACCTGATGCCAACGGTCCGCGGCTGGGCGCTGACCGGTAGCGGTGTCGCCCTGCTCATCCTCTGGTATGCATTCGGGGACCTCGAGCTACTGCTCGCTGCAATCTTCGTGCTGCTGCTACAGATCGGGGCCCTGGCATATGTCCGGACCCGCAAGCCGAAGCTCTCTATCGGACGCCGCCTCGGGTCGGCCACGGTCCACGACGGGGACACGACCACGATCAGCCTGCTGGTCACCAATGAGGGCAAGCGCGCCGCAGCCAACCTCACCATCGACGACAACATCAACAACCTGGGCACCGCCAGCTTCGAGTGTGCCCGAATCTCCGGCGGCGACCAGGCCACGGCCACCTACCGGGTCACATGCCGGCCCCGTGGCGTCTACCGCGTTGGCCCTACGGAGGTGCACACCGGCGACCCCTTCGGTCTGGCCCGGACCAGCGTCGGCTCCGGCCCTGTCGACCGGATCGTCGTCTACCCGGCCGTGGAGCCCCTGACCGGGTTCCCGATAGTCCGGGGCCAGGACCCGGCGATGCAAGCCTCCAGACCCGAGCACGCACGACGTGGCGGCGAGGACTTCTACACCCTCCGGGAATACCAGAGGGGAGACGACCTGAGACGCGTGCACTGGCCGTCTTCGGCGCGAACCGACGAGTTGATGATCCGCCAACTGGAGACCCCCTGGCAATCTCGGGCCCTGGTCCTCCTCGACGTGAGGTCTGACAGTTACGAGTCGGGTGCAGCGTTCGAGAAAGCCGTCTCAGGGGCGGCAACGATCGTCACCCACCTGGTGACATCTGGCTTCGACGCCGACCTCTGGGCGGGTGACGCCGATCCGATCGATGCATCCCGCTATGCCTCGGTGATGGAGCGACTTGCCCTCGTCCAGCCCGATCCGGCCATCGATATCGAGGCAGTCGCCACCCGGATCCGCCAAAAGGGTGGTGGCGGCGCGCTGGTGATGGTCACCGGGGTCGCCGACCGTCCCCTCCTTTCGGTGCAGCAACTGTTGTCCCGCGACTACCCGACGACGGTTCTCATGTCGGCTTCGACCACCACATCACAAACCCTGGTCGGCTTCCACAGGCTCGGCGTCACCACGATTTCGGTGACACCCGATGAACCGTGGGCACCGGCATGGCTATTAGGGATAGACACATGGTCAGCAACACGCTCAGTCGTGTAGCGGGACTCGCCGCAGTCGCGCTGATGGTGGCCCGCCTGGGGCGTCTCTTCGAGGCAGGCGGGGGAGCGCCCGCATGGCATCTGATCCTGGTCGCCGCCGCATTTCTGGGCGGGGTCGTGTGGTGGCTCCTCTCCGAGACCATGTCGTCCCGACGGGCCGCGCTCGGCCTGTTCGGTGTGGCGGGGCTACTCCTCTTCTTGAGGATTTCCGTGGCCCAGACCCTGCTGGTCGGGTTTTTCCCCGGCCCGGATACGCCGGTGGCCCTGATGGCAGAGATGGGAACATCGTTCGACATCATGCGGTTCGGTGTCTCCCCGGTATACCCCAGCGCCGGGCTGATCGCCATCCTCGCGGTTGTGCTGTGGGTGATCGGAGCGTTGTTCGTCTGGGGCGCCTCCCACGGCGCGGTGGCGGCCATGACGCTTCCCTCGATTGCGATGTATCTCCAGTTCGCCGTGATCGACCGCGCGCCGGCCGGCCGGGGTTGGATGGGCATGGCGGCCGCTGTATTCGCTCTCTCGGTGGCGGCAATCGCCAACGACCGGAAGAGCTCGGCGGGCCGCGTCCGTGATGCGAGCGGACGACCGCTCCCCCGCCATGGAGGCAGCCTGGCACTTGCCATGGCGGGGATAGTTGCGATCTCCTCGGTCGCTCTCGCCACCTCGGCTTCGCAAGTCGTCAGCGAGTCGGGAAACGTAAACTGGCGGAGTGGTGGTGGCTACGGGGAAGGTTTCGGTGGAATCTCGTTCAACAGGCTGGTCGGGTTGCAGAAGCGGGTGATCTCACGATCGAACGCAGAGCTGTTTCGGGTCACTTTCGACGAGAACGCGCCGGATGCCACCCAGATCTACTATCGGATGGAGACGCTGAGCCGCTACGACGGCCAGAGCTGGTTGCCCGGCGACGAACAGCTCGAGCGATACTCCCCTGCGACCGCAGGCGGAGACCCCGACTATGTCTACCAGGGAACGACCGTGAACTTCACCCAGCGGATCCGCATCGACGCATTGCGGGGACCGTTGGTGCCGACAGCCGGCATCGCCCAGGCTCTGCAGAGCGACACCGAGAACATCAACCAGTTTCAGGTCGCTCCGGACGGCTCATTGATCAACCAGTCCCAACTCGACGACGGTATGACGTATCAGGTGGAGGTCGATTACCCGATCGAGCGCGCCGATCTCAACGCACTCGCCACCGGGCCCGACGGGGCACTCACCCCGCTGTTCGCCGAAGCAGGACGGGTAGGGGCTTTCGCAGTCGAGCCGGCGATGCCCCCGGGCGAGCTCGATCGCCCCGCTGATATCGACCGCTACCTCGAATTGCCCGACGTCTCCTCGGTTATTCCCGCGTTGGCACGAGAGGTGACCCGTGGTGCTCGTTCCGACTTCGAGAGGGCCACACTGCTCCAGCACTGGTTCCGTGACAGCGGAAATTTCACGTATTCGACTGAAGTGACTGCCGGTCATACCGACCTCCAGCTCGCCGACTGGCTGACCGAGGAAACCAGCCAGGACTACCGGAGCGGGTATTGCGAACAATTTGCTGCCTCGATGGCGGTGCTGGGAAGGGCGCTGAACGTGCCCAGTCGGGTTGTTTGGGGATTCACCCCGGGCGACGAGATCACCCAGAGCGACGGGACCACCGCCGTCGTGGTCCGTGACAACAACGCGCACGCCTGGGTCGAGATGTGGATGGACGGTTTCGGTTGGGTCAAGTTCGACCCGACCCCGCGCTCGGACGGCGTCCTGCCCCAGAGCTTCACCGCCGAGTTCGACCCGACCCTCTATGTGGCAGAACCCATCGACCAGCCCTCGACGATCGACCAGCCCGGCTTCGACGAGGACGGCCTGCTGTTAGACCTCGACGACACCGACCTCGGTGGATCGCTGGGCGGCGACTCCTCCGGCTCTTTCCCCATCTGGCTGCTCACCGTGCCGCTGCTGATCTTGATGGCGTTCGCGATCCCGTTGCTCAAGGGGCTGCGGCGTCGTCGTAGGATGAGAACGATCCGGACCGGTGACATCACCGCGGCCTGGGACGAGATTGTCGACCAGCTCTCCGACCTCGGTGAGCCCGTACCTGACCACAACACCCCGGTCGAGTTCGCCCTCGCCACCGACCGGTCCCTGGTGCCAGTGGCCCGGGCCTATGGCGCCGCCATCTACGGCGGGCGCTCCGATGAGGGGAAGGTCGACGACTTCCTCGCAGTCGAGCACTGGATCAAGCTCAGATATGAAGGCGGAAGACGTATGCGGGCCCGGTTCAACCCTTCATCGCTTCTCCGGCGCCGCAAGCAGTAGCGCCCGAGGTTCAGCCGGAGCGGCGCTCTTCGGCGATGTCGTCCTCGACCCGCCGCAGCATCGTGAGGAATCGCTCCTTGTCGAGCTCGAAGCGGGTGACATCCTCTTCTACTTCACGTGCGATCTGATCGATCGCGACAAAGAAGGAGAGCTGACCCTCCCGAAGTGCATCGAGAATCTCGCCCTCGTCAGAGCTCACTCTGAAGATGGTCTGCCCATCAGTCACGAGCTTCACCTCCGAGAGGTGGTTTTCCATTCCACCCTCACGGCGGAGGTAATCCCATGCCCGGCGCACGCGCTGTAGAGACATGCCGTTGTCGAGGAGGCTGCGAACAACCCTCAAGGCAACGAGGTCTCTGAACGAATAGAGGCGCCGGACACCCGGTCGGCCCCCGCTTTTCTGAACCGATGGCTTTACCAAGCCGACCCGGTCCCAATAACGCAACTGGTGGTGTGTGCAATTGGTCAGCCGACATGCCTGTTCGGCAGTGAATGCCTGCTCCACTCTTCCCTTCCTAAAAAACGTCGACCTGGCGCCATTGAGCCAGGTTCAAAATCTGTACCTCAGGCGATTGACTCCACCCCGGAGGAACGCCATGGGGACGCAACCTTAGCCGGTTCGGCAAAGGGAGGAAGGATCGCGAAATTCGGCGTCAGACGACTTGATCGGTGTCGTTCTCTCCGGCCTCGGTGGAGACCAGTCGCTCGCGGAGAACGGGCACGAGAACACTCACCGAAGCGACGAGGACAGCAAATCCGACCAGTGCGAAAACGATATTCTGAGCGAAGAAGGACAAGATCACCGCAAGTCCGATCACCGCTCCGGCAGCTGCCAGGCGTACCTTCACCATCGGCGTCTTGTCGATGTTCGCGACGGCGCGTACCAGCTCCGGATCTTCCTCGTAGAACTGACGTTCTATCTCGGCGAGGATCTTTTGTTCCCGATCGTCTAGTGGCATTTGGGTGGGCTCTCGTCTTCCCTGTCTGCTCCAACTTTACACCGGGTCCGGAGTCAGTAGTCCATAGTTCAGTCGGACTTTTCCTGCCACCCGAGAAGACGAGCCGGCTCGACCGATGCCGGCCCGAATCGGTCCTCGACATCGCCGACGACCTTTGACACCCGACTCCATGAGTCGTCGTCGCCGAGAAGAAGCTGGGCGCCTCCGGTTTCTGTCTCGAAAGATGACCCGGCCAGGCCGAGCAGTCGCACCGGACGATCGGCAGGGACATCGGACAGCAGCTCTTTGGCGATCTTGAAAATGTCCCGGGAACCGTCGATCCCCTCAGGTCGGGTCCGTGACCTCGTCACAGTGGTGAAGTCGTCGTACCGCACCTTCAGTGAGATGGTGCGGGGCCGGGCCGATGCCTGCCGCAGCCTCATCGCGAGGCGCTGGGCATGAGCCAGGAGCGCCGACTCGACGAGATTCCTCCCTTCCAGGTCGTTGCTGTACGTCTCCTCGACAGATATCTGTTTCGTTTCCACTGCCGATTCCACACCGCGGGGGTCGATTCCGTTGGCGAGAGCGTGGAGATGTGCACCCTGGGAGGGTCCCAGCGCCGCAGATACTGTCGATTCCGGAAGCGCAGCCAGGTCCCCGACCGTGCCGATCCCCAGCCGCTGCAGACCGGCCAGGGTGGCCGGGCCTACCCCCCAGAGCTCCTCGACCGGCAGCGCATGGAGAAACTCCTGTTGCCCCTTCGAGTCGATGTGACGGAGACCGTCGGGTTTGGCGGCCTTTGATGCGAGCTTGGCCACGAACTTGGTCGAGGCCACGCCGACCGACGAAGGAAGCCCGATATCGGAGCGGATCTTTGCCCTGATCTCCTGGCCAACCTCCACCGGTGACTTGTAATGGTGGCGGAGACCGCCGACATCGAGGAATGCCTCGTCGAGGCTGAGGCCCTCCACCCTCGGGGTGAAGGAGTTGAACACTTCGAAGACCCGCCCGGAGAACTCACCGTATTTGCCGTGGGACGGTGAGACGACGATGAGCTCGGGGCAGAGGCGCCGGGCGACGCTCGTCGGTTGAGCCGACCTTACGCCCTTCCGCCTCGCCTCATAGGAAGCACTCGCGATCACCCCGCGGCCGCCGGTCCCTCCCACGGCCACCGGCCGGTCGCGGAGGTCCCCTCTGGACAGTCGCTCCACTTCGACGAAGAACGAGTCCATATCGACGTGCAGGATCGGTTGAGACCACATGTATCAGCAAAGATACCTGACGTAGCAGGCGGGACGGGCCAAACTACCGGCCAATGTCAGCATTCGTTCACCTCGTCCGGCATGGAGAGGTCTCCAACCCGGACAATGTCGTCTACGGCTCCCTGCCCAACTTCGGACTTTCAACCCTGGGCATCGAACAGGCGCGCAAGGTTGGCCGTTATCTCGGGCCCCGGGCGGTGGTGGCCATATGGTCGTCACCACTGGAGCGATCCCTGAGGACAGCAGAAGAGATCGCCGCGCGTTCGGGGGTTCCCGTGCGGGTGGACGCCGACCTGACCGAGTGGAACACCATCGATCGCTGGAAGGGCCATTCGTGGCAGGACATACCAGCGAAGTTCCCCGGCGAGCTCGAGGCCTACCTCGAGCATCCGGAGTCGCTGCAGTTCGCCGATGAGACGCTTTCCGACCTCGCTGAGAGAATGGCCGAAGTCGCCCGGAGACTCGACCAGGAACACCCCCACGGCGACGTGGTCATCGTCTCCCACCAGGATCCGATACAGGCAGCCCGGCTCCGCCTCGTCGGCTCACCGCTTTCGAATCTCCAAGAAGACAAGCCGGCTCACGGCGCAGTTGTCACTCTGCGTCCCGGGACCACCTGGGTCGAACAGACGATGTGGAGCCCCGGGGACACTCCTGGCTTCGGCGAACACGCCGACCTGAGGGCCGTGGCCACCGAGGACAATCCCGACGGGCCAACTTCGGCTTGAAGACCCCGGCTGCGACAATGGAGCCGTGAAACCGACCCTGATCGCAGCGACGCCGATGTTGGCGATTCTGATCTGGCTGGCCGCGATCATGCTCGACCCCGGGCCCTATCACTCGAGCTCCGTGCTCCTCACGGGACTCGGCTGGCTCCTCCTATCAACCGTTGCCACCGTTGGGCTGGTGCTTGTGGGCGGGCGATGGGCCTTGCGCACACTCATAGTCGTGCTGGGGTCGACCCTCTTGGTGGGAACCGTTATTCCCCTCTCGCCCTGGAGCATGGCGGGCCTGGGAGCTACGGCGCTGGGTCTCATCCTGCTGCTGTCACCCCGTCAGCACCGACTCGTCAGAAAGCTCCCGTCGGCCGGTGGCCCGCCCGCCCGTTCGGTGCTCGTCACCCTCGCCGCACTGGGACTCCCCCTCGCCCTCGGCCTGATTCCCGCCGATGCCAACTCGTGGGTGCTCGCGATGGCGGCTAGCGGGCCCCTGGCCGCGATTCTCTACAGCCGGACAATCCCCGGCGGACTCGCCGCCATGCGCTTCGGGTTGATCGCTGCCTCGCTCGCCCTTGCCGCATTCATGCCTCTCCCCCACGCCATAGTCGCCGTGTTGGTGTCTGCGGCCATCACCGCAACCGCATGGTCGTCCGATGTCGCCGTAGCCTTCCGGCCGCTCATCGAGAAAGGCACCAGTTATGCCATCCCACCTGAGCTCACACCAAAGGAGATCCTCGACGGCGCTGGCATCGACGAGAGGGGCCAGGCTCGGTGAGACGAACCCCGAACCCGTGGATTGTCATCCCATCGCTGGCTGTCGGCCTGCTCGCTGGGCTCCTGGGTTGGTTCGTGACTGATTTGAGCTGCACGACATCGGACCCGGTCGGAGCGGTGACACACTGCTACGGCTGGGCGGCGGCGATGGCGGCAGGGGCATTCCTCGTGGTCACAGTAGGGATGGCACTGGTGCTGGTGCTCGTCTACCGCAGCCTTGGCGAGTGGCAAGAGGCTCGGACCAAGAACGAAGATCCTTCCGGCCCGGGTTGTGAGGTGTAGGGGTTCCGGGTCTGCTCAGGCGTTGAGCTTGGTGTGGACCAGGTCGACTGCCTGGCCGACAGTCATGATCGACTCCGCTTCCTCATCGGGGATTTTCACCCCGAACTCGTCCTCGAGTGCCATCAGTAGCTCAACAACCCCGAGGCTGTCGACATCGAGGTCTTCTTCGAAGTGGGCATCATCGTTGATCTTCTCGGCGTCCAGACCTAACTCGGACACGAGGACACCGGTCAACTTCTCCGATACTTCGTTTCTTTCCATTTCTCGTTTCTCCTATCTATGAGTTGGGGAAGAACTTACAGGGTGATCCCGCCGTCTACCGCCAAAACCTGGCCTGTTATGTAGCTGCTTGCATCAGATGCAAGAAATCCGACTGCCTCTGCGACCTCCTCAGGTTGGCCGAAGCGACCCAGTGCAACGGCGGCAGATGCCGCTTCCTTCACGCTGTCGCCAAGTGCGTCGGTCATGTCGGTCTCGATGTATCCGGGAGCAACGACATTCGACGTGATGCCCCGGGACCCAACCTCCTTGGCGATCGACTTGGCGAAAGCAATCATCCCCGCCTTGGATGCCGCGTAGTTCGCCTGGCCGGCGTTGCCTGAAATCCCAGCAACCGAAGCTATCGAGATGATGCGGCCCCATCTTGACTTGAGCATTCCCCGGAGAGACGCCTTTGTGCAGAGAAATGCCGAGCGGAGATTGGTCTGGATCACAGAGTCGAAGTCTTCGGCGCTCATCCGGAGCAACAGATTGTCCTTGGTGATGCCAGCGTTGTTGACGAGGACATCGACTGCGCCGAGGTCGGTCGCGACCATGTCGAACAAGGCGTCGACCTGATCTGGATCAGAAACATCGGCCTGAGCCGACATCGCCCGACCTCCCGCCGACTCGATCTGTGCCACCACGTCGGCGGCGGCGGACGCATTCGCCGAGTAGTTGACGACGACCGCATGGCCGTCGGCGGCGAGTCGAATGGCGATCGCCCTGCCTATCCCCCTCGAGCCGCCAGTTACCAGGGCGACCCGGGCATCGCCGCCGGTCAAGCCAACTTCTCCGGGACCCCGAAGAAGTCGAAGTTCGACTGGAGGATCTCAAGGGTGGTGCGATCGGCCGGGGGCAGTTCGGCGTCGCTTTCCTGGAGTGGCTCGACCCGGGCACCCCAGCGTACGATTGCCGAGCCCCAGGTGAGCCCGCCGCCGAATGCGGTGAAGGCAACGATGGAGCCGGGCGCGATCTGTCCCTGCTCCAGCGCCTCGGTGAGAGCAACCGGAATGGTCGCGGCCGAAGTGTTGCCGTAGGAGTGGATGTTGACGAAGACCTTGGCGGTGTCGACACCGAGCCGCCGCGCAGTGGCGTCGATGATCCTGACATTTGCCTGGTGCGGGATGAGGAGGTCGACATCCTCCAATCCGAGGCCCGACTTCTCCAACGCTTGCAGCGAACTCTCCGCCATCTTGGTGACCGCCCGCCGGAATACCTCCTGGCCATCCATCCGAATTGCGCACTGGTCCGGCGGTCGCGGCGCCCAGTCGCCCTGGGTCCCATCTGCTGGAACCTCGAGAAACCTGCCTGCCGAGCCGTCGATGCCCAACTCCGAGCCGAGCACTCCTACGCCCTCTTCGCATGGCTCGAGGACCACAGCACCAGCGCCATCGCCGAAGAGGACACAAGTCGTGCGGTCGGTGAAATTCATCAAATGGTGGAGCTTCTCGGTGCCCACCAAGAGGACGATCTTGTTGGTACCGCCCCGAATCATGTTGGCCCCGGTCACCAGCCCGTAGACGAATCCAGAGCAAGCCGCATTGAGGTCCATGGCTGCTGCGTTCACGGCGCCGATCTTCTCTTGGACCCGGGAAGCCGTCGAGGGAATGATCGAGTCTCCGGAGCATGTGGCCACAAGGAGGAGATCGACGTCCTGAACCGACTTGCCGGCGGCAGCCAGGGCGCGCAAACAGGCAACAGCTGCCAGATCGGAGGCCTCGACATGGGAGATCCGTCGCTCTTTGATGCCGGTACGGGTGGTTATCCAGTCGTCGGAAGTGTCGACGATCTGTTCCAGGTCGTGGTTGGAGAGGACATTTGGGGGCATGCACTTGCCCCAGCCGGTTATCTCAGCATTCATCATTGGTGATCCATCGTACTCAGTGACTCAACCGCTGAGTCGATGTCATCCAGCGATGAGACGGTAAACACATTTGCTTCAGGAATCGTCCGTTTCGCCAGCCCTGCTGTCACGTCCCCGGGTCCGATGTGGACGAAAGTCCCGATTCCGGATGCGGCCATATTCCGGAGCGACTCCTCGAAGCGGACGGGTGAAGTGACCTGTTCGACCAGTTTCGCCCCGATCGAACCTGACTCGTGTGGACGTGCCGACACGTTGGAGATCACTTCGAATTCGGGCTCGGCGAAGCTGACATCGGCGGTCGCAGTCGCCAGTTCATCTGCCGCCTGTGACATGAACGAAGAGTGGAACGCCCCGGCGACGTTGAGGGTGATGACCCGCCTCACCCCGAGGTCCTTGCCATGTTCCTCGAGCCACTCGAGATCGGCGGCACTGCCGGCGACAACCACCTGGCCCGGAGCGTTCGAGTTGGCAAGCTGCAGCCTGCCCCCGCGTCCCTGGTTTTCCCTGACGACCTTTTCTGCGAGATCTACATCGGCGCCGATCAGCGCGGCCATGCCCGAGGGCTCGAGGTCAGCGGCGTTGGCCATGGTTTTCCCCCTGCCGGCGACCAAGCTCAGGGCCTGCTCGAAGCTCAGCGCTCCCGCAGCGGTCAGGGCGGTGTATTCGCCCAGGGAGTGTCCGGCGGCGGCGGCGGGAATCTTGCGCACCGCGTCCCGAAACGACAGCCACAGGGCGTAGGAGACGGCAAAGAGGGCAGGTTGGGCATGCTCGGTGCGGGTCAACTCGTCAGCAGGCCCTTCGAGACACAACGTACGCAGCGACCAGCCCAAGATCGAGTCGGCAATGTCACCCAAAAGCTCTGCGTGGGCTTCGAAGCTGTCTGCCCCCATGCCGACCGTCTGGCTGCCCTGGCCGGGAAAGAGAATCGCGTAAGTCACTGTGGGTTCGACCTCGCCGGCCCGTCTTCGGTTACGAAAGGGCAGTCAGCAGACGATCGACATCGTCGCGGTCGACGTCGCGGTGGGTGACGAGTCTCCAGCCACCGAGAATGGGCGGGTTCGCCCGCACCCCCGCACTGTCCAATCTGTCTTTGATCTCGCTCCACGGGATCCCGATTGCCTCGATGTCGACCCGGACCATGTTGGTCTCCACATCCATTACGTCCACCGACCCGGGAAATCGCTCTGCGAGACCGGCGGCAAGGTAATCGGCTAGATCATGGTCTTCTGCCATCCGCTCTCTCCCGGCAAGTGCGACTCGGGCGGCAGCTGCGATCACCCCGGCCTGGCGCATGCCCCCGCCCAGCCTCTTCCGCAGGTAGCGGATCTCAGCTATCGAATCCCGCGGTCCGCAGACGATCGAGCCGACAGGTGCCCCCAGTCCCTTGGAGAAGCAGAACTGGATGGTGTCGGCATGTTTCGACCAGGTCGCCGCGTCGACCCCGGTGGCGGCAACCGCATTGAAGATGCGTGCGCCGTCGATATGGATCTTGAGCCCTCTCGCTGCCGCGGTTGCCGAGGTCTTTTCGAAGAGCTCATACGGGATCACCCGGCCGCCGGAGAGGTTGTGCGTGTTCTCCCAGACCATTAGGCCGATTCGGGGGAAGAACCCCACCGCGTCCATTGCCCGGTCGACATCTTCGGGCATTATCTGGCCATTCGCATTGGAGACTGTCCGAAAGCCGACGCCGGAGAGGGCCTGGGGGGCGCCGCCCTCGATGCTCCTCACGTGGCTGGCCTCGTGCGCGAGCACCTCCTCACCGGGGTTGGTGTGGAACATGATCGCCAGCTGGTTGCCCATTGTGCCCGTCGGGACGTAGATGGCAGCTTCCTTACCTGTCACCTCTGCCGATTCCTCCTCGAGGAGGTTCACCGTGGGATCGTCGTGATAGACATCGTCACCCAACGGGGCGTTGGCCATTGCCTCCATCATTGCCGGCGTGGGACGGGTGACCGTGTCGGATCTGAAGTCGGCGTTGCCGTCGCTAAAAGCCATGGGGTTGAGGGTAGTGCAGCGCCTAGTCCCGGCTTGTCACAGGCGGCCGAGTGCCTTCCCGATCCGCTGCGCCGCCTCGGTGATCCGATCCGCATCTTCGACCAGGGCAAAGCGGACATGGCCCTCACCGGCCGTGCCGAAGCCCAGCCCGGGGCTGACCGCCACCCCGGCCTTCTCCAGAAGGTAGATGGAGAAGTCGAGCGATCCCATGTCTGCGTACGCATCCGGAATCGTCGCCCAGACGAACATGGTCGCCTCGGGCGGGGGGACGGACCAGCCGATTTCATCGAGTCCACCGATCAGGGCATCCCGCCGTTGCCGGTAGATTTCGTTGACCTCGTCGACGTACCCGTCTCCCTCATTCAGTGCTGCCGCCGCCGCGACCTGGATTGGCTGGAAGGTCCCGTAGTCGAGATAGCTCTTCAGCTTGGCCAGTGCGGCGACAATCTCAGAGTTGCCCGCCATGAAACCAACCCGCCAACCAGCCATCGAGTGGCCTTTGGTCAGCGAGTACAGCTCGACGCCAACCTCTATGGCCCCGTCGACTTCGAGCAGCGACGGCGCACGGTATCCGCCAAAGCCGATGTCGGCGTAGGCGAAGTCATGGACGACAACAACCTCCTGCTCCCTGGCGAATGCCACCAGGCGCTCGAAAAACCCGATATCGACAGTCTTGGTCGTCGGGTTGTGGGGGAAGCTGACGATGATTACCCGTGGCCGGGGCCATGAGTTCTTAAACATCCGGTCGACTACCTCGAAGTAGTCCTCCTCCGAGCCGATCGGTGCGATACGGACCTCCGCACCGGCGATCACTGGGGCGAATATGTGGATCGGGTACGACGGGTCCGGGACGATGGCCGCGTCGCCGGGCTGGAGAAGCGTCCACATCAGATGAGAGAGCCCTTCCTTGGCGCCGATGGTGGCGATCACCTCGGTCTCGGGGTCGAGAGTGACCCCGAAACGACGATGGTACCGAGCGGCCAGGGCATTCCTGAGATCGTCGATCCCCCGCGATGCCGAGTACCGGTGGTTGCCCGGATTCAGGGCCTCTGCGCGCAGGGTTTCGACTGCGATCTCAGGGGAAGCGATATCAGGGTTGCCAAATCCGAGGTCGATCACATCGACGCCGGATTCCCTGACTTCCAGCTTGCGACGGTTTACCTCTGCAAATGCATAGGGAGGCAGCGATCCGATCCGTCTGAAGTCCATTGACTCTTCAATTTAGCTCCAGAGCGGGCAAATCCCGGTAGCCCGGGTCAACGGGCGCCTAACCATTGAGACGGTCGAAGATGCCCCTGATCTTGGTCGGGACGAGTCCCCTCGCCAGTGAGAGGACGTCCTCGATCAGCTTGAGCAGGTCGACCGGGCCGTCCCAGTGCTCCTCGACGATCTCCGGGCCGGAACGGTTGATCAGCCCGTCGATTGCCAGCAGCAGAAAGAGGATGTCGTCGGCCCATCCGATGACAGGGATTATGTCCGGGATGAGGTCTATCGGGCTCGCGACGTAGGCCGCCGCAGCACCCAAAGCAATTTTCGAGCGACGCGGCACCCTCGGGTCGGCAAGCAGCCTCCCCACCAGCTTGACGATATTGGGAACGATCAGAACCGTATCCTGGATCAGCTTTCGCCCCTGGACGGAGTTTCCTCCGGGCGGTACCACCTCGTCGGGACGAACCCGCTCCTGATTGTTGTAGGTCATTCGACTTCTATCCGTTCGGTCCCATTAGCTGACTGCTCTCCGTTCTCATTGTCACCCATTTTCCCCAATTCGTCTATCACGGCTTCGACCGCCTTTACCCCTTCGATGGCTGCCTGAATCATATGAATCAATGCCCGTTTCCCGGCACGGCCCAGAGTGGCCACCACCTCATCACGATCAGGCATCAAGCACTATCCGGCTCGTTGAAGGAGACGGAGAGAACGCCGTTATCCAGCTTGGCCCGCGTCACCTCGCGCCGATGCAAAGCGTCGGGCAGCACAAATGAGCGCCGATAGGGCCCGAGCTGTACGAACAGCTCGTTTCCCTTGCGGTAAACGTCGAGGTCGGCCTTTTCCGCAAAGGGCACGTCCAGCTCCATGGTCACACCAGCCGAGCCCTCGACAATCCTGAAGGGACTTGTGGCATGGAAGTCGGCGATCGGATCAGATTCTCCGTAGAGTTCCTGTGCCAACCGACGAAGACGGTCCAGGCCGATCATCTCATCGTCGAACAACCGCACCCGGAGTCGGGGCACATCGGCAAAGGCCTCGTCGACCACGTCGAGATGCCCCTTCTGGATAGATCTCCAGCGATCGAAATAGGGGTCGGTGACGTCGTCGGGGAGCACACGGTTCACCACCACACCGTCCACCCCGTAGCCGAAAAGGCCCAGGTAGCTATAGGTGCGCCGGGCCTCATCGATCACCATTTTCTCGGGGTTGACCACCAGGCGCGCCGAGGTGATCTCGGGCGAGCTCATCAGCTCCTTGACCCCCTCGATCGAGTCGAAAACCGATTGGGCAGCGCCAAAGACCTCGTCGCGGGGCAGTGGCAGATCGGTCATCCTGGAGAGAAGCGGGCGGGCGGCCTTCATCAGCTTCCGTTCGGTTGGCATCACCCTTTCGAAATACCAGGAGAGAACTTCGGGCAGGGAGAGGAGGCGGAGCGTTTCTGCGGTAGGGGCGCAGTCGACCACCACCACGTCGTAGTCCCCGGACCGAGCGTGCTCGTTGACCTCGATCAGAGCAAACAGCTCGTCCATCCCGGGAAATATCAAGAACTCCTCGGACTCGATGCCGCCCGCCCCACCCCAGTCGAGCACATCCATGAGCTGGCGCCTGATCGATCCCCAGTACTTATCGAGCTGACGCTGGGTATCGATCTGCTGTCCCTGGAGATTGGGGGCGATATCGGTGGGATCGCTTCCCAGACCCACCATAAGGGCGTCGGATAAGGAGTGCGCGGGATCGGTGGAGGTGACCATGGTCCGATAGCCGGCGTCGGCAGCGGCCAGGGCGGTGGCCGCAGCCACCGTTGTCTTGCCCACGCCCCCCTTTCCGGTGACGAGGATGATCCTCATTCAGCCTGCTCGGAGACCCTCTTACGCAGACCCTTGAGGGCCGTTGTCACGATCTGGCGCTCTGCCTGGCTGCGAATGAACCCGGGGATCTTGAAGTTGGGCTCGACGCTCAGGGCATAGACCACTTCGACGCCTTGCTCGGTTTCGTTGAACGTGTACGAGCCCTCGAGCATTTTCACGTCTCCGCTCTCTTCGGCCGTCCAACTCAGGGAATGCGGCCGGGCGTGTGTGTAGCGCAGGACGTACTCGATCTCCTTGATGAAGCCGTCAATGACGAATCGGGCACGGGTTACGTTCCCCTTGTCGTCGGTTTCCAGAACCTCGACCTCCTTGATCCCTGTCGCCCACTCCGGGTAACCGGCGATGTCGGCCACGGTGTCGTAAAGGTCGGTCGCAGCTGCGTCTATTTCCAGCGTTTGAAAGGTGCCTTCACTCATGTCGTCGCAGGTGAGGTTAGCGCCCGGCCGGACCTAGAACTTAGTGGCCCGTCGCTCAAATGCTGGCGGCGTTTCTCCGGCCCTCGAGGCCCCTGGCTGCGTCGAGGTGCTCGCCGCACTCCCGGGCTGCGACTGCGCGCTTCTCCTGCCAGTTGACCTCGATGACTCGGGGCTACGCTCGCCCTATTTGACCGACAGACCACTCAGATCAAGCCGATAGGCACGGCCGGTCGCCCGGAAGTAGCCGACGTTGACACACGACGTCGCTCCGATCCGCCACCGTGATGCCTGGGGCTGGTGAACATCGCCGTAGAGATGCAATCCGGGTCTGACACTGCGGATGTAGTCGAGGATTGGTTGTGAGCTGCGCTCTTTGCGCCCGGTGATCACATCTGTCTCCAAGGGGCCGAGGGCCGGTGCGACATGGGTGCACAGCACGTCGACCTCACCAATCGAGTCGAGGGTCTCCCGCATCTCGTCGTCAGAGATCTCGCCCGGAGCCTGCATCGGGGTCGCCACTCCCCCGCCAGCGAACCCGAAGCTGACCCCCTCGATTTCGACCCTTCTTCCGTGCACGTACTCGAATCCAGGAGGGAGAGATTCGGCAAGGCTGGCGGGTCTGTCCACGTTCCCGTGGATCACATAGCCTGACGCATTCCCCAACGCCGCCGACAGCAGTCCATATTGATCAGCAATAGCTCTCTCGATGCCCCGGCGCGCCTCGTCCGGGTCACCCGGGCGGGTTTGCCACATCGTCCGCATCCTTTCGAAGTCGCCTTCGCCCCGGGCGCGCGCTGCGTCCCGGGCGAACTCGATGCCAAGTGCGGCGGCTACCGCCCCTTCACCGGTCCTGTAGTCGGTGAGGTTGGCTAGGTCGCCGAGTATGAGCAGCGTCTCGCCAGTGGAGGCGACAGAGGCCAGGGCGTCAAAGGCACCGTGGACATCGGAGACGACGAGCATCAGGCGCCGGCATCCGTCCCAGTGGCGTACCTGACCCAGAGCACACTGAGGAAGGCCGCTACCAGGGCGGCAACCAGAGCAATGGGCCAGCTCCATCCGAGCGGTGAGAACTCAGCGGCCATACCGCCGATACCGAATCCGAGGACACCGGCAACGATCAAGCGCCCCCGTTGTCCGATTCGCACTGCTGGATCGCGATGCTCACGTCCCAGGTTCTCTGCGAGCGTTCCCCCCATCACAATGACCAGAAGGGCTACGAACCCGACCGCAAGCGAAATGGCATAGACCACGACCATCCCGCTGAGGATAACGGGCAGGACTGTCCAATCAGGTAGTCCTCAGGACGCCCTGCGATCGGTGGGCACGAGGCGCAGTCTGGGAACCAATCCGGTGTCGGCGAGATTATCGAGCGCGGTCACCTCATCGTCGCTCAGTTCGACCGGCCCGATCTGGAACAGGACGGAGACCACGCAGTCGTCACACGCCGATGTCTTCTTCATCGCACAAACATCACAGTCGATCAGCACCTCATCTCCTTCCTTTCAACGGGGAACGTACCTCCCGCCTGTGACAGATTCGGAAATGAAAGGAGCCCCCTGAGGTCAGGGGGCTCCTTTTGGATACGTCGGACCGATTGATCAGCCGTCGATAAACCCGTTCGCAGTGAGCCACTCAGTGGCCAGTGCCGCGGGATCCTCCTGGTCGATGTCCGCACGCTTGTTCATCTCGGTGAGGTCCTCGGTGGTGAGAGCCTCCGAGACGCGGTTGAGCAGGTTGGTCAGGTCGTCTCCGTAAGCGTCGACGACATCGGTGCGAATCGCCGGAACCAGGTTCTCGGCCGGATTCAACCCCATGTCATCTTCCAACGAGACCCAGCCACGGTCGGCGATGATTCCCGAGGTCGTAAACAGAAGCGCGACATCGATCTCCCCACCGTCGAGAGCGGCGATGGTGATTGGCCCTGCCGCATCGAGTGGAGTGAACTCGGCGAATTCGAGGCCATACACCTCACTCAGGCCGAGCAGGCAGAACTCCCGTTCCGGGCATTCGGGCGGACCGCCAAAGACGAGCTCGCCGGCCACCGGCTGGAGGTCGGAGACCGTGGTCAAACCGTATTCGGCTGCGGTTTCTGCTGTGACCACATAAGCGTTCTTGTCCTGCGCCGGGCTGTACTGAAGCAGCGTCACACCGGTCTCCTCGAAGGCGGCCTTGGCGTCGTTCCAGGTCGACTCCGAATCGGCAGTGGGCGTCGCGCCGAGGAACCCGGCGAGGGTCCCAACGTACTCGGGCACCAGGTCGATTTCGCCTGACTCGAGAGCCGGCTTCACCACCTCGCGGTTTCCGAGATTTAGCCTTCGCTCAACCTCGAAGCCCTCGGCTTCGAGAGCTTGGGCATAGATCTCGGCCACGATCACGGACTCGTTGAATGCGAAGGAACCAATTGCAATCGGTTCTCCATCACTGTCACCCGACCCACAAGCCGTTGCCACCAGGGCCACGGCCAGGATCGCCCCAACAGTGCGTTTGCGGACAAGTTTCCGCATGGGTTTCTCCTTCTGTATAGATAATGATGCGCCCGTTTCATCTGTCAGATACTGACCGACCGCGCACCGATTAAAACCAACCCTATGCGAGTCCGGGAGATTCCGGATTATCCGGCGACGTTGAGCCCTTTGGGTGTCACTGCCCGCTGAATGAAGCTGAAACTCACCTCCGCAGCAATCGCAAGCAGCCCGACTGCAATCGCTCCGAAAAGGATCTCACCGTTGTCCCGGACCGCAAAACCGTCGATGATGTAGCGCCCCAGGCCACCCCAGGCGACCAGGGCACCGAGGGTTGCGGTGGCAATCACCTGGACAAAAGCGATGCGTACTCCTTCCATCACCAGCGGCATCGCCATCGGAAGCTCGATGCCGACCAGGACCTGCCGCCCGGTGAGGCCCATCCCTCGGGCAGCCTCGATTGTCGCCGGCTGGACAGCCTGGATCCCCGCGATCGTGTTGGTGAACACGGGGGGCGCGGCCAGGGCGATCAGCGCGACGAGGATCGACCAGGGCGTGCCAACCCCGGCCCCCATTTCAACCAGGATGAGGAAGGCAATCGCAAGGATCCCGAACGACGGGACAGCCCGTCCGATGTTGACCACAGCGGTCGCCGCCTGGGAGCCCTTTCTTATGTGCCCGAGGTAAAGGGCCAACGGAAAGACCACCACAAAAGCGATCACAGTTGCAGCGACCGAGACCCAGACATGATCGAAAAGCCGGACCCAGAACGATCCCGGGCCGGTCCAGGTCGCCGGATCGGCCACGAATTCGACGAACTGATCCCAAATTCCCATCAGGTGTTTGCCTTCGCCCACGGGCTCAACACGCGTTGCAGGGCAATAAAGGCAAGGTCGAGGATGGTGGCGAGCACAACGGATAGGACGACGCCGACGATCATCTGAGTCCAGAAGAAGGTGTTCAGCCCACGAAGGATGAAGAAGCCGTACCCGCCCAGTCCGATCACTGCCGTCACGGTCACCAGGCCTACTGTTGTGACAGTGGCGATCCGCATGCCGGCCATGATCACAGGTAGGGCCAGAGGAACCTCCATCTTCCAGAAGCGGGCCCGTGCGGTGTACCCCATTCCGTCAGCTGCCTCCTTGACCGCCTCCGGCACGCCATCGATACCGGCCACGATGTTCCGGATCAGGATGAACAGAGTGTACGAAGTGAGGGCGATGATCGCCGTCGTGTCACTCAGCCCGGTAAACGGAACCAGCAGGGCGAACAGGGCGAGGGAAGGAATGGTGTAGAGCAGGCCGGTGAAACCTGTGATCGACGGATAGGACCACCGCCAGCGGAGTGCGACCACCGTCAGACCGACTGAGATGAGAAGCCCGAGCCCCACTGAGATGCCGGTGAGTGTGAGGTGCTCCCAGGTCCGGTCGACTATCTGACCCATGTTTCTCTCCACCCACGTCCAGTCGACGAGGGGGCCGGACTGCGCCAGGACGGAGCTCATTCGGTGATTTCCTCGGCAATCGCTTCGAGGTCGAGCATCCCGCGGTACTCATCGTCTTCGACAACAACCGCCATCCGGGCGTGACCGGTGACAACGGCGTCCAGCGCCTCTCGTAGCGACGACGAGGGAGTGAGAGATACTGCGAACGGCTTCGGCTCGGCCCCTGCCAGCCCCAGCGACTCGACATCGGTGCGGTCGACCCAGCCGAGGAGCCTCTTCCCGTCGAGGACACCGATCCAGTCGATCCCGTTCTCAGACATGATCCGTACGGCATCCTCACGCGAACCGCTGCGATCGATCATCGGGCCATGCACCATATCTGCTGAGCTGACCGGCAGCAGCCCGAGCCGTTTCAGGCCGCGCTCGCCGCCGAGAAAGTCCTCAACGAACTGATTGGCTGGCTCGCTCAAAATCGTTTCAGGAGTGTCGTACTGTTCGAGAATGCCCCCGGTGTTGAGGATCGCGATCCTGGTGCCGAGAAATATCGCCTCGTCGATGTCATGGGTGACGAAGACCACGGTCTTTCCCAGCTTGTCTTGAAGGTCGAGGAATTCACGTTGCAGGTGGCCGCGGACAATCGGGTCGACTGCACCGAACGGCTCGTCCATCAGCAGGACCGGAGGGTCGGCGGCAAGGGCGCGGGCGACGCCGACTCTCTGTTGCTGTCCGCCAGACAGCTCGGCCGGATAGCGCTCGAGCATCTCGGTCTCGAGACCGACCACATCGATCAGCCCCGAAATCCGCTCCCGGATCCGCGACTTGTCCCATCCGAGCAGCTCGGGGACCGTGGCAATGTTCTGAGCGATAGTTCGATGGGGAAACAGACCGATCTGCTGGATGACGTATCCGATCGACCTGCGCAGCTCGTGTGCGGGCACCGACAGAGCATCGACGCCATCGACCTGGATCGAGCCGCCGGTCGGTTCGATGATGCGGTTGATCATCTTGAGGGTCGTGGTCTTACCGCACCCCGAAGGTCCGACCAGAGTCACGAACTCTCCCCTGCCGACGTCGAGGCTCAAACGGTCCACGGCCGGGGTGGCCGCTCCCGGGTAGTGTTTCGACACTTCTTCGAGCCGGATCATGACTTCACTGGCGACCAACACACCTACTTCCTGGTTGGCGTAGAGGTTAGAAGGTCGGCCAGGACTTATTCGAGGCTGGCTATGAACCCCAGGATCGCCGCTGTGTACTGCTCGCCGAGCACATCGAGAGATTCGACGTGGTCAGCACTCTCTACCAGGACCAACTGGACCAGTGAGGGGTTGAGCTCGGCAAACTCGATACTGGTCTGAACCGGGACCGTTAGATCGGCCGTGCCGTGATGGATCAGGACCGGGATCTTGAGGCTCTGCGCGGAGTTGTCCACGTAATCGAGAGTCCTCCAGCTGATGCCGATCCGCAGCGACGTCATGAACTTGGCGACGGCGCTCAGGCTCTCGGGGACCTGGAGGGGAAGGACCGGAAGATCCCGCTGGGATGCGTTGTGATTGACCGTTTCGCCGAAGTCGATGTTCGGGGAATCGAAGTGGGCTCCGATGACGCGGTCCCGGACCTCCCGGTAAGCAAAACCGAGGGTGTGGGCAGCGCCGGTGGAGTAGGCGTTCATGAAGATCTTCTCAGCACCATTCGCCAGGGCGTATTCGACCGCATCACTGACATCGCGGTGCTCGGTGGCCCCGTACTGGTAGAAGCCTGAAGGATCTTCGGGTTGGCCATCGTCGTTTCTATAGGTGATGGCCAACTGGGGATAGCCGGCATCCTGTAGCGGAGCAAAGAGGGGCTCGGCTTCAGCGGGAGTGGTGCCACGCCCGTGGACATGAATCACCCATGTGTCCCCGTCGGAAGGCAGGTACCAAGCATCCATCGCACCGAGCTCGGTTTCGTACTCGACCAACTCCATCTCGTAGTCGCCGCCAGTAACGGTGATCGGGTCCGGGTCGATGACGAAGGCATCGTCGATCAGCTCGCCGGAGAAGTACCAGCCACCCGCCGCATGGAAGACAATGGCCAGAGCGACGAGCGACCAGAACAGGCCGCGAAAAAGGCTTTTAGTGTTCACCGGCTTGATTCTGCCCTAATTCAAGCCGCTGGCAAGGACAAACCGCCGACCAGATGATCGTCGTGGTCGGTGACCGGTATGGGGTCGTCCCCGAATGTCTCCCCCAACGGGCGGGCCTCTTCGATGGTCGCGTCGACCCGGGTCGACACCGGATCGTCCATCACACTCGCCACCGTCCGATTCCCTTCGCCACTGAGATCTTCCCGGCGCACCACTCCGACGAGCACCCCTTCTTCGGCAACGGCAAGAACACTTTCGGTGTGAAGCTTCAGGGTGTCAGCCGCCTGGAGAAGAGGCGCCACATAGACGGGCTCACCCATGAACCGGTACACCCGGTCCGGCGCCGACTTGACCATCACGGCCCCGGCTCGGGCCGCACCCTTGATTCGGGCACCGGAGCCAAAGCGGGAACGTCGCAACCACGAGCCTCCCGGAGCACCCACGACCATCAGTGAGCCGTCTTCGGCGGTGTCGGCGAGCTCGTTCATGTCCTGGGCCTGAACCACCCTTCGCTCGGCTCCGGGGAAGCGTTCGCCATAGAGGGCCACGATCCTCATCGCATTGCCCAGGCCTTCGGCGTCCTGGTGGGCCGACACGATCTCGAGGGGAACGCCGAGCACGTTGGAGATGTGTGCAGCCGTGTTCACCGCCAGTTCCGAATGAGGGCCGCCGGCCACCGTCGCTGAAACCCGGGTAATTCGCTCGGGGTCGAAGTCGACCGGCACCGCGACGTTGGCGAGATCGAAGGAACCTGGCATTTTCTTGGCGACTACGAAATCGGCTCGATGATCGAGACAACCCCGGGACAGGTCACCTTGAATCCGGTCCGGTTCGCCGGTGGAGAGAATCTCCGCCAGTTCGAGACAACCCTTCCCTCGCGTCCACACCACATTCTGTTCCGCCAGGGACTGTGAAGTCATCACTGCCTTTCGCTGCTACCGGGCCGCCGGTTGTGGCCCTGACTCGAGCCCAACCCTCCGATCATCCTAGAGCGGTATGACAGAATGTCTCTATGGAATTCAGAGAAGTGCTGGAACGTCGGCGCATGGTACGCAACTACAAGGACGACTCGATCGACCCCGAAATCCTGACGCGGGTTGCGGCCGCCGCCCTCCGCGCCCCCTCGGCCGGCAACTCCCAGGGGGTTTCAGTCGTGGTGGTCACCGACAAGCAGCGACGCCAGGAAATCGCCGACCTCGCGACCGAGGCCACCTACGTCGCCGCCGGTTTCGACCCATGGATCTCCCGGGCACCCGCTCACATCGTGATTTCGATATCGGAGCAGATCTACCACGACCGATACCGGGAGCCGGACAAGCTCGACGACCGGGGGGAGGAGATCCCGTGGCCGGTACCCTACTGGTGGGTCGACGCAGGGGCGGCGATGATGGCAGTGCTGCTTGCTGCGGTCGACGAAGGGCTCGCTGCGGGATTTCTCGGCGTCCACTCGATTCCGGACCTGAGAAAACTGCTCGAGATCCCGGGTGAGTTCTCGCCGCTCGGGGTGATCACAGTTGGCCATCCCGCACCGGATCGAAGGTCAAAGAGCCTCGACCGGGGTCAACGCCCTCTCGAAGAGACCCTCCACTTCGAGACCTACACCGCTCCCTGACGTCGCTGGCGAACAGCCTCATAGACTACAAGCGCTGCCGAAACCGCAGTATTGAGTGAGTCCGCGCCGCCATGCATCGGTATCGAAACGCTCCAGTCGGCATTGGCGGTTGCATCCTCCGACAGTCCGCTTGCCTCGGCCCCGACCCAGATTGCCACTGGCCCCGCGAGCTGTGCCTCCCAATATGCCTGCGCCGCCACCGGAGACGTCGCCACCGACGCTATGCCGTGATCGCGAAGCCACCCGAAGACGTCGGCCCTTTTGGCGGTGGCGATTGGGACAGTGAACAGGGTCCCGGTCGATGACCTCACCGTGTTCGGGTTGAACGGGTCGGCAGCGGGCTCGATCACGATGACCCCGTCGGCCCCGGCACCATCGGCGACCCTGAGCAGGGCTCCGAGATTTCCAGGCTTCTCCAGTCCTTCGGCGACCAGGAGAAGGGGTTCGGAGGATGGGCTCAGATTCTCGAGACCGGTGTCCCAACAGGCGAACAAGGCGATGATTCCGGTCGAGGAGCGACGATACGATGCCCGGTCGATTGCTTCACGGCTCATGGTCACATGCGTCAGACCGAAGGTCGACTGAGCATCATCGGGACAGATGTAGGTCTCAACCGGGAGGTGTCCTCGTTCGAGTGCTCGCTCGACGATCCGGGGCTCCTCGACCGCGAACAGCCTCTCCTCGTCGCGGTGGCGTCTCTGCTGGAGACGGACCAGCCGCTTGACCTGCTCGTTCGCGGGTGAGGAAATGTCGTAGCCGGTCAAGCCCTACCCGCTGTCGTCGGAGCCCGGCGGCAGCATCCGTTCCAGGATCTCGAGGGCCAATTCGGTGTCACTTGCGCGAACCAGGACCTTGACCCCGGAATACGCTTCGAGTTGAGGGACAGCTCCCGACGCCGAGTCGGCCTGGATCATCGAATCGACGCCGCTTGCTGCCAGCTTGGCTTTGACCAGGTTGGCTTCGGACGACGAGCTGTACATCCCGATCTGCACCAGTTCCATGAACTGACTCTAATACTTGCAGGATCGAACATATGTTCGATAAGGTAAACCGGGCGTGGCACTTCCCATCCAGCCCAGTTTCGACGACCTGTCGACTCCGCTCTTCGATATCACTTTCTGTGTGCTCGACCTCGAGACCACGGGCGGGTCGCCTGCAAGCTGTGAGATAACCGAGATCGGGGCGGTCAAATACTGCCGTGGTGAGGAGGTCGGTTCGTTTCAGACACTGGTCGATCCCGGGGCGCCCATCCCCGCCTCGATAACCATGCTCACCGGGATCACCCATGCCATGGTCTACGACGCCCCGAAGGTCGAGACCGCGCTCCCCACTTTTCTCGAGTTCATCGGTGATGCGGTGATCGTCGGGCACAACGTTCGCTTCGATGTGTCGTTCCTCAACGCGGCAACCGACCGGCTCGGCTACGCCCGACTCGACAATGCGCGGGTCGACACCGCCGCGCTGGCCCGGCGGCTGATCCGGGGTGAAGTCCGGAACTTGAAACTCGCCAGCCTCGCCGCCTTCTTCCGGAGCCCGGTGGTGCCCAACCACCGGGCTCTCGACGATGCCAAGGCGACCGCCCACGTTTTGCACGGCCTGCTCGAACGCGCCGGGTCGCTCGGTGTCACCAACATCGACGACCTCCTCGCCTTGCCCCGGGCGAAGGGAGCCCGGTATTACGCCAAGATCCGCCTTTCGGACCAGCTTCCCCCTGCGCCGGGTGTGTACTTGTTCCGCGACCGCAACGGCGCGGTGATATACGTGGGCAAGGCGACCAATCTACGCCAGAGAGTCAGGCAGTATTTCTATGGCGATACCCGCAAAACGATCGGAAACATGATGCGGGAAATGGCCTCGATCGACCATCAGGTGTGCCCCACCGTCATCGAGGCTGAGGTCACCGAACTGCGGCTCATCCACGCCCATCGGCCCCGGTACAACCGACGGAGCCGTCCACCAAAGTCGTCGCACTTCGTCCGGGTGACCCGGGAGCAGTTTCCCCGACTGTCGGTGGTGCGAACGGTCAAAGAGGACGCCCTGGCCCACGTCGGCCCTTTCCGGAGTAAGAAAGCCGCGGACCTCGTGGTTGCGGCGATCTGGGATGCGCTCCCCGTGCGGCGCTGCACAGGCATGCCGGCGAGCAGGGGTGGTAGCTGTGCTCCGGCCCAACTGGGCGTGGCAATGTGCCCGTGTGACGGCAGGCTCGATCCCGGGGCATATTCGCGAGTGATCGACGTTCTCCTCACCGGGCTCGACCATCAGGCGGAGGTCCTCCTCGAGCCGCTCCGGGAGCGGATGGAGCAGTATGCGATGGAGCAGAGATTCGAGGAGGCTGGCTGGGCCCGGGACCGGCACAACGCCCTGGCCCGATCGCTACTGCGACGCCAGCAATGGGCTGCCCTGGAGTCTGCAGGGTTATTCGAAGCGGTATCGGCATCGGGTGAGCACGTCCTGGTCGACCACGGAGTTCTCGTCGCCACCTGGAGGGATGGGAAACGCCCCCTGCTGGGAAGCCCGGCCGTCAGTTCGCTCACCACCCGGCAGGTTTCACCGTCGGTCGAGGCGGCCGAAGAATCGGCATTGATTTGGAACTGGTTGGAGGGCTCGAGTATCGGACTCGTCTCCGCTCAGGGTGGGCTCGCCCTTCCCATGGCACCGGTCAGGATTCTCAAGGTGGGCGAGGCCGCCTGACCGCATTGCTCGGATATTCAAGAACTTGCATACTTATGCAGTCGGAGTAATGTTCCCTGATGCACAAGGTCGCAATCGTGGGCGCATCGGGTTATGTGGGCGCCGAGCTCCTCAGGCTCGTCACGGCCCATGAGGCGCTCGAAGTGTCAGCGGCCACCGGTGCCTCGTCCGCAGGCACTCCGATCGCGGACAGATATCCGCACCTTTCCGGCGTCATCGGTGATCTTTCGTTCAGCACCTATTCGCCTCAGATCGCAGAAGGGACCGACGTCACCTTTCTTGCACTCCCCCACGGCCAATCCCAGCGGATAATCTCCGAAATCCGGCCGGCGACCAAGCGGATCATCGACCTCTCCGCAGACTTCAGGTTCTTCGACTCCGGCACATACGAGCAGTGGTACGGCGAAACCCACCATCAACCGGACCTCCTCGGGGATTTCGTGACCGGTCTGCCCGAACTATTCCGGTCCGAGTTGTCCGGGGCGGACCAGATCGCAGTATCCGGGTGTTACGTCACTGCAGCTTCGCTGGCCCTGGCCCCTCTGGTCGGAACGGGGCTGGTCGAACCAAAGGGCATGATCGTCGACGCTGCCAGCGGAACTTCCGGGGCGGGCCGCACTTCGAAACCCGAGTTGGCGTTTTCCGCCGTCGACGAGAACTTCACCGCATACGGCCTTCTCGACCACCGGCACACCCCGGAAATGGAAATGGTCGTCGGCCGCCACTCGGGACAAGAGGTCCAGCTTCTCTTCACCCCCCACCTCGCCCCCATGACCCGGGGGATACTCGCCACGTGTTATGGGCGTCCCGCTGGCCCCTTCACAACCGAAGACGCACTCGCCTGCCTCGACGACTTCTACGCCAGCGAGCCGTTTGTGAGCGTCAGCGACACTTCCCCCTCTACAAAGTCGACCCTCGGTTCGAACAGCGTCCATCTGACCGCCAGAGTCGATCCCCGCACCGGTTGGATCGTGGTCATCTCGGCTCTGGACAATCTGGTCAAGGGGGCGGCAGGCCAGGCGATCCAGTGCGCAAACATTGCCCTCGGATTGCCCGAGACCACCGGTCTCTCCATTGCCGGGATGTACCCGTGAGCATCTCCCCTCTCGCCCCGAACAGCTTCCCCGAGCTCCCGCCCATCGCCGGTGTCGAACTGGGCACAGCAGCGGCCGGCATCAGGAAAAAGGAGCGGACCGACCTGCTCGTGGCGAAGTTTTCGCCGGGCACCAGCGTCGCTGGGGTCTTCACCCGGACCTTGTGCCCTGCCGCCCCGGTCGAATGGTGTCGCCGGATCATCGAGAGTGGCGACGGCAAGGCACAGGCACTGGTGTGCAATTCGGGCAACGCCAATGCATTCACCGGCAAGGCTGGCGAGGTCTCCACCGAGCTCACTGCAGTGACAGTGGCTACCGCCCTCGGGATACCAGCTGACGCAGTGCTCGTTGCGTCGACAGGCGTCATCGGCGAGCCGATGCCCGACGACAGGATCACCGCCGCAATCCCCGAACTGCTCTCCGGGCTGGGCGCATCCGCTCCCGCCGGCTGGGAGCAGGCTGCCGGGGCAATCCGGACCACTGACACCTTCAGCAAAGGCGCTTGTGCCTCGATCCCCGGGACAGACGCCTCAGTGGTGGGCATCGCCAAGGGCAGCGGGATGATCGCCCCCGACATGGCGACCATGCTCGGGTTCGTCTTCACCGACCTCGGCATCGCCCCGGACATCCTCCAGGAGTCGCTGAACGCGTCGGTCGAAAAGAGCTTCAACCGGATCACCGTCGACTCGGACACCTCCACCAACGACACCGTGCTCCTTTTCGCCACCGGGGCCGGCATCGATGACCCGATCACCGACTGGAACGATCCGAGGCTGGATGCTTTCCAGGGAGCTCTCGAAGCCGTCACCCTCGACCTCGCTCATCAGATCGTCCGCGACGGCGAGGGGGCAACCAAGTTCGCCTCGGTCAAAGTCACCGGGGCCGCCAGTGAGGAATCTGCAGTTGCAATTGCCAGGTCGATTGCAGACTCCCCGCTGGTCAAGACGGCGATGGCCGCCGGAGATGCAAACTGGGGCCGGGTGGTCATGGCCGTGGGCAAGGCCGGCCAGCCTGCAAACCGGGACAAACTCGCAATCTGGATCGGCCCCGAACAGGTGGCGGCTTCGGGCACAGTCCTCGACGGTTACCGGGAGGAGGCCGCGACGGCACACCTCGCTCTCGACGAAGTCGAGATAACAGTCGACGTCGGTGTCGGTGAGCACGAGGCAACCGTCTGGACGTGTGACCTGACCCACGGCTATATCGAGATCAACGCCGGGTACCGGACATGATCGGCACCACCACATACGCCCCCGAGCAGCGCGCCGGGGCGCTGCTCGAGGCGCTCCCCTACATCAAGCAATTCCGGGACGCGGTGATCGTGGTCAAGTACGGGGGCAGCGCGATGACCGACCCGGCCCTGGCCACTACCTTCGCCGAAGACATCGTTCTGTTGCGTTCCGTAGGGATGAGACCGGTGGTGGTCCACGGGGGCGGCCCTCAGATCGGACATCACCTCGAGAAACTGGGCAAGGAGACTCGATTCCAGGACGGTCTCAGGGTCACCGACTCCGAGACCCTCGACATCGTGAGGATGATCCTCGTCGGAAAGATCGGGCGCGACATCGTGGGGGCGATCAACGTCCACGGCGCCTATGCGGTCGGACTGTCCGGTGAAGACGGCGGGATGATCACTGCCGAACCTTTCGATGAGTCCCTGGGGCTCGTCGGCCGCATCGTCTCAGTCCAACCGGGGATCATCGAACGGCTCCTCGCCGAGAACATGATCCCTGTGATTTCCACCATCGGCTCCGACCGGGCCGGCCAGGCGTACAACATCAACGCCGACACCGTTGCCGGCGCCCTGGCGGCCGCACTCCACGCCGAGAAGATCATCTATCTCACCGACGTCCCCGGTCTGCTCGAAGACCCCTCCGACCCCGACACGCTGATCCGGAGGACATCGGTCGGCGAGGTGGAGAAGATGCTGAAGACCTCAGCGATCAGCAGCGGAATGATCCCGAAGCTGCAGGCATGCATAGATGCCCTCAGAGGCGGGGCGGCATCGGCCCATATGCTCGACGGCACCATCCCCCACGTGCTCCTGTTGGAACTGCTCACAGACACCGGAATCGGCACGATGGTCGGGGGCGATCTGCGATGACACTCACCCAGGCTGCCGCATGGGGCACCACCGGTGACCACAGCCCCTTGATGAATAATTACGGCTCGCCACCCCGGCTTTTTGTAAAGGGCCTCGGCCCTTACATCTGGGACCGCGACGGCCGCCAGTATCTCGATTTTCTCGGCGGGCTCGCAGTGGTGGCCCTCGGCCACGCCCACCCGGCGATCACCAGGGCTGTCACCAAACAGGCCGGATTGCTCGTGCACACCTCGAACCTGTTCGCCAATGAGCACCAGGCTCCCGTTGCCGAGACGATCAACTCCCTCGTCGATTGCGGCCGGGGCCAGGTGCTGTTCCAGAATTCGGGTGCCGAGGCCAACGAGGCTGCAATCAAGCTCGCCCGGAAACATCAGGGCCCAGAACGGTATGTGGTGCTCTCGGCACTCGGTTCTTTCCATGGAAGGACACTGGCCACGCTTGCCGCCACCGGGCAGCCTGCCAAACACACTCCCTTCGCTCCGATGCCCGATGGCTTCCGACACATCCCCTTCAACGATATTGCCACCCTCGAGTCAGCCCTGGATGCCGATGTCGCCGCAGTGCTTCTCGAATCGGTCCAGGGCGAGGGAGGCGTCATCCCTGCCGACGCTGGCTACCTCCAGGAAGTGCGCTCGTTGTGCGACCAGAATGGGGTGCTGCTCATCCTCGACGAGATCCAGACCGGGATGGGCCGCACCGGTGAGTGGTTCGGGTTCCAACACGCCGGTATCAAACCCGACATCGTGACCATGGCCAAGGCACTCGGCAACGGCTTCCCGGTAGGGGCGGTCTGGGCGACCGATGCGGTCGCTGCCGCTTTCGGGCCAGGAGACCACGGATCGACGTTTGCCGGCCAGCCGGTCGCTCTGGCGGCCGCCCGGGCCGCCCTCGACACTTACATCGAACTCGACGCACCAGCTCTGGTCAGGGAAATGGGTACGTACCTGACGAGGCGAGCGGAGGCCAGCGTCGGTGTCGTCCAGGTTCGGGGCCACGGCCTGCTCCTCGCACTCGAGCTGAGCCCGGCAGCTCTTGCCGGCCGGACTGCCAAGGACATCGCCACTGCATGTCTCGACCGGGGCCTGATCGTCAACGGGGTCACCCCGACCGCACTTCGACTGGCACCCCCCTACATCGTCACCAAACAACAGATAGACGAGGCAATCGACATCATCTCCGATGCGATCGCCTCCGCACCCGAGGAGGAATGATGCGCCATTACCTGGACATCGATGAACTGAGCAAGGACGGGCTGGAGTATGTGCTCGACCTCTCATCGCAACCGGCCACGACGACTCCCCTAGCCGGCAAAGGCATGGCCCTGCTTTTCGAAAAGCCCTCGGCCCGAACCCGGAACGCGATGGAGATGGCGGTGGTCCAGCTCGGCGGCCATCCCGTGTACATCCGGCCCGACGAGCTCGGCCTCGACGTGCGTGAGACGGTCGAAGACGTCACCCGGACCTTCGCCTGCTACCACGATCTCCTCGGGGCAAGGGTCTTCGCCCATTCCACGGTGAAGCGAATGGCAGCCCTCGATGTGATCCCGGTGGTCAACCTCCTCAGCGACAAATCGCACCCAATGCAAGCCCTGGGCGACCTGCTCACCATGCGCTCAGAGCTCTCGGTGCTCGAGGACCGCACCATCACCTTCATCGGCGACGCCAACAACGTCGCACTCTCTCTGGCCAAGGCGGCCGGCCTTGCCGGGATGAGATTCCGCCTCGCCGGACCCTCCGGCTACTCCTTCTCCCCGGATGACATCGCCGAGATCAACACGTCAGGCGCTGAAGTCGAGGTCTTCCGCTCGCCCTACGAGGCCGTCTCCGATGCTGACGTCGTCTATACCGACACCTGGGCGTCGATGGGCAAAGAAGACGAGACCGAGGCGCGGAAGAATGCCTTCCAGGAGTTCCGGGTCGATGCCAACCTGATGTCAGCAGCTGGCGAAAAGGCAATCTTTCTCCACTGTCTCCCGGCCAAGCGGGGCAATGAAGTCACCGACGAGGTGCTCGACGGCCCGCAAAGTCGGGTCTGGGCCCAGGCCGAAAACCGTATGCACACGGCTCGCGGCCTGCTCACCTGGCTCATCGAGGAGATCAAATGAACAAGAACCAGCGACAGCACAAGATC
Source organism: Acidimicrobiia bacterium (assembly GCA_041748855.1). GTDB lineage: Bacteria > Actinomycetota > Acidimicrobiia > Spongiisociales > ZC4RG35 > MA-ANB-1. The sequence goes on from JBGTCK010000051.1 coordinate 35,780, forward strand.
ACCGACTTGCTCAGGGGCCAGCCGGTGACCAACCAGGGACAGCTCGTTGAACTCCTCCAACAAGAGGGCGTGGTCGCTACCCAGGCCACAGTTTCCCGCGACCTCGACGAACTAGGCGCGGTGAAGGTGAAGGTGGGCGGTGGGGATGCCGTGTATGCCATCCCCGAAAACCCAGCCGACCGTGTGGTGCCTGAAGACCTGCTGAAACGAGTTCTCAGCAACTGGATCGTAGACATCCAGTCTTCGGCAAACATCGTGGTGATTCGTACTCCCCCTGGCTCGGCGCATGTGGTTGCTTCAGCAATAGACCGCGCAGGCATGCCCGATGTGCTCGGCACCGTCGCCGGTGACGACACCATGTTCGTGGTGACTTACGAGGGGACAGACGGAAAAGATCTGGCGGCCAGATTCAAGGAGATCGCAGGACTATGAACACCAACAAGAACGACATCAAAAAGGTGGTGCTCGCCTATTCGGGCGGTCTCGACACGTCCATCATCCTCCGGTGGCTGCAGGAGACCTACGAAGCCGAGGTCATCTGCTTCACGGCCGACATCGGCCAGAAGCACGAGACGGAACCGGCCCGGGCCAAGGCCCTGAGTCTTGGCGTCCCCGAGAGCGACATCCACATCGAAGACCTCCAGGAGGAGTTCGTCAGCGAGTACGTGTTCCCGATGTTCCGGGCCAATGCTGTCTACGAGGGCGAGTACCTCCTCGGCACGTCCATCGCCCGCCCCCTCATCGGCAAGCGCATCATCGAGCTCGCCCGTGAGAACAGCGCCGACGCCATCGCCCATGGCGCCACCGGCAAGGGCAACGACCAGATCAGGTTTGAGCTGGCCGCATATTCGTTTGCGCCCGATATCGAAGTGATTGCGCCGTGGCGGATCTGGGAGCTCGACTCCAGAGAGTCGCTGATGAGATACGCCAAGGACCGGGGCATCCCGATCGAGAAGACCCGGGGCAAGGAATCGCCGTTCTCGACCGACGCCAACCTGCTCCACATCTCATATGAGGGCGGGCCGCTGGAGGACCCCTGGGCCGAGGCTCCGGCTGACATGTGGCAGTGGACTGTCGACCCGGCCCAGGCGCCGGACCGGCCCACCTTCCTCAACCTCGAGTACCAGGGCGGCGACATTGTCGCCATCGACGGCCAGCAGCTGTCGCCCGGCGACGTACTCACCACCCTGAACGAGATCGGCGCCGCCAACGGTGTCGGCCGTATCGACATCGTGGAAAACCGCTATGTCGGTATGAAGAGCAGAGGGTGTTATGAGACCCCGGGCGGGACGATCATGCTCAAGGCGCACCGCGCCATCGAGTCGATCACCCTCGATCGGGAAGTGGCACACCTCAAAGACAGCCTGATGCCCAAATATTCCGAGTTGATCTACAACGGCTACTGGTTCAGCCCCGAACGTAAGATGCTGCAGCTGGCAATCGACCACAGCCAGGAGCATGTCAACGGAGAGGTCAAGGTCAAGTTGTACAAGGGCAACATCGACATCGTCGGCCGGAGGTCGAGCGAATCTCTGTTCGACGCCCGCACCGCGAGCTTTGGCGAGGATGAGGGTGTTTACAACCAGGCCGACGCCGACGGCTTCATCAAGCTCAACGCCCTCCGTCTCCGCAACCTGGCGCGCAAGCGCCCCTGAACCATGACCCTGTGGCAGGGCCGGTTCGAAACCGGGCCATCCGACGACCTCCGTGCGCTCAACGACAGTCTGGCGTTCGACATCCGCATGTTCCGCGAAGACATCGCCGGTTCTCGTGCCCATGCCCGGATGCTGGCCAAGGTCGGGCTCCTCTCCGGAGACGAGTCCGATGAGATCCTTGCCGCTCTCGACACCATCGAGGCGCAGATTGCTGGTGGTGAGTTCGAGTTCGTCGAGAGTGACGAGGACATCCACACTGCCGTCGAACGGGGCGTGACTGCGATCACTCCTGCCGGGGCCAAGCTGCACACCGGGCGGAGCCGTAACGACCAGGTAACGACCGACCTCCGCCTCTGGACCAAACACGCAATCGACACCACCCTGACCCTCGTCCATCAGTTGGAGAAAACCCTCCTCGCTCGGGCTGCGGAAGCAGATGAGACAATCCTCCCCGGCTATACCCACCTCCAGCAGGCGCAACCGGTGACCCTTGCCCACCACCTCCTCGCTCACGGCTGGGCGCTGGCACGTGACTTCGACCGACTCCTGGACGCGAGGAAGCGCCTCGATGTCTCCCCACTGGGCGCCGGGGCATTGGCCGGATCGACTCTCCCTATCGATCCCGAACTGACAGCCGCCGATCTGGGCTTCGGGTCGGTGTTCGAGAACAGCCTCGATGCCGTCAGCGACCGTGACTACGTCGCCGAGACCCTCTTCGCTCTCAGTTTGCTCGGGGTGCACCTGAGCCGGATCGGCGAGGAGCTGGTGGTTTGGTCCTCTACCGAATTCGGTTACGTGCGGATGGGCGAGACTCACTCCACGGGCTCGTCGATGATGCCTCAGAAGGCAAACCCCGACATCGCCGAACTGGCCCGGGCCAAGTCGGGCAGGTTGATCGGCAACCTGACCGGGCTACTGGTCACACTCAAAGGCCTCCCCCTCGCCTACAACAAAGACCTCCAGGAAGACAAGGAGCCACTCTTCGACTCTTTCGACACCATCCAGCTCCTTCTCTCCGCAGTCGACGGGATGATCGCCACTCTGACCTTTGATACCGAAAGGATGGCCGCCGGCGCCGGTTCGCCTTACCTGTATGCGACCGACCTCGCGGAGTGGCTGGTGGCCCGGGGGACTCCCTTCCGCGAAGCCCATGCCATCGTGGGCGGACTGGTCAGCGAGTCGCTGGCCGGAGACCGGTCGTTTGGTGATCTGGTCCGGGACTCTTCGGCTCTCGACCCCGAGGCGGCCGCAACTCTCGATCCGGCCACCGACAGACGGGGCACCCGGGGTGGAGGCACACCGCAGGCCGTCGACCGTCAGATGGCCCACTTCGAGGAACTGATCACAACGCAAGAGAATCTCCAGAAGCAGCACAACTGAACCCAGGTGTCAGAATCCCCGGATGCGAAAGCTCCTGTTCATAGTCCTGCTCGGCCTTTCAGCCTGCGGGTCAGGCGAACTCAGGGGCCAGGACCTGGCAGACCTCCCGCCGATCACCGGGGAGGAAATGGCCGCCACCCTCGCCGGGTCAGACAAGCCCGCTGTGGTCAATGTCTGGGCATCGTGGTGCGGGCCCTGTCGATCCGAGGCGCCGTTGCTTACCGCAGCCCATGCCGCTTACGGTGACGAGATCGACTTCATCGGTGTCGACGTCCAGGACAACCAGGCCGACGCCAAGAACTTCATTGCCGAATTCGGGCTCGACTTCACCCACTACTTCGACCGGAACCGGTCGGTGCCCGACTTCTACGGGGGCTTCGGGACCCCGATCACGTTCTTCTTCGACAGCGCCGGCACCCTGGTCGACACCCATCTCGGCGTCATCGACGAACGGGCGCTGGCCCTCGGCATCGACGAGATCCGAAGGAGGTAACCGTGGAGTTCACGCTGCTCTGGGCAGCGCTCACCGGTGTCGCCGGACTGTGGATCGGAGTCCGATTCTGGGCGCATGGCGAGATGGACTCCCTGTTCGACAACCTGCTTCTCGCCGCCGGGGTCGGGTTACTCGGTGGCCGGGTGACTGCGATGGTGGCCCAAGGGTTGAACCCGGTGACCAACCTCGGAGACCTCATCATCGTCCGCGGCGGGGTGAGCACTGTCACCGCCACCGTCCTCGCTGTTGCAACCCTCTATCTGAGCACCGGAAGAGAAATCCGGGCTCTCGACATGGCGGCCCCGGCAGCCCTGCTCGGACTCGCCGGGTGGCACCTCGGGTGTCTCTGGCGCGGGGCTTGTCTCGGGACCGCCTCGAATCTTCCTTGGGCCTGGTCAGGTGCCGGAAGTGACATCACCCGTCACCCCGTCGAGATCTACGCCGCCCTCGGAATGGCCCTCGGAGCTTTGGTTGTCAACCGGCTCCCAATGCACACCGGAATCCGGTCGGGGACGGCCCTGGCCCTGGCGTCGGGCGTCAGGTTGGGTACCGAGCCGTTCCGACTCTCGATCACCGGCGGGCCCGTGGAGTGGTACGCGGTCGGGGTCGTCCTTGGCGTCGCCGCAGCTGCGTTCTCCGCAGGCCGGCAGCGAAAGCGAACTTGAGTGTTGTGCCCGCGACAGGGAGACTCCTGACGTGAGTGAACTGTTGCGGTTGGATTCGGTCGCAGTGTCCCTGGGCGGGGTGACTGTGCTCACTGATATCAGCCTCGAAATGGGGTCCGGTGACGCGATCGCGGTTGTCGGACCGAACGGGAGCGGGAAGACCACCGTCTTGCGGCTGCTGGCCACTCTGCTCCGGCCCGCCCATGGCACCGGAATCGTCCTCGGAGCCGATCTCGGCGGGGTTGTCGAGCGGTCGGTGCGGACGTCGATTGGCCTGATCACACATGCTCCGGCCCTCCTCGATGAACTGACCATCTCCGAGAACCTGATCCACTTCTGTCGGGTCTCGGAGCGCCCGGAAGTTGCGGTACCAAAAGCCCTGTCAGCGGTCGGCCTGGAGAACGTGGCCGACCGTTTGGTGGCCCGCTGCAGTTTCGGGATGAAGCGGCGGGCGGAAATTGCCTGGCTCCTCATCGCCAAACCGCGACTCCTTCTCCTCGACGAGGCCCGTTCCGGCCTCGACATCGAGGCAAGGAGCCTCGTCGACTCACTGGCCAGGCTCACCCGTGAGCGCGGGGGTGGGGTCGTTGCGGTGTCACACGAAGAGGGCGACCTGAGCCCGGACCTGGTCGCAGTGCACCGGCTCCAAAACGGACGGCTGGAGCGGGTGTCGTGAGCCTGTGGCGACAGTCCACAGAAGTGATGCGAGTCGACCTGGTGGTGGAACAGCGCATCGGAGACACTTTCCGCATCGTGCTCCCCTTTGCGGTGGTGGCCCTGATGATCTTTTCCCTGGCAATACCGGCGGGTGTCAGCGACGTCGGCGACGTGGGCACGGCTGTCTTCTGGGGGGTTGCCATTCTCTACGGGATGCAGGTTGCTTTGCGCACCTCTATGAGCGAGACGGAACAACGCAAGGACATCGCAATGCTCCTCGGCCTCGACCCGGCAGCCCGGTTCCTCGGAAGGTCGATGGCTGCGGCCTTGTTCCTCATCGTCTTTATGGGAGTCCTCTTCATCGCGATGGTATTGCTCTTCAATCCGGACCTCCCCCGGGGTTGGGTCTGGTCGGCCGCACTGGCAATTTTCCTGGCGGCGGGCGGCCTTGCGATGCTCGCCACCCTCGCCGGCGAGGTTGCGTCGGGTCTCCGCAACCGCTCCGCACTCGCATCACTCCTGATCGCCCCCCTCGCCATTCCCCTGGTCGTCGGGGCCTCACAGTTGCTCGAATTTATGGCGGGGAACAACGGTATCCTGATCTGGATTCTGCTTCTGATCACAACAGATCTGGCCCTGCTGGTCGCAGGAGTCGGGCTCTCCAGACCGCTAGAGGAAGCGTCACGATGAGACGAGTACAGATAATGCTCCTGATCGCCGCACTGGCCCTGTCCGTCGGCGTTTACCTGGCGTTCACCGCACCTCTCGATGCCCTTCAGGGTGAATTCACGGCAATGCTCTACATCCACGTCCCGACTCTGTGGCTTGCCTTCCTTGCTTTCGGAATCACCGCTCTCGGCTCGATCATGTACCTGATCGGGAAGAAACCCCGCTGGGATCGCGCCGCGGAAGCTTCTGCCGAGATCGGAGTCCTTTTTGCTGTCGTAGGGGTCTTCAGCGGGATGGTTTGGGGCCAGGCCGTCTGGGGCCAGGCGTGGGACTGGGGTGATGCCCGCCTGGCGACCACCGCGGTGATGATCTTTGTCTACATCGGATACCTCGCACTGCGCAAAGCAATCCCCGACCCCGACGTTCGGGCCCGCAGATCGGCCATCCTCGGGACCATCGCCGTCATCCAAGTGCCGCTCGTCTATTTCTCGGTCAACCTCTTTCGCACGCTTCACCAGACCCAGTCGATCCGCCCCGACGGCGCCACCATGGATCCTGAGATGCTGGTTGCCCTGCTCGTCAACGTCGTCGCCTTCACCATCCTCTACGCAGCGCTGTTCATGGGGCGCACCTACGTTGCCCGCCTCGAAGCGGCCCGGGTTTCGGAAAGAGCACCGGCCGGCGAAGCCGTCTCACCTCCCCGGCTCAAGGAGATCGAGGATGTCTGATGCTCTCGTCGTCGTCGTGACCTACACAGTGGTGTACGGGGCCGCTCTCGGTTACGCCGCCTATCTCCACATGCGCTGGAAGCGGGCGCGGTAGCCATGGAGCACCGCACTCTGGTTCTTTCTGGGATCGGAGGGATCATCGCACTCATCATCACCATGTCGCTCATCGGCCTGGGCGACAACCTCACTTACTACCTCTATCCCACCGAAGCCGTCGAACGACGTGCGGACTTCACCGACGGGGAAAACTTCAGGTTGGCCGGCGCCGTGGTGGAGGGCAGCCTGTCCGAGGAAGGCCAAGACCTCGTCTTCGATGTTTCTGACGGCGGCGCGACTATCCCGGTCAGGTTGACCAACACTCCTCCTCCGCTGTTCGACGACACGGTCCCGGTGCTGCTCGATGGTGCCTGGGAAGGTGACACCTACGTCGCGACGAATGCTCTCATCCGCCACGACGAGAACTATGTCGTACCGGAAGAGGGAACCCCGGCCGAGGAAAGCTGATGGCACTTTCCCTCCTCGGGACCGCCGGAATCCTCGCCGGGCTCCTCGGGGCGGTCCTTCTTGCGTACCGGGGTGTACAGACCGCCCGGTCGGCAACCGGTGTCGGCGATCTGGCACCTCCCGCCAAACTCCTACTCGGTGGATCCGTTGTCGCGATGCTCGCCATCGAACTGGCGCTCCTGACCAACGACTTTTCGATCTCCTATGTCGCCAACCACCACGCCTCCACCACTCCGTTCCCGTTCAACGTTGCCAGTGCCTGGGGTGCCCTCGAAGGCTCGATCGTGCTCTGGGGCCTGGTGCTCGCAGGGTTCACCTGGTTCGTCCTCAGGCAATACCTGAAAGGGCCCGATCATCTCGGTGCGGGGGCCCTGGCGGTTCTCGGCGTGATCTCAATGTTCTTCTTCGGGCTGATGATCACTGTCTCCAACCCGTTCGAGGTGTGTGTGCAGGCGGCTGAGCAGGCTTGCGCCGTCTCCAGCCCCTGGCCCTTCTCGTCGATCGACGCACCGGCCGAGGGCGCCGGCCCCAATCCCCTTCTCCAGAACCACATCATGATGGCGATCCACCCCCCGATGCTCTACCTCGGATATGTCGGGATGTCGGTTCCATTCGCTTATGCAATCAGTGCTCTCGCCCTGAGGGTCCCGGGGCCGGTGTGGCTCCGCCGGTCGCACCGTTCCACCCTGGTGGCCTGGAGCTTTCTCACCGCCGGCATCGTCCTCGGTGGGTGGTGGGCGTACGAGGTGCTCTCCTGGGGTGGGTACTGGGCATGGGACCCGGTGGAGAATGCGTCGTTCATGCCGTGGCTGGTGGCCACCGCCTTCCTCCACTCCGCGATCGTTCAACAACGGCGGGACATGCTGCAGGCCTGGAACTTCGTTCTGGTCATCTCGGCCTTCTCGCTGACAATCCTCGGCACCTTCCTCACCCGCTCGGGCACCATCAACTCCGTCCACTCCTTTACCCAGAGCGCAATCGGCCCGGTATTGCTCGGGTTCCTCGCCCTTGTCCTGGTTGGATCATTCACGCTCTTCGCCAGCCGCTCCCACCTGGTGAGCTCAGCCCCCCGCATCGACACCTTCGTCAGCCGGGAGGGTGCATTTCTAGCCAACAACCTCCTGCTCACGCTCTACGCCTTCGTGGTCCTGATCGGAACGACCTACCCGCTTCTCGTCGAGGCTTTCACCGGCACCCAGGTGGGGGTGGGAGCACCCTTCTACAACAGGCTCGCAGTTCCGCTCACGTTCGCCCTGCTGCTGGTGATGGGCTTCGGCCCGATCACACCGTGGGGAGAATCGTCCCCCGGAATCATCTGGAGGAGAAGCCGCGTGCCGCTGGTGGCCGCAGTCGGCGCCGGCCTAGCGGTCGCTCTCTTCGTCAGCCGAATCGGCTGGGTGGTGTTGGCAGTGGCTCTCGCCACCTTCGTCACCGGCACGATCATCGGGCTTCTGTTCGAACAGGCCGGGCGGCGCGCCGCAAGACGTGAGCTGTCCCTGGTGGGCGGACTTCGTGAAGTTGTCAGAGGCGACACCGCATTCTGGGCGGGGCAAGTGAGCCACATTGGAGTGATCCTGGTGGCGTTGGGAATTGCCTTTGCCGCCAATCTGGCGTTGCACGAGACGGTCGTCCTCGAGGCGGGCGAGTCGGTCGGGTTCGCAGGCTACGAGCTCGTCTACGAGGGGCCGTTCCAGTTCGAAGAGCCGCAGCGGATCGTGCGCGGAGCCCGAATCACCGTGCTGAAGGACAACCAGTTCGTTGCAGTAATGGAGCCGACCAACAATTTCTACGGTTCACAAGCTTCCGGGATCATCACTCCCGATGTCCTCACCCGGCCCGCAGGTGACCTCTACCTGACTCTTCGCGACCTCGACAACATCAGCGCCACGTTGTCTCTCGACACTTCGCCTCTGATCTGGCTGCTCTGGTTCGGTGGGCTGCTCGCAGCCGGAGGCGGTTTCTGGGCGATGTCGGCGCGGGCGTCCGAGCGAAACCTGGTGACCGAGAGCACTCCGGTAGATGTCTGAGCGCCTGAAGAACCTGCTGATCGCCGGTGTGACCCTGGCGATGGCGGTCGCGCTGGTGGTGCTTGTGGCCACCAATGAGTCCCCCGACGACAGGGTCGAACGGCTCGGGGCATCGATCAGGTGCCCGGTCTGCCAGGGCGAAGCCATTGGCGACTCTCCGGCTCAGATGGCAACGGACATGATGAACCTCGTCGAAGAACGGGTGGCAGGAGGTGCCTCCGACGAGGAGATAATCGACGAGTTGCTCGGCTCGTTCAGCGGGGCTGTACTCCTCGACCCGCCCCTTTCCGGAGCGACATTGCTTCTCTGGCTGGCGCCGGTGGCAGCTCTCTTGGTCGGGGTGGCGGTGGTCCTGTGGTGGAAGTCGCACCCCGGCCGAATCACAACGGACGATCGTCCTCCGGCCACACGCACCAGGCGCCTGGTCGGAGGGCTCATCCTCGTCGGGGGCTTCGGTGCGATTGTGCTGGTTGCCGCCACGCTGCTCCAGGATCGGGCCGGCCCCAACGAAGGTGTTGCCGACGTCGCCGACGCCGACCTCGCCGACGTCAGCAACGAGACGATGGAAGCAGTGGTCGCAGCCAACCTGGACAATCCACAGATCAACGGGATGCGTCTCGCTCTTGCCGAGAGATATTTCGCAACGGGCGACTATCGGGCAGCCTTCCCGCATTACCTGCACGTCGCCCAGGATGGGTCGTCCAGCGACGATGAAGCAACCGCCGCCCTGGTCCGCCTTGCCTGGATGGCGTATGACGGTAACGATGAGCTCGACACTGCAATCGCTCTCCTCGATGAGGCCCTGCAGATCCGCCCTGGTTTCGGGGGAGCGCTCTATTGGAAGGGCCAGGTTCTGTGGTGTGAAGGCGAGAACAACCAGGCAGCGGAGCTGTTCGAGCAGGTTCTCGCTGACAGTGAGTTCGAAGATGACACGCGATCAGCGGTCGAGGCCGACCTCGCCCGGGCGTCGGCCGGGGAGTCGTGCCAATGAGAGGCAACGCCATCAAGTGGGCGGGCCTAGCTATAGCCGGCGCAGCTGTGATCTTCTCGGTTGTACTCGCAAGCCGCTTCGGGATCGATCCCGGACTCGTCGAGTCTCCTCTCCTCGGTGAGACCGCTCCTGCCCTCGAGCTGCCGTTCCTCGATGGCTCGGGAACCTTCGACACCACCGACCTGGACGGCACGATCACTGTCGTCAACTTCTTCGCATCGTGGTGTCTCGAATGCCGGAACGAGCATGCCGACCTCGTCGCCACCGCTGACGCTTTCGCCGACCGGGGGGTCCGCTTCGTGCAGATCTCCTACCAGGAGAGTGCCGGGGCTTCGTCCTCATATCTCGACCAGGCGGGTCGGTCTGCTTCGACCCTGTACCTCCACGACCCTGGGAGCAGGGCAGCAATCGCTTTCGGAGTATTCGGGATCCCGGAGACCTTCTTCATCGACGACTCCGGCACCGTCGTGGGCAAGATCATCGGCGAGGCAACCGCTTTGATTCTGGGAGCCACTCTGGACACGATTCTGGCCGGGAATGTTCCCGGTCAGCAGGTCACCGGGGATACCCGGCAACAGCCCGAAAGCTAGCTATCCGGCGGTGGTTCCTCGTCGGGACGCAGAACCTCTAGGGCGACCTCGTCGAAGGTGACCGTGTCGATCGAAGCCGGGCCGGTGTCTAGGAGGAAGACGTCGAAGAACCCGATCAGATACTGGTTGATGATTGCGATTATCCGCCCAGCGCCGATTGGCCCGCGCAAACCCATCTCGTCGGCGAGTGGGGAGAACAGAGGAAGCATCACGAAGTCGTTGTGCCCGGAGCCGTCGATTCCGATCCAGTACGTAATTGCCTCGCTGCGCTCGGCGATCCCCCGCAGAATTGCGTCGTTGCGCCTGTCATCCCACTCTGCCGAACGCAAGAACATCGCAGGCTTGGTCGCTGATATGGCCAAGATATCGTTGGGCAGTTGCTCAACCCAGGGATCCATCCCCAGGAACGCGTCACAGCGCTCATCGGTGATGCAAACGCTTAGTGCCCCTCCCCCACCGGCGGAGTGCCCGTAGAGCCCAATCCGGGTCAGGTCGATGCTCTCGACAATCGGCCCGAAGGGGCCAGCTTCCGCCTCGTCAAGTGCATCGAGGACCGCCACGAGGTCGTTGGCGTAGGTCTCCACCAGAAGCTGGGCAGCATCCTCATAAACATCTGCGGCGACACTCCCTTCATCGGGCAGAGCGTCGGGGTCGTAGGGCACCAGATCTCCGTCGTCGAAGATGGTGGCAACTGCCATATAGGTATGATCTGGTGCGATCACGACGTATCCGTTGGAGACGAGGTTCTCGATCTGATTGAGTGCAACCGACCGATATCCACGCCAACCATGACTGTAGATGACTAGCGGATACGTGCCGGGGGCGACGGTGAGGCCCTCATATGTGTGCGACTTGGTATACCCAAGATGATTGAGAAACCACGAGGGAAGGCCTACCGACCGGGCTAGTTCGGGTCCGATCTCCGACCACTGCGGGTGGATCTGGCCCGGGTCGGTCTCGCTGTCCGGCAACGCGGGGTAAAAAATCTGTACTACCAAGTCCCGAGCCCGCCCCGGATGAGGGCCATACACCTCCTCGCTTTCAGGGACCGAAAGCTCGACGGTGACCGTGCCAACGGTTTCGGGGCCGGAGGGTGCGGGCAATTCCGGCACCGGGAATAGCCAGGCGGGTGATGACACGAGCAGGAGGCCGGCCAACCCGAACACGCCACGGGCGATCCGGCTCGACCACTTGAGATTGCGATCGAGAAAGACGATATCGCCGATGATCAGCCCGACTGCGGCCGCATAGAGAGGGATCAGCTGCCAGCGAAAACCTCCGATCTGCAACTGTGCGATCAACGTCGCGAACATCAAACCGGACGCAATCCCCCGCCTGGGGCGAACCCCGAAGACCGCAGGCCAGGCCACGGCAAAGACACAAGTGAACAGGAGAAGAAGCTCGAACTGTCTCACAGGGAGTAGGGCCCGGTCGGAGCGACGTTCATCAGTTGTCGCCCGGGGTGACGTCTACCACGAATCAGGCTTCGGCGTCCCCTGATGAAAACTCATAAGCCATCGACCCGACCGTTTCACCCAGACCGAGCTGCGAAGGACCTCCCGGCCGGTCGAGCCTGTGGTCCGATAGGTGCAGAGCATGACCGTCGGATATATCTCCCGGACCTCCCAGTCCTTGACCACCACTTCTTGTGAGCGCCCGCGTGACATCTCCCGCACTATCGACACCAGGTCATACTGGCGGCCCCTGGTCCCGATCTCGGTGAACTCGTCGGCAAACAGTTCGAGGACACGGGAGGTATCTCTCCTGAACTCTGGGTCCAGAAGTTGCATTTCGAGGTCGCGAAGCAGCTCCTCGGTGGAGATCTCAATCGGCATGACGCCGATCGTAGCGAACTGTTTACCCAGTCAGAGCGATGAGGTTTTCGAGCGCCTCTCTGATCTCGTCCTCCGCCCTGATCCCGGGCCAGGAATCGACAACGGTTTGGTCAGCGGCGATCAGAACGGTCACCGGCTGATACGGAACCCCGTAGAGCCCAAAAATGTCCTCATCGGCATCAAGACCCCACTTGACCTCACCGGAGAGAAACAGCTCCTCGGCTCTCGCTTCGGTCAGTTCGAAACTCGACTTCCAGGCAGGAGCGACGAAGTCGACTCTGTCGGCGTACTCAGCGGCAAGTTGGTCGACGACGGGCAACTCCCGTCGACAGGTGGGTCACCATTCGGCCCAGAAGACGAGATATACCGGTCGGGCTCCATCGGAGAGCGTGTAACTGCCTCCGTCTCCTAGTTCCAGCGTGAAGTCGGGAGCGAGATCACGGTCCGACGTCGTTGCCGACTCCTCAGGGCTGGTCGTGGTGTCGCCCGCTCCGGGAGGTGTCGTGGTGGCAGAGGTGGCGACGGTTGTGTCACCGGGACCGGCCTCCGTCGTGGTCGTCCCGGAGTCACCGGCACAGGCCGACACCACCAGCGCCAGGAGACAGAGGACAATCGACTTTTTCATGGGTCCAACGCTAGACGGAGTGGTGTTTACCGGGAGTAAATGAGATCGGATGGGAAACATTACACTTGGACTTCGTGCCAGACACCCAGCTCTACTTTGCATACGCCTCGCTGCTCGACCCACAGCAGTTGGCGGAAACGGCGCCCGGTGCCCGATTCCTCTTCAGCGCCCACTTCCCGGAGACCATGCTCGTGTTCGTTGCCAACGGTGCCGGGCCCGTTGCTTCCCTCGTCGAGTCAGCAGGTTCGATCGTCTGGGGTGGTGTTTTCGAGGTACCCCGGGCCGAAGTGGACCAGCTCGTTCTGAGTGAGGCCGGGGAGGGCCGGGCACCGGCGTGGGAGATGAAGGCCGTTGATCGTGCTGGGAACAAACACGAGTGTCTGGCGTTTGTCGCCGACCCTGCCGGCGTCGCCGAACCCGAAAATCCCACTGCGGAGTACCTGGGAAACATGATCCGGGGAGCGCGACACTGGAACCTCCCGGCCGGATGGGTGGTTGGCCTCGAAGACCTCGCCGACGACCAGCTACTCACCTGAGTTCTAATGGAAACATCCGGTCTTCCCCGGGTGTGGCTTCAAATCCTCTGCTCAGGCCTCTCTGCGACCGGGAACAACCTATAGAGCCCGTAGGCGACAAGTGCACCGACGAGTGGGACACCAGGTACATCAGAGGTCGTTGAAATTTCCTGACACGACCAAGACGCGCTCCTCCCGTTTCAAGCCAGACCTTCTGACCCATCGACCCACCCGAAAGGTTTCCGGCCAGGCTCAGGCTATTTCAGAAGAGGTCCAGTGACGTGGATTTCGGTGCTGGAAAGCGAGAAGGCCCCCAGGCAGAGGGGCCTTCGTTCTCCTCGACGAGGTGGCCATGCCCCGGTCTAACTAACTGCCGGAGTTCGTTGGCCTTGCTGCCAAAATATCGAATTCCTTGGGAGTAGCATCATCCGACGCCAGAATCGGGGATAGGGAGATGCAGGAATCGAGCGAGCTACAACGCGATCTGGGATTCTGGAGTGCGCTCACTATCGGCGCCGGCACGATGATCGGTGCCGGGATCTTCCTTCTCGCCGGCAGGGCGATCGAAGCCGCCGGGCCGGGTGCGTCAGTGTCCTACATCGTCGCTGGCGTGGTCTGCCTCCTGACCGCCGCGTCGGCAGCGGAACTTGCTACCGGGATGCCGACCTCGGGCGGTGACTACTACTTCGTCTCGCGTTCGCTGGGCGCTGCAATGGGTGCCATCTCCGGTGTGGGGATCTGGCTCTCCCTGACGGTGGCGATAGCGTTCTATCTCGTCGGCACGGGCGAGTTCCTGGCCCAGGTCAGTCCGGTACCCGAGGTCGCCGGCGCTCTCGCCGGGGCGGTGTTGCTTTTGGTCCTGAACGTCGTGGGGGCCAAGTTCTCCGGATCTGTCCAGGTCGCAATCGTTCTGGCCCTCATGGTCATTCTCGGCATATTCGTAGTCGGGGGCATTCTGCAGGCCGAGGTAGCCAACCTCAGCCCATTTCTCCCCGAGGGCGGAGGAGCGGTGCTGTCGACGACGGCACTCGTATTCGTCTCATTCCTCGGGTTCGTCAAGATTGCCGCAGTTGCCGAAGAGATCAAGGAGCCGGAGAAGAACCTGCCCCGAGCCCTGATCGGGTCGGTGGCGCTGGTCACCGTGCTCTACGTGCTGATCGTTCTGGTGGTCGCCGGTGTGTTCACGCAGGCGACGATCCGTGACATACCCGACCCACTCACTCGGACCGCCCGCCTGGCCTTTGGTGGCGCCGGCGCGACCGGAATCATCGTCGCCGGGTTGTTTGCCACACTGTCGTCTGCCAATGCCTCGATCCTCGCCGCCTCGCGGATCAATCTCGCCATGTCCCGCGATGGTCTCTTCCCCGAGAAGTTGGCCAAGATCAACGCGCGTTTCATCACGCCGCTCCGCGCGATCGTGCTGACGTCGGCGCTCGCCGGAGTCCTGATCGTGGCACTTCCCAACATCGAGGAGCTCGCCAAGATCGCCTCGTCGTTGCAGCTGTACTCCTATGCGGCGATCAACGTTGGGGCCGTGGCCCTTCGGGCTTCGGACCCACCGTGGTACATGCCTACCTTCCGCGTTCCGCTGTCGCCGCTGCCCCAGACTCTTGGTGCTCTCGGTTGTCTGGCGATCATCGGCTTCTCTGGGACCACTGCGCAATTGGCAGTCGCCGGGCTGATCGTCGTCAGCCTTCTCTGGTACTTCGTCCGGAGGAAAGGCGTCGACTTCGAGTCCGCTGTAGGACTGCTACGTCTGCGATGGAGCCAGCTGGGTCTCCGGGCCCTGTTCTCACCGCCAACCAGGGCTGAGGTCCAGGCTGAGGCCCCTGTTGCACCGATGGAACGAATCGCGGGCATAGAGGACCCGCGTCGCGTAGCGGTGGCAATGGCGAATCCGAACACCGAGCGACCTCTGCTCCGGCTTGGGCGGCTGATCGCCACCGGCTCAAAGGCGCCAGGGGAGATCTTCGCACTTCGGTTGATCAAGGTGCCACGTCAAACCCCGCTCAGGGAGCTCGGTACCCGCACCGGTCTTATCACCAAGGCCGGCGCCTCCCTTGCAGAAGCGATCGCTGATCTGCCCGCTGTGCCGGAGCCCTCCAAACGGCCTGTCGCCCAGACGACGGCGGAGATCATCATCGAGCCGGCTCACGACATTGGCGTCGGTTTGGTCGAAGAGTCCGTTCGTCACCGGGCAGATCTTCTGGTACTCGGCTGGCACGGTGGGTTCTCTCTCGGACGAATCTCCGATTCGCCCGTACGCCGTGTTGTGGGAGGGCTACCAGCAGACTTCGCCGTGCTCAACGACCGCGGGTTGGCCGATCTCGATCGTATTCTCCTGCCGTGGGGTGGTGGGCCGCATGCACGTCTGGGACTCGAACTGGCGCTGCGCATCGCCGGCGCCACGGGCGGCAAGGTCGACCTCCTGCGGGCCGTGCGCGAGTCCGTCAACCCGGAACAGGAGGCCGCCACGGTCCGCAAGGCGATCGAGCCACTGGCCAGCCAGGTGGACACGCCGATCGAAGTGCTTGTCAGGCCGTCCGAGGATGTTGTCAGCACGATCGTCGGAACGGCCAGAGAGGGAGACTACGACCTCCTGATCATCGGAGCTTCAGGCGAGTCCGGTCTGCGGACGGTTCTGTTCGGGACGATCCCCGATATCGTGGCCGACCGCGCACCCTGCTCGGTACTCCTGGTGCGTCGCTACGTTCCGGGGCACTGGGCCTACCGCACCTCCCAGGGCTTCAGGCGCTTGCGGGAACGAGTGGGGCTGTCCTCGTCTGCCGAGTGAGCCCGGCAACGCGCAGAAGACCCCTTTCGGGGTCCTCTGCACACAGCGAGTCGATCTGTAAGCCGGATTCGGTCTGGGTCAACCGAGTCGAAGACTTCGGACGACGGCCGTGGACCATTGTCAATTCAGTCCGAGCACGCCGATTCGCCGACCAAACGGATCCGAGAGAATTCGCAATCAGAGAGATCAACGGTCGAGATCGAGGGGCTATACGTCTCACATTCACGAGATTGGCCTAGGCGCCGTATCCGAGCAACGGGCTCATCCTCGTCAGGGTCGGGTCAATCGTCCGGTCCAAGCCGAGCAGTCCATCCCCGGTGGCCCAAGAGCCTAATAAGGGGCAGCCGGAACCGAGATGGTCTCGCAAAGAGGTTGGTCTTTATGTGATGGGGCCGGCGATGAACCCTGAGACGAGTTTTGCCACTTGGTCCGGGTGGCCTAGCCAGGGACCATGCTCGGCGTCGAGCATCTCAAGCTGAGCCTCTGGAATGGCAGAAGCTGCCTCCTGAGCTGCGTCACATCCCCACTTCGACAAACCACCTGGTTGTACGACTTCCTGTCAGCCCGCGTTGAGGGCGGCCTCCTCGATGGAGGCCGCCCATGCTCTCGAAGTTTCTCCTAAGCATCGTGTCGGTCACGGGACCGGTCAGTCGGCCGATGGGGCCTCCCCTTGCCACATACCCGTAGTCGAATGTGATCGCTGTCCCGTCCCCGTCGGGCTCGAGCGTGAGCCTGGACTCTGCTTGCTTGAACGGGACGAGAGCGGATGGTTGATTCGCGGTGATGTGCACGCGAACTTGTCGTTGTGCGCTCTGTTGCGCCAATGGATCAGCCGAACCAGCACGATGGGTGCGTAAGATATTTCCAGGCACTCGACGGAGGAAAGGTGAAACTCGAAGCATCGACCGTCATTGATCGACCCGTTGCGACCGTATGGGAGTTTTACGCCGTCAACCACGTTCAAAACCATCCGCGTTGGGATTCGACCATCGAACTCGAAGCCATCTCCGACGAACCCATCCGCGTTGGCACCGTCATCAAGAGACGCACTAACCGCGGCGGAAGGATCACCGACGGAACGATGGAAGTGACCGAGTTCGAACCCGACAGGACAATGCGAGTCAGAATCCACGACCGGCCAATGACGATCGACGGTTGGGCTCTGCTCGAAGCGACTTCGGACAATGCGACCAAACTGACCATCGGCGGGGACATTCCGAACTTGGACCCTTCGATGGAGGATGTGATCAGGCAGTTGATGCAGCGAAGCGCCAAGAACATCAAGTCGCTCATCGAATCGGAAACCTGATCATAGAAGGATCCCCGTCCAGGGAAACGGGCGCCTCATGGCATAGCAGTCTCGCATTGCTGCCCGAGCGCAGAGGTACCCCGGTCGGTAGTGGTTGGTCTCAGATATGGCGGACCGCACCAGATTGATTTTTTGTGGGCGCGGTAGGTTCACTCGGGCCGTTGCGTATGGTTAGGAGTGTGACTTGGCAGGATGGCTGTTGATTGGCGGATCCCTGCTCGCCATCGCCGTGGTGTCGTTTACCTGTGGCACCGTTCTGGCATGCGGCTGCAGTGCGAATCTCGAGGTGACTTCGCGACAGCAACGTTTATGATCGCCTCCGGTGCCTTGTCTACATCGAAAATCGAGGTGTCATTCGTCGGATTAGCCGCCCTCACCGGTGCACTGACGAAGAGGCATCTCAGTCGGTCAGACCTGGCGCCGCCTCTGATACCCCATTCGCCGAGGGGGGGATGATGGGTGGACCAGGTGCGTCGCGAGAGGTGGTTCGCTTCTGTCGCGCCCATGGCGGTGTGAGGATCGCGTACGCGGTCCATGGCGACGGACCGCCGCTGATCCTCGGCAAGAATTGGATCAGCCACCTCCAGTACGATTGGGATGACCCGGTACTCGGGCACCTCCTTGGTGCTCTGGGCCGTCTGGCGACCGTCGTCCGGTATGACGAACGCGGCTACGGGTTGTCCGACTGGGAGCCGGAGGATTTCTCGCTGGAGGCGAGACTCGGCGACCTGGAGACAGTGGCGGCAGCAGCTGGCTTCGATCGGTACTCCGTCATGGCCATGGGGCAGGCAGGTCAGGTCGCGATCAGTCACGCCGCCCAACAACCTGAGCGTGTAACCCGCCTGATTCTCAACGGCACGTTCGCCGGAGTGACCGACGAGTACCGAGCGAGCTTCGAGGAGTATTTCGCGACGCTCGTACAGATCGTTCGCTTCGGATGGACGCTACCTGATTCGCGCTTCCGGCGCGTCTTCTCCGAGAGCATGGTTCCCGAAGCGACGGAGAGCCAGAAACGCTGGATCGACGAGCTCCAGCCGCTCGTCACCAGCAAGGACACGGCAATCACCGCTGCCCAGGCGCGCCAGAAGGTGGACGTCATCGACCTCCTCGCCGATGTGGCTGTGCCCACCCTCGTGTTACACGCGCGTGGCAACCGGATGACGCCCTTCGAGCAGGGTCGGCTCATGGCTGCTCACATCCCCGATGCACGTTTGGTCGCGCTGGAGAGTGAGAACATGTCGCCCCTTGCCAACGAGTCGGCCTGGCCGGTCTGGCTGGAGGAGGTCACGGGGTTCCTGGAGCCTGACCGTGCGTCAATCCCCACCCGGTCAGCCCCATCCGAGCTGGTAGAACAGCTCACAGAAAGGGAAGTCGAACTCCTGCACCTGGTGGCTGACGGTCTCACCAACGACGAGATAGCCGAGCAGCTAGTGCTCAGCGCCCGGACCGTCGAACGCCACCTCTCCAACATCTACCGCAAGCTGGGGGTGTCCGGCAGAGCTGCCAGGGCAGCCGCGGTCGCCCACATCCTGAGGAACTGATCGGTACGTGTTCGGCGCCACTGTGTGGTGAGGCCAGTTCTGACGTTGCGTGCTCACACCGATGCGGCGATAGAGCAGCGCCCGTAACTTGGTTGTTATATCAAGCGAGGAGCAAGCGATGATCGACGAAACACACACAGTGGCCATCTCCAGGCCGGTTAAAGAGGTGTTCGACTTCGTAGCGGATCCGGCGAACGAGCCCGACTGGCATTTCGATGTGAAGGAGGTTCTCCGGCCCAAGAACGGCCCTTACGAGCCCGGCGAGACCTTCCAGTGGGTCGTCAAGTTCGGAGGGTCCAAGACCTACTCCGTGGAGATCACGGCCCTCGAGCCAAACCGGTTTATCGAGATCACCACACGCGAAGGCGCAGTCCTGCCCGTTCTCACCCACACTTTCCAACCCGATGGAGACGGGACCCGCTACACGCGGCGGGTGAGGTTCGAAACCAGGGGGTTGTTGCGGGTCATGGCCCCGCTAATGGTGCGCATAAACAATCCCAATACGAGGTGGGCGGAAAACCTGAAGGAAGTTCTCGAGGGCTGACAGTCTGGTCCTGGCCTCGGGTAAAAGGATCGATGGCCTCAACCATTGCCTTGTTCTGGTTGCGGATCTGAAACCCGGCAACGCGCAGAAGACCCCTCTCGGGGTCCTCTGCACACTGTGAGTCGATCTGTAAGCCGGATTCTGTTACCTGTCGCGCCCGGCAACGCCGGGCCGACACGACGACCATCCATCTAGGCGAACTGTCTCCAGTCCGCTCGAGCGGCCTACCCGGGATATTCAACGGGCCGTTGATCCCTGCTTGGCCTTGCTCCCGGTGGGGTTTACAAGCTGTCCCGGTCGCCCGGGGCACTGGTGGTCTCTTACACCACCTTTTCACCCTTGCCTGTGTCCGAAGACCATCGGCGGTTCATTTTCTGCTGCACTTTCCGTCGGGTTGCCCCGCCTGGGAGTTACCCAGCACCGTGCCCTGTGGAGTCCGGACTTTCCTCGCCTCCGCTGCGCGGAGCCGCGGCCGTCCAATCGACTCGCTTCCCCAATTCTACCCGGTTCCAGTGGTGGGTCGGTCGAAAAGGTTGTGTGTGTTTCCGAGTTCTCGGCGTCATCTGGCAAGGAGAAAAGCGCAGCCGCACCCGGACCGTTCGGCGAGCATTTTGGACGCAGCCAGGGGCAACCCGATGAAATCGGGTTGCCTGGAGTTTGATGCTCAAACTCCCACGAATGGCATCCGCGGCGACGAGGGCCGGAGAGACTCCATCATTACTCGGGCGACGCACCACTCCGTCCCCCGATAAACCCTCCCACGCCCCCAGCGACTATCGACACAAAGGCGAGCAAGAGGACATTCCAGACTGATATCGACGCCCCACGGAAACTCGCCAGCAGGATCAGGAGTCCCCCGAGAAGGAGGCCGGCGACCGATCCGTGAAACCGGTTGGAATGCAGCGCCATTCTCCCCGCAATCCATCCCCCGACCACGAGTCCCACCAGAAGCCCAATCAGCAGTCCGATGGTGGGGCCGTTGGTCACATCGAACAGAGCCAGTCCACCACCAACTAGAAACCCGACGAACGTGATCGAAAGGCCCCCGGCCGCCACGCCCATGACGACCGCCTGAACTCTCAATGCAGCGAGCATGAATCAGCCCCCATCAGGTCGCGCGCCGACAATCCGTGGCTCTCATTTTCCGAAAGTTAGTGGCGGACACTCTCCAAGCTTCGTGAAAGCCGTCAGACCGGGGATAATCGGGGGAATGGACCCGATCTCTGCAGCCGAGACAACCCACCCCTGGGGCGAGTCCGAGACGCCGTTTGTCGAGATCGGCGGCCCTGATGAGGTTCGGCTCCTGGTTGAGGAGTTCTACGACATCATCGAAGAAGAGTCGCCGTCCCTTCGGGACATGCTGCCGCATAACACCGCAGGTTCACGTTTGAAGCTGTATCAGTTCATGAGCGGATGGCTGGGCGGGCCCCAGCTCTATCAGGAAGAACGCGGCCATCCTCGGCTCCGGATACGCCATTTCCCGTTTTCGATCGGCGACGAGGAAGCAGCCGAGTGGATGAGGTGCATGGTCAAGGCCATGGCCCGACGCAAGCTACCCGGACAATTGACCACGTTCCTCACCGAGCGTCTCAACGAAACCGCTCTGCACCTGCGGAATCAACCCGTCTGAATCATGTGCGGTCGTTTCTCCATCACCGGTGACCTCGACTTCTACGCCGAGTATTTCGGGGTCGACGACATCCGGACCGAGCCGCTGGAACCAAGTTGGAATGTGGCACCGACCGATGGTGTCTATGTCGTTGCCGAGAACGACGGAAAACGCTCGCTGGGATCGATGAAATGGGGTTTGGTCCCCCACTGGGCCAAGGACAGGAGGTCGATCCAGATCAACGCCAGAGTGGAGACAGTCGCCACTACTTCTATGTTCCGGGACTCGTTTGCCCGAAAACGCTGCCTGATCCCCGCTGACGGATTCTACGAATGGGAACCGCCCGAGCACGGACGGTCGCCACACTGGATCTACCGTGCCGACGGCCACCCCATGGTCTTTGCCGGGATCTGGGCGTCGCGGATGAACGAGGACACTCAGGAGTGGGAAAGGACCTGTTCCATCCTCACCACCGAGGCCGATGGATCGGTACGTGACATTCACCACCGGATGCCGGTGGCCCTGGTTCCCGATGTCTGGGATGCCTGGCTGGACCGGGAGCTGACCGATCCGGAGGCTGCGCTCGAGCTGGTTCGGACGGTTGACCAGGATGAGATCATGGAACATGAGGTTTCGAAGCGGGTGAACTCCGTCAAGAACAACGATCGGGAGCTCACCGCTCCCGCCGCACCCGATACCCTCTTCTAAATCGGGGCAACGGGCTCTCCCCCGATTATCCTTGCCCTGCTCTGGACTCGATGAGAACCCTCGCGCGCCTGCTGGCGCTCATCCTCGCCATGGTGGCATGTTCGCCCGCGGGCACAGGTCCACCGACCGGCGGCACGCAACCCGATGGAACACCTGCCCCATCGGCCCCGACTTCGACCGAACCGGGACCGCGCCAGTGTGTTCGCCCGACAGCTTCCACCGCCACCGTTTCCACCGGCGCAGCGGCAACCGATGCTCTCTTCTTATCCGGTGAGATCTTCATCTGCGCCGACAATGTCGTGGTCGTCGGTGAGTCTGACGTCAATCAGGTCGCCGCCGGAGCCCAGCTCGCTGCGGCGCTCGACGGGCCGCTCTTGTTCCCCCACCCGCAACTTGCTGCGGAAATCGGCCGCCTCAAACCCGCCCACGTCTACATCCTGGGCGATGTCGAAGTGACGTTGCCGCCGGGCTCGGAAGTTTCGCGTCTCGGGATGACTGAGGCGGTCGATGCGGCGCGGACGGCTCTTGGCGCAATCGAAGAGCTCCGGCTTCCGGCCAATCCCGACGCCTCGACCATCGTCGAGACCGTGAAGGCGATCTCAGATCGTACCCGGGTCGTGATCCCCCAGACTGCACCCGGCGACACCACTGGGGCACCTCCGCCAACGTTCGACGCTGCGGCGATTGTTGCCGGATTGGCGGTGCCGAGCGAGGCCCCGACGATCTGGCTGGTAAACGCTTCCGACCCGGTGGGGATACTGATGGCTGCCGCTACTGGCCAGGCTGTCGGCGCCCGGGTGATGAGCATCGACACCGCAGACATCCTCGGGTACCCCGAGGTCGGGACTGCACTAGGGGGCAGGGGCGCAGACACATTGCGGTTCGTCGGAGCCGTGCCGGAGACCGGCGACTGGGAGCTGGCGGTCCTCCTCAACGGCAGACAACTACCCGGTGGCGGCTACTCCATCCTCGGCGAGGACCAGCCCAAACGTTACGTTGCCTTTTACGGCCATCCCGAGACCTCGGCACTTGGTGTACTCGGGGAACAGGGGCCGCAAGAGACGCTCGACCGTATGACGTCGTTTGTCGAGTCGTACACCACCGATGGCTATCTGGCAATACCCACCTTCGAGATGATCGCAACTGTGGCGGCTGCGGACATCACCGAAGACGGTGATTACAGCTTCGAATGGCCTCCCTCCACTTTCACCGAATGGATCGATATCGCCGCAGAACAGGGTGCCTATGTCATCCTCGACCTCCAGCCAGGTCGCGAGGATTTCCTCCAACAGGCCCAACAGTATGAGGCGCTCCTCCTCCACCCCCATGTCGGGCTGGCTCTCGACCCGGAGTGGCGGTTGAGGCCGGATGAAGTGCACCTCGAACAGATCGGGAGGGTGGAGGTTGCTGAGGTCAACCTCGTGGTCGACTGGCTCGCCGACCTGACCCGGGACAACGGGCTTCCCCAGAAGATGATCATCGTCCACCAGTTCCGCGAGTTCATGATTCAGGATCGGGACATGCTCAAACAACGCCCGGAATTGCAGATGGTGATACAGATGGACGGACAGGGCCCGATCGCCACCAAAGACCAAACCTGGGCGGTGCTCACCGCCGGAACCGAGAACGACCACTGGCGGTGGGGTTGGAAGAACTTCTTCGACGAGGACACTCCCACCCCGAGCCCGGAGCACACCATGGGCAAGTTGCCGGTCCCGGTTTTCGTCAGCTACCAGTAGGGTGGCCCGATGACGAAATTCGCGTATTTCTGTGGCCACGAGCAGTGGCAGCCCGAAGTCCTGGTCGAGCATGCCCTCCTCGCCGAGGCCGCCGGTTTCGACATGGTCGTGGTCTCCGAGCACTTCCATCCCTGGGTCGACGACGAATCCGCCTCCGGTTTCGCATTCTCCACCATCGGGGCGATGGCGGCTGCCACATCGTCGATCGAGTTCGCCACCGGCGTGACCACTCCCCTGTTCCGATTCCACCCGGCGGTCGTGGCGCAAGCTGCTGCCACCCTGGACCGGCTCTCCGGCGGACGGTTCACCCTCGGGGTCGGAACCGGGGAAAACATCAACGAAGGCCCCCTCGGGTACGAATTTCCGGCCTACGCCGAGCGAAATTCACGCATGCGCGAGGCCCTCGAGATCATGCGCCGGCTCCTCGACGGGGAGAAGCTCACATTCGACGGCGAGTTCTACAAGACAGACAGGGCCAAGCTCTACTCCCCTCCCACCGGGCCGGTCCCGATCCTTCTCGCCGCCGGCGGGCCCAAGTCGGCACAACTGGCCGGAGAGATGGCCCAGGGCGTGGTGACCTCGGTGAAGGATCCTGCTGAGACCCGGGAGAAGGTGATCGAGCCGCTGCTGGAAGCCTCGAGCGGCGACCCGATCGTCCTGGCGACGCGCTGGTCTCTGTTCGCCGCAAACGACGAAGAAGCATGGAAGGCGCTCTACTCCTGGAGGGGATTGCGCGCCCCGGGAAGGCTCGAAGCCGTCGACCCGGCCACGCTGCGAGAGCGCGCCGATGAACTTCCGCGCGACGAGGTGCTCGGCCGCTACACGCAAGTCAACAGTCCCGCTGACATCATCGATGCCTACAAACCACTGGTCACCGAGCTCGGGGCCGACATCGTCACTTTTCAGATGGCGTCTCTCGATCAACCGGAGTTGATCCGGATGATCGGCAGCGAGGTCCTGCCTGCCCTGCGCGGGTAGCTATCCCAGCCTGGTGATCAACTCGATCAGCTGAAGCAGGTCTTGGACGACATTCGGGGCGAGGTTCGGAGTCTCAGCCGCCACATAGAACGACGGCACCTGTTCCCTCATTTGGGCGAGAATGAACGTCGCATCTTCGGAGGGCTGGTCGAAGAGAAGCTCGATCTGTGGATAGAGCCGACTGGCAAGTGAAGGCCCAAACGTGGCGAACAGGTCGACTCGATGGCCCTCTAGCTCCCGGGTGGCGATGTGGTGGGTCTCTCCCGATCCGGTGGCGATCTCAACGATGGTGAACTCAACGCCCTGAGCGGTGGTAGCCGCCGACCCGACTACCTCGACGCCGTCGCCGAGCAGTGAATTGATGCTCTGGGCAAAACCCGACCAGAAGTTGGAAGCGATGCCAGCGTCGCCGTCGCGGAGGCCCGAAGCGACATCGGCGACAGAAGCACCCTCGGCAAGAGCTGCCAGCGCAGACTGCTCTGGCACGGCCAGCGCAGAAGCTGCGCCAAACTCTCCGGCCGCCAGCAGCGAAAAGAGCTCTTCGACTGCTTGTTCGGCGGTCTCGGCGCCGGTGCCAGGTTGATCCGCCGTTTCTCCGTTACCGGAGCAGGCACCAGCCGCGGCGATCAGGACCGCGACGACAAGAAGCTTCTTAGACGACATGTTCAGGGATCCTTCCGGTCTCCAGTAGACCCTTCCGGCGTTCGGGGATGTTGAGACCCACTGCGAACCACATCCACACCAGATAGAGGACGCCCGCAGCTTCGAGGACCCACCGCCACGGATCGGCAAGCGCGCGCTCCCAGGCGAGCGGCCAGAAGGGGGCTGGCCCGGCCGCGAACTCGAACCCGAAGAAGGGCCAGAAGAAGACCTCCGGGTTTGCCCACATCCCGTCGAGCAACAAGTGGAACAGCCAGGCAACCCCAACTGCCATGAACGCTCTTCTCCTTCTGCCACGCCTCGTCAGCAACAGCACAAACACCATGTAAACACTTGCGACGGTAAGCGAGTGCGCCCAAAGCTGGCCCTTCGAGTACCGATCGGCGAGGAGCAGGGTGCCGATCGGCAGGTCGATCAAATCGGGGATCAACACCCCGAGGAAGAGGAAACGGGCGTCGACTTTCGGATCTCGAAAGATCCAACGAAACAGCCAGAGTGTTGCCCCGAGACGCCAGATCAGCATTTCAGGACGCCCGTGCCGTTCTACGCTACGAGGATGCGCCGGCAGTGAACGCAGCGAGGGATGTCGGCTTTGAGGGCTTCGTCTCGCTCCGCAGGAGAAAGCGCCATGTTGCAGCCACCGCACACCCCATTCTCGAAGCGCCCGACAGCCACACCCTCTTTGGAGGCGCGCAGGGTCTCGTACATCTCGAGGAGATCGGGATCAACCGGCTTGATCGCCTCGAATTTGCGCTCTTCCTTGCGGGCGATCTCGGCATCGATTCGTTTCCAATCTTCCTTGATCGATGCCTCCAGCCGGGCCTTTTCGGCAACCAGCGCGTCGTGCCTGGCCTGCAGGGAGCCGACTTCCTCCCGGACCGGGTCGACATTGTCGAGGAGCTTCAAGACCCGGCTTTCCATCGCCTCACGCTGGCCTCGCAGACTCTCCACTTCGAGCCGCATGTGCTCGGTCTCCCGGGCGGTCATAGATCCGGCAAACAACCTCGTCTCGTGCTCGTTGAGCTTCGATTCGAGGATCTCCAGCTCACCCTCCGATTTGTCGAAGTCGAGTTCGAGTGTGCGCAGGGTTGTGCTCGCCTCGGAGATCTCCTTCGCCAGCACCTCGAGCTCATCGTGGGCGATCTTGTAGGCAGCGAGGTCGGGGAGATTCTGACGTTCCCCGAGCAGGCGATCGATCTGCGAATCCAGATCCTGGACATCGAGGAGGTCGGCGAGGCTGGTTAGTTCCATGCGAGAAGCAGGCTAGTGGTGTGTCGCTCGAATAGGTTGCGCGTGTCTCCGAGGCATCGGCGTCATCTGGCAAGGAGAAAAGCACAGTCGCAGCCGGGGAGCTGCGGCGAGCATTTTCGACGCAGCCAGGGGCGACGAGGGCCGGAGAGACGCCATCAATATTCGAGCGGCGCACCACCGGTGGTGTGTTGAGGGCTTTCGGCCGGTCGGTGCACGAACCGGTTGGATGGTGGGAGCCCGGTCAACCCCAGGTCTCGGGGTCGACCTCGGTGAAGTCGATGACCTCGACATCGGCAACGGTCGAGGCGAGGGCGACAAGGCCCGGCATACCGGGGCGTTCGGTAGCGACATGGCCAGGATCGACCACAGCCAGGCCCAGGTCGAGGGCCCGGACCGCTCGGTGGTGGGAGACGTCGCCGGTGACGAGCCCGTCCGCCACACGCGAGGCTTGGTCGATGAGGTCCGAACCCGAGCCGGGCACCACCGCCACCCTCTCCAACATCCTCTCCCGGTCTCCGGAAACACGGAGGCCGGCAATCCCGAAGGCATCGGTGGCCATTGCATCGAGAACTCCGAGCTTCGCGTCGAAGGTACCCACCCGGCCAATCGGAGGGAAGCCCTCTTCCTCATCATTTCCAAAAGGTTCGATATCACGAAGTTTGAAGACAGCCGCCAGTGCTTCGGCAGTGCCGCCCGGGGCAGCGTCGAAGTCGGTGTGGGTAACCAGAAGCGCGGCCCCGGACTGAATTAAGCGCAGCGCCCGGGAGGCGGGAGACCGGCCGTCCACAATTCGGTTGATCGGCTCGAAGAGCAGGGGGTGGTACGTGATCAGCAGGTCGACGGGGTCTGCCTCGACAGCAGCCACCACCTGTTCGGTCACCTCATGGCAGACACCCAGGCGATCTACCCGATGCTTCCGGTCTCCGAGTTGCAGGCCCACCGGATCCCACGAAGCTGCGGTCTCCGGGCGGGTCCTTTCTGCGAGGTGTTCCGCAATTTCATTGACTGTTGGCACCAGGGCAGGGTAACCCAAAAAACACGGGATACGCTCACGCCATGGATACGACCGCAGCAAACTCCTGGCAACCCCCGTCTCGATGGTTGTCCTTGAGGGTGATCGACTCTCATGCGGCTGGTGAGCCGTTTCGGGTGGTGACCGACGGACTCCCGGAGATCCCGGGGACCACAGTCCTCGACCGTCGTCGGTTCGCGACAGAGCACCTCGATCACCTGCGCAAGGGGCTGATGTGGGAGCCGCGGGGGCACCGCGATATGTACGGGGGGTGGATTGGCGATGCGGTCGAACCCGATTCCGACTTCTCCATACTGTTCACCCACAACGAGGGGTTCTCGACGATGTGCGGCCACGGCATTCTCGCGGTCACCAAGGTTGTCCTCGACACCGGCATGGTCAACCGTTCAGTCCCGCAAACGACCTTGCGCATCGACACCCCGGCCGGGCAGGTGACCAGCGTGGCCGACCACGATGCGGACGGGATGGTTGAACGAGTCCGTTTCCGCAACGTCGCCTCCTACGTCGATAGCCTCGACGAAACCATCGAGGTCAGCGGAATCGGTGAGGTGAGGTACGACCTGGCTTTCGGCGGGGCCTTCTACGCATATGTCGACGCCCTGTCGTTGGGAGTCCGCTGGCCCCCCGATGAAAGCGGATCGTTGGTCGAACTCGGCCGGCGTATCAAGAAAGCGGTGGTGGCTAGCCGCGCGATTACCCATCCGGTCCACGCTGAGCTCGGGTTCCTCTACGGAGTTATCTTCAGCGGGCCGGCCGTCGATCCGGCGAACCATCGGCGAAACGTTTGTGTCTTCGCCGACGGCGAGGTCGACCGCTCCCCTACCGGGACCGGCGTCTCCGGCCATATCGCTATCGAGTCCGCCCGGGAAAACATGCAGCCCGGGGACCGCCTGGTGGTGGAGAGCATCGTCGGCAGCGAGTTCGCCGGCACCCTCGCGGAGCTGACTCGAATTGGAAAGGTCGAGGCGGTCATCCCCGAAATCGAAGGCATGGCACACATCACCGGCAGGTCCGAGTTCTGGTTCGACCCCGCAGACAGCCTCAGCCCGGGATTTTTGCTTCGCTGACCCGGCCCCTGCCCGGATGTGAGACCGCTGTCTTCGCCGCCAGGAAAGTCGTCAGCGGAACGGCTGCCACCAGGCCTATCGATCCGACCAGGGTGCGGACGATTTCTACCGCGACCACCTCCGAACTGACCACGAAACCCATCCTCATCCCGGACAGGCTGAACAGGATGAGCAACGGCATCGCCGCCCCGACATAGGCGAGGAGCAGCGTGTTGACGGTTGATGCGATATGGTCCCGGCCCACTCTGAGGCCGGCTGCAAACAACTCGGCAGATCCGAGCTGATCGTTGGCGGAGCACACTTCCCAAACCGTTGACGCCTGTGTGACGGTGACATCGTCGAGAGCACCGATCGTCCCCAGGACGATTCCGGCAAGGAGCAGCCCGCTGAGATCGATCCCCGGCACGGCAGTCAAGTAGAACGACTCTTCGTCGGCGAAGCCGGAGAACCGGGCCAGCAACAACACGATCCAGGAGAGAGCCACTGTGATTCCCAACGCGCCGAACGCACCGATGGCCGCCACGTGTGTCAGCGGGTTCGGGCCATGGGTCACGTAGAGAGAGATCAAGGCGATGGCGCCACCGCCGACCAGGGCAACCAACACAGCATCGCGGCCGGCGACGATCGCCGGGACGATGAAAAGCAACAGCACGACGACACTTGCGGTGAGCCCGAAAAGGGCAAGTAGCCCGCGAACCCGCGCCAGAGCGACAACTGCAAGGGCAAAGAGCAGCAAAACCCCACCGACCAAGGCACGCCTGTCCCGATCGGCGTATTGATACGAAACGGACCCGTCGTCGAATCCGGTGACGTTGATGAAAACTCCGTCCCCGATGTCGAATACGGGTTGGCCCTCCCCTTCAGAGAACTCCTGGATTACGGGCCCACCATCATCGCCCAGGTCGAACGCCACCAGATAGCACTGAAGGTCAGCTGAGTAGCTGCAGGGCTCGTTGGCGACGGATTCAACCGTTGCGGGAACCGCCTCGTCGGCAAAACCGAGGGCGGTGAGATCGACGTCGGGGGCTTCTTTAGGCACCAGCA
The DNA here is from genome assembly GCA_041748855.1 of Acidimicrobiia bacterium. Lineage (GTDB taxonomy): Bacteria > Actinomycetota > Acidimicrobiia > Spongiisociales > ZC4RG35 > MA-ANB-1. The sequence continues at coordinate 65,391 of JBGTCK010000051.1, forward strand.
CAACCAGGCCCACCGTGATGAAGAGGATCATCAAGACCACCACGGTCCCCTGCCAGCCAGGGAGCTTCAATCGTCGGCGGTCGGGTCCGATCAGAGTTTGGAAGTCGTCAGAACCGTCGGGCATGGGACGAGGTTAGGGCGAGAGCGGCGCTTGGCGGTGTCAGCTCAGCGGTTCGAGCCGACCAGCGATGACGGCGCCGCGTGTTGTGCGATGGACCCAGGGAGGATGAGCGAGAAACAGGCACCGCCCAGGCGCTCGGATCGCCGGTATGCCGCCGAGCCTCCGTGTGACATCACTATCGCCTCCACTATCGCCAGCCCGATTCCGAGTCCCGGACTGTTCGCGTTCAGGCGATTCGCCCCCCGTTCGAAACGCTGCCAGATGACCGCTTCGTATTTGGTGGGGACTCCGTCACCGTTGTCATGCGTCTCGATCACCAGGTCGTCACCCTCGATCTTGCTGACCAGGACTGCGGTATCACCGCCATAGCGCACTGCGTTGCTCAGGAGGTTCGAGAGCGCTTGCTGAATGCGGCCCGAATCCACCCGCACCATGGCGTCGGCGGCGATCTCGACGTCGATGCTCGTCCCTTCGGGTTCGACGCCCCGGAGCGCCGCGTTCACTATCGAGGAGACCGAAACTTCGGTGATCTCGAGTGGGAGGTTGCGATGGACCCCGCGTGCGAGCATAACCAGGTCGGAGACCAGGCGGGACATGTGGTTTGCCTGATTGCTGGCCTCGGTGATCATCTCATTGCGGGCGTCTTCAGGGAAGTCGCCTGCGTCATCGGTCAGAAGATTGAGATACCCAACTATTGCAGTCAGCGGGGTCCGCAGTTCATGGCTCACAGACGCAACCAGTTCGGAACGTTGCTTCTCCACCCTCCTCTGGTTGTTGCGGATGGAAACCATCTGGCGGAGGAAGATGAGGATACCGACAGCAAGTACGGCATCGAGCAGCAGCCGCGCATCTGGGTCCAAGGTAAGTTGGTAATACGTGCCGACATGGACCGCAAGCAGACCCGCACCGAGCAAGTAGGGCCAGACGAGGGCCAGGAATGGCACCTCCAACTCGGGAAACTCTCGTTTCGCCGGGGCGATGTCGACGATTGCTGCCGTGGCCACAAACAAGGTCGATGCCAATAAGAGGAGCGGCCACGCGGGAGCGGCGTCGACGAATGAGACGTTGACTCCGGTTTGCAGGTAGATGAAGTCGGAGACCACCTGCACACTCAGGGCGAGGGCGAGAAGCATAAGCCGGGGGTCGAAACGAAAGTGGCTGCGCCGGATGATCAGGATGATCAACCCGAACACCACCGCCACATCGAGGATCGGGTAGGTGGCTGCGATCAACGTCCGCCACCAGGGGGCTCCTGCGAAGCTCTCGATCAGGTCCTGGAATAATGTTACCCACACCAGAACTGCCAGTGAGATACCGCCGACCAGGGCATCGAGGATGGTTGGAAGCCACTCCCGCCCACCTGATTCGACCCGGGCGAGCATGATCAACGCCACTAGCAGTGTCGCATACGCCCCGAGGAAGAAGGTGTCGAAAGGGCCAACTGATTGAACGTCGGCACCGAGCTCGGTGAGAATCCCGGTGACCAGCACGCCCATCATCGCCAGGAACGTTCCTCCGCCGATCAGCCGCCAGACGATGCGCTCGGACCGCTCCAGGCTCCGAGATCGTCGGAGGAAGAGTATGCCGGCCGTGGACATGCCGAGGATCAGGCCGAGGAATCCGATTATGTCGGCCATCTCGGAGCCATCCGGGGAAACGATCACGGTGAAGATCCCGGCGACGAGAAGCACCATGACAAAGCCCGGGGCGAGCCATCTCTTGGTGCCCGCTCCCAGGGACGCGGTCGAATTCATGTCCTACTATCGGCAGGGGGGTGCCGCCTATTTAGGGCTGATACCCATCCCGAAATCGCCCGACTTGGCATCGCCGGCGACCTCTCCGGGCAGATCGATCTCGATCCCGGTTTCAGCGGTCTACGCCAGTCATGACCCGCTCCTCCGGTATTTGCCGACAAATTGTCGGAAATCCGACCACGCGCGCCCGGCCATCACGGAATAGACGAGGTCCGGCCAGCAGATCTGCGAGAGCAAGGCCGAGTCAGGCGCCCGGCAGGCGGACCAAGCGTCTGCTGGCGAGTGTTGGCGTTGGGTTGCGGTCTACTGCAGCGTTCGCGCTACCCCAGAGTGTTGGTGAATAGTTTTGCGATCTTCTTGTAACCGCTGTCATCAGGATGGAGGCAGTCATCGCCACCGACGAAGTCATCCCGCCTCAGCTCACCGTAGGTCTCCACCACCGTCGCACCGGTGGCTGCCGCGACCCCGCGGATGATGTCGTTGAACCCGAACGGAAGCGGACCACCACCCTCCAGCACCAGATCGGCGAGAGGGGCGAGGTCGGCCAGGAAGCAGGCACCGAGCGGGTTGTAATAGGTCATCATCGCAATCTCGGTCTCAGGTCCAGCCGCAGCCCGGAGCGATCCCAGGATTAGACCGAGATTCGCCGTGTAGGTGGCGAACCCGTTTGCAATCACCTCGGTGCACTCCGGCGTCACTCCTCCGGAGCAGGCGGCGATTACCGGGTTGAACAGGTCGTTGCCTCCGATGGTCACCGTCACCAGTACCACGTCGTTGGAAGGGTTGGCATCGGAGTTTCGAGCAGCCAGCAACTCAAGCGCCGGCTGCAATTGATTGGCGATCAGTGATGTCGATGTTGCACCGGGCACTGCCAGGTTGACCAAATCGACTGTGGCGCAACCGGACGCTTCTTCCACGCAATAAAGGTCAGGTGCACGCTGGTTGACGAGCGGCACATAACCGTCGGTGAAGGGGTCGGACGCACCAAACCCCCAGGCAACGGAGTCTCCTAATCCCAAATGGACGGGGTTCTCCTCGGTGTCGGCTCCCGCTGTCAGCGGGACCATCGTCATCGCCAGAACCGTGGCGAGTATCAGAAACCTTCGCATCATTCCTCCTCAGGCGTCAACAGCCGAAACTTACACGACACGGATGGTCGGAGACGAGACCAAAGCGATAGTCTCGCCTTAGCCGAGCGGGTGGCGCAACTGGTGACCCCGCCTATCATCGATTGCATGACCGAAGAACAGAGCTTTGCCCCTCAGCCCCCGCGCCCGATGAGCGACGCCGACCGGAAGAACTGGGCGATGGCCGCCCACCTGTCTGCGTTGATTGCCTTTATCGGGGTCCCATCCCTCATCGGCCCCCTGGTGGTGTGGCTCGTGAAAAAGGACAGTGATGCCTACATCGCCGCCCACAGCGCTCACGCCCTCAACTTCAACATCTCGGTGCTGATCTACACCATCGTGGGCTCCATCGCCGTGGGCATCATTGGGATTTTCACACTCGGGATCGGCTTCTTGCTGGCAATACCCGCGGTGATTGTCGCCCTTGTCATCTGGCTGGTACTCGTCATCCAGGGTGGGATGGCTGCCTCCCGTGGCGAGCAGTTCCGCTACCCGCTGACCATCGACCTCGTCAAGTAGGGTCGACTCAGCGGCACGAACCCCGAACGTAAGGGCTCCAGGCGCCCCAGCCCTGCTGGTCACGGATCTGAGCAGCCACTTCGAGGTTGGTCCACGGATCGAAGAGTTCGTGGGTGTCGTGACCGAAATGAGCCGCCCAGAAGGGCATCACCTGCATCAGGCCCGAAGCTCCCGAGGTCGGATTCCTCGCTGACGGGTCACCTGCGCTCTCCAGTTCCATCAAACAGAGGGCGCGCGAGACGTCTTCAGGTCGGAAGTACGAGGCAACCAGTGGCCCCCAACGATCCACGTCAGAGCCCCACTCCCCGACCGACTCCTCAGCGCAAGCCTCGACGATGGGGAGGTACTCGTTGATTTGCTCGAGGCGCTCCATGGTCAGACCGCGGCGGGCTTCCTGGCGAACCACCAGAGCGAACCGTTCCCAAGCCTCGTCGCATTCGACAGGGTTGGCCATAGCCGTGTTGTTGGCGAACAAGGCAAAGAAGACGGCGATGACAAGCAGGCAGCGGCGAACAGCCGCCATGAATGATCCGATCACGGGTCCAGAGTTCCTTTCCGGCCGCATGCTGAAGGAGCAACCCGGCCTCGATGAGATAAGTCGCCACGCTTTCCCCCGGGCGCAGGCGCTCAAACATCTTCATTTGTTTGGCAGTGCGTCAGCCTGTTCTACGACTCCAGGTCCCACAACGCGCGGTAGTAGCGAATGCGGTCTGCATCGGGCTCGATAACGTATTCCTCGAAGAGCTCATCCTGGTGTCCCTCGCCGAAGTTCCAATCCAGGCTGAGTGACGCAATTGCGAGGTCAGCCCACCGGTCGCCAACCGTGAGGTCGCCGAGGTCGACGTGACCCACCCACTCGCCGTCAGGAGATATGAGAGTGTTCGGGGCGCAGGCATCGCCGTGGGCAATGACCGGATCGTCCAACGGCGGGGCCTGCCCCAGTGATACCGGTCGGCGGCCGGCCCAAGTCTCAGCCGCCCAGGCTGTTGGAAAGTCGCCAATGGGAAGCGAATGGATCGCCCTCAGTCCGATAGCGATCGCCCGGATCGCCTCGGACCGCCGGGCACGCCACCTATCTCCGACGGCGTGTGTGCCGGGCAGTGCCGTCGTCACGAGCCATTGCGCCGTCTCGTCTGCCCCGAAATCGATGACGCCGGGCGCGGGGTGTCGGGGCGAGAGCCACTCGAGACGGAGTCGCTCCCGGTCGAGATCGATCCCGGTGGACCGAGGGTTCCACTTGACGAACCGATCGTCGAACCCGAACGTCAATCCCCCCAACTCATTCCGCCAGACGAGTTCGAGAGCGTGGCCGGCGGCGATTTCGAGAACGACAGGCGGGATCGGGTCATCTCCGAGCTGGTGCAACGCTGCAAGGTCTGAAAAGTCCAGTTCGACCATGTCCTCAGACTGTAACGAGGACAGGCGGACAGTCAGGCCGGATTAGTGGGCGTTGAGGGACTCGAACCCCCGACCCCTGCCTTGTAAGGGCAGTGCTCTAGCCAACTGAGCTAAACGCCCGGGAGCAGCGATTCTACGACAAGTGGTTTCCTTCACCACCTCGAGATCGGGACTAGACCGTTCGCGCGAGGACAGATTGGTCCCCGGGAACCATTCAGTTTCCAGGGGGTTCACCCGATATACGAGCCTGTTGATAAATCCTCAATAGTGGCCGGTCGTGTTCCTACGCTGGCCAAGGAATAGAACCACAATGGCAAAGAGCGCATCCATCAGACGAGAAGTAAGCGACGAGGCGGTCCGGCAGTACCTCGACGGGATCGGCACCTACATGCTGCTCACCGCCGAAGACGAGGTCCAACTCGCCAAGGCCATCGAAATCGGGAAAAAGGCCGAAGCTGCCTTGCCCGACGAAACAGATTCTGCCAAACGGCGTGAGCTGAAACGACTGATCCGCACCGGTGAAGAAGCCCGCCAGACCTTCATCAGAGCCAACCTGCGACTGGTGGTCTCCATCGCCAAACGTTACGGACACGCCCGCCTCCCGTTCCTCGACCTCGTTCAGGAAGGCAACCTCGGCCTGATCCGGGCTGTGGAAAAGTTCGAGTACCGGAAGGGCTTCAAGTTCTCCACATATGCAACGTGGTGGATCCGCCAGGCCATCACCAGGGCAATCGCCGACAAGAGCCGGACGATCCGGGTGCCGGTCCACATGATGGACACCATCACTCAGATGCAGACCGCCGAGTCGAACCTCACACGGCGTCTCGGTCGGAAGCCGACCGACGACGAATTGGCTGAAGAGTCCGGGCTCACCGTGAAGAAGCTCATCGAGGCACGGAAAGTGGCACCGGAGCCGATCTCGATTTCCGAGCCGATCGGCGAAGACAACGCGACACTCGGTGACTTCATCGCCGATGACGAAGCCGCCACGCCTTTCGACCTCATTGCATCCAAGCTCAATATCGAAGACCTCCGTCACATCCTCGACAGGCTGAACGATCGGGAGCGGACCATCATCGAGATGCGCTACGGCTTGAACGGAACGATCCCGGCGACTCTCGATGAGGTAGGCCGCCACTTCGACGTCACCCGAGAGCGGATCCGCCAGATCGAAGCCAAGGCACTCGCCAAGATGAGGCACCCTTCGACACCCGGGGCTCTCCGCGAGCTCGCAGTCTCCTGACCCTGGCTCCGTCCGGCCTTCGGTCTGGTGGCGGGGACCCGATCAAGCGGACTTGACCAGCTCCCACAGCTGGGAAAGATCTGCCTCGAGGGGCAGGCCTTTCTCGGAATGACTGGGACGACCGCGACCGCGGCGCCGGTGGAACGGTTGGCCATCCCAGAAGATGACACCGCCCCAGACTCCCCAGTCGTGGCCCTCGCTCAAGGCGATCTGAAGGCATCGCACCCTTAGATCACAGCCGGCGCAGACCTCCTGGGCCTGGGCCATCTCGGCGGGGCGCTCCGAGAAGAACCACTCGTGCTCTCCTTCGGAACTACATCGTCCGTGCTCCTGTATTTCTCGTAATTCCTTGTTCATTTCAAATCCTGATTCTCTTCTTCATTTGATCGGGGCAAAAAGAAAGCCGCCGGGGTGATCCGGCGGCCTGCTCACGAAACGATTGTGAAGATCAAATCATGGATCAAGAGGCTGCCGGTTGACGTTGGCTGCGCCGCCGTCGGATGTCGGAACGGGCGCGACAAAGCCAGTCTGCTGCTGGGTGAATGCGATATTGCGCTTCTCGTTCACTAGTACCTCTTTACTCGACGGAACAACAATATCGGTTGAGAATCATCCGTCAAGGTATTAAACGAATTCGGTGAGCACTTAAATGGGTTGCCAACAACGATGAGCAACTACCTCGAGCTGGTCGACTACCGAAGCCAGGTCGCCGATCTCTACGGCGCCGTCCGCCGTTCGGAGCCATCTCAGTCGACCTGGAAGTCCTGGCGCCGATCGCGGGACCGCCTTTTTGCAACCCACCCCCAGTCTCCGATCGAAGACAGAGAGGCATTTGCCTCGCTCCCCTTTTTCGCATACGGGCCCGAATGGCGCACAGCAGGCGTGTTCCGGCCCGACGAAGATGACGAGGTCGATGTGGTCAACTCGGGAAACGACACCACCATGTTCACCAGGATTGGTGGAGTCGAGTTCGATCTCGCTGGCGACACTCACTCGCTCGGGGTGTTCTGGCTTGAGGCCTACGGCGGCGGCTTGTTCATCCCGTTTCGGGATCGCACCAATTCTGGCCCAACCTACGGCGGCGGGCGGTATCTCATCGACACTGTCAAAGGGGCGGACCTGGGTCGATCCGCTGGCGGCATCGTGCTCGACTTCAACTACTCATATCACCCGAGTTGTGTCCACTCGCCCCGCTGGTCTTGTCCCCTTGCGCCACCAGCCAACGTCCTCGATATCGAGGTGACTGCCGGCGAACGCCTCATCTGAATCGCTGGACGCGGAATTCGGATAGGGTTATGCCGTGCTCAGATTCATATTCAAACTGATGCGACTTGGCATGATGGCCGCCGTCGGCAGCGCTGTCGTCGCCAAGTTCATGCTCAAGTCCAACGCCCAGCCCACAACCCAGGAAGTCGACATGGTGGCGATCTTCGAGGGTGAAGATCTGACGTCGACCGCCGATCCGTTCTACGGGGGAAAGGTGCTAACGATGTTCGGCGGTACCCGCCTCGACCTGCGCCAGGTAGTCCCGGCCCCGACCGGGGTCTATCTCGACCTCGCCGTCGTCTTCGGAGGCCTCGACCTGGTCGTCCCGTTGGGATGGAAGGTCGATTTCACCGGCAGGGTCATCGCGGGAGGTTTTGACGACCTCACCGCCACCGACTCGAAGGCTGACGTGACAGTCGTCCATATCGGAGGTTTCGTCGCTTTCGGGGGCGTGCGTGTGGCCAACATGGCTGCAGGCGAAGTCATCTCCGCATGACAACCACCAGAATCGACGCCACGACACTGATTCCTGGCCGGGGGGAGCCGGTGAGCAACGGCACGGTGGTCTTGGAAGACAACCGGATCACGTACGCCGGGCCGACCGACAGCGCCCCGAACGTCGGCGATGGCGAGACCATCACCACAGATACGGTGATGCCCGGCATGTGGGAGTGCCACGGCCACTTCCTCGGCCTGCTCACGGCGAACTTCGACGAGATGTCAGGACTCCGGCCGCAGATGGCAGCAATGCGGGTCACCCACGACGCCCGCAACGTGTTGGATGCCGGTTTCACCTCGGTGCGTGAGATGGGCGGGTACGGCACCTTCCTGGGTCGCAGCATCGATGAGGGATGGGTGGTCGGCCCCAACGTCTACGGGAGCGGGGCGATGCTGTCCCAGACCGGTGGGCACGGGGACTTCCACGGAATGCCCCTGGAGAAGGCGAGAAGCCTGATCCAGGCCCATTGGGGCGAGGACAATATTTGCGATGGCCCTGACGAGTGCCGCGCTGCTGTGCGCCGGATGCTTCGGCTTGGCGCCAAGGTGATCAAGATCCACGCCTCCGGCGGCGTCATGAGCGAGCTCGACGATCCCATCCTTCCCCAATTCTCCAGGGAGGAGCTCGAGGCGATAGTCGATGAGGCAACCCGCATGGGCCGGCTTGTCGGCGCTCACTGTCACGGGAGCCGCGGCATCATCGCCGCCCTCGAGGCCGGGGTGAAGACGATCGAACACGGCACCTATCTCAACGAGGAAGCCGCCGAACTGATGGTGGCGAAGGATGCCACCCTCGTTCCGACTCGATTCATCGTCGAACATCTGATGTCCGAAGCCGGATTGAAAGGGCTGCCCGAATATGCTCGACGAAAGGGCGAAGTGGCTGCCCAGAGGCACAGCGAGGCGGTGTCGCTGGCGATCGACAAGGGCGTCCGGATTGCACTGGGAACCGACATCTGGGCGACCGGGATGTGGGGCCGCAACGCCGAGGAGCTCGGCTGGATGGTCAAGGACGGGATGAGCAATCTCCAGGCGATCGAAGCTGCCACCGCCAATGGTCCCGTAACCCTGGGCCCACAGGCTCCCAAGTCGGGCCAGCTCCTCGAAGGTTACGACGCCGACGTGATTTGTGTCTCCGGCGATCCTTCAGCAGACGTCGGCATCCTCGCCGACCCCACCAACATCACCCATGTCTTCAAGGGCGGCGTTGCGTACAAGCACCCCTGATATTTTCCTAGGTCGTGGCGTATCAATAGTGATGCCCATGAGCTCCAGTTCAGTCCGGTCGTCAGGCTCAGCTGATCCATTGCTCCAGCGATCAATATGAGACGTAGAGTCTTAGTAGGCGTTTCTAGACGATCCGGCGTTTGCTGGCCCAGCGGGCTAGCTCGTGGCGGTTGGAGAGTTGGAGTTTGCGGAGGACCGAGGAGACGTGGGTTTCGACGGTCTTGATGGAAATGTTGAGCTTTCGGGCTACCTGCTTATAGGCGAAACCTCGGGCGATGAGACGGAGTACGTCCTTCTCTCTGACAGTGAGCTGGTCCATCTCCGGGTCTTCTGTGGAGGGAATCGCTCCGGCGAAGGCGTCGAGCACAAAGCCGGCGAGCCGTGGCGAGAACACCGCATCTCCGGCATGGATCCGACGGATCGCATCGGCAAGTTCCTCGGGGCCGATGGTCTTGGTCACGTAACCGCGTGCCCCGGCACGGATCATCGCGATCACGTCTTCGGCGCTGTCGGAAACCGATAGGGCAAGGAACTTGATGTCGGGGTTCGTCTCCGCCACTCCCTCGACCACTGCCACTCCCCCGCCATCGGGCATGTGCACATCGATGAGAACCACATCGGGCTTGAAATTGCGGATGCCGTCGATTGCTGCATCTACATCGTGGGCGGTGCCGACAATCGAGAACTCATCGGCCAGTTCGGAGCGGACCCCGGCGAGAAACAGCCTGTGGTCATCGACCAGGAACACCTTGGTGCTCAACGCTCCTCCAGACTCAAGCTGATCGCAACTTCGGTGCCCTCGCCTGGCTCGGATTCGATGCTCACCTGTGCCCCTGCCTTCTCCGCCCGGGCAATAATCGAATTCTCGATGCCCTTGCGGTCGGGCCCGACTTCGGCCAGGTCGAATCCCTTGCCCTGGTCGGTCACGAAGATTTCGATGTTGCTGTCATCCACTTCCATGTAAGTCGACACCCGGTCCGCACCCGAATGTTTGGCGGCGTTGACCATCGCCTCATTCGCAGCGCCGAGGAGGGCCCGGAGGGGCTCATCGAGAGTTGCATCTCCCACCGTGACCACGTCGACCGGGATCTGATGGTCCTGTTCCACCTTGCTTGCGATCCCTCGCAACGCCGTGGACATGAGATCGACACCGTCGAGAGGCATGTTCCCATAGAGCCAATCGCGCAGCTCCCCCTCCTGGTGGCGCGCCAGCAGGCCCATCCGCACCGGGTCATCCGACCGCTGGATCAAGGCGAGGGTCTGCAGCACCGAGTCGTGGAGATGGGCCGCCATTTCCGCACGTTCCTCCTGCCGTATTCGCTCCCGTCGCTCGTGTCCTAGGTCCTGGGCAAGCCGGCGCACCCAGGGCCCGAAGGCAACCAAGAGCCCGAGTCCGGTGAGGGCAACAGCGAGCAATACTGCACCCAGTTCTGCAATCGGGCCGATGCTGCTTGCCATAAAGGCGAGGCCCCCAACCAGGAGGCTCACCCCGACGAGGATCCGGACCCGCCCGGGTTGTTCCACGCCCGGGTCGAGAAGCGAAGTCAGAGGTGATGGAAGGGTCCGATCGGTGAGGGCGGCCACGCCGAAGGAGATCGCGGTGACAACCCAGACCAGGGCGTCATCCGGCCACCAGCCAAACACCCGGGCGAGCAGAAGGAATCCGAGAAACGCAAGCCCGAGACCGATTCCCTGTTGTCCATCGACCATCTCCACTTCACGGTCGTCGACATCGTCGAAGCTCATGAGCCACAGGATGATGTAGAGGAAGAAGCCCAGTCCCCAGATCGTGGTAAGGCTGACAAAGGCCGCTCGCACGAAGGTGTCGTGGACACGCAGCGAATCAGCCACGCCTCCGGCAACACCGGCGGCGATTCGATCGGACCGTCGCCGGTACAGGTCGAAACTCGGTTCCATCAACTAGATCATCGCCGTTCCGGCCACCGACCTCAATCGGGGATTCCCCTGAGCACCTAAGGGAACGTTCAGGGTCGTCCCCGATTGTCCTCTCGCTCCGCAACGTGGATGATTTGATCATGGAACAAGAAACTACGACCACGGAGAATCCAACTTCTCCCCCGCCCCCGATCGGGAGCAACGAACTCACCCGTCCCCTGGACGACCGGATTCTCGGCGGGGTTGCCGCCGGACTCTCCAAGCGCCTCGATCTGCCGGTATGGCTGATCAGAGTGCTGTTCATAATCTTCAGCTTCGGTGGAGGGCTCGGACTTGCCGTGTATGCGGCGCTGTGGGCCTTCATCCGATCAGAAGACGAACCAGAAACGATCGCCGAAAGGTTCTTCTCAAGAACCACCGGCACCGGCTCGTGGATCGGCATCGCTCTGATATTCATCGCGATCCTGGTCCTGCTCGACAACATCGCATTCCTCTCCGGAGGCGTGATCTGGGCTGTCGGGCTGCTGGCTATCGGTCTCCTGCTCTATTCGGGCGAACTCCCGCGCCTGTTCAACGAGTCCACCAAGCCAAAGGAGGGAGTTCAACAAATGACAACTACTACCCGGATGGATAGCGACACAACCGAAATCGTCGAGCATGTCGATGGAGGATCCGGTTCGGCCACTCCTCCGCCGCAGAGCCCGACGCCAACACCGACACCCCCGATACTGCCACCGCCGGCAGCCTCGCGCCCCAAGTCGATCCTGGGAAGGGTGACATTCGGGGTGATGGCAATTGCCCTCGGTGTGCTGGCCCTGCTCGACAACGTCACCACGTCGATCGACCCGAGCCCTCGCCACTACATCGCTCTTGCGATAGCAATCCTCGGATTGGGTTTGATAGTGGGAGCGTTCGTGGGCAGGGCGAGGTGGCTGATCCTCGTTGGAGTCCTCGGCCTTCCCTTCCTCTTCGGCTCACCCGCCCTCGAGTATGACTTCCGGGACTGGGACTCCTCCACCTCCAGCCATACACCGGCCAGCTTCGGGGAGCTGCAGGATGACTACGACCATTCCTTCGGAGAAATGGTGATCGACCTCAGCGCCCTTCCCTGGGACGGTGAAAACGTCGACATCGACATTGACATGAGCATCGGTTCGCTACGGGTCCTACTCCCCGAGGACGTGGCGGTCACCGGTTTCGCCGAAGTGGGCATCGGCCATATCGAATTCCACCGGGCTCAATCGTCCGGCTTGAGCCCGGAACTATCCCTGAATTCCCCGGGTTCCAGGGGCTCTGTCAACCTCGAGGCTTCGGTGGCCATCGGCGAAATCGACATCGACATCATCCCGGCCAACAATTAAAGGAACAAGAAAATGAAACCACACAAATTCGACACACTCTCTTTCGTATCGGGGCTCGTCTTCACCGGGTTCGGACTTCTGTTCCTCATACCCAACAACACTGACGCTCTGATCGACGTGTTCGTGAACGCCGGGAGCTGGTTCTGGCCACTTGTCCTGCTCGGCATCGGTCTCGCCATCGTCGTTCCCGTATTCCTCCGGTCCGACGAATCAGAGGAGAATCAGCCCGAGGTGGCTCGGGCGGACTGAGACGGTCGCAGCACCCGATAAAGGGTGCGCAGCGAGACGAGAAGGATGAGGACACCAAAGGCGAAAGCCAGGGTGTCCTCATTCGCGCCCAAGGCGATCCGGCTCCCAAGCAAGGAACCGACCGCACCTCCGGCCCCGGCCAGGAGGCCGTCCTTGGGGACCACTCGACCGTTGCGGAAGTTGGCCCAGGTCCCGGCGATGGCGGTGAGGACAATCGCTACCAACGAGGTGCCTTGTGCTTCGTGCTGGGCAAGGCCAATGAAGAAAACTGCTGCCGGAACGTTGACAACGCCCCCACCGACGCCGGCGATGCCTGCGAAGAAGCCCGCAACGAGGCCGATTCCGATCGATATCGCAACAATGGCTGCAGTGGAGAGGTCTCCCGCCCCAGGCAGCGGCGCCGCTCCCGAGACCATCCTCACGCCAGCGACCAACAAAACGATACCAAACACGATTGTGAGCGAGCGGGCAGTCATTCGATTCATCGCATTGGCACCGAGAATCGAACCGACCACACCTCCCAAACCGATACTCAACCCGACATCGAGTCGCAACTCACCTGAATACCCGAAGCTCATCGCACCGACTACACCGATGAGGATGATGCCGGCGAGCGATGTGGCGTGGGCACGGTGGCGGTCGAGGCCCACCCAGATGAGCAACGGAACCAGGATGATGCCTCCGCCAACCCCGAGCCCGCCGCCGAGGATCCCGGCGACCAGCCCGACAGCCACGAGTTTCCATGGCGTCACATCAATTTGGCGGGTGTCCTGCGAAGCGATTCGGGGAATCTAGTGGTTGGTCGGCTGACTGCTCAATCCGGGAAGCCCTGCGGCTCCGATGCCCCTGAGTTGTTCTGCATACACCGACCTTCTGCGTCGGTCACCACGTCGGTGAGTAGGAAGTGAGCGTCCTCATGTAGTTGGCCCGCTCGAATGTGACCGGGTCGGCTATCGCTCGCTGACTGAGACTGCCCCGGGCTTGGCTCACCGAATCATATCCATTGGTCTCCAGCCACGCCTCGAGACCATCTCTCACTTTTGTGAGCTGGCCCGGCCCGTGGCGGAGCAGGGCAGAGGCCATCATCGAAACGCTGGACCCGGCAAGTAGGCACTTGACCGCGTCTTCCGGCTCGTGGACACCGGTAGTGGCCGCCAGATCGGCTTCAACACGTCCATAGAGGATCGCCAACCACCTGAGCACCAGCCGCAGCTCGTACGGGTTGGAGAGGACCAGATTCGGGGCGACCTCCATGGTTTCGAGGTCGAAGTCCGGCTGGTAGAACCGGTTGAACAGAACCAACGCATCGGCCCCGGCATCAACAAGGCGGCGGGCCATCGATCCCATGGCCGAGAAGTAAGGACCGATCTTTACCGCCAGCGGGACATCGATTGCCAACCTGACCGACTCGACCAGTTTCAGGTAGCCCAGTTCGACGTGGGCAGATGACTCCTCGACGTCAGCAGCAACCCGGTAGACGTTCAGTTCGAGAGCGTCGATGCCTTCATCGGCTAGGACCCTGGCGTACAGCGACCAGCCACCCGTGGAGACCCCGTTGAGGCTGGCGATGACAGGCACTCCCGCCTCGTTGCGCGCCCGGCGAACCAGATCGAGGTACTGGCTGGGGCCTGTGTTGTAGTCGTTCAAGTCGGGGAAGTATCCCGAAGCTGCCTCGGCGAAGCCTCCAGCCCCCTGCTCGATCCCGTGGTGGACGGCCATCGCATCGTGTTCGATCTGCTCCTCGAACAAGCTGGGCAGCACCAGGGCTGGGGCACCTGCCTCGACAAGGGCCAGAATGTGGTCGATGTCGCCTGTGAGTGGCGACGCAGAAGGTACAACGGGGTGCGCCAGAGCCAACCCCAGATACTCGACCGACAGATCCACACTCATTCCTCAACCTCCGCGTATTCGGCCGTCCGGTGGATCGTCACCATCTGCTCATAGAAGTGCCAGCGGTCATCAATGTCCTTTTGAGCGTCCTTCATCAGGGCGTCCGCCTGCTCGGGATTCACCCTGCCGAGCATGGCAAATCTTGCTTCCTTGCTGGCGAATTCCTTGAAGGGAATCGTCGGCTGGCGGCTGTCGAGATACAAGGCCGGGTCGCCCGCCACCTCACGGGCCGGATCGAAACGAAAGAGCGGCCAATAGCCCGAGGCTGCCGCATCTTTCTGGTGGCTCATCTGCGTGGACATGTCGATCCCGTGTGCGATGCAGGGGCTGTAGGCGATCAGTAGTGAGACTCCCTCGTGTTGTTCGGCTTCGGCAAACGCCCGAACCGTCTGAGTCGGGTTGGCCCCCATTGCCACCTGGCCAACGTAGACATTCCCGTATGACATCGCGATCTGGCCGAGGTCTTTCTTCCCGGTCTTCTTCCCCCCGGCTGCGTACTTGGCGATGGCGCCACGAGGCGTTGCCTTCGATGCCTGGCCACCGGTGTTGGAGTACACCTCAGTGTCCAGCACCAGGATGTTGATGTTGCGTCCCGAGGCGAGAACATGGTCGAGGCCCCCGAATCCGATGTCGTAGGCCCAGCCGTCACCGCCGACGATCCAAATGCTGGTCTCGATCAGAGAATCGGCAACGCCGTCGAGTCGTCGGGACAGCGGACCATCGAGTCCGGCGAGTTTCTCCTTCAATGCAGCCACCTGCTTGCGTTGGGTTCCAACCAGCAGGTCGAGATCGGAGCGGTCATTCTTGGCGGCTGTCTCGAGGATCTCCTCGGCGAGTGGCCCCAATTCGATGGCCAGCGCGGTCACCAGCAGGATGGCGTCCTGGCGCTGGGTCTCCTGGGCGAGTCTCATCCCGAGCCCGAACTCGGCATTGTCCTCGAACAGGCTGTTGGCCCACGCCGGACCTCTCCCCTCCGCATTCTTGGTCCACGGCGTGGTGGGGAGGTTGCCCCCGTAGATCGAAGAGCAGCCCGTCGCATTGGCGATGATGGCCCGGTCCCCCACCAGTTGGGTGAGCAACTTGAGGTAGGGAGTCTCCCCACAGCCGGCGCATGCGCCGGAGAACTCGAAGAGGGGCTCGAGGAACTGGGAGCCTTTGACCGTGGCCACTTTGACCTCGCTGCGGTCGATCTCTGGAATCTCGAGGAAGTAGCTGAAGTTAGCCCGCTCCCGATCGAGGTGCGGGTCCTTCAACTCCATGTTGATCGCCTTGTGTTTTGCCATCTCCTTGGAGTGCGCCGGGCAGACGTCGACACAGACGCCGCATCCAGTGCAGTCATCGGGGGCGACCTGGACGACGATCCGCTTGCCAGGGAAGTCCTTCCCGGTCGGGTCCTTGGAGAGGAACCCTTCTGGCGCCCCACCGTCGGGCACAAAAGCCTTGAGGCGTATCGCCGCATGAGGACAGGCCAGAGCACACCGCCCGCAGTCAATACACAGGTCCGGGACCCAGATCGGGATCTCGTTGGCGATCGAACGCTTCTCCCAACGAGCGGTCCCGGTCGGGAACGTCCCGTCGACCGGCATCGCCGAGACGGGGAGGTGGTCGCCTCTGTCGTCCATCAGGATGGCCGTCACCCTCTGGACAAAGTCGGGAGCGATGTCGGGGACAATCGACCGAACGGTGATATTCGCGCCGACACCACCGGCTTCCACCCGGTACAGGCCCGCCAGAGCCTGGTCGACCGCTTCGTTGTTACGGCGGACCACCACCTCACCCATCTTGCCGTAGGTCTTGGCGATCTGGCCCTTGATTGCGGCTATCGCCTCGTTCGTCGGAAGAATCGACGCCAGTTCGAAGAAGCAGGTCTGGAGCACGGTGTTGGTTCGCATTCCCAGTCCCGCCTCCCGCGCTATTGCCAGGGCGTCCACAGCCCACACGACCAGACCCTTGTCGAGGATCTTCAGCTTTGCACCGTCGGGGATGTGGCTCCAGGTTGCGTCCGGGCCGTAGGGGCTGTTTAGGAGCACGGTCGCTCCAGGGGCTGCACGATCGAGGGCGTCGGTCACTCCGACCAACTCGAACTGATGGACCGCGACCAAATCGGCCCTATCGATGAGATAGGTCGAATCAATGGGCTCCGGGGAGAACCGGAGGTGGGACACCGTCCGCGAACCTGCCTTCTTCGAGTCGTAGACGAAGTACCCCTGGGCATAGAGCGACGTCGACTCGCCTACGATTTTTGCCGAGTTCTTGTTGGCGCCGACCGTCCCATCGGAACCGAGCCCGTAGAAGAGGGCTCGCTTGACGTGGTCAGGCTCCCGGTGCCAGTCAGGGTCGTAGTCGATGGAAAGCCCGGTCACATCGTCGGCGATGCCAACTGTGAAATGCCTCCGCCCGCCGACGCGAGCGATTTCGTCGAATACGCCAGCGACCATCGAAGGTGTGAACTCTTTCGACGACAGGCCGTAGCGACCGGCAACAACCTCCACGTCCCGGCGGCCCCTCTCGGCCAGGGCGGCCACGACATCGAGATACAGAGGGTCACCGACGGCACCCGGTTCCTTCGTCCGATCCAGGACTGCAACGCGACGCGTGGTGGCGGGAAGCGCGTCACTGAAAGCAGCAATGTCGAACGGACGGTACAGCTTGACCACGAGCAGGCCCACCCGTCGGCCCTCGTCTGCCATGTGCTTGATAGCGTCGGTCGCCGCCCCAGCACCAGAGCCCATCAACACGACCACGTCTTCGGCGACGGGGGAACCGTGATACTCGAATAGCCGGTGGTGCCGCCCGGTCAGCGCACCGACCCGGTCCATCGTTGCCTGCGTGAGCGATGCCAGGTTGTCGTAGAAGGGGTTGGCGGCCTCGCGCGCCTGGAAAAACACATCAGGGTTTTGGGCGCTTCCCCGCAGCACTGGTTGGTTGGGATTGAGTGCCCGGAGCCGGTGGCGGGAGATCAAGCCCTCATCGACCAGTTCTCGAAGCACGCTGTCGCCGATGAGGTCGATCTTGGCGATCTCATGTGAGGTGCGAAACCCATCGAAGAAGTGGAGGAAGGGAACTCGCGCCTCCAGAGTGGTGAGGTGGGATACCAGGGCGAAGTCGTGGGCCTCCTGAACTGACGACGAGGAGAGCATGGCCCATCCGGTCTGGCGCGCTGCCATCACGTCGGAATGGTCACCGAAGATAGAAAGAGCGTGGGTGGCAATGGTTCTGGCGGCAACGTGGATCACCGCCGGTGTCAGCTCCCCGGCTATCTTGAACATGTTCGGGATCATCAGCAGCAGGCCCTGGGATGCGGTGAAAGTCGTGGATAGCGCCCCTGCCTGGAGCGCACCATGGATGGCTCCGGCGGCACCGGCCTCGGATTGCATCTCGACGACTTCGGGGACCACCCCCCACAAGTTGGGTTGGCCCTTCAGCGACCAGGCGTCGGCCAGCTCGCCCATCGGCGAAGCCGGGGTGATCGGGTAGACGGCGATCACTTCGCTGAGTTTGTGCGCGATGCGCGCAGCAGCCTCATTGCCATCGATGGTCGCCGATACGGCCTGGATTGCTCTCACCCCACCAAGCTAGAGCGAGGAGGGTCGCCGGTTAAATGACGAACGTCCCCGATCGCAGGGACGATGTGCCTAGCGGAACAACTCTGGGGTGAATGGGTTGACCCCGCCCAGGCCGCCGCCTCCGCGCAGTTCGATGGGGAGGGTCGAGTCGGGGATGACGATCCCGGACAGCTGGATCAGGTCGTAGTTCTTGCCGGTGAAGGTTCCTTCTTCG
>JBGTCK010000052.1:0-56346 GCA_041748855.1 Acidimicrobiia bacterium
GTGAGGCACAAGCCCATATATAGAAACTTGACTCAATCGGTGTAGTGGGCGAGGACGAAGCTATTCGGGAAGAATGTCGGCACTCATATCGACCGATATGCAGCGAGAACGCTCGTTCACGAGACCGCTCCCGATCGGCACCTCGGCGCTCCCTGTCATTCTTAGTCACCATCACCGTGAGTGGTCAGACCGAGTGGGATTAAGGTTCGTGGCGTTCGTCTCGCTATGACTTCGGTGAATTCTGACCGTATCTCTGACGAGCCGCCTCCCCCGACGTTCCGACCATTGCTCCAATGGACGCCCAGGAGTGTCCGTCAACGCGAGCCCTCCGGACGGCGTCGTTTACGCTTTGTTCAGCTTCGGCTCGGGCGAGGAAGGCATGGCGTAGCTCTCGGAGGGCTCTCGCGTCCCGGATGTCGTCGGCGTCTGGCTCGTGGTTTTCGAAGCGAGTAGCCAACTCCTCGGCCTGGTTGATGATCTCTTCAGCGGTTCGTGGCATCGGTCACCTGAGGTACTTGGGGCGAGCTTTCATTGCGTGGACAACGATCGGGCCCTCGTCGGTGCCGACAACTCCGATCTCGTAGAGATTGCCGGCACGATCGGGTCCGATGAACATCGTCATTCGCTCGTCGAGGTCCCCGACGAGTATCGGGTTGTTGAAGGCATGGACGATGATCTCATCGCTAACACCGTGCGTTCTCGCACTGTCGACAATTCGTGGCTGGGTCACAAGTTACCTTGTCTAAGCGGTGACTGCAAGATAACTTGCGACGTCGCAGGACTCATCCGGTGAGCCTCAATGTCGGCGCTGGCGTTTCGACCGGCTGGAGTACTAAGTCGCGCCATTGCGAGGCTTGTCTTACTGATGGGTCGAGGAGGTCGACCTCGGGCCCTACCTCCAGTCGGGTCTTGGCGTAGACGGCCACTGCGGCATCCCACGCTTGCGGATTGGGAGACTCGGAGCGGGATCCGATCTCAACGAGAAGATCTTCTGGCGGGTTGATCTGCCAGACCACCGTTCGGGCGGCGACACGCCTGTCGATCTCCTGGAGGACGTCCCTGTACTCGTCGACTAGGTAGGCGTTCTCGTCGATCCAGCGACTTCGTCGCGCCACCGCCTCGGCTCCCATGGATCCACGGTCGATGGCGGCGGAGTTGATGGTCGGCTCGTTTAGGGGGCCGTCTTTGAACAGTTGGAAGAGTTCTTCGCGTCGATCGATCAGCTGGCGGTCGGTCATCGTCTCTGTGCCTGATGGGGATTCGGTCGCGGCGGGGCGGACGCCGCTGGTGGCGAGCTGGCGGACAAGGCTGTCGATACGGTTCTCGACCGCGGGTCGACAGTGAAGATGACCGCAGTCGCCGGTGGGTCCTGGCGGGTCGGCCATCCAGATGTGGGTTTCACCAGTCGCTCGGGATAGGCCGGTGTAGCCATGCTCAGCGGTCATCGCCTGGTCGACGTAGAGATGGACCCGGTCGTAGGTGTGGCCCTGGGCGGTGTGGATGGTCTGGGCGTATCCGTAGTCGACACTCTGATCGACATACCGTCTCGGCAGGACCACTTCAACCCGGTCGTGGTCACGTCTGAACGTGAGCTGACCGGAATCGGGGTCAACGTGGGTGATAGTTCCCGTTTGTCCGTTGCGGAGGTCGGCGTGGGCGTACCAGTTGGTCCGCACCACGATCCGGTCCCCAGCCTGGAATCGCAATCCCGTCCGGGCCTCGAAGGCTGGTCCGGCGAGTAGGCCTTCGGCTTCCATCCGCGTCCGGGCGAGCTGGTTGAGCATGTCGACGTCGGAGCGGCGGCCAGACAGCATCCGAACACTGTCGATACCGTGCGCTCTGGTGTCGGCCCACCAGCCGTCGACCAGATCGCTCATGGTGTTCGTACGGTCGTGGCCGATGTGGACGCGGCCGGCTTCGGTGTAGTCGAACAGGGCTCGTTCGGTGTTTCCGGCTCGGAGCTGGTGCAGCGCGTCCCGGTCGAGGTCGTGCACCTGTCGTTGGTTGACTCCTGCGAGGTCGGTGACGACTCCGTGGCCGTCGGCGACGATCCGGTGGAACAAGCCACCGGAGTCGATCGAGGGAAGTTGGTGTGGGTCGCCGAGGAGGATCAGCTTGCCATCAGCCTCGCCTACCAACTCGACGAGACGTGCGAGGTCTTTAGTGGAGACCATGGACGCCTCGTCACAAATGGCCATCGTTCCCGAGGGCAGGGCCTCGTCTCGGCGTTCGAGGTGGTGGGTGAGCATGGCGATGGTCCCGGTCCAATGCCCACCGAGATCTTGAGACAGCTTCTGTCCTGCACTCGCCGTGGGTGCGACTCCGATGATGTGATGGCCGGCGGCTTGGGCGGCGTCCGCGTAGGCGCCGATCGCATAGGTCTTCCCGGATCCTCCCGGACCGGTCACCGCCACGATCCTTCCGTCGAGGTCGGCGAGCCTCCGAATCGCCGACTCCTGTTCCGATGTCAGCTCGCGAACCTCGGTCGCGCGGTCGAGCGTCTCTGGATCGATCTGGACAAGGCTCGGCTGACGGACGGCGGCGAGGATGGCTCGCTCTCGATCCAACTGTGTTTGAGTCGTAAACCGGGTGTCGTCGGGCAGCAACCATCGCCCGCCAGAAGTATGACCGTTGAGCGGGATGGCCTCCCCGCGCGCCACTGCCGATTCGAGAACCCGGTTGGCAGCGTCGGTCAGGTCGGCGGATGTGGCGCCATCGGGGAACCACGAGGCGACGTGAGGTAGGAGGTCTCGGCTGGTGAACACCGGCTGACGATCGGTGACATCGACCACGATCCATTCTGCTGCGTCCGTCAGATTCCAGAGCCTCGGTCGCAGACCCTCACGTCGACCCTGCACGACCGCTCGGACAACCTCTACCGGATCCTGGGGTGCCTCCGCCGCGCGTCGCTGCCAGTGAGCCAGGACGTCTGGACCGACGCCGTAGTCCCGCATCTCTTGGGTGACCGGTGCCTCTCCTCGAGGGTGCTGTTTGGGTTGGCGGGTCTCCAAGGTGAACTTCTGCAACATCCTGGCGTGTATTCGGGCACCGTTCCGGGCCGCATATGCCTCGGCCGCTTCGAGGATCTCCGCCCGACGAGTCGAGAAGTGTTCCAGTAGCTCCGGTGAGAATCCTTCGATGTCGGCGATCCCGTTCACCACCGGTCCCCAGGAGACACCGAGCCTCCGGGTGAGCTGATCGCGCAGGACGGTCTCGTAGACGGTGCCTCCCGCCTTGGCGTGCATGTAGTTGCGCCTTGCGTCGAGGGCGCGCCATCCGTCTTCGGTCTGGACCCGATTGATCACGACGACGTGGGTATGCAGCTGGGGGTCGTTGGCCCGGGAGGTGTAGTGATCGAACGCTGCGGCCACCCACCCGTCCGAGTCGACGTTCCGTGTGGAGGTATGCCACCCCTCTGCGTCTCTCCACCGAGTTCCCACTCTCGCCTGGGCGCAGCGAGTCTCCATGTACTCGACCGCCTCCCGGACCGCCTCCAGGTGAGCCTCGCGGACTTGTTGGCGAACCTGGCGATCACCGAAGCTGTAGAGGAGGGAAACAGACTTCGGAGCGGACAGGGTGTGGTCGAAGGCGGCCACACAACTATGCGCCGCCCGCGCTCGGGTCATCGACTCGCCCGACAGCGACTCGTGGCCCATCAGCCGAGCAAAAGCCTCCTTTGTCACCGGCGACGGAGGATGAACGCCAGCCGCCTCCAGCCCCGAGCCCATCCACCGCGCCGGTGCCCGATAGTCGGCGTAGTAGTCCACCCTTCGATCCGATCCCCCGCCGCGCAGTACCGGGACATCCTCGCCCACCGAGTGGGAGAGCTGGTCGGTGTAGTAGTCCATCGACGCCGTCGACAGCTTCCCGATCGACAACATCAGCCGCTCCCGGACGTCAACACAACGTGTTGCAAGTGCGTACGGAGGAATCGATCTTGCGAGGCGAGGACGTGTCGTGTCATCGGTGGCTCCATGGGTCAGCGGTAAACGGTCGGCCGACGACGGGCCTGGTATTCGGGCTCGCCATAGATCAGACTTGCAGTAGTGACCATTAGCAATATAATACTTAGGATTAACAAAGTTCATAAGGAACTGATGTGTTACAGCGTGATACACGAGCTCGGAACGGAATGGAGAAATTGCTCCTCACCCCCGAGGACGCCGCCGACCTCCTTTCAATCGGCCGCTCCAAGCTGTATGAGTTGATAGGTGACGGCCGGCTGACCTCGGTTCGCATCGACGGCAGCCGACGTGTCCCAATGAGCGCTCTGGTCGAGTTCGTCGAGAGCCTCCAAGAGACCTGGAATCAACTGCCGGACGAAAGGCCCGCCCGCAGACGGAGAGACTGAGATGAGCATCCACCCCCGGACAACCGAACGAGGGCGTGTCTACGACGTTCGCTATCGGGGACCAGGCGGACGCAACTTCTCCCGCACCTTTCTCACCAAACGGGCAGCACTCGAGTTCGAAGCACAGCAGAGGACGGCAAAGCACCGCGGCACCTGGATCGACCCCCAGGGCTCAAAGATCACGATGAGAGAACTGGGGCAGGAGTGGCTGGACAGCAACCCGATCAAGAGAGACTCGACGTGGGCTCGTGACGAGAGCGCCCTCCGAGTCCATGTGTACCCCGACCTGGGAGACAGGACTATCGGCAGCCTTACACCAGCCGACATCAGAAGACTGGTCGCAAAGTGGTCCGAGGAGCTAGCACCACGAAGCGTCCGGCGCATCTATGGGGCGCTCCGGGCCGCCCTGAACTTCGCCGTCGAAGTCGACCGACTGGCGAGGACACCCTGCCGAGGCATCCACCTCCCGTACGTCGAGCCGGTTACCGCCATCGTTCCCGACCCCGCCCAGCTCATCGGGCTAGCCGACACGATCGACCCGAATTACTCGGCCATGGTCTGGCTCGGCGCCGTGCTCGGGCTTCGCTGGGGTGAAGCCGCCGGGCTGCGCGTCGGCAACGTCGACCTGCTCCGCAAGACAGTCACCGTTGCCGAACAGGTCACCAGAGGCGCCGGCGGAGCCGGGGGCATCGGACCACCCAAGTCAGCCGCTGCCCGCCGGACCATCAGCATCCCAAAGGAACTGGCAGACGAGCTCAGCGCCCACATGAAGTCGCTGGAACTGACGGGAGCAGACCCCGAGGAGTTGCTGTTCCCCAACGCCGAAGGAAAGCCGCTCGACTACTCCAACTGGCGTCGCCGGACCTGGCAGCCATCAGTGAAAGCAGTCGGATTGGACGGCCTCAACTTCCATGACCTCCGCAGAACCAACGCCACCGCCATGGTCGTCGAAGGTGTTGACGTCAAGACAGCACAAGCCAGGCTCGGACATTCAGATCCGAGACTTACTCTTGCCATTTACGCGCAGGCGACAACTGAGGGGGATCGTGCAGCCGCCAGCAAACTTGGTGCTCGGTTAATGGGATCTCAGAAAGTCGACGACGGGGCCACCGGCCCGGAGAGGTAGTTGGGTCGGATCGTCGCATCCGTCGAGCGAGTGCGACCATGGTTGCTGGGGGTGGACCCCGGACCAATGACGATGCACAACAACGAGCAAACTACGTGAACATTATTTCAGCGCTGGACAATTACTAAGCGTGGACCCTCGAACTGACGCGGACATAATTCTTGCCTCGCAGAACGCGCCGTCCAACTTTGCCCAGATATTCGAACGCCACTACGAAGCCATTTTCGGATTCGCCGCCAGACGACTCGGGGTGGAACTCGCCGACGACGTGGCCGCCGATACCTTTGTCATTGCGCTGAGGCGAATCGATTCGTACGACACCGACTATGCCTCCGCTCTGCCGTGGCTGTATGGAATTGTGCGCAACGTCATTCAAAATCACTGGCGCAGCGAAAAACGGCGACTTCGGCTCATCGCCGAGATCGGCGACCACGAAGAAGCCGATAATCGAGGCCTCGGACCAGAGGAGCGTGTCGATGTCTTGGACACATCTGCCGCCATAGCTTCCGGGCTCTTGCAACTGAACGAAGTCGATCGGGACGCCCTGCTGCTTTTCGTATGGGCCGGCCTTTCTCAAAGCGAAATCGCGCGACTCCAGGAAGTACCCGAAGGCACAGTACGATCGCGGATTCACCGCTCCCGACGCGTGTTGCGTGAACATCTGGCCGTCACCGAACAACTAGAGACTGAAGGCTCAACCAAGGGTGACGACGGAAACGAAGGAGAGCGGTAGTGCCGAACGAGCTAGATACTCTTCGCGAGTGGGGTGAGTCGGTCAAACCCTCCGCATCGCAAAGGAAACACGCAAGGGCAGCGCTCTCTGTTGCGATCTCCGAGCAGACCCAGTCGCGATCGAAAACTGGCTGGCGGAGCCTAAGACGCCCCATTGTCCTGGCGAGCGCAGCCCTTGTGCTTGGGGCTGCCACAGCAGCAGCCGCGATTTACCAGTTCAGCCCGGAGCCGGCGCTCGAACTTGAGGGTCGAGGCCTCGTGCAAGGGAGTTTGGAACTGGAACGCGTCGTCAGCTCCGGCGACGTGACCTGGACCGCCTATTCATACCTCACCGACGACGACTTGCTCTGTTTCGACTTCGATGCAACTAGCGCGTCGGCGACAGAACCGCTCGGATCGATAGGTAGCTGTAGTACATACCGAGGCCCGGACGCCCTTAGCGGTGTGGTTGGAGGTCTCTCCGTTGAGAACTCTTATCGACAGATCTTGGCCGGCGTCGCACCAGTAGATGCTGTAACAGCACGGACCACAGCCGATAGGGGAGCCTCCTTAACTGACACCATCACGAACGGTGTCTGGATGTTTGTGCCCAATGAACCGCAGGATCGTTGGGTCATCGAGGCCTTGGATGAAAACGGGGAGATTATCGAGACACTGGTTCTAGTCGACGGCGAGCTTGCACCACATGAACAAGATTGAAAGAATCGACTGATTCGAAGTCACTTGGGGTTGCATTTGGGTACCTACAGCCGGCCGTAGATTCGGTAGGTCTGGTGCTCAGCAACGAAACAACGACGCTGAGTTCCATTGCGGACGGAACCTGGATCGGGTTTTTCGATCTAGAAAGAGACGACGGGACGTCAGCGTCGAGGATCATCGGTAAGAACGTACAGGGTGCTGTGGTGGCGTAATCGAAGTGGAATCGCGACCTGACCCTGTATGTGAGGAGAACCACGATTGCCGGAACGTACCCGCCAACTGCTTCGACCTATAGGCCGATCGACGGCCTTCCAGATTCTGGATGTTCGATAAATGTTCGATGAAACGACGGAGGTGCTGGCCGGAGGCCTGCTGCAAGCCTCTGACCAGCACCTTCTGAGTCGGGACGGCGGGATTTGAACCCACGACCTCAGCGTCCCGAACGCTGCGCGCTACCAAGCTGCGCCACGTCCCGATCAGCTGATTCTACGCAGTCATCATCCGTAGGTCAGATCGAATTGCTAAGCGAACAGTTCGGCGATCTGCACCGCGTTGAGGGCAGCTCCTTTTCGGAGGTTGTCGCCGACCACCCAGAGATTGAGGCCACCCGGTTCACCGAGCGTTCCCCTGATCCTGCCGGCGAGGACATCGTCGATTCCAGCAGAGTCGAGGGCCGTCGGGATCTTGTCGGTCCAGACCTCGATCCCGGGAGCGTTGTTGAGGATCTCGATTGCAGCTTCGGGCGTGGTTGGCGACGCAAAACGCATCGAAGCGGAAATCCCGTGCCCCACCGCCACCGGAACTCGAACGCAGGTGGGCTCGACGGAGAGATCAGGGATAGAGAGTATCTTCCTCGACTCGTTGACCAGCTTCCACTCTTCGTCGGTGTAGCCCGATGCCGCCTCCTTCCCCGCGAAGGGCAAGGTGTTGAAAGCGATCGGGCGCAGGTAGATCTCCGAACCGGGGTCGATCCAGGAGCCGTCCATCAGTGCGTCGACATCGCCGCGGAGCGCATCGACCTGGCCCATCAGCTCGTCGACTGCCGCCTTCCCCGAACCGGAGACAGATTGATACGAGCTGACCACCATCGAGCGAAGGCCCAGACTGCGATGAAGCGGTCCGGCGGCCATCATCAGTGCCATCGTCGTGCAGTTCGGGTTGGCAATGATCCCGTTGTGACCCGACGCGGCATCGTCGTTGACCCCGGCGACCACGAGGGGAACGTCTTTGTCCATCCGGAACGCTGAAGAGTTGTCGACCACCACCGCACCCGTCTCAACGAAACGGGGAGCAAACTCCTTGGACCTTGCGCCACCAGCACTGAACAGCGCCACCTCGACACCGGAGGTGTCTGCGTCGGCGAGGTTTTCCACCTCCACCTCGCCCCACCGGGTGGCGACCCTGCTGCCGGCCGAACGCGACGAGGCAAACAACCTCAGATCGGAGACATCGAAAGCACGATCTTCGAGGATGGAGAGCATGGTCCGGCCCACCGCCCCGGTGGCGCCGACGATGCCAACTCGCCTGCCGCTCATGCCCCAACCTCTTCGGTGATCATGGGCGGATCGAAGGCTTTGTGCAGGGCGTTGACCGCATTCTCGACCTGGTCGGCCCGGACCACACAGGAAATTCGGATCGTCGAAGTGGAAATCATCTCGATGTTGATCCCAACCTCGGCCAGGGCACGGAAGGCGTGCGCCGCCACGCCGGGATGAGACTTCATGCCGGCGCCGACCAGAGACACCTTGCCGATCTCGACGTCAACGTCGACCGAGAGCGCACCGACCTCGACGGCCACGTCCTTGGCGATCCGCTCCGCTTCGTCTACCTGCGAGCGCGGGACCGTGAAGCTGATGTCGGTGGTCCCGTCATGAGATACGTTCTGGACGATCATGTCGACGTTCACACCGGCGTCGGCGAGCGGGCCGAATACCGAGGCAGCGACACCGGGACGGTCGGGCAGACGGTTCACCGAGACCTTCGCCTCGGAGCGGTCATGGGCGATCCCGCTGATGATTGCTTGTTCCATTGTCGTCTCCTTGACCCAGGTCCCGACCTGGCCGCTCAGTGATGATCGCACGTGGATCGGGATATCGAACCGACGCCCGAATTCGACCGAACGGGACATGAGGACCCCCGCACCAGCACCAGACAACTCGAGCATCTCGTCGAAGGAGACCTCTTCGAGCTTCTTCGCTCCGGGGACAATTCGCGGGTCGGCAGTGAACACACCATCCACATCGGTGTAGATCTCGCAGGCATCCGCACCCAGAGCGGCCGCAAGGGCAACCGCCGTGGCATCGGAGCCCCCGCGCCCCAGCGTGGTCACCTCCTTGGAGTCGGGGTCGACGCCCTGAAAGCCGGCGACGATCACGACCTTTCCCCCGGCAAGGGAGTCTTTGACGCGATGCCCGGTGATCTCCTTGATCTTGGCCTCACCGTGTGAGGAGTCGGTGAGGATCCCCGCCTGACTCCCGGTGTAGCTGACAGCGGGAATGTCCCTTACGTCCAATGCCATAGCCAGCAACGCCATGGAGATCCGCTCCCCTGCGGACAGCAGCATGTCCATCTCCCTGGGTGGTGGTTTGGGGGAGATGTCGGCAGCGAGGGCGATCAGTTCGTCTGTGGTCTGGCCCATCGCCGATACCACAACTACTACATCGTTGCCGGCACGGCGTGAAGCCCCGACGAGATCGGCGACTGCGCTGATGCGCGCCGGATCGGCAACTGAGGTGCCGCCGTACTTCTGAACGACTAATGGCATACAGGGCACAGTTTGGAGCTTTTTGGGCCTCAATACGAACACCGCCCGACGATTGTTTTCTGTCGGCGCCTAAAGTCCCGATTCGATGTCTGATCGACGCCAACGCCAGAAAGAACTTCGCGCCGCCAAGAAAGAGGCCGAGAAGAAGAAAAGCGCCCGCCGGGAACTCTCCCGGCGGCTCCTCACGGCGTTTGGCTTTGGAGCGATTGTCGTGGGCTTTTTTGCCATCGGTGCGATATTCGACGGCGACGGCTCCCTGCCTACCGGTTATGAGGCTTTCCGCACCCAGGAAACCGCGTGCGGGGCGGAACAGCCGCCGGCCCAGAGCCTCGAGCAGTTCGATGCTCCCGAAGCCCAGGCCGACCTCGAAACCGCCACGGCTGCCACAGCAACCCTCCACACCTCGTGCGGCGAGATTGTGATCGACCTCAATCTCGACAGCGCAGCGACGGTTAACTCGTTTGTATTCCTCGCTCGGGAGGGCTTCTACGACGGGCAAGTCTTCCACCGGGTCCTCGACAACTTCGTGATCCAGGGCGGCGACCCGGAAGCCAACGGGACCGGTGGTCCCGGGTACAGGGTGCCTGACGAGTTCCCTGAAGATGATTTCGTCTACGAGGTTGGCGTGGTCGCCATGGACAACCGGGGACGGGGCACCACCGGGAGCGACATGTTCATCATCGTGGCCGATGCCAGCGTGCTCAACCCCCAGTTCAACGTCCTCGGCACGGTCATCTCGGGTCAGGAGGTCATCGACGCCATCACCGAAATCGACACTGCGCGGCGGCCCGGTTTCCGCGAGGACAGCCTTCCGCTCGAGACGGTTTACATCGAGACCGTCACGATCGACGTAACCGGTTCTTGACCCACTCATCAGCGATGATTTGTGGGCAATGGCAGTAGACCTCCACTCCCACAGCACATTCTCAGATGGGTCGGACACACCCACCGAGCTAATCCACCGCGCCATCGAGTTGGGCCTGACCGCGATCGCCCTCACCGACCACGACACGCAAGAAGGTGTCGAGGAGGCCCAAGCGGCTGCTGATGGGATCGAGCTGATCCCCGGGACCGAGCTTTCGCTGACGCGCACCGAGGGGGGAATGCATCTGGTGGTCTTGTGGCTGGAACCCGGACCGGGACCGCTCCAGGACCGGCTTGCAGAGATCCAGCACGCTCGCGGCTCGCGCAACCAGAACATCGTTGACGAACTCACCCGCCTCGGAATGCCGATCACCCTCGAAGAGGTACTCGTCGAGGCAGGTGAAGGCTCGGTCGGGCGCCCCCACATTGCCGCTGTCATGGTAGCGAAGGGGTACGTGCCCGATATCAAGACCGCGTTCGACCTCTGGCTTGCCAACGGGGCACCGGCTTATGTGAAGCGGCGGTTGCTCACTCCGGAGGAAGGGATCGGCCTCGCCCTGGAATCGGGAGCGGTGCCCATCCTCGCCCACCCCCACACCCTCGGTGTGAATCGAGCATCCGAAATGGCCGACCTTCTCGATGAGCTCAAGGGGTACGGCCTGATCGGGCTGGAAGCCCACTACTCCGCCTACCAACAACACGAGCGCTACGGCTACGACGATCTGGCCCGGCGCTTCGGTCTGATCCCATCTGGAGGCAGCGACTATCACGGGACATACAAAGAGGGGCTGGGCCTCGGTTTCGGCTATGGCGACCTGCACGTCCCCGAGCGCATCCTCGAGAATCTGAGGGAATCGAGACAATGACCAAACCCATCCGGATGGGGGTGGCAGCCGCCGTCGTATCCGGTGGGATCCTTCTCTCCCGACTGCTCGGGCTCTTGCGGGAAAGCCTGCTCGCAGGCCTGATCGGGTTGAATGCCGAGGCCGACCTCTACCGGCATGCCTTTGCCCTCCCCGACTTCCTCAGCTATCTGCTCGCCGGTGCATATCTGACCATCACGCTGATCCCGATCCTCAGCCGCCATATCGAGAAGGGCGACACCGAAGCCACCAACCGCGCCTTCACCTCGGTCTTTCGGTTCGTCGCTTTCGCAATCGTGGGACTCACTGCGGTGATGTGGATTTTCGCCCCCCAATTTGTCGAGCTGGTCTTCCAGGCCCGGTCCGAGGACCATGTGCGGCTCACCTCCCTTACCCGGATCGTTCTCCCCGCCCAGATATTCCTGGTGCTCGGATCGGTGCTGATGGCAGCCCAGTACGCACACAAGCGTTTCGCCATCCCCGCAGTCGCCCCTGTGATCTACAACCTCGGGATCATCGGTGGCGGGCTGATCGGCTACGCCGCCGGCGAGGCGACCCCGGAAGCCTTCCTCTGGGGTGCTGTAGTCGGTTCGGCGATCGGCAACTTCGGGCTCCAGTGGTTCGGGGCACGACGTACCGGAGTCCGGCTCGTGCCGGTATCCGGACAATCATCAGTAGGTGAGTACCTGGTCCTCGCCTTGCCGCTGATGATCGGCCAGTCGGTTGCGGTTCTCGACGAGCAGTTCATCAACTGGTTCGGCCAGGTGGAGACGGGTGCAGCTGCAGGGCTCTTCTACGCCCGCCGACTAACGATGGTGCCTATCGGCGTGATCGCCCAGGCCGCCGGGGTCGCCGCCTATCCTTTCCTCGCCCGGCTTGCTGCCAGCGGTGCCCGCCAGGAGTTGAACGAGACCACCGAGAGCGCCGCCAGGAACACAGTCTTTGTTTCGGCCGCCGCCACTGCGCTCCTGGTCGTCCTCGCCGGACCGCTGGTCTCGCTCATCTATGGCTACGGCGAATTCTCCGCCGGCGGGGACAATGCCAGCGTCGTGGCCGGCCTGCTGGTCATCTATGCATTCTCGATACCAGCCTGGGGGCTGCACCAGATCATTGCCCGGCACTTCTACGCACGGCGCCGGATGTGGGTGCCAGTGATAGTGGGCACAGTCTCGACAGTGGTTGCGATTCCTACCTGGCTGATCCTCTACAACATCATGGGAGTGCAAGGTTTCGCCCTTGCGTCGACTCTGACCATGACCGGATACGCACTGGCCCTACTTCTCGCCTGGGGCCGCGACGCCGGATGGGATGGGGTACGCCGGATCGCGCCTTCTTTCGCCCGGGGCCTAATCGCGGCAGGCATCGCCGCGCTCGCAACCGTCCCCCTGGTCAACGCCATGGGAGGATCGGGCACGCCGGTGCCGATCGCAGCCCTCGGCATCGCCGCGGTGGGGACGGCAACCACTCTGGCGGTCTTCCTTCTTATCGCCAAGATCCTCAAGGCACCTGAACTGGATGCACTGACAGCACGAATCAAATCGCGACGGGCTTAGCTCGGAGAGGGCCGCTTTTGTTCGAATCGAGAGGGGTAGATCTCGGGGCTGAGAGCGCGGACCCAACCGGGAACGCGGTTGTCGTTGCTGTTCCGTCCCGCGGCTCGGGCCTTCTCTTCGGCCGTGACATGGTCGAGCACGACGGCGATTACCGCCGCCTCGAATTCGGAGGCTCCGCCTTTGATGTCGATTGGTCGTTTCACGGTTGCATCTCCACAAGCTCGATAAGCGTCCCGCCGAGGTCCGCCGGGTGCACGAATGCGATTCGTGTTCCCCGGCCGCCTTTTCTCGGGCTCTCGTCGATGAGGCGGGCACCCGTCTCTTTCAAGTGAGACAAGGCTGCTTCGATGTTGGTTACCGCGTAGGCGACATGATGGAGACCTTCACCGTGCTTGTCGAGAAACCGGCCCACAGGGGTCTCGGCACTGAGAGGCTGGAGGAGCTGCACGAAAGAGCCTCCGACCGCGATCATCGCCTCTTCCACCCCTTGTTCCTCGACTATCTCGCGATACGCAGGCTCGACCCGGTACCGATCCCGGTAGCCGTCGAGCGCGGCGTCGAGGTCGTGCACCGCAATCGCTATGTGGTCCAGGTTGAGCAGCTTCACCGTCCCACGATACCTCCCGGGCCGTACCGGCGACGATGGAGCCGGGGAGGGTGGGGCGATCCCAACGGAGCTTGAGCTCCCAGCCCGAGGGACCTCTCCCTCCTACCTCCGCCCTCCTACGTCGGGCGCAGGGACCTTCCTCCCGCAGGCGGGAGGACAGCCAGAATGCGCGAGTACCGCAATACGCGTCTCTCCCTCCGCTTGCGGAGGGAGTACCTCCGACCGAATAGGTCGGAGGGGAGGGTGGAGCGTTCCCACCAACGGCACTCAAGCTCCCAGCCCGAGGGGATCTCTCCCTCCTACCTCCGCCCTCCTTCGTCGGGCGCAGGGACCTTCCTCCCGCAAGCGGGAGGACAGCCAAGAAGACCGTAGGACAGAGAGAAGAGGAACGAATGTGTTCGGGAAGAACTCGTCTCCTGAGGTCGTTACCATCGGTGATCAGGAGACTATTTATATATGACAAACAGCGTTATCACCGGCATCGCACGGACCCCGATCGGCAAGTACGGCGGTGCATTGGCGCCCCTGCGGGCAGTCGAACTCGGCGGAGTGGCTATCGAGGCCGCGGTATCGAGGTCGGGCGTGGGCCCGGAAGCTTTCGACGAGATCCTCTTCGGACACGTCCTCCAGGCCGGAGAGGGCCAGATTACCTCACGCCAGGCGGCAGTTGCCGGTGGCCTCCCGATGTCGATTCCATCGACCACGATCAACAAGGTTTGCCTCTCAGGGATGTCGGCCGTCGGCCTTGCAGACCGAGCCATAAGGACAGGCGATTCCAAGTTCGTTCTTGCCGGCGGCATGGAGAGCATGAGCAACGCTCCTCACGTGGTGAGGGAGGTGAGGTGGGGCGTCCGAATCGGAGACGTGACCATGGTCGATGTGATGCAGCACGACGGGCTGTTTTGTGCCTTCGACCAATGCACGATGGGACAATCTTCCGACCTGAAGAACAAGAGGTTGGGCATCGGCCGCGAAGAGCAGGATGAATGGGCCGCCCGCAGCCACCAGAGAGCGGCAGAAGCCACAACTCGCGGAGAGTTCGAGTTTGAGATCGCACCGACATCCGTCCCCCAGCGAAAGGGCGACCCCGTGGTCGTCAGCGTCGACGAGGGCATCCGCGAGGGCTCGACTGCTGAGAGCCTCGGGGCCCTCCGACCTGCCTTCGTCGATGACGGCACCATCACGGCGGGGAACGCATCTCAGGTATCGGACGGTGCTGCCGCGCTCGTAGTTGCCGACCCCGTGGCCGCCGACGCCGCCGGGGCCCCGGTGCTTGCCGAAATCGTTGCGTACGGACAGATCGGCGGAATCGACGCCACCCTGCACGAACGTCCCGCAGAAGCCCTAGCCGTAGCCCTGAAGAAGGCAGGTTTGAAACCAGCCGACCTCGACATCGTCGAGATCAACGAAGCTTTCGCCGCGGTTTCGATCTGGTCTGCCCGAATGCTGGAAATCCCGGAAGAGAAAGTGAATGTGAACGGTGGTGCCGTCGCTCTCGGCCATCCGCTCGGGGCCACCGGGGCGAGACTCATCGTCAGCCTCATCGGAGCCCTCACCGCTCGCGGTGGCGGCATCGGTGCGGCAACCCTCTGCGGTGGAGGCGGGCAGGGAGATGCGATCATCGTCCGGGTGGGTAACTGATGGTCGAACCAGTCGAAAGGAATTTGGGGCTCGACCTGGTCCGGGTCACCGAGACGGCCGCGATGGGTGCCGGGCGCTGGCTGGGCCGCGGCGACAAAGAAGCCGCCGACCAGGCAGCAGTAGACGGAATGCGCTTTCATCTCGCCACCCTCGAGATCGACGGGCAGGTGGTCATCGGTGAAGGCGAGAAAGACCGCGCACCGATGTTGTTCAACGGGGAACGGGTCGGTACCGGCAACGGCCTCGAGGTCGACGTGGCGGTCGACCCTGTAGACGGGACCACTCTGACTGCCGCGGGAATCCCCGGTGCGATTGCTGTGATTGCCCTTTCCGAAGGCCGGGGGTCGATGTACGCACCAGGCTCCCTCGTGTACATGGACAAGATCGCAGTAGGGGCCGAAGCAGCAGGAAAGGTGGATCTCGACGCGCCCGTCGAGCACAATCTGAAGCAGGTAGCCAAAGCAAAACGGAAAGACGTGAACGACCTGCGGGTTCTGATTCTCGACCGGCCCCGCAACCAGAAATACATCGACGACGTCCGTGCTGCGGGCGCCCGCATCAGCCTGATTCGCGACGGTGACGTCGCCGGTGCCATCGCCACCGCTCAGGACGAAACCGCAGCCGACGTCCTCTTGGGCATAGGCGGCTCACCCGAGGCCGTGCTCGCCGCAGCCGCGCTCCTTTGCGTCGAAGGAGACCAGCAATGCCGGCTTTGGCCGAGGGATGAGAGCGAGCGCCAGTACGCCCTCGACGCGGGCCTCGACCTCGACCAGGTCATGACCAATAGCGATCTCATCGCATCGGACAATGTGTTCTTCGCAGCCACCGGCGTCACCGGCGGCGAATATCTGCCTGCGGTTGAGTTCCGCGGCGAGACCGTCGTGACTCATTCGGTAATCATGCGCTCGAAGACCGGTTCGATCCGGTACATGGACGCTTACCACGACCTCGACCGCCTCCGCCGCATCTCCGCCCAGACCCTGGATTAGGCGACCCTGGACAAGCTCTCTCAAGTGCCTTTCCTGGAGTTGGTGACGATCCTCGTCGATGACTACGACGCTGCTATCGAGTTCTTCGTTGGGGTCCTCGGATTCGACCTACAGGAAGACTCGCCCTCGTTGACCAACGACGGGAGGCCGAAGCGCTGGGTTGTGGTGAGACCACCTGGAGGCGAAACCGCGATCCTGTTGGCGCAGCCGGATGGGGACTCCCAGCAGCGAACGGTCGGAAATCAGGTCGGCGGGCGAGTTGGATTCTTTCTTCGGGTCGACGACTTCGACGATAGGTTTGCTCGGATGAAGTCAGCCGGAGTTTCCTTCCTGTCGGAACCGCGCACAGAGGCCTACGGTCGGGTCGCGGTGTTCGTTGACATCTCCGGCAACAAGTGGGATCTGCTCGGTCCGCACTGACGGGCTAAAACCTCAGGCGAGGCCGGAGCGGCGCCAGGTACGGACCACCCAGCCGGCGGCGACCACCAGCGCAGCGACACCGGCGATCCGCACCAGGATTCCGCTCGTGTCCGCCCCGGCGACGACTATTCGCATCACAGCCACCAACCCGCCGACGATCAGCGCCGTACCGACGCCGCGGACCAGTTCGGTCAGTGGATCCACCGGGCGGACTCTCAGGGTGAAGGAGATCGACGCCGTTTCGACTGAGAGCGTGAGTAACAGTGCCTGGACCCAGATATCCGGGATGACCGCAAGGTCGAACGCCACAATCAGGCCCAGTCGGACGATGAATCCCACGGCTAGAGCGGTGATCCCGCCGCGGTGTCCCATGATGAGACCCGCGGCGAGGAGGGCAACAGCGATCCAACCCAGCAGGGAGATGAAACCATTTCCGCCAGGGTCTGAACCTAGAACCAGGGCCACGGCAAGGGCCACCGAAAGTAGGGCGGTCAGCCGAGCTGCCGTCGCCACGACGACCTCCTCACGTCGAGCTGATGGAGGGGCACTTCTGGAGGGTCGCCCTTTGCCCAGATGGCGACAGCGATCCCCGCTCCGGACAGACGATCCCGGATCCGATCCCGCTCCATGGTCCAGATCCTGCGTCCGATCTCCCGATCCCCCCGCTCTGGCTCCGCCAGCTGCCCGGTAGCATCGATCTCGATTGCAACGACGTCGATCCCCGATCTCCGCAGGACGTTCAGGAGTCCTGCCATGTTGTTGTCGAGCATTGGGCTCAGCGCCACCACCAGGGCCGGCCGTTTCGCTGCCCTGATCACCGACCGCTCCACCGCATCCCAGAGGGCCTCTCCGGGGCGGACTCCGAGGAGTTGCTCGAGCAGCTTGCGACGGTGGATCTCGCCCGAGCCAGGGCCAACCCAGCGGCACATCCCATCGAGAGTTATCAGACCAAGCCGATGCCGCCTTCGGGCATGGCCATGGAGTAGCGCCGCAGCGAGCCGGACCGAACGGTCGACGAGGTCGACCATGCCGGTGTTCGCTTCGACCTGGGTATCCACGAGAAGAATCACGTCCCCGTTCCGCTCCGGATGTCGTTCGTTGACCCACAGACCACCCGAACGAGACGACACCCGCCAGTTGATGTGACGAGGGTCATCGCCGGGAGCGTAGGAACGCAGGTCGGCGAACTCCGAGCCCGAACCCCGCAACCTGGACACCAGATCTCCGGAGTGGAGGTTGGTCTCCAGGGGGGACAGCAGCCGCCTGAGTGCAATCTCCTGGGGCACAACTACCCAACTCCGGAAATCGGGCGAAGTCTGGCCAACGTCGAACATGCTCAGCGGTGCCTCGGTATAGGTGCTGATCGGACCGATCCGGTGCCGACCCCAGGACAATGCCCGAACCGTGAGGACAACATCGGTGCTCTTCCCCACACCAGGCACCATCAGACGGCCGTCGCCGAAGACCCGTGCCCCGTCTGCTTCGACCACTTCGAGGCCGCGGCTCAGCTTGAGATCGGCATAGGTCCGGCCTGCGTCCCCGTCGGATTCGAAGCGGAGGCGGATGCGTCGGTCTTCCCCTTCCACCATCGACTGCGGCCATTCGAGAATGGATACCCGCAACGGGAGGGCCTGACCGCCAAGGATTCCGACCACGGCGAGAACCAGAAAGGCGGTGCCGATGAACACTGGTTCCGGGCTACCCGCGGCCAGTCCTGCCGCCATCCCGACCAAGCCGGCAGAAACATAAGCGCGCAACCGCGGGCTGGACCGGATGTTCACGGCATGAGTTCGTTGGGAAGCGCAGGTGGTGTTTCGATCTGCCCCAGGATCTCGGTCACTACCCGCTCCTCGGTGAACTCCTGCGCCCAGTACTCCGGACGCATGATGATCCGGTGGGCGAGACCGGCGATCGCCACATCCTGGACGTCGTCGGGAACCACGTAATCCCGTCCCGCAAACGCGGCGGATGCGCGCGCCAGCTTCATGACAGCAAGGGAGCCCCGAGGACTCGCACCGACACGAACCCGACCTGAGGCGCGAGTGGCGGCGACCAGGTCGACGATGTACTTGCCCACCGATTCTGCGACGTGAACCGACTCCACCGCCCGCTGCATATCGAGGACGGTCGACCTATCCACCAGTTTGCGGAGGGGAATGTCGTCGGTGCCCCGCCTGGCGCGGCTCTCGAGGATCGACCACTCCGCCTCGCGGTCGGGATATCCAAGCCGGACTCTTGCCAGGAATCGGTCCACTTGAGCCTCGGGCAATGGATAGGTGCCTTCGTACTCGATCGGGTTCTGGGTGGCGATGACAAGGAAAGGGGGACCGAGGACGTGGGTCTCGCCGTCGACGGTCACCTGTTTCTCCTGCATCGCTTCGAGTAGCGATGCCTGCGTCTTCGCAGGGGCGCGATTGATCTCATCAGCCAGCAGCAGGTTGGTGAATACCGGCCCGGGACGAAACTCGGGCCTGTTGGTCGCTGGGTCGAGAATCATCGAACCGGTGATGTCCATAGGCATCAGGTCGGGAGTGAACTGAACCCGGGAAAATCCCATGTCGGCTACCTGGGCGAACGATCGCGCCAGCAGGGTCTTGGCCAGTCCGGGGAGGTCTTCAATGAGCACGTGGCCGTTGGCCAACAGTGCCATCAAGATCAGCCGCAATGCTTCCCTCTTCCCCAACACAGCGCGCTCGACCTCGTCGAGGATGGAGGTGGCCACCTCGGCGACCTTCGCTACTTCGAGGGCCGGTGCCGTCACAGTTTCTCCAATCCCGCTACCAACAGTTCCAGTTCTTCGACCGGCATCGGGTCGTCACCGGCTCCCATAAGCGTATTCCACTCTCGCTCTCCCAACAGCTCCATGGCCGCGGGCGAATCGATGCTGACCCCGTGCCGGTCGAGACGGTGCCCGGCGATTCGCTGGAGATTTGGTCGGAGTCTCCGGTTCGGACTGAGATATCCGCTGGTGGCGTCGACGACCGTGAGCTCGGAAGTGGCGATGGCGCGTGGCAGCCTGGAGAGGTCGGGCGGCGGGACAATGAAGAGGGGGACTTCCAGTGGGTCGCCTCGATTCGGGATTCCCCGATATTGCAGGGCGACCAGCAACACCAGGAGCCCCTCCCAGAGGGCGAGCTGGGTCGCACCCTGCATCTGCATGAGGATGAAAGCCGCAATTGCGGCGGCAACGCCGGCGCCGACGACAAGGCGGATCATCGCCCCACCTCCATCTCCCGGCACAGCTTGCCAGAGGTTGCCTCGGCTTCCTCGGCATCATCCACGGACACCGGGCCGTAGCCGAAGCGGGTGCGGGAATAGCGGGCCATGAGCTGGCTCACATTGGCGTGGTCGAGGTCGAGTTCGGTGGTAGCCCTGCGGGCATGGCGTTGGGCGGTTTCCGTGGCACGTCGCTCCACCCCCCGGTCCGAAGCAGTCTCCTCGAATTTTCCGTACGCATTGAGGACCCGGGCACGAGGGTCGGTCCCGAGATCGACTAAGGCCGGCCTGAGCTTGGTATCGCGGTACAGTCGAGGGCGCGCCGATTCGGGCGGCGGGTCTTCGAAGGGGGAATCGGCCACTCGCACCGCCAACCCGACACGTGTCAGGGCAGCAGCAACCACAGCCGCCACCAGCAGCGAGAACAGCCATGCCGCGGCCCCACCCCCGTTGGTTGCCGGCTCTCCGGCTGCTCCGACCTCGCCGCCCTCGACCGTGTCAGCGACGAAGCTCTCCGCCACCGGCTGGAGGAATCTGAGTATCAGCACGAACACCAACACACCGAGGACCACACCTGCGTAGCTGCGCTTTCGATCTTGACGGCGGGGGCGCACCTCTTTGATCGCGAAGACGAGGATCATCGCGCCGAGCGCTGCGAGCACGATCAGGGTCCAGCCGAACAGTTGGCCCAGGTTGATGTCGAAGTTGGTGTCGAGTTCGAATAGCGGGTCGTCGCGAAATCCACCGGGTCGGGATCGTGAAGCAACTGCGACCACAAACCCGAGGGAGAGCAGCGTCACCAGTCCCAACACCACCGAGACATAGCGACGCTGCCGGCTCAACGGGTCGAACCGTTGTCGAGCATGTCGAGCACCGAGGTGAGCGTATCCGCGATCGGAGCCCCCTGGGCCTCGAGCACGTGACGGTGGTGGGAGCCTCCGTCGTAGAGAATCGACCGGGCTCCGACCGATACCGCAGCCAGGTGATCGTCGGGGGTGTCACCGACCACGACAACCGTCGCGGGATCGACTTCCTGTTCGAGGAGATGACGCTCCAGATAGGCCGCTTTCACCTCACCACTGGGCTTCTCCAGACCGGTGATGAGAGAGAAGTACTTCTCGATCCCATGGGTGCGAACCGTTGGGACCAGGTGCTCGTGAGTGCTCATTGAAAGCAGCGACTGCCCGAAGCCGAGGCTTGCTGCACCCTCGAGCACCGACACAGCATCGTCTGCCAAGTTGGCGCTGTTGACGCCCGCGTAATAGACCTCATGGAAGATCTTGTTCAGATCGGTCCATTCCATGTCGCCGACTTGCCTCCCGAACAGAGAATCGTAGAAGGAGCGGACCGGTCTGGTGTAGTGATCCCGGTAGCCGTCGGCATCGATCGGATCGTGTCCAAACCGGCCGATCGACTCACTAACCGACCGGACAACGAGGTCGAGGTCGTTCAGCAAGGTCCCGTTCCAATCCCAAACAATGTGCAAGGACGCCATCACCAGCAGGTTAGGAACTCTCCCCGCGCTCGGGGAAGGAAGGGAGACGCGACTGTCCTCCCGCTTGCGGGAGGAAGGTCCCTGCACCCGCCGAATAGGCGGGTGGAGGTAGGAGGGAGAGGTCCCCTCGGGCTGGGAGCTCGAGTGCCGTTGGCGGGAACGCCCCACCCTCCCCTCCGACCTCGGAGGTCGGAGGTACCCCCTCCGCAAGCGGAGGGAGAGACGCGTTTCGAGGTGCTCCCTCCGCAAGCGGAGGGAGAGACGCGTTTCGGGGTACCCCTCCGTAAAGGAGGGAGAGACGCGTGTCGAGGATTCCGGCTGTCCTCCCGTTTGCGGGAGGAAGGTCCCTGCGCCCGACAACTGTTCCCACGGAGCCGAAGCCGAACGGGGGAAAGGTCCCTGTCGGCCCGAAAGGGCCGAGAGGTAAGGGGGGCTGAGACTCTCCAAGTTGAGCGCGGACAGCGTTGGGTCTTCTACAGCTGCATTCGGCCGGATAGGGCCCGGCCCAGGGTTACTTCGTCGGCGTAGTCGAGATCGCCGCCCACCGGGAGGCCCGAGGCGAGACGGCTGACTTTGACCCCCAACGGTTTGAACTCACGTGCGATGTACATCGCCGTGGCGTCGCCTTCGATCGTCGGGTTGGTGGCGACGATCAGCTCTTCGAGATTCTCCTCGCCGATCCGATGCTTCAGCGCCGCCATGGTCAGCTGATCGGGCCCGACTCCGTTTATCGGAGACAGCGAACCCCCGAGCACGTGATAGCGCCCCCTGAATTCCTGGGTGCGTTCGACGACGACGATGTCCTGCGGTCGCTCCACGACGCAGAGGATTCCGGGCTCACGTCTGGAATCGCGACAGATTGCACACTCCTCGGCGGCGGCGACGTTGAAACACCGGCGACACTGACCTACCTGTTCCCGCATGTCCGCAATGGCCCTGGACAACCTCATCGCGTCGGCTTCCTCAACTGAGAGCAGGTGGAAGGCCAGCCTTTGCGCCGTCTTACCGCCGATACCGGGAAGGCGGCCGAGTTCGTCGATGAGTCGTTGTACGGGTCCCTCGAACATCAGCCGAGGAGACCGCCCATGTCCAAGCCGCCGGCAAGGCCTCCGAACGATTCACCCGCTGCTGCCGCCGACGCTTCCATCGCAGCGCGTACCGCTGCGACCACGAGATCCTCGAGCATCTCAACATCCTCAGGGTCGACGACATCTGGTGAGATCTTCACCTCGACCAGCTCCTGGGCTCCGGTAACGGTGGCCTTGACCATGCCGCCCCCCGCAGTTCCCTCGAAGGTCTGTTCGGCGAGCTTGGCCTGGGCGGCCGCCATTTCCTCTTGCATCTTCTGGGCCTGCTTCATGAGCTGACGCATGTCTGGTTGTCTATTCATACGGCTCCTAAGGGTAATGCCGGATCGGGACCAAACCCGGGAGACGGCCCGGTCGGTCAGTCTTCGACGACTTCGGCGCCCAATTCGGCGGCGAGGAGCTGGGTCGGATCCGAACTCGCTTCCGGCCGTTCCTCGAGGTCATCCAGATCGATCTTGTCCTCTTGCGCCTCGTCGGAGCCCTGGGCGGATCCGGGCTTGAGCCGGAACCGAACATGCACCTGGCTCCCCAACAGGTCACTGGCCCTGGTGGCGACGATCGACGTGACGGCGTCGTCCGAGTTGAGCGATTGGTAATGGAAGTCGTGTGCAACCTCGAGGATGATGGTGTTTCCCTGTACTCCGGCAGGGACTGCTTCGCGGAAGTAAGCCCACCGCCGTGCTCCCAGGACGTCGCGCAGGCTTCCGAAAAGTCCCGCCCACACATTGTTCAACTGCTCCAGTGTAATATCGAGCTCCGGGAGCTGTTTCTCAGGAGCGGCAAGCTCTTCAGCCGGCTCTTCTCTGGCGACCGGGGTCTCGAAGTTTTCCGTCGGATCGACCGCGTCTTCTTCTACTGCGGGAACTGCTTGAAGCTTCGCCGGGCTCGAAGGTGTCGCGGTCGTGACCGGTGGGCGGGCGCCGCCCGCCTGGGCGTCGATCTTCCGCTCCATTCTCTCGATCCGGGAGAGCAGTGCCCCCTGATCGTTGCTCGTCTCCGGGCGGGTCAGCTTGATCAGAGCCAGTTCGGTCATGAGCCTCTCCTCACGACCTTCGCGGAGTCGGACCAGGGCCTCGCCGAGCAGGTCGACGGCGCGCAACACCTCCGAAGACCTGACGAGCGCAGCAGCCTTCTTCCAGCTCTCGTAGACCTCTTCGGGCTCGTCGGCGATCTCGGCGAGGTTGGGCGCATAGTGGGCGAGGAACGCACCGCGGAAAAAACTGATCGACTCGGCGACAAAGCGGCGCAAGTCAACGCCCTGGGCCGCCAGTTCAGCCACAAGCTCGAGGGCCGATCTGGCGTCTTCGGAGGCAACGGCTTCGGCGAGCCGCATAAAAGCTTCGGAGTCGGCCAGGCCCAGCGCCCTGCGCACACCATCGCTATCGACAGTGCCGGCACCGAGGGCAGCGACTTGTTCGAGCAGGGAAAGGGCGTCGCGGACCGATCCACCGGCATGCCGGCCGATGGAGATCAAGGCCGGAGCGTCGGCTTTGAAACCCTCGCGATCGCTGATGCCGCTGAGGTGGCCGGCAAGTTCCTCGATGGGTACAGGGTGAAAGTCGAACCGCTGACTTCTCGACCTGATGGTGTCGAGCAGCTTGTAGGGCTCGGTGGTGGCCAGCACGAAGTGGACGTTGGCCGGCGGCTCCTCCAGCGTCTTGAGCAAGGCGTTACCGGCGGCCTTGGAGAGCATGTGGGCCTCATCGAGCACGAAAACCCGCCGCGAGGTCGCCGAAGATGCCACCGTCGAGACACTCACTTTGATTTCACGGATGTCGTCAACCGAGTTGTGCGACGCCGCGTCCAGCTCCATCACGTCGAAGGAGGTACCCGAGGTGATCGCCTCACAACTAGCGCAGTCATTGCACGGAGAGCCATGAGCGTCGCGATTGGGGCAGTTCAGTGCTTTGGCGAGGATGCGCGCCGTTGTTGTCTTTCCGGTGCCACGGGGCCCGGTGAAGAGGTAAGCGTGGGCCACATGATCCTCGGCTACTTCCCTGGCGAGGGTGGTGGTGACATGAGACTGGCCGATGACGTCTTCGAAGGTCTGCGGCCGGTATTTCCGGTATAGAGCTTGATAATCCACTGGTCCCAACAGTACCCGGTGTGTGGGACATCGTGGCATGGCTCAGAAGCGATCAATTCGGAGGTCGAATCGCTACGGATACTCGCCGGAAGTGTCGATACTCAGCGGGTGACAAAGCCGCTCATCGTCTCCGAGCCTCTCGAAACCTTCACCAATCCGGCAGTGTGGACCAGGGGCTTGACCCGGAAGTTCGGGAAGAAAATCGCCGTAAACGGCGTCGACCTGTCGATCGCGACAGGGGAATTCTACGGCCTCCTCGGCCAGAACGGTGCCGGGAAGACGACCACCATCAAGACCATTGTCGGCCTGTTGCGCCCCACATCGGGATCCGTCGGGATCGGCGAGTTCAACACCTGGGAATCCCCCACCGAGGTCAAGGCGCGTATCGGGGTCCTACCCGAGGAATTCAATCTCTACGAACGGCTCACCGGTGCCGAGCTCCTCGACTTCACCGCGGCAATGCACGGCCTGGAACGCATCGAAGCGAGAAACCGACGCGACGAGCTCCTCACCCTTCTCGACCTCGAGGCGGACGGTTCGACACTCATCGGCGACTACTCCCGCGGGATGCGGAAGAAGGTGGCCCTGGGTGCAGCGATAATCCATAGGCCGCCTGTCCTCTTTCTCGACGAGCCATTCGAAGGCGTCGACGCCGTGTCGGCGCGCCTGATCCGAAACCTCTTGCAACAGGCGGCCAAGGGCGGGACGACGATCGTCTTCTCCTCCCATGAAATGCACCTCGTCGAAAAACTCTGCACACGTATCGGGATCATGGTCGCCGGTGAGCTGATTATCGAAGAGACGCCATCAGGCCTTATGGAGAAGATGAGCGCAGACACCGTCGAGGACGCATTCATCGCAGCAGTGGGCGGGGATCCCGGAGAGACGTCGTCGTGGTACGTCAATTCGTAGAGCTCAAAGCCCGCCTCACGTGGAACGGTTTCAAGGCTGACAAACAGCGAAAGGTTGGCCTACCCGTTGCGGTGCTCTTGCTCACAGCAACCGGGATTTGGCTGGCCAACAAATACGGTTCCGTACATGCGTCCATCGATTCGCTGAACGCCGAAGCAGCCCGTGAGTACCTGGGATGGGGCGCATTGATCGCATTTCTCGTGTGGACGACCTTGCCGGTGGTGATCTTTCCTCTCGACGAAAACCTCGATCCTCAGCAGACGGCAACGCTTCCGATTTCGCCGAACCAACTGATCGCCGGCTTGACCGCGGCTTCTTTCATCGCCCCCTCCATTTTCGTGCTGGTCATTCTCGGTGTCGCCAACGGGATGATCCTCGCCGACGGCTGGTGGATGATCCTCCCCGCTTCCGCCGTATTGGCTGTGATGTTCGTCGTTGGCGCCCAACTGGTGTCAGCCGCCGTGTCGGCCATCCTCCGCAACCGGCGAGGCCGTGACCTCGCAACCCTTCTCATCTTTGGCCTGGCCGGCTCGATCTTCCTTCTCTACAGG
This sequence comes from Acidimicrobiia bacterium, assembly GCA_041748855.1. Taxonomy (GTDB): domain Bacteria; phylum Actinomycetota; class Acidimicrobiia; order Spongiisociales; family ZC4RG35; genus MA-ANB-1. The sequence continues at coordinate 25,958 of JBGTCK010000052.1, forward strand.
ACGGTCGACAGGATCATCGGTGAGGTCGGTTTCGTAGAAGCCGTTCTGTCCAATCCGATCCTGGACAGGGCATGGGTGATACCCCCAGTCGCCGCTCAACGGTCGATGATCGAGGCAGCCGAAGGCAACGCGGTCTCAGCCATTGGGTTATTGACCGCGGCAATTCTCGGAGTGCTGGTGCTGGCCTACCTGTGGCGCGCACTCGTCACGTGGATGATCACCACTCCCAGAGAGGGCAGCCGCCCTGCCGCCCGCTCACGGCGGAACGGGATGGCAACGCGGCCCTGGGGACAGGTCTTCACCCTCGCCCGCAAGGAACTCAGGTTTTACGTCCGTGACCCGCGCCAACGCCTCGTCTGGACGGGCACCGTCATCTTCGTTGGTCTCGGAGTGGCGGGCGCGGTCATGGGCACAACCGGTCTCTTCGATATCCGGGGCCAGGAGTGGGCCCCGCTCGCGGCGCCGATCCTCGTGCTCTTTGTCGGGCTGCCGATTGCACTAAACCTCTTTGGCTGGGAGCGGGACGCGGCAAGCTACCTCTTCGTGCTGCCGGTCAAGGCGTCTCGATTGCTCGCCGGGAAGAACATTGCGGTAGCCACCGCCCTGACAATCGAAACCGGAATACTCACCTTGATCCTCGCCACGGTGGTCGGTCAATGGCAGTGGGTGTGGCTGGTCGCCCCCCTCATGGTGTCGGCGATCGGGTGTCAGCTCGCCGTAGGGAACTTCGTTTCGGTGATGACGCCGCTTCGACTCCCGAGAGAAGGCACCGACGTTTTTGCCCAATCGACAGAACAAGGCTGTCTGGCGATATCCAGTCAGACGCTTTCGTTTTTCGCTATCGGCCTTCTGCTCACCCCCCCGGTCTCAGCCGTTGTCCTGGTGGTGGCTTTCGGCCAGGCCCTCTCACCTGCAGTCGGCGCCGCAATCGCACTTGGCTGGGGAATCCTGTTGTACGCGATATCCCTCTGGCTCTCCAGTTCGCTGCTGCGGCGAAGAATGCCCGAAGTGCTCGGTTGGGTGCAGATCGGCTGACGCCCTGGGGGGGACTAGATTCGAGGGAGAGTCAGAGGAGGTCGGAGCAGATGGCGGAGCTTTCCCCGCAGCAGGAAGAGTTGTGCGAACAAACCGAATGGGACTTCAGCAATCTGACTGCGCTGTTCATCAACACCACCCTGAAACCCTCGCCTGAAGTCTCCAACACCCAGGGACTGATCGATATCTCCGCGGAGATCATGCGGAGGCAGGGGGTTTCGGTCGACCAGTTCCGGGCGGTGGACCACGACATCGCACCCGGAGTCTGGCCAGACATGACCGAGCACGGCCACAGCAGTGACGCCTGGCCGGAGCTATTGGAAAGGGTCATGGACGCCGACATCCTCGTCCTCGGCACCCCGATATGGCTCGGCGAGAAATCATCGGTGTGCACCAGGGTCATCGAAAGGCTCTACGCCAACTCGTCCCAACTCAACGAGTCGGGCCAGTACGCCTACTACGGACGGGTTGGGGGATGTCTCATCACCGGAAACGAAGACGGGATCAAGCACTGCGCTATGAACATTCTCTACTCGCTCCAGCACCTGGGATACGTCATACCGCCACAGGCTGATGCCGGATGGATCGGCGAGGCCGGTCCGGGCCCCTCTTACCTCGACGAGGGTTCGGGCGGACCCGAGAACGACTTCACCAACCGCAACACCACCTTCATGACGTGGAATTTGCTGCATCTCGCCCGAATGTTGAAAGACGCTGGTGGTGTTCCAGCTCACGGAAACCAGCGCTCACTCTGGGACGCGGGTTGTCGCTTCGATTTCCCGAACCCCGACTACAGATAGCCAAGTCAGACAACTCGTTCCGATCACCTTCTCGGTTCTCGACACTGAAGGTCAACCCCGCTTGCCCACCACCCTGCTGACCAGGGCCCACCCGAGCAGAGTCCACGCAATGACAACTGCGAGTGATTGGCCCACATCGGTGGCAAGCCCGTCGGTCAGCCCGCTCCTGATCAGATTGGCCATGTGGTAGAACGGCAGGATCCGATGGGCCACCGCCGACCATTCCGGGAAGCGATCGATGGGGATGGCGATCGGCGAGAACAACAGCACCAGGAAGATCACGATGTTGGTGATCAGGTTGGTGATTCTCGGCTCCGGAATCGCCAGAGCCATCCCGTACCCCACCGAGGCTGCCATCAGCGAGGCGACCACGCCATAGGGAATCACCACCCACGAGGGATCCAGGTCGACCCCGAATCGCAGCGCGGCGAGCCAGGTCGAGAGCAAGGATATGGGAAGAGCAATCACGGTGAACACCGTGAACGTCGCTGCCGCCGGGACCATCCGGGGGACGGGCAGGGACCATGTGAATTCGTGTGTCCCCCGGAACTTCTCCTGCATCACGAGGATCGGCACCATGACGAAACCGACCGGGATCAGAGAGAGTGCCGGTATCCCCGACACCAGGAAGATGGCTGTTCTCTCGTCGACCTCGCCCAAGAAGAATCCGTACATCACCGCAGCCCCGATCCCCATGAACAGCTGGGTGATCAGAATGGCGCCGAAGAGGACTTTCTGCTGAGTGAGCACCCATCGCACCATCGTCCAATATGTGCTCCACCAGAACGGAGGCCCGCGGCGAATTGCCGTGTCGATCATTTCCGCCTCCCCAAAACGAGAGCCGTCACCAGTCCCGCTACGAGAGTCCACGCAGAGAGGATTAGATAAGACCGGGTGACATCGGCTACCAGCCCATCGGTCAACCCGGCCCTCACCACAACACCCATGTGGTAGAAGGGCAGCAACTGATGGACGCTGGCCAGCCACGTCGGAAGGTTCTCGAGCGGAAACGTGATTGGGGTGAAGCCGAGCACCCCGAAGGCGAGGACTTGCGAGATGAGCTGGGTGATCGACGGGCGTTCGATCGCCTGGGCGATCGCGTAACCGATCATGGTCCCGCACACCAGAACCAGGGCCACCGCCGGAATGACAGCCAGCGACACCGAAAGCCCGAGATCGAAACGGAGTCCGGCCACCACCAACGCGGCCAACATGGCGGGAATGCTCACGATGGCGCTGAGAATCAGCCAGGCCACCACGCTGGCGGAGCGAGGTACCGGCAAAGACCATGTGAAGTCATAAGTCCCCGCCTCCTTCTCCGACGCCACGAGCTGGGGCGAGACGATCAGCCCGACGAGGATCAGGTTGATCACACCCGCTCCGGTGCCCAGAAAGAGGGCAGCTATGGGAGGAATTTCCTCGAAGAAGAGGCTCATCCCTACTGAGAAACCCGCTGCGATGAGAATTTGAACCACGATCATCACCGGAACGACGAGCCGCATCGACGTGAGGTGCCACCGCAACATGGCCGACGCTCCACTCAGCCAGCTCCTCGGGCCGGACCGCACCCCGACGATCACCGCAGGAGCTATCGGGGTCACGACTCGACCCCGACCGCAGCCTCGGGCACGTCTCCCGTCAGCCGGATGTAAGCGTCCTCGAGCGTGGTAGCCCCCAGCGCGTATTCTTCCGCGACACCGTCGCTGAGCATCTTCTGCGCCCAGTTGATCCCGTCTCCGGCCCGGTCCTCGTCGATGACCGACATGAGGACGTTGCCCACCCGAGAGTGTTGCAAGACCAGTGGCGGAAGCTCCGGTGTCGGAAGGCCGGGGGCCAGCATGAGCTGGAGGCGGAGTTTGCCCCGGTCAGCGACCTTGAACGAGGAGGGCGTGCCTTCTGCCAGGATTTCCCCGTTTGCGATGACTGCTAGCCGGTCGACTGACTTCTCTGCTTCCAGAACGTTGTGCGTGACCAGAAACACCGCGGCGCCCATCTCTCCCAGGAGGCGCACCTGCTCCCACAGCAATCTCCGCCGCAGCGGATCGACGTCATTGGTCGGTTCGTCGAGGATGACCACTTGTCCGGGAACCACCGTGACCATGATGAACCCGACCAGACGTCGCACGCCTCCCGACAGCTTGGCTCCGAGCGTGTCGCGCCACTCCGAGATCTGCAGCGCTTCGATCAGTTCGTTCGCCCTCTTTTCTATCGCGGGACGTTGGCCTCCCCGGATCTCGCCCGTGAGGCGAACCGCCTCGTGCACCTTGAACGATTCGATGGGCATCGGCGCCTGGGGAAGATACGAGCAAAGCTGGCGTGCCGCGTTGGGGTCGGCGACGAGGTCGTGCTCGCCGAGGGTTATCGACCCCGAAGTGGGCTTGAGCAGTCCGATGACTTGTTTGACCAAAGTCGACTTTCCGGCACCGTTGGGGCCGAGGAGCCCATAGACCTCACCCGGACTGACCGTTATCGAGACATCCCGATTTGCGTAGGTCTTGCCCCGGTCATAGGTCTTGGTGACCCGGTCGGCGCGAAATGTCCAGTCTGTCATCTGATGCTCCTTTCATCGTCCCCACCGTTGGGAATCGCCGTGTGGCCGGGGTTCATTTTTGGGCTCCTTGGGTGGGGCTGACGAGCGGAAAGAAGACGATCGACAACGAGAACTCCTCTGCGTCGTCGCCTCCCTTTTCGGTTCTACTCCACTCGTCAACCAGGTCTTCCAACTGCTTCAGGAACTCCTCGGCGGTTGATCTCGATACCGCTCGGACTGAGCGACTCACCGTTCCCGGGTGCAACTCGGATCGCTTCTTGCCGGCTGCCATCGCTTCGAAATGACGGATGAGTCCGGCCTCGGCGTCGATTCGTGCTCCATCGAGAACGATGTCCGACGCCACCTTGGCAAGCCGCTCCAGATCTTCGTTGTTCTCAAAAAGCACTTGGGAAGGTCGAAACGTATCCGCCACGGTTTGATAGAGACGCTCGATCATGGCGCCGACCTTGCGGGTCTCGACCACCCTGATCAGCCCGGCACCCTCCAATAGGTTTATGTGGTAGTAGAGGCGCGTCGTGGGTACACCCATGGCCTCAGCCACCACCTTCACCGAGCTGGGTTCTTCGAGATTCGACAGGATCTTCAACCTTGTCGAGTTGTTGAGAATCTCGAGGACAGCAATGTCGTCGATTTCCATCACACCTTCGCTGTCGTTCATGGAAACGCATCATCGTTCAGTTGCCTTGAACATTCAAGCCATTTGAATAAGGGCTCAGATTGTGAATGTTCGAAGTCCCATCGGGTTTGCTGAATCGGTACTCGGACTGCTTGGCTAACCCGATGCCCGGACTCAGACTCGGAATCGATCTCGACGGTGTCGTCGCTGATTTCACCAAAGGTTGGATGAGTTTCTACAACCGTCAGTTCGGGACCGACCTCAAAGTCGAGGACTCGGTTGCATGGGATGGACTGGTCGGACTCACCCACTTCAAGTCGATGGGCGAATTCTGGCGCTGGGCGACTGACCTCGATGGGAGGTCGTTGTTCTGGCACCTGGAGACTTTTCCCGGTGCCGTCGACGCCCTTCACCAACTTGTTGCCGAGGGCCACCACATCGCCATCCTCACCGCAAAACCCGAGTTCGCGGTACACGACACTTTCGAATGGCTAGCGAGAAACCAACTGCCCACCACGGAAGTCCACATCCTCGAGGACAAATGGAGAGTCGACTGCGACGTTTACCTGGACGACTCCCCGATGGTCCTCCCCCGGCTGGTGAAGCACCGAGGCGATCGAACGATCTGCCGGTTTGTCAGGCCGTGGAACAAACCTGTCGAAGGTGCAATCGATGTCAACGGCTTTCCCGAGTTTCGCGAGGTCGTCTTCGGCTTGGCGTAAATCGCCTCGATCGAACTAGGTTGATTGGAGCGATTCGGTGCAATCGCTCGAACACAACCACGAAAAGAGAAACAAATGAAATCAAGAAGCCTTTTGGCTTTGGTAACCGTCCTCGCCCTCGTCCTCGCCGCCTGTGGTGGAGACACCGCAGAGACAACGACGAGCGCTGCCGGTGCTGAAGAAACCACGACAACAGAAGCGATGGTGGATACGACCACGACGACCGAGGCGATGAACGAGTGGCCAGATGAGCTCACGTTCGGGTTCGTTCCATCCAGGGAGGCAGAAGAACTCCAGGACAACGTGGACGTTCTCGCCACCATCCTGACCGACGCTCTCGGTATCCAAGTGAACGGTATCGTTCAGACCGACTACACCGCACTCGGTGTGGCCCTCGGTAACGGAGAGGCCCAGATCGGGGCGCTGGCACCGGCCAACTACGTGCTGGCCAGCCGGCAATACGACAACATCGAGCTGTTGGCGCAGTCGGTTAGGTTCGGTTCGTCGACCTACCACGCCCAATACTTCACCAACGACCCCAGCGTCTGTGGAACTGACCCTGTGGAAGGTGCATTCGACTACGACGACAGTGGTGCGGTGGCGGCTTTCGGGCCAACCGAGATCCCCGCTCTACAGGTCGGGTGGAACCCTGACGGCACACCAGAAGAGGGAATCTCGCCGGGACTCGCCTGCCCCGAGCCGGTTGATGTCAGCGTTATCGCTGGCGGCAATATGGCCTTCGGCACCGAGACCTCGACTTCGGGATACATCTTCCCGGTGTTAGAGCTCAATGCGGCTGGCCTGACCCAGGATGTCGACTACGACTCGTTCTACTCGGGCAGTCATGACAACTCCGTGCTGGCGGTCTACAACGGTGATGCCGACTTCGGTGTCTCGTTCGACGACGCCAGGCGCAACGTGCGCGAGGAGTTCCCCGACGTGGGTGAAAAGGTGATTGTGTTCAACATCACCGCCCCCATCGCCAACGATGTCATCGCGGTCGATGCCAACCTGCCGGAGGACTTGAAGGACGCGATCTTCAATGCGCTCATCGACTTCATCTCCACCGACGAAGGTGAAGCTCTCATGGAAGAGATCTACAGCTGGACCGACCTGACCCGCGCTGATGAGATGACCGAAGCCTCGTTCGTGCTCATCGAGCAGGCGATCGACGAACTCGGTTTCGGCACCGAGTGACCTGACCCCACATTCGTGGGAGTGAGTGGGGTCGACTTCGGTCGACCCCACTCTTCGCCCCTTGTCGACTGTCCACTAGGGTTGCCGGGCCTCGGGGAGCTGGAGGCGGAGAAGGAGCACCATGATCGAGTTCGATAACGTCGAAGTCACCTATCCCAACGGGTTCCAAGCGTTGAACGGCCTATCGGTCACCATTCCCGATGGGGAGTTGGTGGTAATTGTCGGGATGTCAGGCGCCGGTAAGTCGACCTTCCTCCGTGCGATCAACGGATTCGTGCCCATCACCGGCGGCTCGGTGAAGGTCAACGGAATCGAAGTCCGGGGGGCGAAAAGCAAAGCGCTTCGTGAGCTCCGCTCCGGCGTGGGAATGATCTATCAGACTTTCAACCTGGTCAACCGGACCAGCGTCATCAACAATGTGCTCATGGGCCGCCTCGCCCATGTCGGTTTCGCCCGGGCAATGCTGGGCATGTGGCCCGCAGCCGATCGTGAGCTTGCCCTGACGGCCCTGGAGAGAGTAGAGCTCGTCGAGAAGGCCTATTCGCGGGCGAGCAACCTCTCGGGGGGACAACAGCAGCGGGTTGGCATCGCTCGCGCCCTGGCACAGGAGCCCGGAGTACTGCTTGCCGACGAGCCGGTGGCCTCACTCGATCCGGTCACCTCCCATACTGTGATGCGCGACCTGAGACGGATCAACCGCGACCTCGGCATCACCACCATCATCAACCTGCACTTCCTCGACCTCGCCCGCTCCTATGGCAAGCGTCTCATCGGCCTCCGCGACGGTGAGCTGGTCTACGACGGAGATATTGCCGATGTCGACGAAGCCACCTTCCGGGGCATCTACGGACGTTCGGTGACACCGGACGATCTGTTGGAGGGTGCCGATCTGTGACCGTTCTGGCTACTGAAGCTGGAACCCGGCCCGAGGCTCCCCGGCGCACGGTGACGATGCTGGTGCCACTTCTGGTGGCGGCAGCAGCACTGATTCTGGGGGCAGCAACCGCGAACATCGCCCAGGGAGCATTTTGGGGTCTGATTGGTGCCGCCGGCGTCTTCGCAGCCCTCCGTCTGGGCGGGGTCGAGGCGGACCTGGTCGACGGGCTCCTGCTCGTCGCCGGCCTCGTTAGTTCAACCATCCTCGCCGTTACGGTCCTTCCGTCTGCTCCCGAATCGATCGACGTCTTGACCGCATTGCAATTCGCCGGTGCGTGGGCGCCCGCCGGTCTGGCGACCGCCGCAGTAGCAGCGCGTCATGGCGCCCGCCCGAGTTCGGTAACCAACGTGGTGCTGATCTGGCTCTTCGCCGGCGCGCTCGCTTTGCCGGCGACACAGACCTTCGGGCTGCTGGTTCCGCTGGACGAACTGCTCCGGGGGACAGAATCTGAATTCGGCGTCGGCGTCTATATGACCGTCGCCATGCTCATCGCCGGACTCGGGGTCGCGGCCTTTCTCGCAGTCATCACCCGCCTCCCGACGCTCGGCACGGTATCGGGATTCTTGATCATCACCCTTTTCGCCGGTGCCACCGTCGGGTTCAGCATTCCCGCGGTGATTGCGGGTTTCGCCGACATCGTGAATGTCCCCAACCTATGGCCTCCCGACTTCGGCTGGGCCATTGGCGACGGAAGCTGGTGGTGGCTGCCGTCGTGGGAATTCGGCGCCCCGGAGCGGACGAACCCATTGGTCGAGACCGTCCGGATGGGCATTATTGCAACAGTGCTCGGCTGTGGCGTTGCGTTGCCATTGGCTTTTTACGCCTCGACCCTCACCAGTCCGAACCGCCCCCTCTACTTCGCGGCCAAGGCTTTCATGAATGTCACCCGCACCATTCCCGACCTGTTCTGGGCGGTGATCCTGGTGGCAGCAGTCGGAGGTGGGCCATTCGCAGGAGCGGTCGCCCTGGCGATCTTCTCCATGGCCATTATGTCCAAGCTCCTGTCTGAGACCATCGATGCCGCCGACCCCGGCCCGCTGGAAGCCGCCAAGGCGACCGGATCGAGGCATTCCCCGGCCGTTCGATCAGCGGTGCTCCCCCAGGTGCTCGCCAGCTATGTTGCATACGGGCTCTACATATTTGAGCTGACCATCCGGGCATCGGCCGTTGTGGGACTGGTCGGTGCCGGTGGTATCGGCCGCGTGATCGAGGCACAACGGGTCTTTTACCGGTTCGACCGGATCCTGGCGATTGTGATCATGATCGTCATCCTTGTCTTTATCCTCGACCAGATCAGTGCAGCCATGCGAAGGCGCCTGGTTTGACCTCCCAAACCGAGACCCCGGCCGCGGAGATGGTCCGGCCCCAGCAGCCACTCGGGCCGCGAGTTTTCCGTTGGCTCGTCACCATCGCCATCGTCATTCCCGCCATCTGGTCGGCGGCCGGCCTCGGGGTGTCGTTAGAGCGGCTGCTCGCAGCACCGGCAGATATCTGGAACATCGTTCATCGCTTGTTCCCGCCCGATCTCAGCCCGGAGGTTGTTCAGCGGGCAATGCCCAAGGTGATGGAATCTCTGTTTGTGGCCTGGATGGGGACGATCATCGCCGCCGTCCTCTCCCTTCCGCTGGCAGTACTCGCAGCGCGAAATATCTCCAGCCGGGGCGTGGGGTTCGTGGTCCGCCAGATCCTGGTTCTGATCCGCTCGGTACCCGAGCTGCTGCTGGCGATGGTCTTGATCCCGGTGACCGGGCTCGGGGCATGGACCGGAACCCTCGCGATCGGGATCCACTCGATAGGGACGTTGGGCAAGCTGTCCTCCGAAGAGATCGAAGGGATCAACCCGGGGCCGGTGGAGGCCATCGCTGGTGTCGGAGGGTCCAGGCTCGCCGAGATCCGATTCGGGGTGCTCCCCCAGGTGATGCCGACCATCATGGCTTACTGGCTCTACAGGTTCGAGATCAACATCCGGGCATCGGCCGTCCTTGGTGCAGTCGGAGTCGGGGGGATCGGCGCCGAGCTCATCGCCCAGATGCAATTCCGGAACTTCGCCAGAGTCGGAACAGTCCTGTTCCTGACGATTGCCGTGGTCCTGGTCATCGACACCATCTCGGCGCGGTTGCGGCGCCGGATCATCACCGGCAACAGGGAACCCGGGGCCGTTGCGATCTACCAATCGGCAGGCGCAGTCAAGCGAGTCGGCCTGCTGCTTTTCACCGCAGCACTCGGATTTGCAGTTGTCTTCCTCTTGATCCAGCTCCAAGCGCCCGCCTAAGGAAAGAACCCTTTGACCGAGATGCTGCGCCGTGCCCGGGAGGAACGGGAACAACTCGAACACGACTTGTTGGCCCCCGCAGCCACCCGATCGACCGCGACCAGGGGGCGGGAACGACCCGAAGACGAGGACGAGTTCCGCACCTGCTTCGAGCGTGACCGCGACCGGATCATCCACACCAAGGCCTTCCGCCGCCTCAAGCACAAGACACAGGTGTTCCTCAACCCCGATGGGGACCACTACGTGACCAGGATGACGCACACCATCCACGTCACCCAGGTCGGCCGGGCCGTAGCCCGGGCCTTGGGGCTGAACGAAGCCCTGGCCGAGGCGATCTGTCTGGCGCACGACGTGGGTCATTCCCCATTCGGCCACACCGGGGAAGATGCGCTCACCCCCTTTGTGGAAGGCGAATGGCTCCACTCGGCACATGGCGTGAGAACCCTGTCGACTCTCGAGCCGCAGAACCTCACCCACGAAGTACTCGATGGCGTGCGCGCTCACTCATGGAAGATCGATCCCCCACCGGGGACTCCCGAGGGATGGGTTTGCCGCTTCGCCGACCGTATTGCCTACCTGACCCACGATGTCTCAGACGCTCTACGGGCAGGGGTGATCGACTATCACGACATCCCCGCGGACACCTTCACCACCTTTGGAGCGACAAGCCGGGAGTGGATTGGATCGTTGGTCAACTCGGTGATCGATGCCAGCTACCGGACGGGAAGAGTTGAGATGGAACCCGAACACCTCAAGGTGATGGACCAACTCCGTGACTTCATGTTCGACCGTGTCTACCTGAGCCCGGAGACGGAGCGCCAGAAGCAGCGTGCCATCCAGGTGATTCAGGACCTGGTGGGCTATTTCAGGGAGAACCCCGATGAGGTTGCCCCGAGTTTTGCGGTGGCCGGATCTGACTCCCTGACGGCGGCGATCGACTATGTCGCCGGGATGACCGATCGCTTCGCTCTGACTACGTGGGACCGGCTGTTCCGCCCCCAGCTCGACTTCTGAGCACGATTTCACCCACTTCACACCGGCTGGTTAGCGTTGGCCGTCATGCTCAAGATCGATTCCCTCGCCAAGAGTTATGGTGACGTGGTTGCTCTCGACGGCTGCTCGTTCGAAGTCGATCGCGGTCGCATGCTCGGATTTCTCGGGCCCAACGGGGCGGGGAAGACCACCGCGATGCGGGCGATCTTCGGGCTGGTCCGTCCCGACGCCGGAAAGGTTACCTGGGACGGGTCTCCCATCGACGACCAATCGAGGCGGCGCTTCGGCTACATGCCGGAGCAGAGGGGCCTCTACCCGCGCATGAAAATCGCCGAGCAAGTCGCCTACATCGGGCAGATCCACGGAATGAGTGCCGGCGACGCAAGTAGCGCAGCCGATGGCTGGCTCGACCGGCTCGGTCTCACCGAACGACGCGACGACCCGCTGGAGACGCTGTCGCACGGGAACCAGCAACGGGTCCAGCTGGCGGTGGCACTCGTCCACGACCCAGAGCTCCTGGTCCTCGATGAGCCATTCAGCGGCCTGGACCCGATCGCAGCAGAAACGATGTCGGCCATCCTGATCGAGGAGGCAGCGAGGGGGAAGGCCGTCGTGTTCTCATCGCACCAGCTCGATGTCGTCGAGGACCTTTGTGAGGATGTCGCCATCATCAACGAAGGATCGATCGTGGTCGAGGGGGTTGTAAAACAGCTCAAAGACGCCGCACCCATCCGTCATGTCGAGATCGAGATGGAAGCGGGGGCCGACGATCTCCTGTCGGGCCTCGACGGGGTCAGGCACGTGAGCCAGCGAGGTGACGTGCACACCGCCATCATCGACGCAGAAACCGACGTTCGGGGTCTTCTGCTCAAAGCGCAGCAGACCGGGGCAGTGCGCCACTTCACTTACACCACGCCATCCCTCACCGATCTCTTCAGGGAGGCGGTGAAATGAACAGCCTGTCACTGATCGGCCTCGTCGCAAAGCGTGAGATCAAAGAACGAGGTAAGTCCAAGCCCTACCTGATCACCTCCGGCCTCACCGCCCTATTTGTCATCGCACTGATCGTCCTTCCCGGTTTGTTCGGCGACGAGACCGACACCTTCGAAGTCGGGTCAGTAGGTGAAGGCAACACCGAAATCATCGAGACCGCCGAGATTCTCGGTAACACCGGCGACGAGGTTGGCGAGGAGCCTTCGGTAAGGCTGGAGGAAATTACCTTCCCGTCTCGCCAAGAAGCCGAGGCTGCCCTTTCGGATGGTGACGTGAGCGTCATCCTGGTCGATGCCACGGAGATGATCATCGAACGAGAAGGCGGGTTCTTTGGCGGTGGGGGCGGCCCGACAGGCCTTCTCCAGCAGGCTGCTGGCGCCATAGCCCTGGAGAAGGTGATTGTTGAAACCGGGGAGTCGGCCGAGGCGGTACTCGACATTATCTCGTCGCAGACTCTCGCGGTGACACCCCTGGTGGAACCCGACGGTGACACCGACGCCGCCTCGGCCGTGTCATATTTCGGCCTTCTCCTCCTCTATATGGCGATTATTCTCTACGGCACATGGATTCTCACCGGCGTGACCGAGGAGAAATCGAACCGGGTGGTCGAGGTGATGATCTCAGCGATCAGGCCGTGGCAATTGCTCGCCGGGAAGATCGCCGGCATCGGGCTCCTGGCGCTGGTTCAATTCGTCGGCACCATCGCCATCGCATTCGTCACCGTGCGGCTGTTTGCGACATTTGATATTCCCGAGATTTCCACAGTGGCCTTGGTCAACCTGGCGGTCTGGTTCGTGCTCGGATTCCTTCTCTACGCAGTCCTATTCGGTGCGGCCGGGTCGTTGGTTGGTCGGGTAGAGGACGCCCAGAGCGCGGCAATGCCTATGACCTTATTCTCAGTTATCGGGTTCTTCGCCGGATTCATAGTCCTTGGCGATCCGGACGGGGTAGTGGCCGTGATCAGCACCTTCGTCCCGTTCACCGCCCCCTTCACGGTTCCAATCCGGGTTTCGCTCCAGGCGATCGCTGGATGGGAGTATGCCCTCGCCGTTGTCATCACGATGATCACGATCTACCTGGCGGTCCGAGCAGCGGGACGGATCTACGCCGGGGGAATCCTCAAGTCGGGCGGGCGCACCAAACTCCGGGATGCCTGGCGATCGGCTGACGGCTGATGAGGTCCTGATGGAGTTAGGAGCCCGTTCCTCGTGAGCTACCAACACCTGCTGGTCGAACGAGACGGCCACATCGCCACCGTATGGCTCAATCGCCCCGACAAGCTCAACGCCCTATCCGCCGACATGTGGGAGGACCTCCCCATTGCGATTGCCGAGCTCGACCAGGACGACGAGATCCGGGTGATCGTTGTTGCGGGGAAAGGCGACGCCTTCACCGTCGGAATCGATGTCGCCATGCTCTCCGGACTTGCCCCCTCCGGTCCCTCCCCGGCTTCGACCAGCAAAGCCCTTTATCGAAAGATCAAAGAACTGCAGGAGACCTTCTCGGTTTTCGCCCGCTCGCCAAAACCGACGATCTCGGCCATACACGGATATTGCCTCGGCGCCGGAATGGACCTGATCACCGCGTGTGACCTCAGGCTCTGTTCGGGAGATGCGACGTTCTCGATCAGGGAGACAAGGATGGGCCTGGTCGCCGACGTAGGCACCCTGCAACGGCTCCCGGACATCGTCGGGTCCGGCCACACCGCCGAACTCGCCTTCACCGGTATGGACATCGACGCAGTCCGCGCCAAGGAGATCGGGCTGGTCAGCCGGGTGGAACGCGACCGGGAGGCTCTGCTGGCAGCGGCCACCGACCTGGCTGGCCAGATCGCAGAAAATTCCCCACTCGTGCTCGAAGGCGTAAAGAGGGTACTTCTGGCCAACCGGGGTCGCTCGGTGGAAGAATCTCTCGATTACGTGGCGCAATGGAACAGCGCCTACCTTCTCTCGAACGACCTGTTCGAGGCGACGTCCGCTTTCATGGAGAAGCGGAATCCCGAGTTCAAAGGGGAATAGGTCTTGGACTGGCCGGATGCGGTCATCGTCGGGTCCGGCCCCAATGGCCTAACCGCCGCGGCAAAGCTGGCGGTATCCGGCCAGAAGGTCCTCGTCCTCGAAGCCGCGGAATCTATCGGTGGTGGCACCCGGTCTGCGGAGCTGACCGAGCCCGGGTTCATCCATGATGTCTGTTCGGCAATCCACCCCTTTGGTGTTGTTTCACCCGCCTACCGGTCGCTCTCGGCGCCGATAGATTGGGTAACACCACCGGTTGCGATGTCACACCCCCTCGACGACGGCACTGCGGTCGCCCTCCACAACAGCGTCGAGGCCACGGCGGCCCAATTCGGAGACCGGGATGGAAAGGAGTGGGCCGGGCTCATCGGGCCACTGGTGGCTGATCTCGACAACGTCGTCGACACTTTCCTCGCAGCCAGGATCCTTCCCAATCCATTCTCTAAGTCAGCACGCGTCATGGGTCTTCATGGTTCACGGTCTTCAGCAACCCTTGCCGATCGATTCGACTCAGATTCGGCGCGCGCCCTGATCGCAGGACTCGCCTCCCACGCCATTGCACCGCTCGACACCGCCTTCACGGCAGGCATCGCCCTCCTGTTTGCTGCAGTCGGGAACGGTCGGGGCTGGCCGCTGGTGCGCGGAGGTTCGCAGGGTCTGGCCAGTTCTCTCGCCGGCATTATCAAAGACCGGGGTGGGCAGATCGAGGTCAACCACGTGGTCTCCGATATCAGCGAGTTCACTGAGTCTTCGGTCTTCCTCGATGTCAACCCGTCGGCAGCGAGGGAGATCGCAAGGCAACGGATGAACCCTGCAGACATCGTGATGCTGGGGAGGTGGACACCCGGGCCGGGAGTGTTCAAGGTCGACTATGCCCTCGACGGCCCCATCCCATGGACCGACTCTTTGAGCGGTCAGGCTGGCACGGTCCACCTTGGCGGCGGCTTCGAGGAGATTGCGCAAGCCGAGGCAGCAGTAGCCGCCGGCGACCACGTCCAGCGACCTTTTGTGATAGTGACCCAACAATCGGACTTCGACTCTTCGCGTGCCCCGAACGGGAAGCGGACCGGTTGGGCCTATTGCCATGTTCCCAACGGGTCAGCTGTCGATATGACCGCAGCCATCGAAAGCCAGATCGAACGTTTCGCCCCGGGCTTCACCGAGCGGATAATCGCACGGCACACGACAACGGCGAAAGGACTCGAGCGCTACAACCCCAACTACGTGGGAGGTGACATCGCAGGAGGAGAATTCACCCCGGGTCGATTCCTTCCCTCCGTCAGAAACCCATACCGGGTAGGTGACGGCCTCTACTTGTGCTCCTCGGCGACCCCTCCCGGAGGGGGTACCCACGGCATGTGCGGCTGGAACGCCGCGACCGCCTCCCTTTCCTGAGCATTTCAGATGTGTGAACGGCGGGCCTGACCCTATCAATCACACAAGATCTCGACCCGGCGGTTGATCGCTCTTGTCGCTTCATCCGGTTCGGGGGAGATTATGGGCTCCGACTCCCCGAGCCCCACGGTGGTGAACGCATCGGCCGGGAATCCGAGGGACACGAGAGCGTCAGCCACCGCGGCAGCGCGGCGCGAGGAGAGGTCCAGGTTGTATTCCTCACTCCCTTCGGTTGATGTGTGGCCCTCGATGGTTGCGCTCTCTACTCCCGAATCGGTCAACACCCTGAAGATGTCGGACAGAATCGCGTCTGAACCAGACCTGAGGACGGCGGAGTCAACCTCAAAATTTATGTGGAGCGGCGCGTCACAGACCGCCTCTCGCGGCGCCGGTGACTGGCAGAGACTCTCCGTAGCTCGAGGAGGTGGTAGCGCGGTCCGTGCCTCGAATCTCCCGTTGTCGAGAGATACCGTCGCGGCGATCGAACCGTCGTCATCTGCCACGAACACGATTGCACTCGAGCGGTTGCTCGAGGGATCGTATCCGGTAGCGCGCGCCAGCGACCCAATCACAGTGCCCCGTATTTCGAATGTGTCGAGGCACCCGGTGATAACCGCCCCGTCCTGATGGAGTTCGAGCCGCTCCCCTCGGGCATCAGGGCGATCGATATATGCGAGTTCCCACGACCCGGTGAATGCATCCGACAACGGGCGCTCCTCCTGGGTACCTTTCCCTACGATCTCGGTGAACTCGATACGGGTCCTGTCGTCGGGCGCAGCGCCGCTATCGATGGTCCCCTCGAGGACGACCCGGACCCAGCGCACAGGAGGGCTCTCGGAGGGGACGACTGCCTGAATGTCCCCGGACTCGCCGAAGACGAGATCCGCCCGTGCCAGAGTCACGAAGCCGCTGTCCTCGCCCTCGGCCGACCCGGAGACGGTGACCGAGCCGAAGAAGGCCGAGTTTCCTGGTGAACGCACCACGTCAGGGACGCCGAACCAGGCGAATGTGGTTTCTGTAGGCAGTTTGAAGACAACCTCGACGGGTGTCGTTCCCCCCGTTGCCATGGCCACCGCCGCCGGATCGCCGTCGATCATTTGGAGCGCGGTGAGAGCATTCTCTGGGTCGAGTCCGGAATGACCTACAGGAAGTGCACCTTCGGCGAAAGTGAGCAGGTCAGGCCCCGATGTTGCGGGAGGGGTCGTCGTTGTCGTGGTCAGCAGGGTCGTCGAAGTTGCGGAGGTGACTGTGGACCCGGTTTCGGTCGGAGGCCCGGCTTCAGTGGTCGTAGCTTCTACTCCTGACGTGGTGCATCCCGCTCCGAGGATTGCCGCAGTTGCGAACACTATGACGCGCCAGATGGTGGCCATCAGAACTGAACTGCCGCGGCCGCCCAGTGGAAGCCGGCGCCGAACGCGGTGAGGATCACCAGATCTCCTTCTTTGATCCGCCCGTTGTTGATTGACTCGTACAACGCAAACGGCACGGTGGCCGAGCCGGTGTTTCCGTACTCGTCGACATTGACATAAACCTGGTCCTCAGCGAGTTCCATCTGCTTGCGCACCGCATCGATGATCCTCAGGTTTGCCTGATGCGGAATCACCAGGGCTACGTCCGACACCGTTTTGCCTATCTTTTCGAGAACGTGGGCCGAGGCCTCCGACATCCGTCTAACCGCCTCGGTGAACACCCGGCGACCGTCCATCACCAGACGGTTGTAATCACCAGACGCCAGAGTCAATTCGTTGAACGGGTTACGAGTACCGCCGCTGGCCAGGGTCAGGATTTCGGCATAGCGGCCCTCGGTCCCGGTCATCACTTCGAGTATGTGGCCCCGGCCCGGCCCGGGCCCGAGCACAACGGCTCCGGCACCGTCTCCGAACAAAACCGCAGTGGAGCGATCTTTCCAGTCGATCATGCGGGTTATGAGCTCGACTCCGACCACGAGGATCTTCTTGGGCTCGAAAGCGATGCGAGCGCGTGCGATGTCCAATGCCTGCACGAACCCGGCGCAGCCGCTGCCGCCCAGGTCGTAAGTCGGTATGTTGCGGCACTTCAGGCTCTCCTGGAGAAGAGCTGCAGTGTCAGGGGTGTACATCTCCGGAGTATCGGTGGCAACGATGATCTCGTCGATTTCATCCGCGGCGAGAGATGCATCCGACATCGCGATGAGGGCTGCATCGCTGGCCAGCGTGAGAGTGGTTTCGTCGGGTGCCGCAATCCGGCGCCGCTTGATCCCGGTGCGCTGGGTGATCCATTCGTCTGAGGTGTCCAGCAGTTGGGACCAGTCGTCGTTGGTCATGATGCGCTCGGGCACATAGCCGCCGAAGCCGAGGAAGTGGGCCATGAACGGGAGACTAAATCGATTCGAGGCCGATGGGGATGAATCCCTCATCTGATGGCATCGAGAACTCTGCCTCAGACGGGCCACGGCCAGGGGTGTGGACGTTGCATCTATTATCTCCGCACGCCACACAAGCCGGGAGCAGCAGTGATCGAATCCATCAGCCCACACGACGGACGCCTCCTTCGCCAATACGAGGAGACCGGCCCCGACGACGTGAAACGTCACATAGATACCGCCGTAGCTCACCAGCGAGATTGGGCGACAGTCCCGGTGACCGAGCGGGCGCCTCACATGATCCAGGCCGCCGAACTCCTCGAAGCAGCACGTGAGGATCTGGCGGTACTCATGGCCGACGAAATGGGCAAACCGGTGAGCCAGGGGCGTGCGGAGGTCGACAAGTGCGTATGGGTCTGCCGGCACTATGCCGAGAACACCGAAGCAATCCTCGCTGATATCGAGATCGAAGCGGGCCGCACCAAGAGCTACGTGGCCCACCTTCCACTCGGGGTCGTCCTCGCGGTCATGCCCTGGAACTTCCCGCTCTGGCAGGTGTTTCGGTTCGCTGCCCCGGCCCTCATGGCGGGCAACGGAGGCATCCTCAAACACGCATCCAATGTCACCGGGTGTGCCCTCGAAATCGACCGGATCTTCACCGAGGCAGGGTTTCCCGACGGATTGTTCCGTACGCTGATCCTTCCCTCGTCGCGGGTCGATGAGGTGCTGGAACACCCCGGTGTGGTAGCAGCCACCCTGACCGGATCCGACCCGGCCGGGCGGGCAGTTGCTCAGAAGGCAGGAAGCCTGCTCAAGAAGACAGTTCTCGAGCTGGGTGGGTCTGACCCCTACCTGATACTTGCTGATGCGGACCTGGGAAAGACAGCATCGAGTTGCGCCACGGCACGACTCATCAACGGCGGCCAATCGTGTATTGCTGCGAAGCGGTTCATCGTCGAATCCTCGGTCGTAGACGAGTTCACCGATCTACTCGCCAGCGAGATGGAAAAAGCGGTGGTTGGAGACCCGCGTGACGACCAGACCACTATCGGCCCGATAGCCAGGGTGGACCTCCGCGACGAACTCCACGAGCAGGTGGTGAGCAGTGTTTCGGCCGCGGCACGGCTTGTG
Organism: Acidimicrobiia bacterium; assembly: GCA_041748855.1. GTDB lineage: Bacteria > Actinomycetota > Acidimicrobiia > Spongiisociales > ZC4RG35 > MA-ANB-1. The sequence goes on from JBGTCK010000052.1 coordinate 44,956, forward strand.
ATCGGCGGCAAGAAGCCTGACGGCCCTGGAGCGTATTATCCGCCAACGCTGCTCGCAGACGTCCGCGACGGCATGGCTGTCTATCGGGAAGAGACTTTCGGGCCGGTGGCAGCTGTCATCGCAGCCGAAGGGGTTGATGATGCGATCGCCATCGCCAATGACTCCGAATTCGGTCTGGGGGCAGCGATCTTCACTTCCGACGTCGAGAAGGGCGAGCAGATCGCAAGGGATCGCTTGGAGGCGGGTGCTTGCTTCGTCAACGCTTTCGTGGCCTCAGACCCGAGACTTCCCTTCGGTGGAATCAAGATGTCAGGTTATGGACGGGAGTTGTCCGATCTGGGCATGAAGGAGTTCCTCAACGCCAAGACCGTTGTCGTTGGGTGAGACAAGGCCCCCAACCGCATAGGGTGTGGACATGACCTCTGCCGATGCTCTCATCCTATTCGGCATCACCGGAGACCTCGCCCGAAAACATCTCTTCTCTGCCTTGTATGAGCTGACGGCGGCCGAAAAGCTCGACATGCCAATCATCGGGGTGGCCTCCAGTTCGTTGAGTGTGGAGGAGTTGGTCGACAGGGCAAGGAAAGCCCTCGAGGACTCCGGAGATGAAATCGACGACGATGTATTCGACCGATTGGCCTCCAACCTCGCCTACGTTTCCGGCGACTATCGAGAGAGAGCGACGTTCGAGCAAATCGCCGAAGAGCTTGGAGACGCCAGCTGCACCGTTGCCTACCTGGCCATCCCGCCGGGGCTCTTCGATGACGTCGTCGACGGGCTTGCCTCAGTCGGCCTCAACGAGAACGGCAGGGTGGTACTCGAGAAGCCGTTCGGGCGGGACACCGCATCAGCCGAAGAGTTGAACGAGATCGTCCACAGGCACTATCCGGAAGAACGAGTCTTCAGGATCGATCACTTCCTCGGGAAGGAGGCAGTGCAGAATCTGATGGTCTTCAGGTTCTCCAATACCATTCTCGAACCCGTCTGGAATCGCCACTACGTCAGCGGGGTTCAAATCACACTCGCTGAAGAGTTCGGTGTCGAGGGCCGAGGTTCGTTCTATGACGACGTAGGAGCGATCCGGGATGTGATCCAAAACCACTTGCTTCAGGTGCTTTCGATCCTTGCGATGGAGCCCCCGGTCTCGGGCGACGCCGACGCGCTCCGCGATGAGCGGGTGAAGGTGCTGGAGGCTATTCCTGCCCTGGAGCCGGACCAGGTCGTCCGAGGTCAGTATGAAGGGTATCGGGACGAAGCCGGGGTTGCTCCCGATTCGGACACCGAGACCTACGCATTGGTGCGTTTGGAGATCAACTCGTGGCGTTGGGCGGGAGTGCCGTGGACGATCAGGGCCGGCAAGGGCCTCAAGTCCACCGTCACTGAGGCGGTCGTCGAGTTCGTGAGGCCGCCGCGCCCACTATTTGCAACTGACCTGGGCCAGCCGGGTTCGAATCAATTGACCTTCCGCACCACCCCAGATGTGGAGATCAACCTTTCGTTGCAGGCCAAGACACCCGGAACCGAAATGGTGAGCGGTCCGGTCGAGCTGCACCTCCAGCACGACCGCACCGAGGGTCGCGACCCCTATCACCGCCTCATCGACGATGCACTACGAGGGGATCAGACCCTGTTCGCCCGTCAAGATGAGGTGATGCAAGCCTGGCGGGTCGTCGAGGCCCTGCTCAGCGACGACAAACCTGCGTTCCGGTACGAGCGAGGTTCTTGGGGGCCGACCGAGGCAGAAGGCCTGCTCGGGGAGAAAGAGTCCTGGGCCACGAGCTGACCTCCCAACCCGGGAACCGCTCACAATCAGGAGGCCAGGCAGGGCGACGGCGTCGCCAACAGGCGCATTCGCCGCATCTGACCGCAGCCGATTGCTTCGATCGCGGTCCCGCAGAGCCCGACGCCCGCCGAGGAGGAGGTCACGGAGGCGAAGACGGACGGGACCGCGATCGAAAGGTATATGGCTACTCCTCGTTCTATTCGGGTTGTGCTGGGACCAGCCTGAACTCATCATGTTTCGGGCAGGTTCACCCACGGTTACAGATAGAGGGTCGTGTGTTGACGGCTGCACCCGGCACCACCGGCCTGTCGGCGGCCACTAACGTCCCGAAAGATCACGGAGACCTTTCGCACAGTGCACCCCAACGCCAGGACAATCGAGACTTTCTATCGGGCATTTCAGAACCTCGATTCCGAGACGATGGCCGGGGTCTACCACCCAGAAGCGACATTCTCCGACCCTGTGTTCGAACTGAAGGGCGACGAGATCGGGGACATGTGGCGAATGTTCTGCACCTCCGGTAGCGATCTGCGGGTGACCTTCACCACCCCGGCGGCTGACGATGCAGGGGGAAGCACACGTTGGGAGGCGTGGTACTCCTTCAAGCCAACGGGACGACAGGTGCACAACATCATCGATGCCGCCTTCACCTTCAGGGATGGGATGGTCGTCACCCACAACGACACGTTCGACCTCGCTTCCTGGTCACGGCAGGCTCTGGGCGTGAGCGGCGCTCTGCTGGGACGGACCGGATACATGCAAAAGAAAATCAGACAGCAGGCAATGGGCCAGCTCGCCCGTTTCCAAGACAAAACCGGCTGAGTCCTCGTCGGTCGGCCAATTCGGCCGACTGATTACGATCGGGACCATGCCCGCCACCCATGATGTGCTCAATCAATCGCCCCCGCTGGAGGATTACAACCTGTACCTCACCGACCCGGTCCTCGACCGGGCAATTGCAGCCGAAGGCGGGAAGGATTCCCGGGAAATGCTGGTGGGTTTCGGGGAGAGGGTTGGTTCGGCGGAGGTATTCGAATGGGGATTCCTGGCCAACACCAACGACCCGGTCCTCCACACCCACGACCGGTACGGGAACAGAGTCGATGAGGTCGAGTTCCACCCGTCCTGGCACGCGCTCATGGACCTCGCCATATCAAACGGTCTGCACTCCCTGCCCTGGGAGGACAGGCACAATGACAACGGCCAGGTCACCCGCACGGCCCTTCTCTACATGTCTTCCCAGGTCGAAGCCGGCCACTTCTGCCCGATCTCGATGACGACGTCGGTGGTTCCCGCCCTGAAGGCCACCGAAGCCCTTGCTGCCGAATGGGTGCCCAGAATCGTCAGGCGCTCGTACGACCCATCCTTCCGGCCCGCCTCCGCAAAGTCGGGAACGCTCATGGGTATGGGGATGACCGAAAAGCAGGGTGGTTCGGACGTCAGGTCGAACACCACGACTGCGAAGCCCCGCAACGGCGGGGGACCCGGCGCCGAGTATTCGGTGACCGGGCACAAGTGGTTCACCTCAGCACCCATGTGCGACGCCTTCCTGGTCTTGGCACAGGCGCCCGGTGGCCTCGCATGTTTCCTGCTTCCCCGGTGGACTCCCGAGGAGGAACTCAACGGATTTCGGATCCAGAGGCTCAAAGACAAACTCGGAAACCGGTCGAACGCATCGAGCGAAGTCGAGTTCAACGACGCCTACGCAGTCCTCGTCGGCGAAGAGGGCCGGGGGATTGCGACGATTATTGAAATGGTCAACGGGACCCGGCTCGACTGCGTGATGGGCTCGACAGCTCTCATGCGCCAGGCGGTCGCCCAGGCCGGGTGGCATACGGCGCACCGGAATGCCTTCGGTTCGAAACTGATCGATAAGCCGCTCATGCAAAACGTACTTGCAGACCTGGAGATCGAGACCGAAACCGCAACCCTGATGATGGTCCGCCTCGCAGGGGCGTTCGACCGTGCCCAATTCGACCTCGACGAAGCCGCGTTCCGGCGCATCGCCCTACCGGTCGCCAAGTACTGGGTCACCAAACAAACCACTGCAGTAGTCCGCGAGGCGATGGAGTGCCTGGGAGGAAACGGTTACGTGGAGGAGTCGATTCTGCCCCGGTTGTTCCGCGAGTCCCCGCTAAATGCCATCTGGGAGGGCTCAGGGAACGTGATCGCCCTCGACTTCATCCGCGCCGCGAATCGGGAGCCTGCCGCACTGGAAGTGTTTTTCGCTGAACTCGAGTCCAATGCGACTACACCTCCTCTGCGTAAGGCGGTGGAGGTAGCCCGAGCAGCCCTCGTCGGTGTGACCGATCCTGAGGCCGAAGCCCGACGCATGGTCGAGGCCATCGCCCTCGCCTGGGCAGCCACGCTGTGTGCCCGCCACGAGGACCAGGAGTTACTCGGCGCATTTGCTGCCTCCCGGCTCAACGAGAGACACGGGACACAATTTGGGGCGCTGCCCGCAGGACTACCCCTCGATACCCTCGCCAGAAGAACCGTTCCCCAGTTCTGATCCCGACGAAACGCGGTCGGCGGCCGGGACCCCAAAGCCATTTTCTCCCGGAGGGCCACCGAGCACGAAGTACGTGGTCATCGAAGGAAGCCCGCGCAGCTGGATCGGCCCCCGTGCCTCAAATCCATAACTGGACGCGGCAAGCGCCCTGGTCTGTTCGCTCACGTGAATCCTCCCGGGCAGTCCTGCCTCTTCCAAGCGAGACGCGACATTGACGGTGTCACCCCAAACGTCATAGGCGAACTTCCTACTCCCAATCACACCACCGGCTGCCGGCCCGGAATGAACGCCGACACGGATCGTCAGGTCGGGCCACTTCCCCTCCGGACCGGTGGCGCCGATCATGGCCAGGGCGAGGTCGATGGCCCTCTCCGCGTGGCCCTCCATCGGTTCAGGAAGCCCGCCGGCGGCCATGTAGGCGTCTCCTATCGTCTTGATCTTCTCCAATGAGCGCTCCACCACTAGATCGTCGAAGTAGGTGAACAGCTCACTGAGCAACGTGATCACCTCACCGGCCGAGAGGCGGGCCGACAGCGGGGTAAAGCCGACGATATCGGCGAAAACCACGGATACCGAAGGATAACTGTCGGCGATGGGGTGCTCGCCTTGCTTCAACCGGAAGGAGACCGATGCCGGGAGCACGTTGAGAAGCAATCGCTCCGACTCGGCCTTCTCCCGCCCGATGGTGGCGGTCTGGTCCTCGATGACCAGGCGCTGATACCAGACCTGGCGCCGATCCCGTTCCAGGAGACGCAGTGCCAACAGGGACCCGATGCTGGCTGCGACGAATATGAAGCTATCGATGAGCAGGCTGCTCGAGCCGTCATAGAGAGCGATCGCGACCCCGAAACCGACCGCAATCACCAGAGTTCGTGCTGCGGCAAAGACGAATCTCGTCCGGGATACAAACCCGAAGGCGAAGAGCAGCATGATCCCTGCAACGGCGTAGCCGCCGAGAACGTCGCCGATGCTGGCCAGCAGGATGATCACCAATCCATTTGCCGAAGTGAGGAATGAAGCCATCAGGTGCTGGCTGTTCATCGTCACCGCCCATCGGGAGAACAGGAAACACGCAAGCCCGACGAAAGACATCAAGGCCCCGAAGACCCTGGTTGGCTCAGCGGGGAATTGGGTCCCGAGCGGGAAAAGGATTGCTGCCAGAGCCCATAGCACGACGGTTGCACCGGTGATGATCCGATATCCGCTCAGTCCGGCGGCGCCTTCCTCGGTCTGGTATCTGTCCTCGAGGGCGGAGTCGATGAATCTCAGGGTGATCGGATGAAGGTGCCCACGATTGGCCATCCCACTCATGCGCCGATTCTAGACAACCGACGACCGGGCAATCCGGCCGGCGAAGCTGGCGATTTGTGACGGGCGCGGCCCGTGCCGTCAGGCGCGGTTCCGGATCGGAACCAGCTCTTTCGAACTGAACACCCCAACTGCGGAGTAAGAGAAACCGCCTACTTCCTCACGGCGTTCCTCGCGAGCTTCCCTCCGACGCTCCTCGTGGTTCACGTTGGCTTCGTGGATGAGGTCGGCCTGCCGGGCGAATCTTCGCCGATCGATCGGACCGGCAATCGGCCTTATGTAGCGGACACCAACATGCCCGCAGGACTCGCAGACGATCCGCTGCAATCCGCAGGTGATCGTCGTCAGCGTGTCCTCGTGCATGCACAGTCCGGGTCGGTTGCGCTTGACTTCTACGTGTAGGCCACCCAGGGCTATTTCCGCCATGACCAATAGATATCGGACAAATGAACTAGCCACTATGGGTCGACCGACCCAAAGATGTGGAAAATACCGCAATAGTTTCTCCACAGGTGTTATGGCACCAGATTCCGCACACCGATTGGTCGGCCACCTAGACGCCCAGCCGGTAGCATGCAGGACGAAAGAGTCCACTTCAAAGGAGGCGAAATTGGGCGAGTTCTTGGGAATTCTGATCTGGGGCCTGTTGGCCGGAATCATCATCGGGCCACTGGCGCGGCTGGTCTTACCCGGCAAGCAAGACATCTCCCTGCCTATGACGATCGTCGTCGGTGCCGTGGGCGCGATTATCGGCGGTCTGATCGCGCACTGGCTGGGAGTCGGAGATACGGACGGTATCGACTGGATCAAGCATGCGATCCAGGTTGCTGTCGCCGCAATAGCCATCGTCGTCTACATAAATATGTCGGACAAGTCGACGACGACGACTTGATCGTGACAGGGCGGAGCCGGCGGGGAAAACGGCTCCGCCCTTCACAAACCTCAGTTGAGTGGATGCGAGGAAAAACCCGGCTCCCTATGAAACCGGTCCACTCCGATCCTTTCCGTCCCACGCCGCACATAGGATCGAGCCATGAGTCAACTTTCCGTAGAAGTCGTCCGCAGTAAGAAGAGAAAGAAAACGGCCCAGGCATACATAGTCGACGGTCGTTTACGGGTTCTGGTGCCGGCCGGCCTCGAACCCGACGCCGAGGCCGGGCTCGTCGAAGACCTGGTTCGGAAGACGACGAGACGCGTTTCCTCGGCCGGTGTCAACCTCGGCGCGCGGGCAGCGGAGCTGGCAGAACGCTATGGGCTGCCCGAACCGGCGGCGATCGAATGGTCGAACCGACAATTGCGGCGTTGGGGATCCTGCACCATGTCGGAAGGGCGGATCCGGATCTCCGACCGGCTCGCCTCCATGCCCCAGTGGGTCCTCGATTGGGTGATCATCCACGAACTTGCCCATCTCGCAGTACCCAACCACGGTCCACAGTTTCAACAGATCGTGAGCCAATACCAGCTTGGCGAGAGAGCCGAGGGATATCTCATCGCCAGGAGCGAGACCAGCTCTTGAGGCAGCGAGCGTTCGACCTCAGGAGAGCCCGCCCGCCTCATTCGACGATTCCGCAGTAATCCAAAGTCCGATGATGTCGGCGGCAACCCAAACGCCGAGCGGACCGGTTTGCTGACGTCGGGTACGGGTATATCGGGAAGATGTCCCAACGCGAATCTGTCTGGTTGTGCGATCGAGATTCGGCCGGCTTTCCCGATACGTCGGGGAGCCACCACGTAGATGTCGTAGTTGTCGGTGGAGGGATTACCGGGCTAACCACCGCGCTCCTGGCGCAACGCTCCGGGGCGAGCGTTGCGGTTGTCGAGCGGAATCGCATCGGTGCCGGGACCACCGGACACTCCACCGGGAAAGTCACTTCTCAGCACGGGCTCATGTATCGCGATTTGCTGGATCGGCATGGGCCGGACGTAGCCCGTACTTATGCTGAAGCAAATCAGTGGGCGGTCGGAATGGTGTCCGAACTGGCTGCGGAGCTTGCTCCAGAAGCAGAATTCCAGTCCTCTCCGGCGATCGTCTTCACGACCGATCCCGCTATGACCGGTGCCCTCGAAGCTGAGCACGAAGCCTCCCATAGTCTCGGACTGCCTGCCAGCATCTCCTCAGATTGCGACCTCCCGTTCGAGGTAGCTAGCTGCCTGAAATTCGAGGATCAGGGACTACTCCACCCGGTGAGATACTGCGACGGCCTGGCCAGGGAGATATCGGAGCGGGGCGGTTTGATCTTTGAGAAAACGAGCGCCACCGGGTTAACCGAGGATTCCGATCGCGTTGTCGTCACCATTCCCCAAGGCGAGCTGATAGCGACAAAAGCTGTGGTTGCCACCCTGCTCCCCTTTGTGGATCGAGCCGGATTTTTCGCCAAGACTCGACCCGGGCGTGCATATGGAGTCGCGGCACTTCTGCGAGACCAACCACCAGCTGGGATGTACATAAGTGCCGGTACGCCCAAGATCTCCCTACGACCATGGGGTGAGCGGGGTCTGATCATCATCGGTGAGGGCCACGCCACGGGTCACCCTGATGCAACCCCCGCACGATGGGGCGAACTGGAGAGATGGGCCAGAGAGAACTTCGAAGTCGAGTCTTTTGAATACAGATGGTCAGCGCAGGACTACGAAACGTTCGATGGTTTACCCCTCGTCGGACGTGCCCCGCGCATGACCCGAACTTATGTGGCCACCGGCTTCGGGAAGTGGGGGTTGTCCAACGGAACGGTGGCGGCAACGATCCTGGCTGATCTCCTGAATGGCGTGAACCACAAGTGGCAGAGAGCATTCGATTCCACTCGCCTGCCGGGGCTAACGGGAGCGAAGAACCTGCTCACCTTCAATGCAAAGGTGGGCAAAGACCTGGTAGTAGGAACAATCAGCCGATTCCGCCCCTCGGAATTGGAGGAGCTTCCGCGAGGCGCCGCTCGCCTCGTGCAGATCGACGGTAAGACCGTCGGCGCCTACCGCGACGCCGGGGGAGATGTCCACGCTGTTTCCCTTACATGCACCCACCTCGGGTGCACCGTTGCATGGAACGACGCGGAGAATACTTGGGACTGCCCATGTCACGGTTCCAGGTTCTCCCTCGAAGGCAAGGTGTTGGAAGGACCAGCTGTAGAGAACCTCGAGAAGGTCACCCTCGAAGACTGAGCACGACGCGGGAGGATCCTCCATAACCACGCTTGGGCGCGTAGTGCGTCCATACTTGCGCAGTTATGGCACTGCCCCTTCGCGCCATTCAGGCGATCCGGCCGCAGGCGTCGCCCGGAGTCATCGCGGGAGCGGCCCTGGTTGCGGCGGTGTTTTCAGCAACCCCCTTCCTCCTCCCGGATGTTTCAGACCGACTCGATGTCCCCCTCGGCGCAACCGGACTCCTCAGCACCGCCCAGGTGGCAAGCTTCGCCGTTGCTTCCTTCCTGGTCGGAAGATTCTTACGGCCCCGGCGTCGCCTCCACTACGGAGGCATTGCCTTGCTGGCGGTCTCCTGTCTCGCCTCGGCCCTCGTAACGGATTTCGGGCTCCTCGTCGTCACCCGGGCCTTTGCCGGCATCGGGATGGGGATTCTGACATGGATTGCCTGGGCGGATGCCACCAGGTTCTCCCGCGGTATCGGCGAAGTTGCTGCTGTTGCGCCGATCACCGCAGCCATCGCTTCGCCGGGCATAGCCTGGTTGGTGGAGCGCGGCGGATACAAGTGGGCGTTCGCGGCACTGGCGATCCTCGCTGCGTGCACACTGGTCTTTCGCGTCGACTTCGCCGACCTCCCCCGGATCGGGCGCACGGTGAGCAAGTCGAAATCGAACCGACTGCTCCTCATCGCCCTCTTGCTCATCACCGTTGGCGGTTCAGCCGTGTTCGTCTTTGCCGTCGCGACCGGCATCGGCTTCCTCGGGATCTCCCCGGTCAACGTCGCCTGGGCGCTGAGCCTCAACGCTATCGCCGGAGTGGTCGGGACCAGGGTCAAGGCGCGCCCCCGCACCGTTGGGCTATGGCTTCTCGGGACGGCAATCCCCGCCCTTGCCCTGGGCACGGTGAATAGCCCCGTTGTCTATTTCCTGGCCATGGCGACGTGGGGCTTTTCTTTCTGGGTGGTCATCCCCGCAGCGTTCAAGATGCTCGCCGAGCGATCTTTGGTTCCCAGTGAGCGCATTGGCGATGCACAGGCAGTCATGGCCCTGGGCAGGATGTTCGGCCCGGTAGTCGGCGGCTTGGCGATCGCCGGGGACATGTACGGCAGGTTGTCAGTCATCGGCGCGGCGGTCATTTTCGTCGCCGCAGTAATCATCACGGGCATTGAGATCGGGCGGATCAGGGCTGACGCAGGCACCTAGGTGGGTGCGGAGCCAGGGTAGAGTTGTTCCGGGAAGGTCCGGCTCACCGTGGCCAACCGTGGGGAAGCCGCAGCAAGAGCGGTCAGTGAAGGTCTGGGGTGAACCAAGCAGCGGGAGCTGACGGCCAGCGCGCTCGGGAGGACTTGAACCCCCAACCTCCTGATCCGTAGTCAGGATCAGGGGTTCGTGCCACGTTGACGATACGGTTGAAATCCATGCGGCACACGGGTTCTCGCCTCTCACCGGTTCGCATTGAATCCCGCCGTTTCTCAACCTCTCGCGGCCCAGCCGCGGCCCAGACTCAGTGGAGATCATGCGGGGTCCCGGTGCCACGAGCCCGGGACCACCGGGAGGGACCGAGACAGAGACGGATTCCGGGACTGCTACTCCTTCCAAGGGGCTCGTCGACCAATTCCAGACTCCGGACTGACCGATCAACGTGGGCGCTACTGGGATCGAGCCAGTGTCCTCTGCCGTGTGAAGGTTTCTGGATCTCTTCAGCGCGCCCCGCTGGACGGGCGGTTTCCCGAGAACCCCCCGGTCAAGGCCACTTCTTCACCCTCATCGTCTTGCGGTACGCGTCGGTATTCATCGTATTGTGCACGCGAAGTGGACGCGGCTTTCGTCAAGGTAGATTGACCAGAGCCACACACAGACTATAATTCCGGTCATGTCAAGAACGCTCTCACTCTCCGAGGTCAAGGCCAAGCTGTCGGAGATCGTCGAGGAGATCGTTACCACCCAGGAACGAGTCACCGTCACCCGAAACGGACGCCCAGTCGCCGTCGTCCTCAGCACAGACGATCTGGAGGCCATCGAAGAGACACTGGCGATCCTCTCGGACCCAGCGGCTATGCGCGACATCGAACAAGGTCGAGCAGCAATCGCCAGTGGCGACGTTGTCACCAAGGACGAGGTCGAGGCGCTCCGGAACCAGCTCCGTTCCAAGACAGCGTGACAGAAGCGCCTTGGGATCTGGTCGTCGCCGGGCCTGCACGCCGAGCCATTGATCGACTCCCCGACAAGATTGCCCTTGCAGTCTTGGACTACCTCGTCGGTCCCCTACTCGAGAACCCACACCGGGTAGGCAAACCACTACGAGGCGATCTAGTCGGACTTCACTCTGCAAGAGTTGGGGCCTATCGCATCGTCTACGAGATCAACCAAGCAAGCAGGACAGTCCGAGTCATCCACATCGACCATCGGGCAGATATTTACCGACCACGCTGACCAACCCGCTCGCAGATGTGCCGATACCGGGCACTTTGCGAAGTGCTCGTTATCCGCTCAAGAATGTTGATCTCGGGTGGGTCGGAGAGATTGCCAAGCGAGCCCGGTCGCTGAGTCAAGCTTTGTCGCTCGGGCGCTGGAGTGGCGTGACAGCCTTCTTCGCCGTACTCGCCGCCTTCGTCGTCAGCTACCTCGTCTGCGTCGAGGTCGCCAAGTACTTC
>JBGTCK010000053.1:0-6865 GCA_041748855.1 Acidimicrobiia bacterium
GCAGGTTACTCACGTGTTACTCACCCGTTCGCCGCTCCGTCATACCAGTGGGTTACCCCTCCGATATGCGTCGCTCGACTTGCATGCATTAGGCACGCCGCCAGCGTTCATCCTGAGCCAGGATCAAACTCTCCAACGTACATTCAGGACTCCCATCCGAAGACGGTCGTCAATCCTGTCAATTTGAAGTGTTTGCAATTTGGGTCTCAGGTTCGTGAAAACCTGAGAGCTTTTGATTGCTACTTTGCACCTAACCAACCGATCCGAAGACTGATTGGCGTCGTTGCGTATTTTTGCTGCTCAGCCCAAAACCCGGACCGAAGTCCGACTTTGTCTGAGCATGCTGGCTTTTAGCACATTGTTCAGTTGTCAAGGAGCCGCCTGTTGGACACAGTCCAACAGGTTGCAGTATCTGCTTCGCAGAACTGCCGACGGATCACAATCCGCCGTGGCGATCCCATATGGGATTGCTTGTGGCTTCCTTTCGGAAACGTTCTAGTGTCGAGTTATCTCAACAGACCCGCACCCGGTGATATTCCCTCAGGCGGGTCGATAATCATACCGCACTGCCTGGACAAGATCAAAACCCGGTGCGCGCATCGGTGCGCCTCACCGGATCGGTGGGACGGAAGGGATTGCTCCCTGCCGTGTAAACAGAATCATACCGACCCGCCGCGCCTATGCAAGTCAATCGACGAGCTTGATGAATTTCCGCTTTCCGACCTGTAAAACCTGGCCGATCAGATTATCCCTCGGGACTTCCTGGTCGCTGATCGGCTGCCCGTCCACCTTGACCGCACCCTGTTTCAGCATCCTGCGTGCTTCGGAACCCGAGCCCCCGAGGGCGTCGCGAATCAAGGCCGGTACGTTGACCGGGTCTTCATCCGGCACCCGGAAGCTGTCGATCTCGTCGGGCTGGCCGCCGTGTTTGAACACCTGGTCGAACCCGGCCTCGGCGGCCCCGGCGATAGCGTCGTCGTGGTAGAGGGCGACCACACTCCGGGCGAGTAACCGCTTCGCATGGTTCGGGTGCATCGCCTCCGACTTCACGTCAGCCATGATCCGATCGACTTCATCGGGCTCGAGATCGGCGGCGAGGCGGAACCAGTGATCCATGGCTTCATCGGGCAGGCTCATCGTCTTGCCGAACATCTCGGATGGATCGTCCTCGACACCGATGTAGTTGCCCAGGGACTGTGACATCTTCTTCGATCCGTCGGTCCCCACCAGCAAAGGCATGGTCAGGGCGACCTGGGGCTCCATACCGTAGCGTTCCTGGACAGTGCGACCCATCATCAAGTTCCATAGCTGGTCGCTGCCGCCTAGTTCGATGTCGGCTTCGACTGCGACCGAGTCGTACCCCTGGAACAGCGGGTAGAGAAACTCCATCACCGAGATCGGGGTGCCTTCCTCGAAGCGTTTCGAGAAGTCCTGTCTCTCCATCATCTGGGCGACAGTGGCCGCCGACGTCAACTCGAGGAGCTGGGCCATGTCCATCGGGGCCAGCCATTCGGAGTTCCGGCGGATCTCGAGGTTCTCCTCGAGTAAGACGTGGCCGAACTGACGGAGGACGTTCTCGGCGAACTCATTGACCTGCTCGCCGGTCAATCGCTTGCGGGTCTCGCCACGCTCGGAGGGGTCGCCGACCTGGGCGGTGAAGTCGCCGACTATGAGGACGGCGGTGTGACCCATCTCCTGGAACTGGCGCAGCTTGCGCAGTACCACTGCCCAACCCAGAGTCACTGCCGGAGCGGTCGGGTCGAGGCCGAGCTTGACCCGGAGCGGGCGGCCGAGCTGAAGTTTTTCGGCGAGCTCCGACTCAGGTGCCACGCGGTCGGCGTAGCGAAGAGCGAGGTCGAGTTGTTGGTCGGGTGTCATCGGTGATCAGGTTAAACCGGCGCTGCCCGTTTCAGCCGCCGGACCCGACCGGGTGGGTCTCGACGAATCGCCAGGGGAGGTCCCGGGCCCGGGAGATGCCAATGCGCGGTGTGGCCATCACGTACCCGGGGGCGGGCCCCGCCTCGAGCCGGACCTGGCTTTGTGGGTCGAGGAGGTCGAGCCCGTTGTGGTCCCCTACTATCCCCATGGCCTGGGTCAGCTTTCCCGGGCCGTTGGCCAGGTCTGTGGCCCTCCCCCGCCGTTTGACCACTACTCCTTCGCCTTCGACGATCTCACCGGCCCGCATCAGGATCCCCCAGCCGGTCCCCTCCGGTCCTGCAGAGGTGTTGGCGCACCAGTGGATCCCGTACGACCGGTACACGTAGAGCGTCCCGGGAGATGAGAACATCGGGGTGTTGCGCACCGTCTGGCCGTTGTGAGCATGCGACGCCTGGTCATCGGAGCCCTTGTACGCCTCGACTTCGGTGAGACGGATCCGAACCAGCGAATCGTCCAGAGTCGAAACGAGGTATGACCCGAGAAGCAGCGGCGCGGCTTCTTCGGGAGGGCCTGACAGCAGCTGGCGCAGGCCTGGGGTCATCCGGCTCCGCGGAGGCGGGCGCCGAGGGATTCGCCCGCAGCGATCATCGCCGCGCGAATCGGAGCAACTTCCTCATTGGTTAGAGTGCGGTCTGTTGCCCGGATCCGGTAGGTGATAGCGACGGCACGCTCATCCTCGGCGAGATTCCCGCCCCGGAACTCGTCGAACACCCGGGCATTCTCCACCATCCCTTCCGCCGCAGCCTTGGTCGTGTCCAGGAGATCAGATGTGGCGACAGCGGCCGACAGCACGAAGGAGAGGTCGAAGTCGACCGGTGGGAACGGGGACGGCGCCGAAGCTGGCTTGAGCGGGACCGGTTTGAGGAGGGGACCCAGATCGAGCTCTGCCACTGCAACCCTTCCCGGAAGGTCGAAAAAGCGGCTCGCTGCGGGGACCAGCTCCCCGACATGGCCGATCACCCGGCCATCGAGTTCGACAATCGCGGTGCGCCCCGGATGGAAGCCCGGTGCTTCGCCTCCGGTGATCCGGGCGTTGTCGATCCCGAGTTGGGCCAGCAGGTGACGCAACACCGCAAGTGAGTAGCGGGCCTCGGATTGGAGCGGGTCGCTCCCTAACTGCGAAGGGCCGACGTTTCCGACCATCACCCAGGCGATGCGATCGGTCTGTGCCGGCAGTCTCGGATCGACCTCATGGGGATCGGTGGTAAAGACCAGGCCGGTCTCGAAGATGGAAATCGTCCTCTCGCCCCGCGACACGTTGTAGCGGGCGACATTCAGCAAGCCCGGGAGCAGGGTGGGCCGGAGCCTGCCCTCCTCCTCACGCAACGGGTTCTTGACTTTGAGCATTCGCTTCAGGTCGGCCGAGCGGCCCAGGGCGACCAGGTCGTCCTCCCCGACGAAGGGAAGGTTGATCGCCTGGTTCAACCCGATCCCGGCGAGGACCCTGTGGGCCCGGCGCAGTCTCTGCTGCCCGGGTGTGAGAAAGCCCGCCGGGCCGGTCGGGACCGTGGCCCCGAACTTGTCGAATCCGTGGATGCGGGCAACCTCCTCGACCAGGTCGGCGGGCCGGGTCACATCGGGCCGATAGGTGGGAACGGTGACATTCATCGGTTCCTCCCCTGACACAGACATGCCGAGACGCTCGAGGATTCCCCTGACATAGTCCTGTTCGAATCCGGGCCCGAGCAGTCGCTCCACATCATGCAATCGCAGGTCCACCTGCGCCGGAGTTATCTCACCGGAGACATCGACCGCGCCTTCGAGTACCTCCCCGTTGGCAAGCAGAGCCACCATTGCCGACGCCCGCCGATTGGCGATGTCGGCAAGCCCGGGGTCGACCCCCCGCTCGAACCGGATCGACGCCTCCGAGAGCAGCCCGTGGCGGCGGGACATGAACATGATGGTGGGCGGGTCCCACGAGGCCGCCTCCATGAGCACGCTGGTCGTTGCATCGGAAACTTCGCTTCTGGCGCCCCCCATGGTGCCTGACATCGATGTCGGACCCTCGGCGTCGTAGATGATCAGGTCGTCGGCAGTGAGCTTCCTGCTCACATCGTCGAGAGTCACGATCGTCTCCCCTTCGCTCGCCCGCCGGACGATGAGTTCCTGGCCGCTGATGGCGTCGGCATCGAAGGCGTGGAGTGGGTGGCCCAGTTCGAGCATGACGTAGTTGGTCACGTCGACGACGTTGGATATGGCCCTGATCCCTGCTTTGTTGAGCCGGTGTCGCACCCGGAGCGGGGAACGGCCGATCTCCACTCCTGTGATCTCCCTGGCAGTGAACCGGCGACAACCTTTGCTGTCCTCGACACTGACTTTGATCCGGGTGGCGCCAGGGACAGTGGGCATCGCAAGCTCGGGGATGTGGTGGCTGATGTCGTAGTGGGCCGCCAGGTCGCGTGCGATCCCCAGCATCGACATCGCATCGGGCCGGTTGGAGGTGATCGAGATGTCGAATACAACGTCGGGCAACTCGACTATGTCGGTGAAATCGGACCCAGGCTCCGGCTTTCCGTCGAGCACGAGAATGCCGGTGTGGTCGTCGCCGAGGCCGAGCTCGCTCTCGGAGCAGATCATTCCGTTCGACTCAACCCCGCGTATGGTGCGCTGGCCGATCTCGAAGTCCCCCGGCAGCACTGCCCCGGGCCGGGCTACCGCGACATGAGCCCCTTCGGAGAAATTCCACGCCCCGCAGATGATCTGTTCGACGCTGCCACCGATATCAACCTGGCACACCCTGACCTTGTCGGCGTCCGGGTGTTCCGATATCTCGACGACCTTGCCCACGACGACGTTGGACCATCCGATTTCGAGAATCTCATAGCCCTCGACTTCGTGGCCGAGCATGTCGATCACAGCCTTGATCTCGGCGGGGTCCTCCGTGGGGAGATCAACGAACTCCTTGAGCCAGCTGAGCGGGACTCTCATACGAATTGCCTCAGGAAACGGAGGTCGTTGTCGATGTAGGTCCGCATGTCGTTGATCCCGTGCCGCACCTGGGCGATCCGCTCGACACCTATACCGAAAGCGAACCCGGAAACCCGGCCCGGGTCATATCCAACCGCTTCGAGAACATTGGGGTCCACCATCCCGCATCCCAGCAGCTCGATCCATCCCGCCCCGCTGCAAACCCGACACGAATAGGTGTCGCCGTCACACGCGAAACACGAGATGTCGAGTTCGGCGCTCGGCTCGGTGAAGGGGAAGAAGTGCGGACGGAGCCGGACCTCGGTCCCGGCGCCGAAGAACTCACGGGCGAACTGGAGCAGGGTCCCCTTCAGATCGGAGAACCGTATCGATTCATCGACCGCGAGCCCCTCGATCTGGTGGAATACCGGGAGATGGGTGGCATCGATGGCGTCGGTGCGGTACGCCTTGCCGGGCACGACGATGTAAACGGGAGGCTCGTTCTGTTCCATCCAGCGCGCTTGGACCGGAGAGGTGTGCACCCGGAGCAAGACCTCGTCGGTGGGATCGCCGAAGTCGAGATACATGGTGTCGGACTCGAGCCGGCTGGGATGGGTGGCCGGGGTGTTCATCGCGTCGAAGTTGTAATAGGCGAGCTCGGCCTCAGGCCCGGAGGCCATCTGGTATCCGAGACCCACGAAGATATCGACCACTTCATCGATCGTCTGCTGGATCAGGTGGAGCGAGCCCTGCGGTAAGGAGATCGATTCGAGGGTTACGTCGATACTGTCGCCCGATAGCCGCTTCGCCTCCTCAACGGCTTCAATGGACTGGCGACGGGCTGCCACAATGCTTTCGATTTCGCGGGTCGCAGCCTGCAAAGCTGCACCGACCGTCGGCCGCTCGCCCGGTTCGAGCGAGCCCATCGTCCGACGGACCTCGCCGATAACGGAGTCCTTGCCGAGCAGCCGGGATTCAGCAGCGGCGAGCTCCTCGGAAGTCGTAGCGCTTTCGACGGTTGCGGCGGCACTCTTTCGGGCCGATTCGAGTTGCTCAACGTGTGACATCTGCCGCGGCAGGTTAGACCTGCTCCCCCGCTTCCCCTGATTGTTTGGAGATGACATAGGTGAGGATCCCGGCGGCTACCGCCGCGTTGAGGCTTTCGAAACCCCCGGGCATTGGGATCGAGATCGACCGGTCGCTTGCCGTCACCACATGGTCGGGAAGCCCCGCCGCCTCCTCCCCGATCAGCAAGGCCCAACGTCGATTCTCGAGAAGCTCGGGATCGGTTCCTCCGGAGACAACACTGGCCAGAGGGGTGTATCCCGCAGAGCGAATCTCATCGATTTCCCCGATTTCGCTGATCCCCACCGAAAACTGGCTGCCTGCTCCCGACCTGAGCACCTTGGGCGACCATGGGTCGGCGGTACCCGCGGTGTATGAGAAGCCCCACCCGAAGGCGGCAGCCAACCGGATCATCGTCCCGATGTTGCCCGGATCGCTGACACCCCATGAGACGAGAAGGTGTCGGGCAACGGGAGGGCTCTGCTGAGGGATTGCGACAACGGCGACAGGTCCCCGGGGTGATTCGGTACCGGCGACCCGCTGCAGTGCCCGTTCATCGACGACTACGGGCTCGATTCCGATCGATGACGCGGCAGTCTCGCCTGCCACATCTCCCGCCATCACGAAAACGGTGCGGATATCGGCGCCGGCCCTCACTGCCTCATCGAGGAGGTGGGGTCCCTCGATCAGGGTCAGGCCGGTGTCACGACGCTCCCGAGCGCGATGAAGCCGGGACGCGTCCACCACAAGCTGGCTGCGGTGGCTCCGAACCGGCTCCAATTTAGGAGCCCGTTGAACGATGCATGTCACCCATCTTGACGACCATGCATCACCACTCGCTGCGTTCTCGGCTCCGCCATTCCAGCCCGAGGAGTGGCGAAACCTCGGCCTTGCGATTGGCGCGCCTGGCCGCCAATCTGGGCAACGGCATCATCCAACAGACTCTGCTATTCGC
>JBGTCK010000054.1:0-35791 GCA_041748855.1 Acidimicrobiia bacterium
CGTCCTCGCCGGTGGGCGGGTGAAGCTCAATGGTGACCTCCGCGAGTTCGCCACCCTGGAGCCGAGCACCGAGGTCGTCGTACTTGGCGTTCTCGACCACATCGAGGTCTGGAACAAGGACAGGTACCTGGCAGACCGTGAAACGGGAGACGAGGTTTACCTCGAAGAAGATGAGGAGGATTGATCCCGAGCAACAGCAGCGGCTGGCTTCTTGCCAGCCCCCCGGACACCAATGGAAGGCCCCTGACTCCGCCCGCTTCCCATTTGGTACCAGCGCCCGGGGGGCTGGCAATGAGCCAGACCCGAGAAGAAAAAGGCAACGGATATCACCGACCCGCCCTGGTGGACGAAGTGATTGATCTGATCAGGCCGGTGATGCCCGGCGTTGTGATCGACGCCACATTCGGCGGCGGTGGCCACAGCAGAAGCATGATCGAAGAATTTGGAGACGACGTGGAAGTCATCGGAATCGATCGGGACCCCGAAGCAGTCGCCAACGGCGCCGCTCTCGGGGTTCGGGTGGTCGAAGCCAATTTCTCCGAAGTGGGTGAAGTGGCCACGAGTGCTCCGGTAACGCCGGCAGCGGTCCTCTTCGACTTCGGTGTCTCCTCACATCAGTTCGACCGGCCGGAACGGGGCTTCTCTTACCGCAACGACGGGCCACTCGACATGAGAATGGGGCCCGACGCCACCACAACTGCCGGAGAGATCGTCAACGAGTGGCCGCTCGAGGAACTCACCCGGATCATCCGGAGGTACGGCGAAGAGCCGATGGCCCGCCGCATTGCCACTGCGATCGTCGATGCCAGGCCTCTGGAGAGCACCTCCCGACTTGCTGATGTCATCGCTGGAGCGCTCCCTCGAGCCCGACGACGAGCCGGACATCCTGCCCGCCGCACTTTCCAGGCGATCCGGATCGCGGTTAACAGCGAACTGGAGGCAATCGCATCGGGACTGGACAGCGCCATCGGCGTGCTGGAGCCGGGAGGGCGGGTTCTTGCCATCAGCTACCACTCTCTGGAAGACAGAATCGTCAAGCGCCGCTTTGTCGCCGGGGCCGAGGGATGCACATGCCCGCCCGGTCTCCCGGTGTGCGGCTGTGGCAATAGTGCTTCGCTGCGCATCCTCACCAGGAAGCCCGTCCGCGCCTCGGAAGTCGAAGTTCGTTCCAACAAGAGAGCACGATCGGCCTTGCTTCGCGCCGCCGAAAAGGTTGCGGCATGAGCGCTCGCCCGCAGAAAGCAGCACAACCCGAGGGCGGGCTCCGGGTCCTGCGTGGCAGGAAGCTCCGCCGGCCGGCCATCGCCCCGTGGATGATCATGGCCCTGGTCGGCGTCACCGCCTTCCTTGGGCTCGTTTTCGCCCGGACCTCTCTCGACAACTCGGCCTTCGAACTGGCCGAGCTCAACAGGGCAATCGCTGAGCAGGTAGAGATCAACGGCGATCTGAATATCGACATCGCCAGCCTGGAGAATCCGGCCCGGATCGCACCTCTTGCTGAAGAGATGGGCCTCGTCATCCCCGAGAAGACACATCAGATCCTTGTCGACCTCGACCGGAACGCGCCGCAGGTAGTTCAAGCATCGCAAGAGGGAACGCAGTGATCACCCGTCTACGCGCTGGAGCCGGGCTCACGAACGGGGCATTGAGTCCCGGTTGTGAGGAGCTCCAGCTGAGCTCCTGACATGGCCGTCGTCACACTCCGGAGCGGGATCAACCCGCAACGGGTGCGTCTCGCTCTGATCGGCATCGTGCTCCTCCTGGCCTGGAGCGTGGTTGCCTGGCGTCTGGTCCAGGTCCAGATCGTGATGGGCCCCGAAGTCGCCGAACGAGGGCTACAGCAGCGGCTCGTCAGCAACCCCCTCCCTCCCCAAAGAGGGAAGATCTTCGACCGCAATGGCGACTTGCTGGCAATGACTGTCGAGAGCGAGAGCCTGTTCGCGGTCCCCGGCCAGGTAGAAGAGCCGCTCTGGGTCGCCCAGCAATTCGGGACTCTTCTCGGGGTCGACCCTGATGTCCTCTACGAACGGCTGACCTCGGAGAAGGACTTCGTATACATCAAGCGCCAGGTCGACGCCGATGTCGCCGACGAGCTGCTCGCCTTGAAGGTGAGGGGTGTCTATTCGCGTCCGGAGCCGACCCGTGCCTATCCGGCGGGTGACGTTGCCAGCCATGTGGTCGGATTCGTCGATATCGATGGTGTTGGCCAGGAGGGCCTCGAGATCATCTACGAGAACGGATTGCGCGGGATACCCGGAAGCGAGCTCTACGAGCGGGACAAGGACAACATCCCGATCCCGCAAGGAATGAGCAACATCGTACCGGCAGTCCCGGGCGTCGACCTGAACACGACCCTCGACTTGCCACTGCAGTACCAGGCCCAGCAGTCGTGTCTCGCCATGGTTGAGACCGCGCAAGCCGAGGCTTGTTGGGTGGTTGTGCTCGAGGTGGAAACAGGAGCGGTGCTGGCGATGACCGGCGCCCCCTCATTCGACCCCGAGACGCGCTCGGCCAGCGACGGCTCCCCATTCTCCAACTTCAACGTGCGAGGCATCTACGAGCCGGGGTCGACCCAGAAGCTGATCACGGTGGCTGCCGCCCTGGAGACCGGGGCGGTCCAGGTCGGAACGATTTTCCCCGATATTGCTGATGTGCTCGAACTTCGCGAGGGTGCCTGTGAGTTCGACGACGACGACATCCACGGGTGTTATCGCGACTTCGATGAGCACGAGACGATGGATATGACGGTTGCGGACATATTCGTCCAGTCGTCGAACGTGGGCACGATCAATGTTGCAGAGGTTCTGGGTCAGGACCGGATGGTGGAATACATTCACGCCTTCGGGCTCGGCGCCCCGACCGGCATCGATTTCGGGGCCGAAGCAACCGGCATGCTCAACTTTGCAGCCGGGTGCGAGACCTGTTGGGCCTCGGGTGCGATCGGATACTCGGTGGCGGTCAGCCCGTTGCAGATGGCGGCGGCCTACGCGGCAATCGGCAACGACGGGATCTGGACCACCCCCCACATCGTCTCGTCGACTGTAGATGCCCAGGGCAGCACCGAAGTCGCCGGCATCGAGACCCGATATGTCGTATCCCCGGAGACAGCCGCTCTCATGCGTGAGCTTCTCGCCGGTGTTGTCGAGCGCGGCACCGGTCAGAACGGTCAGGTCGACGGTTATCGGGTAGGCGGGAAAACCGGGACCGCCAACAAGCTCGGCGAGGATGGCCGCTACATGGAAGCCACCCGGGCGAGTTTCGTCGGCATGGCACCGATCGACGACCCGAAGGTGGTTGTGGCCGTCGTGATCGACGGGCCATCACACGAGTATCGCACCGGGGGAGCGTCAGCTGCGCCGGTGTTCGCTGAGGTAATGGAGCACGCACTCCACAGGTTGGGAGTAACTCCCGATGGGCTCGAGTAAGTCGTTAGCGGAATTGGCAAAGGCGGTACAGGGGAGTGTCATTGGAATTTCTGAAACTCGTGTTCATGACATCACCCACGATTCTCGTCAGGCTGGCCCGGGCACGCTTTTCGTTGCGGTCAGCGGAGCGGAGTTCGATGGCCACGATTTTGTCGATCAGGCGACCCGCGCCGGCGCTGAAGCCGTCTGCGTCGAGCGACGGCTCGCCACCGACGTCAACCAACTCGTTGTCGGGAACACCAGAGCGGTACTTGGCAAGCTAGCAGCCGAGGTTCACGGCCATCCCTCCGCAGCAGTCGACGTGGCCGGCGTCACCGGGACCAACGGGAAGACCACAGTCACCCACTACATCGAGTCGCTCCTCGCTCTTTCCGGATTCAGAACAGGGATCATCGGCACGATTGCCTCCCGCATCGGAGGCGAATCTCTCCCGTCGGCGCGGACCACACCGGAGGCGTCCGATTTCCAACGGCTTCTTGCCAGGATGCGAGATGCAGGGGTGACCAAAGCGGCGGTCGAAGTTTCCTCTCACGCCCTCGACCTGCACCGGGTCGACGGGACCCGCTTCGCTGTGGCCGCCTTCACCAACCTGTCCCAGGACCACCTCGACTTCCATGGCTCGATGGAGGAGTATCGATCGGCAAAAGCGCGGCTGTTCCGTGACTTCGAGATCGGCACCGCCGTGTTCAATGTCGACGACAGGACGGGTCGCGATCTGGCCACAGCCTTCCCAGGGGAGAAACTGACCGTCGGGAGGGGAGCGGACTTCGAGGTTCTTTCAGCCGAATCTGTGGTGGCGGGGACGGAGTTCCGAATGATGACACCGGATGGTGTCTTTGCTGCCTCAGCGGCAGTTCACGGCCGGTTCAACGTTTCGAATCTGATGGTGGCGATCGCTGGTTCGGTCGCAGCCGGCGCGCAGGTTGGCCGTTTGGTCGACCAGCTCGGCAGCCTCGGCCCGGTCCCGGGCCGTTTCGAGATCGTTTCGCGGGAAGATGAACCGACTGTGATTGTCGACTACGCCCATACCCCTGACGGGATTGCGATGGCTGTGGCGACCGGGCGTGAGATGGTTTCAGGGAAGTTGATTGTGGTTTTCGGTGCCGGGGGAGACCGTGACCGGGCGAAACGCCCGCTGATGGGTGGGGCGGCTTCCGCCGCTGATGTGCTGGTTGTGACCAGCGACAACCCGCGTTCGGAGGACCCGGACAAGATCATCGACGACGTGATGGAGGGTGTCACCACCGGGTCGATCCGGCAGAGTGACAGGAGAAAGGCGATTGCAGAGGCGATCGGTATGGCCCGTACAGGCGATGTCATCCTGATATTGGGCAAGGGTCACGAAGCGGGCCAGGAGATCGCCGGCGAGGTCCTGGCTTTCGATGATCGGGATGTCGCCCGTGAGTCACTGAATCTTTCGTGGAAGTCCACCAATAATGGCTCCGATTCAGGGAGCATGGGAAGGTGATTTCTCTGCTTATCGCCGCCGCGGTCTCCTTGGTCGTGTCGATCATCGGAACCCGGTTTGCCATCGGGTATTTCCGGCGTCGTTCCATCGGGCAGTTCATCCAGGAGGAGATTGCTGGGATGCACGCTCACAAGCAAGGGACGCCGACGATGGGTGGGATTGTCTTCGTCGGGGCGGCGGTCATCGGATACGCGGTCTCGCATCTGCGGATCTGGACGCCTTCCGGTTTCCAGTTCGAGGTAAACGAGTTCGCCCCTGGCGGTCTGCTCGCGATATTCGCCCTGGTCGGTATGGCCCTCGTCGGCCTGGCTGACGACTGGATCAAGTACTCGAACCGGCGCAGCCTTGGACTCTCCAAGATTGCAAAGTTCGGGGGTCAGCTCGGCATTGCCGCCCTGTTCGCGTGGGGTGCGACTGCGGCCGGTGTAATCACGGAGATATCTTTTGTCCGCCCGCTCGGGATCGACCTCGGCGTCTTCTTCGTGATCTGGGTTCTCTTCATGCTCACCGGAGCAGCAAACGGTGTGAACCTCGCCGATGGCATGGACGGGCTCGCTGCCGGTTCTTCGTCTCTCGTCGTGGCATCGTTCACTGTTATCGCCTTCTGGCAGTTCCGAAATCAACCCCCATTCCGCGATCCCGGTTTCTACCAGGCTGTAGACCCGTTGGAGCTGGCGGTGGTATCGGCGGCGATGTTCGGGGCGATCCTCGGATTCCTGTGGTGGAACGCGCCACCCGCCAAGATAATCATGGGTGATGTCGGGTCACAGGGCATCGGTGGGCTGCTCGCTGCCCTCGCCTTGCTGACCAACACCCACCTCCTCCTGGTGATACTCGGAGCGATCTATGTGGCCGAGACATTGTCGGTGATACTCCAGGTGGCGAGTTTCAAGCTCACCGGGAACCGCATCTTTCGAATGGCCCCGATACACTTCCACTTCGACCTGGGTGGTTGGCCGGAAACGACAGTCGTGATCCGTTTCTGGATCCTCACCGGGATCGGCGTCGCTTTGGGGCTGGGGCTCTTCTACGCCGACTTCCTGAGGCTGGAGGGGATCTTGTGAGCGGGAGAGCCCTGATCCTCGGCGCCGGGGTCTCGGGCCTGGCCGCCGGGCGGCTTGCCGCCCGACTCGGGCACAGCGTGACCCTTTTCGACCAGGAGCCGTCAGCCGAGGCATACGAGAAAGGCATGAGCATCGCGGCGGGGCCCTGGGATCCCGTGCTGGTTGGTGGCATCGACTTCGTGATCAGTTCCCCGGGCTTTTCCGAGCGTTCCAGGCCCGTGGTGGATTGTCTCGAAGCAGGCTTGCCGGTATGGAGCGAGATCGAGTTCGCCTCGCGCCACACAACGATTCCGATGGTGGCCATCACCGGGACCAACGGCAAGACAACCGTTACGGAAGCGACGGCTTTGATGCTCAACGAATCGGGTATAGATGCGCCGCCCACGGGAAACATCGGGTTCCCTCTTTCTGATTTCGTCGAAGGGCCACATGACGCGCTGGTCGTGGAGACCTCCAGCTTCCAGCTGCGCTTCGTCGAGACGTTCCACCCGGTGGCAGCCGCGGTGACCAACGTCGCGGTCGACCACCTCGACTGGCACGGGTCGGCTTCGGGGTATGCCGCTGCCAAGCGTCACATCTACATGAACCAGACCGAAGATGACCTGGTGGTGTACGACTGCGACGACGAGGGTGCGGTAACGCTCATCTCCGGTGCCCCTGGTGACCGCTTTCCGGTCTCGGGCCGCCGCCTGCCCGAAGGCGGCGGAGGAGTGGACAAAGGCTCCCTCATCGTCGGAGACGTCCGTGTCCCCGTCGGCGACCTGGAGATCAACGACCCGATCCACCTCTCTAATCTGGCGATGTCGGCGGCCCTGGCCTTGTGGATGGGAGCAGCGCAGTCGGCGGTGGAGCGCGCCGCTATCGGATACCGGCCGGGAGCGCATCGCCGCCAGGTGGTCTCGGTGATGGAGGGCGTCACCTGGATCGACGACTCCAAAGCCACCAACCCCCACGCCGCTCTGGCATCGATCAGGGCCCACGAGAGTGTCATCCTCATCGCCGGTGGACTGGCCAAGGGAACCGAGGTGGGAGTTCTCGGCGAAGAACCAAATCTCAGGGCAGTTCTCGGAATCGGCGAGGCCGGGCCTGACATCGTTGCCCGGGCGGGAAGTATCGGCGAGCTTGCCGGCACTATGGAAGAAGCAGTCAGGATTGCTCACGCACGCGCCCGCAGCGGCGACACCGTCCTGCTCGCCCCCGGATGTGCCAGCTTCGACCAGTTCTCGTCGTACGGGGAGAGAGGCGAACGCTTCCAGGAACTCGTGCTCGAGTTCGCAGGGGAGAGGACGGGACGATGACCTCGAATGTCACGTCGATCTCGAGGGTGCGCGCCGCTGCCCGAGACAAAGCGGAGATGGCCAAGGTCAACAACCGATCGGCCACCGCCCTCCTGGTGGTGGCGGTCGTTCTCATCGTCATCGGTTTGGGCTCGACACAGTCGGCTTCTTCGGTGGTCGGGATCGACCAGGCCGCAGACCGGTTCTTCTTCTTCAAAAAACAGCTCGTGGGAGTTGGTGTGGGCACGATCGCGCTTCTGATCACGAGCCGCATCGACTACAGGATCTACCGCAAGCTCGGCGCCCCGCTGTTCATTGTCTCCGTCGCTCTGCTCATCGCAGTTCCCTATGTCAGCCCTGTAATCGGCGGAGCCCAGCGATGGATCCCGCTTCCCGGGTTCAACCTCCAACCGTCCGAGTTGGCGAAGCTCGGGGTGATCCTGACGCTGGCGTTGGTGCTCGATCGCAAGGCTCATCTCCTCACCCGCTTCTGGCACTTCGCGGTCCCGGTCCTCGTGATCGTCGGATCCGTTGGGTTCTTGATGCTGAGACAACCCGACCTAGGAACTCTCATCGTGATCGCCGCCGCCGCTCTCGCAGTGGTGATGACAAGCACGACCCCCTTCCGTTACGTGGCACTCCTCGCCAGTTCCGCCGTTGGAGCCGCGACGGTGCTCGCATTCAGCGAGACATATCGTCTGCGCCGCCTCGACGGCTTCCTCGACCCGTGGGGCACCGCTTCGGATCAGGGATATCAATTGGTCCAGGGCTACTACGCACTGTCCAACGGGGGCCTCTTCGGGGTCGGCCTCGGTGCAAGCCGGGCCCGCTGGTTCTACCTGCCCAATGCACACACCGACTTCATTTTCGCCATCATCGGCGAGGAGACAGGCCTGATCGGTTCGCTGACCGTGGTTGCGCTGTTCGCAGTCCTTGCCTGTGCCGGATGGATCGTCTCGTTCCGCGCCCCGGACAGTTTCGGGCGGATGGTGGCGGCAGGCATCACGGTGTGGCTGTCATTCCAGGCCCTGGTCAACATCGGCGGTGTCCTCGGTCTGCTTCCGATCACCGGGATCGCTCTGCCCTTCGTTTCCTTCGGCAGCGCCGCCCTGATCGTGTCGATGGCAGCGCTCGGGATCCTGGTCAATATCGCACAGCAGGGTGTTCCGGCGCTGAAGAAGTGATATGGGATATGTAATCGCTGCCGCCGGAACCGGAGGACATGTATATCCCGGCCTGGCGGTTGCCGAGGCGCTGGTCGAGGAAGGAGTCGACCGGTCCGAGATTCTCTGCATCGGGGGTGATCGGGTCGAAGCGACGGTTTTCCCCGAGAACGGGTTCGAGTTCCTCCAACTCGAATTGCGTGGACTGAAGCGCAGCCTCTCGCCAAAGAACTTGACGTTGCCGGCTGTGGTGCTGAAAGCGCGTAGTCGGGTCGCCGAAGAGCTGACGAACCGAGCGGTCGGGGCGGTCTTGGGAATGGGTGGCTACGTGACTGTCCCGGTGGCGATGGCGGCGACCCGGACGAGGACACCGCTCGTCGTCTCGGAGCAGAATGCCGGTGCGGGCCTGGCCAACCGGATCGCCGCGCGGTGGGCCGAGCGGGTGTTTGTCTCGTTTCCCGACACCATCGGGCTACCCGGAGCCGAATGGGTCGGCAACCCGGTGCGCACGCAGATTTCGAGGTTCGACCGGGCGTCGCTGCGTGGCGGGGCTCTGAGCTACTACGGCCTCGACCCCGATGTATTCGTGCTCGGTGTATTCGGTGGATCGCTCGGAGCCCGGGTGATCAACGAGGCCGTGGCCGGGATGCTGCAACGTTGGAACGGGCCGCCGCTGCAGGTGGTTCACCTCGTGGGTAGGGCCCATTCAGATGACTACGCCGAGCGGGAGGCAACGGTGCGCTGGGTCCGGAAGGGCTTCGAAGAGCGCATGGACTTCTTTTTCGCCGCATCCGATCTCGTGCTCGCCCGGGCGGGTGGAGCGGTGGCCGAGATTTCAGCAACAGCTACCCCCTCGATACTCGTCCCGGGGGAGTTCGGGTCGACGGGCCATCAAGTGGAAAACGCCGCCTACCTCGAAAGGGCCGGGGCTGCAGTGGTAGTTCCTGAGGTCGATCTGGGCACGTTGCCAACCGTCTTGACCGGGATCATGTCCGATCGTCCGGGGTTGGCCGCAATGGCCGAAGGCTCCCGGCAGGTTGCCCGCCCCGATGCCGCAAAGGCAATTGCCGAAGCCATGATTGAGGCATCAAGATGAAACTCGATTACGAACGCATCCATATCGTCGGTGCCGGTGGCGCAGGAATGAGTGCAATCGCCAAGGTCCTCGTCGGCCTGGGACATCAGGTCTCCGGATCCGATATCAGAGGTGACGCCACGTTGAGCCGTCTCGGAGACTTCGGCATCGATGCCTACCCGGGGAGCAATCCGGACAAGGCCCGTCAGGCAGACCTGGTCGTCGCCTCCTCCGCTGTACCCGAGCGGGACCCTGAGTTGCTGGCGGCCTCGGCGTCCAGCAAGCCGGTCTGGCGAAGGCCACGGCTGCTCGGTGCCATCACCGCTTCGGTGCCGACGATTGGCGCCACCGGGACCCATGGCAAGACCACTACCACCGCTCTACTCGTAACAACACTTCGATCACTGGGCCTCGACCCGTCTTTCATCGTCGGTGGTGACATCTCGAGCCTGGCCACCAACGGTCACTACGGGCTGTCGGACTTGCTGGTCGTCGAGGCGGATGAAGCCTTTCGTACCTTCGAGCATTTGACTCTCAGGGGCCTGGTTGTCACCAACGTGGAACCCGAGCATCTCGAGCACTTCGGGTCCGAAGACGAGATGAGACGATCTTTTGTGACCGTGGCAGCAGCAGTAGCCGGTCCGGTCGTCGCGTGTGCGGACGACCCGGGGTCCGCCGACCTCGCCCGACAGACCGCCTCGGTCACCTACGGAGTGTCGGACTCCGCAGACTGGAGAGTCATCGACCTGGTACCCACCGGCGGGGGCAGCCAGTTCACCCTCGTCGGGCCCTCGGTGACCGTGGAAGTGACGTTGGGCCGACCCGGAGCCCACGTCGCCCTAAACGCTGCGGGCGCCCTCGCCCTCATCGGCGAGATGGGTATGGACGTCGCTGCGGCTGCACCGGGCCTCGAGGGGTTCACGGGGGTCGGGCGCCGCTGGGAGCACCGCGGGACAGTCGGAGGGGTGACACTGATCGACGACTATGCCCATCACCCCACAGAAGTCGAGGTCAATCTCCGAACGGCAAGAGAGTGGCACGACGGAAGGGTGTGGGCGGTGTTTCAGCCCCATCTCTACACCAGGACCGAGCGGTTCTCTGACGATTTCGGCAAAGCCCTGGCAGTCGCCGACCGGGTGGTGGTCACCGACGTCTACGGCTCCAGGGAAACGCCGATCCCCGGTGTCAACGGTGAAATGGTCGCCGGGGCGGTTCGGGCAAGCGGTGGCCAGGTCGACTACGTACCACACCGGATCGACCTGGCCCGGTTCCTCTCTGAAAACGTCGCACCCGGCGATCTGGTGGTCACCATGGGTGCCGGAGACATAACCCTCGTGCCCACCGAGCTCGCCCGCCTCCTTGCAGAAAGAGTCGGCCGATGACCATCGAGTCGCTCGTTGCCGAGGGCCTCCTCGAGGAAGATGTGCCGCTGGGCCCGCTGACCACCTACAAGTCAGGTGGACAATCCCGGCTGTATGCGCGCCCCGAAGGGCCCGGGGAGCTCTCCATGGTCGCCGCGGTGATTCAGAGCCTCGAGCTTCCCATCCTCGTCCTGGGCCGAGGGTCCAACCTCCTCGTTGCCGACAACGGTTTTGCCGGCGTCACCATTCACATGGCAGGCGGATTCGGGGACATCTCCTATGACGGTCTCGAAGTCACGGCCGGGGCGGGGGCGCCGTTGCCCCGGGTGGCGAGAGGGAGTGTCGACGCCGGAATCGCCGGACTCGAATTTTTGGTCGGTGTGCCCGGGTCGGTCGGTGGCGCGGTCCGCCAGAATGCCGGGTGCTTTGGTATCGAGACATCTCACCGGCTGGTCAGCGCCGACATCGTCGCCATGAACTCGGGTGACACCTTCACTCTGGACGTCGACAGCCTCGGCCTGGGGTACCGGCAGAGCAACCTCGAGCCCGATTGGGTGGTGGTATCGGCCGTTTTCGCCGGCACCGGGACCGACGTCAGCGGGAGCCGTGATGAGCTGCGCAGGATCACCCGCTGGCGCAAGGAGAACCAGCCGGGGGGGACCCTGAATGCGGGCAGTGTCTTCAAGAACCCGCCAGGCACCACGGCCGGCTACCTGATCGACAGCGCCGGACTCAAGGGATTCGCCATGGGGGAAGTCTCGGTATCGGAGAAGCACGCAAATTTCTTCGTCGCAACCCAGCAGGCCAAGAGCCAACAAATCCGCGACCTCATCTTCGAAGTGCGCCGCATCGTCGCCGAGCGCACCGGCGTCCTCCTCGAACCGGAGATCCAAATGGTGGGTTTCGATGATGACGATTGATCCCCGACTTGCGGACAGGCGCCGCGATGTCGCAGAAGACCGCGCCCGCAGGAACGTCAACCGCATCCTCCGCCTTCTCGCTGTGGTGGCAGTTGTGGGGGGCGTCGTGTGGCTGATGCTTTCTCCGACCTTCAGCGTGGCGCAAGTCGATGTCTCCGGTGTCCAGTCCAGCGAGACCGGGGCGGTCCTCACTGCGCACAACGTGGTCGTGGGCAGGCCGCTGATACTGATTCGAACCGAGAGTGTCGAAGCCGATCTGCTTGGAGACCCTTGGGTGAGAGAGGCGAACGTGAGCCTCGATTGGCCACGTGGCGTCATCGTTGCGGTGTCGGAGCGTTCGCCTGTGGCATGGGTCGAGACCGGAGACGGCTGGTACCGGCGCGCCGTCGACGGAGTTGCCCTTCCCGGCGAATCTGTCCCGGACGACACGATGGGCCAGATCCAACTGCCTTCGGTGCCCGCCGGCGACGCCGTCGAGTCCCCGCTCGTACTCGGAGCCCTCGAGTTCATCGATACCCTTCCCGTGGCACTAGCGTCTAATGCTGTCATCGATGAGCGTTCCGGAGAGCTATGGGCCTTGGTTGGCGGCTTCGAAGTGCGACTGGGCCGACCGGTTGACATGGGGGACAAGGCGTTGAGCCTTGCCACCCTGCTCCAGGAGCCTCTCACCGCGGGCTCGGTGATCAACATGATCGCCCCGACTAATCCCGCAGTGGTTCCGCCGGGTAGCGGGGAGCCGATCGAAGGGGAGTCCGGGAGTGGTGATGACGACGCCACCGGGGACAGCAACGACGGAGGGGGAGACCAAGACGAAGAAGGCAGCGAGGATGGAGAACCCTAAACCTGAAGTAATACCTTAAACTTTGGGGGTTTACTAACTTGCCCAACAAGTGTAAACCTCTTGTTCAAGGTTCAATCTGTTGGAGGTTTTGTGAGCAGTTCAAGCGCGGGTTATCTCGCAGTGATCAAAGTTGTGGGTATCGGTGGTGGCGGGGTGAATGCGGTCAACCGCATGGTCGACGCCGGCGTGCGTGGGGTTGAGTTCATCGCCCTGAACACAGATGCCCAGGCGTTGTTGATGAGCGATGCCGACGTGAAACTCGACATTGGCCGCGAGGTCACCCGTGGGCTCGGCGCAGGAGCAAACCCTGAGATCGGGCGGGCTGCCGCCGAGGAGCACCGTGCTGAACTCGAAGAAGTCCTCAAAGGGTCGGACATGGTTTTCATAACGGCTGGAGAAGGTGGCGGCACCGGGACCGGCGGTGCCCCCATCGTCGCTGAGGTAGCCCGATCGGTTGGAGCCCTCACGGTGGGTGTGGTCACCCGGCCGTTCGGCTTCGAGGGCCGGCGTCGCGCGGTCCACGCCGAACAGGGTATCGAGGCTTTGAAAGAGTCCGTCGACACGCTGATCGTGATTCCGAACGATCGCCTCCTCGACGTCGGTGATCCTGACGCTCCGATGTCCGACACTTTCCGCCTTGCGGACGAGGTCCTCATGAGCGGAGTGACCGGTATCACCGACGTGATCACCACCCCCGGCCTGATCAACGTCGACTTCGCCGACATCAGGACCATCATGGCCGATGCCGGAGCCGCAGTCATGGGCATCGGCCGGGCCACCGGCGAGAACCGGGCCACCCAGGCCGCGGAGCGGGCAATTTCTTCTCCCATGCTGGAGAGCTCCATGGATGGAGCCAAGGGTGTCCTGCTTTCGGTATCCGGGCCGACCTCGATGACTCTTCACGAAGCGACCCAGGCCGCGAGGATCGTCGCCGACCATGCCGACGAAGAAGCGGAGTTCATCTTTGGTGCAATTGTCGACGACGACCTCGGCGAGGAGATGAAGGTGACCGTCATCGCCGCCGGTTTCGACCGGCGCAGCCCGAGGAAAGGATCGACCTCCACCTCAACCTCCACCTCCTCCCGGCGGACGGGCTTCGGCACCGGCGACGACGACGGCCTGGATATCCCAAACTTCGTCCAGGGATGATCACCCCGCCCGGAGCGGCGGGCCGTGTCGTCTTCAGCGATGCCGGCGACGGTGATCTCAGATCCGATGCCCGGGCCCGGGACGAGATGTCGCAGAGGGTTGGCATTGCGAACGAATGGGCGACTGTGAACCAGGTTCACGGTTCCGCCCTGGTCCGGGTGTCCGCCCCCGGGGCGGCAGGGCAGGCCGATGCCCTCTGGACCTCCGAGCCGGGTCTGCCACTTGTCATCTTTACCGCCGACTGCCTGGCAGTTGCGTTTCAGGCACCGGGAGCGGCCGGCATTGCGCATGCCGGCTGGAGGGGGGCTGCCGGAGGGGTGGTCTCGGGGTTGAGGGATGCGATGTCCGAGGCAGGGTTCGAGCCAGAGCGAGCCTTTGTCGGGCCGGGAATCGGTCCGTGTTGTTTCGAAGTCGGTCCGGATGTCGTGGAGCGATTCCCGCAAAGCCTGGCCCGGACGTCCTGGGGTTCGACATCGGTAGACCTCCCCGGCTCGATTCGCTATTCGTTGGACGGGCTCGAGGTCTGGTCGGCCGATGTGTGCACGAAACACGAGCCCGGATGGTTCAGCCACCGCTCCGATGCGACCCCATCCCGTCAGGCAGGCATCACATGGACCTAGCCGGCTACCATCGGGTCATCGAGCGTGTCGGTGAGGCAGCGCCCCGAGCGGGCCGGGACCTGTCCGGGATCACTGTTGTGGCAGTCTCCAAAGGCAGGACGGTTGCTGAGATCGAAGCTCTCTACTCCGAGGGGCACCGTGACTTCGGGGAGAATCGTGCCGGTGAGATGGCAGAGAAGGTGGGGCAGTTACCCGACGACATCCGCTGGAATTTCGTTGGCTCCCTCCAGTCGAACAAAGTGAGAGCAATCCGGTCGAGCACCTACCTGCTGCACTCTGTCGACCGGGCCTCGCTGGCGAAGGCGTGGGTCAAAGGACTGGGCCAGCCTCCACCCATCCTGATCCAGGTCAATATCGGAAGTGAAGAGCAGAAGGGTGGGGTTGAACCGGGACAAGCGTCCGACCTGATCGGTCAGGCGGTCGAGCTGGGTCTGGACCCGCAGGGCCTGATGGCATTACCTCCACTGGGGGTGGTCCCCGAAGACAGTCGTCGATTCTTCGTGTCTCTCCGCGAACTCCGGGAGCGCTTGGCCACGGAGGCTCATCCGCTCGGCCATCTGTCGATGGGCATGACAAACGATTTCGAAGTGGCAATCGAGGAGGGTGCTTCGATCATAAGGGTAGGACGGGCTATCTTTGACTCAACTCATTAATAGGATTTGATCGATGTCTTCACTTTTTTCGAAAGCGCTCGTGTACCTGGGACTCGTTGACGAGGACCAGTCGGGGTACAACCAGGGCGATAGCCAAAACACCTCATCTCCGGCGCCCGAGCAGACAGAGTCGCGCCGTGTCGAACCGCGCCGGGTTGAGCAGAGTCGGGTCGAGCCGCGCCGTGTCGAGGCGAGTGACGTCGAACGACGCGTCGAGCCCCCTCCCACCGGCCGCGCTGCCAATGTCGCCCAGGGCCGATCCGGATCTTCCTCCTACTCAGGGCCTATGGTTCGCCCGGTGGAAATCCAATCCGACATCCTGCTCGTCGAAGAGTTCGCCGATGCCCGGGCATTGGCCGACCGTATCCGCGACAGGACTCCCGTCGTCCTCGATATGCGGAACATCGATGGCGACCTGGTTCGGCGCATCGTCGATTTCTCCTCCGGTCTGATTTATGCCCTCGACGGCTCGATGAGAAAAGTGGGCGAGGGCCTGGTTCTCGTAGTCCCGCCGCGGGTCACCTTGAGCCGCGACGAGAAGCGTCGCCTCGCCGCCCTCGGCGCGTATGAGCTCACCGACATAGAAGACTGACGTTGCTGGACTTCGTCGTCATCCTGCTGCAGATCTATCTGTACGCAGTCATCGCCTGGATAATCCTCTCCTGGATCCGGGTGTCGCCCGACCATCCCGTGGCAAGAGTGTCGGTTTTCCTCGACAGGATCATCTATCCGGTAATGCTTCCCCTGCGCCGTATCGTCCCGCCGCTGCGGATCGGCGGTGGCCTGCTCGACCTCTCGCCTATCGTCCTGATCATCGCGATTCAGATTCTCATCGCCATCATCAACTGAGATTTTTCAGAAACCGAAGGGATAAACCTCTGCTGCGGCGGTTTTCACTTAATCTGACAAACGATCTCAAGGAGGCGAGATGACCCTGACGCCGTCAGATATTGAACAGAAAACATTCTCGACTGCGCTTCGCGGTTACAACCTGGACGAGGTTGACGATTTCCTCGACGAGGTCGTCCGCAGCATGCGCAAGCTCCATGAGGAGCTGGAGATTGCACGAACCGAACTGGAAACCAAGGCCGCGGAGCCGGATGTCATCGTTGAGCCCGTCCCCGCCGCACCGCCGGTCCTCGCAGCCGAAGTCGAAACCCCGCCACCTCCGCCACCCCCGCCGATCGACGAGTCGGCTCTGGGCAAGGCGCTGATCGCAGCACAGGAGACAGCCGAGCGGATCGTCAACGACGCCCGATCGGAAGCAGATGAGATCGTGGTCAGGGCGCGCAGCGAGGCAGAGACCTTTGAGGAGTCACGCCAGCAACGCAAGGCAGAGGCCGAACAGGAGATCACCCGGATCGACGGACTGGTCAACCGGGTCAAGGCGGAGCTTGCAGACCTCTCGGTGGCAGTAGGAGCCGAGCTCGACGAGATGAGCGGAGCGATCGACACTGCGATCGTCGACCTCGACGGATCGTTGGGAGCGCCGGCCGGGTCTGAAGACGACCTGGCGGCTGATGGGGAGGCGGACGACCACGACGGGCAGAACATAGTTGGAGTGGGGTCCGAGCCTCTCGACCGAGATCTCGACGGTGATGAAGAGCCGTCCTCGGGGAGACGCCGTCATCGATCAGAGTCGGGGCAACCCGAAGCAAGCGACACCACCGGCCAGGAGGATGACTCCATAGACGACTCGGATGACGACTCCGATGACTCGGATGACGACTACTTCAACTTCCCCGACGGCGACGACGACGACGAAAGCGATTCCAGGGCCTGACGGCCGGTGTCAGCTACTCAGTGCTGCTTGATTCCAAGGTGCACTGAGTAGCCATCGACTTCGAGAGTCTCACCGCTCACGCCGGGTTCCCGGCTGAGCTCAACGGCCAGCACTTCGGAGCCGATTCTTTCGCCATGCTCTTCGAAGGTCTTCAGCATCAGATCGTCGGTGCTGTCCCAGGCGAGGACAATCCGGTCGGTGACCTCGAGGTCCGCTTCGCGGCGCAGGCGCTGGACGTGGCTGATCACTTCCCGGGCGAGGCCTTCTTTACGTAGATCATCGGTGAGCCTGGTGTCCAGCGCCACGGCGAAGCCGGTGCCGGTCTCGACGATGGTGCCTTCCTTTGGAGTTCGCTCCACCACCAGGTCGTCGTCGCTCACGGTGCGTCCGTCTACGACGACGGTGCCCCCGTTGACGACGGTTTCGATGTCTGCCGGGTCCATCGCCTCGATACGTGCCGCGAAATCGCGCATCCCGGCACCCAACTCGGGCCCCAGCTTCCTGAAATTGGCTTTCGCCCCGAGGGTCACGTGTTCGGACTCGTCTGCGGAGGTGCGCACGTCTTTGACATTGAGCTCTTCGACGATGATGTCGGAGTGCCTGCTGACTGCCTCAGCAACCGCACTGTCGCGGGTGAGCACAGTCAGGACCGCCAGAGGCTGTCGGACCCGATGCCCCTGCTGTTTCCTCAGGTTGCGGCCGATGCTCACGATGTCCCGGACCGCCGCCATCGAGGCCTCCAGTTCGGGGTCGATCATGGAGGTGTCGGCGACCGGGTAGTCACGGTGATGGACGCTGCGCACCGCCTCCGGATCATGGCGGGCGATCAGATCCTGGTAGAGGTGCTCGGTGATGAAGGGGAGCACCGGCGCCAGGGCATCGTTGAACGTCGTCAAGACTTCGTAGAGGGTGGCGAACGCAGCCAGCTTGTCGGCGTCGGACTCGCCGGACTCTCCCCGTGCTGCCCAAAATCGCCGGCGGGAACGTCGCACATACCAATTGGTCAGGTGGTCGATGAACCCGAGGACGGGAGGGACCACGTT
The DNA here is from genome assembly GCA_041748855.1 of Acidimicrobiia bacterium. Taxonomy (GTDB): domain Bacteria; phylum Actinomycetota; class Acidimicrobiia; order Spongiisociales; family ZC4RG35; genus MA-ANB-1. The sequence continues at coordinate 17,843 of JBGTCK010000054.1, forward strand.
GTACAGGTAGTAGCCCTCCATCTCGGTGTTGACGTCCGAGACGAGGGTCTGCAGCACCGACAGGATCCACCGGTCCATCTCGGGCCTGTCAGCAGGCTGCGGGGCCGATTCGAGGTCGGCGATGGTGATCCCGTCCGCCTCTGCGTAAGTGGTGAAGAAGGAATAGGTGTTCCACATCGGGAGCAGCACAGTCCTGACCACGTCGGCCACTCCGTCCTTGCTGAACCGCAAAGGCTCGGCTCGGAGCACCGGTGAGTTGATTAGGAAGGCGCGTAGGGCATCGGCTCCCATCACATCGAAGATCTCGTTGGGGTCGGGATAGTTCTTCAGACTCTTCGACATCTTTCGGCCGTCGTCGGCGAGGATGAGCCCGTTCACCACGCAATTCTCGAAGGCGGGCTTGTCGAAGAGGGCGGTGGAGAGAACAATCAGGGTGTAGAACCATCCCCGGGTCTGGTCGAGGCCCTCGGCGATGAACTTGGCCGGAAACGCCGCCTCGAACCGATCCGTGTTCTCGAACGGGTAGTGGAGCATCCCGTATGGCATCGAACCGGACTCGAACCAGCCATCGAGTACTTCGGGGACCCGGATCATCGAGCCGCCACAGGAGCTGCAAGCCCAGCCGATATCGTCCACGATGTGCTTGTGCAGGTCATCAGGACGCTGGCCTGAGAGCCCTTCCAGCTCGTCCAGGGAGCCCACGGCCACTGCCTCCTCACAAGAGGCACACTCCCACACCGGGATGCACGAGCCCCAGTACCGGTTGCGGCTGACCGCCCAGTCGCGAGCATTCGCCAGCCAGTTGCCAAAACGTCTGGTCCCCACATACTCGGGAACCCAGTGGATCGTGTCGTTGATCTCGACCATGCGGTCCTTGATCTCCTCGACCCGGATGAACCAGGTCGGGATCGCCTTATAGATCAGCGGCGTGCCGGTGCGTTCGCAGAACGGGTAGGAGTGAGTGATCCGGCTCGAGTGGACCAGTTTGCCGGACTCCTTCAAAAGCCGGATCAGGGCCGCGTCCGCCTCCTTCACGTTCTGACCGGCGACGTCAGGAACCTCCCCGGTGAAGTCTCCCTCGGCGTCGACCGGGTCGACGAGTACCTCGAGCCCCGCGTTCTTCATTGCGTAGAAGTCGGCCTCACCGTAGGCCGGAGCCATGTGCACCAAGCCGGTCCCCTCGTCGACAGAGACCTCATCAGACTCGATTACGACAAATGCGCCTTGATCCCGCCGATCGGCGAAGTAGTCGAAGGGCGGCCGGTAGGTGACACCGAGCATCTCAGAACCACGGAGCGGCGTCGTTGCGGTGTGGTCTTCACCAAAAACACCTGTCGCCCTCTCCCGTGCAATCCAGTAGTGGTCTCCGCCGTCGGCAACCCGCACGTATTCGTTGTCGGGTCCAACCGCAATTGCCAGGTTGGCTGGCAGGGTCCACGGTGTTGTGGTCCAGATGAGCAGGAAGTCACCGGCCTCGACCGGACCGGCGCCGGTGAGCACCTCGAGCTTGACGGTGATCGAGGGGTCTTCGACATCCCGGTAGTCCTTGTTGGCTTCGAAGTTGGAGAGTGGTGTCGATGCGCCCCACGAATATGGGAGGACTTTGAAGTCCTTGTAGACCAGGCCTTTGTCCCAGAGTTGTTTGAAGACCCACCAGACGGATTCCATGAATTCGGGGTCCATCGTCTTGTAGTCGTCCTCGAAGTCGACCCAGCGCCCGATTCGCTCCGTCAGCACCTCCCAGTTCTCGGTGTTGGCTTCAACTACCGACCTGGCTGCCTCATTGAAGCGATCGATACCGTATTCGGTGATCGCTCGGGGTCCGGAGATACCCAACCTCTTCTCGACCTCCATTTCGATGGGGAGGCCGTGGGTGTCCCAGCCGAAGCGGCGCTCGACGCGGTAGCCGCGCATCGTCCAGTATCGGGGCACCATGTCCTTGATCACACCTGCGAGGAGGTTGCCGTAGTGCGGGCTCCCGGTGGGAAACGGGGGCCCGTCATAGAAGATGTACTCGTTGTCGGCGGGACGGCGGCGGACCGATTCAGCAAAGGCATCGGTCTCGCGCCAGAGCTGGAGCACTCCTTGTTCCATCGCAGGGATGTCGACACCAGGCGTGACTCTGGTGAAAGCGGATTTATGGTCGGACAACTGGCATTCTCATTCGGGAGGGGCCAAGAATGGTAGGCGCAACGGTCCAGTTCCGATAAGTAATCGAGGCATGAGTTGGAAGAACCGGTTCGAGCTGTGGAAGGCGGGTGCGAACTCGCGATCTGGGTGGTCCCGGGAGCCTCCCGGAGCCAGATCGAGGACCTTCATGACGGGCGGATCAGAGTCCGGGTGACCGCACCACCGGAGGGCGGCAAAGCCAACGAGGCGGTCTGCCACCTTCTCTCGAAGTCCATCGGTAAACCGGTCACCCTCCGCACCGGAGCGACATCGCGGGCCAAGGTGGTATTTGCCCTCGGCGCAACGCCCGACGATGTGCTCGGGAATCTCGGGATTTAGCGCAGGGTTCTTGGTAGGGTTCCCGCCTTTCACGAGGTAAACAAATGGCGCGCAAACTTGCCAAGTCAACATTGAACAAATTCGAAAAGATCCTCATCGACGAACGCGAACGGCTCGACACCATGGTCGCCGACCATGAACGAGAACGCGAAGCGGCCCGGATGACAGAGAGTGCGGCAGACCGCAGCCCGGACCCAGGGAACGCCGAAGCGGGATCGATGAAGGCCGAGCTCGAAAAGGAACTGTCGATCGAGTTGAACCTGATCGACTTGAGGTCGAAAGTCGAACATGCCCTGAGACGGTTCGCGGCCGGTTCCTATGGCTTATGCGAGCATTGCGGCGAGGCGATCCCGGTAGCGCGGCTCGAAGCGTTGCCGTACACCACATTCTGCGTGGACTGTTCGCGGCTCCGGTGAAGCGGCGCTACCTCCTGGCTGGAGGAATCGCCGGCACGGTGGTGGCCGCCGACTTGTTCACCAAGAGACTCGCCGCAATCAGATTTGTCGACGAGCGGCTCGAGGTGATTCCGGGGTTCCTGGAGCTCACCTACCACGAGAACCCCGGTGCAGCCTTTTCCCTGTTTCAATCTGGGGGACCGTTCCTCGCCGTGGCTGCGGTCGTGATCGTGTCGATCCTGCTCTTCTCCCTCCGTACCGAGCGGCCGACCATCGAGGTGGCTGCGTACGGCTTCGTGATGGGTGGCGCATTGGGAAACCTCGCTGACAGGGTATTTCGGGCCGAGAGTCTGTTGGATGGCAAGGTCATCGACTGGATCAGCCTCTGGTTCATCCCCACATTCAATATCGCCGACGCTTCGATCACGGCGGCGGTGACATTGCTGGTGATCGGTGCATGGACTCACCGCTGACACTTGTCGTCCCTGACGATCTCGACGGGGAGCGGCTCGATCGGGCGCTTGCTGTGATTCTCGATGTGAGCCGGGCAGCCGCTCGCTATCTCGTCGACGAGGGGGTCGAGGTCGACGGTGAGCTGTCCAAACCGAACACCAAGGTGCGGGCCGGTTCGAGAATTGTTGCTCCTCCGCTGCGAAAGCCAGTTGAGATGCTTGCCGAAGAGATCGACTTGACCATCCTCTACGAAGACGAGGCCATGGTCGTAATCGACAAGCCCGCGGGTCTGGTGGTTCACCCCGGTACCGGGCAGATGACTGGAACACTGGCCGCCGGGCTCCTCCACCGGTATCCGGAATTGGAAGGGGTCGGGGCCGCCGAGCGCTGGGGACTGGTCCACCGGCTGGACAAGGACACCTCCGGAGCGATATTGGTCGGGCGCACCCAGGAGGCTTTCGATTCGTTGACCGCCCAGTTGCGCGCCCGCACGATCCGGCGTGAGTACCTGGCCCTCGTCGAAGGGGTGTTGCAACCCCCGACCGGGACCATCGAGGCCCCGATCGGGCGCGATCCGCAAACGCCGACCCGGCGCGCAGTTGCCCGCGATGGGAAACCAGCGAGGACCCACTACCGGGTCGAAACCAATTACTTCGAGCACGACCTGGCGCTGGTCAGGGTGACTCTCGAGACCGGACGGACCCATCAGATCAGGGTTCATTTTGCTGCAATCGGGCATCCGGTCGCCGGCGATCCAATCTATGGGTCGCGTCGTGAAACAGGGCTTACTCCGCGAATCTTCCTCCATGCCGGCGAGCTCAGCTTTGCGCACCCCGCCACCGGAGAGACGGTGGAGGTGGCTTCGCCGTTGCCGGCCGACCTGACGGCGGTGCTCGCCTCACTGGAAGCGGCCGAAGATCACTAACTCTGTCACCGCTCTACCGTTCCGTCCGTGAGTAACGAACCTGCCACCACGGCCCCTACTTGCTACCGCCACCCAGACCGGAACACCCTGCTCTCTTGCAGCCGCTGTGGGCGCCCGATTTGCTCGGACTGCTCGGTGGATGCCGCAGTCGGCCAGCGTTGCATCGAGTGTGTGCGTGAGGAGGGGACTCAGAAGGTGATCCCGACCGGTTCGAGACGCAGTGCCGCTGCGGCTGCCCCGGTGACGGTGACCCTGGTTGCGATTGCGGTCGGGTTCTTCCTCCTCGGCATGTTCGGGTTCAGAGATGTTCTCGTGAACAACCTGGCACAGGTCAACGCGGCGGTCGCCGTGGGCGAGTGGTGGCGGATTTTCACTGCGGCCCTTCTCCACGCATCGGTCACCCACATCCTCTTCAATATGTGGGCGCTCTGGGTCCTTGGTCCCCAGGTAGAACGCGGAGTCGGGGTCGGCCCCTACCTGGCGATGTACATCGCATCCGCCGGGGTCGGGGGAGCGATCGCCTTCCACTTCGGTGGCCCGTTCGACATCGGTGTGGGTGCATCCGGAGCGATCTTTGGCCTGTTCGGAGTCTGGCTCAACTGGGGGCTCCGCCGCAGAGACACGATCCAGGGCCGGGCGATTCTCTCCCAGATGGGCTTCCTCCTCTTCATCAATGCGGCGATTCCATTCCTGATCCCGAATATCAGCTGGCAGGCGCATCTCGGAGGCCTCATCGCAGGCTTTCTCATCAGTGAGGTCTGGTCGCGAATCCGGGGCCCGCAGACCAATAGATACCGGACCCTGGTCGGTGTGGTGGTTGCCATCCTGGCGGTTGTCTCAGTTCTCTGAAGACCACTACCTTGGCCATCCGGGGATCGACGGCATGAGCGGTTCGTGCTGCTAAGTTCGAGAAACTACAAGTTTGTAACTCCGAGAGTCACCAAATCGTGTCGTTTGCCCATCTCCATCTTCATACCGAGTACTCGATGCTCGACGGCGCGGCCAGAATCAACGACGTGGTGCGGGCGGCGGCCGAAGATGGGCAGCCGGCGATAGGGATCACCGACCACGGCGTCATGTATGGAGTGGTCGACTTCGTCAGGGCGGCACAGGCCCACAACATCAAACCGGTCATTGGGATCGAGGCATATTTCACCGACGGAAAGCGAACTGATCGCCCGGTCGGTGACGCCAACAAGCGCTTCCACATGAACCTCCTCGCGGAGAACGAGACCGGTTATCGCAACCTGCTCCAGTTGAGCTCGAGGGCTTACCTGGAGGGCTACTACTACAAGCCGCGGATGGACTGGGACCTGATCAGCGAGCACTCGGCCGGCATCATCGCCACCTCCGGATGTCTGGGCGGGTTGGTCCCCCAGCTGCTCGCCCCTGACGCCGGCGAAGAAGGCAACAAAGGCCAGATCAGGGACTTCGATGCCGCGCTGGCGGCCGCGGGAAAGTTCCAGGACGTCTTCGGCAAGGACAACTTCTTCATCGAGATCCAGGATCACGGGATCGAAGCACAGCGCCGGGTGATGCCCGACCTCCTCGAGATCGCCCGCCGGATCGATGCCCCCCTGCTTGCCACCAATGATGCCCACTACACGAGGCGCTCCGAGCACGACGCCCATGATGTGCTGCTCTGCATCCAGACCGGGTCATTGCGCAGCGACAGCAACCGTCTCCGTTTCGAGGGCAGCGAGCACTACCTGAAGACCGGAGCCGAGATGCGGGCGCTGTTCCCTGACTCCGAATACCCGGGAGCATGCGACAACACGCTGCTGATCGCTGAGCGATCGGATGTGAACATCGAGTTCGGCAAGATCCTGCTTCCCCACTTCCCGGTGCCTGCCGGAGAGACCGAGGTCACTTACCTGAGGCGTCTCGTCGAGGCCGGGATCCAAGACCGATACGGGCCGAGCCCTTCGGATGTCGTATTCGAGCGTGTCGAACACGAGCTGAAGCTCATCGAGGAGATGCAGTTTCCCGCGTACTTCATCATCGTATGGGACCTGATGCGCCACGCCCGGGACAAGAGAATCAGGGTGGGTCCGGGCCGGGGCTCGGCGGCGGGGTCGATCGTGTCGTATGCACTCAAGATCACCGATATCGACCCGCTCGAATACGGCTTGATCTTCGAGCGGTTCCTCAACCCCGGCAGGCGCCAGATGCCTGACATCGACATGGACTTCGACGAACGCTTCCGCGGCGAGATGATCCAATACGCGACCGAGAAGTATGGAGCGGACCGGGTAGCGCAGATCATCACCTTCTCCACCATCAAGGGAAAGCAGGCGATCCGTGACGCCGCCCGGGTGCTCGGCCATCCCTACGGCCTCGGCGATCGCATCGCAAAGGAGATGCCTGCCTCGATTCTCGGCAAGGACCCGACCCTGACCCAGATCCTCGAGCCGCCCGACTCCGACGCGGAGGGTGAAGTCAAGGATTGGTACGCCAATGCCCAGGGGCTGCGGACCATGATCGAAACCGACCCTGCCGCAGCAGAGATCGTAGAGGCGGCACGGGGGCTCGAGGGCCTGCGTCGTCAGGACAGTATCCATGCCGCTGCGGTGGTAATCGCCCCCGAGCCACTGATAAATATCGTCCCCATCCAGCAGAAGGGTGTCGACGCCGAGGTTGTCACCCAGTACGAGATGCACGGCGTGGAGGAGCTCGGCCTGCTCAAGATGGACTTTCTCGGCCTGCGCAACCTCTCGATCATCGAGCGCTGTCTCGAGCTCGTCGAGCTGTCGACGGGGACCCGGCCCGACATCGACAACGTTCCGCTCGACGATGAAAAGACGTTTGAGTTGCTCCGCGCCGCCGACACGATTGGGGTCTTCCAGCTCGAAGGCACCGCGATGAGGTCGCTGATCCGTTCTCTCCAGCCCGACTCGTTCAACGACGTCATCGCACTGGTCGCCCTCTACCGTCCCGGCCCGATGGGGGCGAAGATGCACACCCTCTACGCCGACCGTAAGAACGGGCGGGTCGAGATCGAAGACCTCCACCCCGAAGTGACCGACATCCTCGCCGATACCTATCAGATCATGGTCTACCAGGAACAGGTCATGCAGGTGGCACAGAAGATGGCCGGCTATTCGATGGGCGACGCCGAGCAGTTCCGCAAAGCGATGGGTAAGAAGATCAAGTCGGTGATGGCTGCCGAATCGGAAAAATTCGTTGCTGGCTGTCTTACCCAGGGGCACAGCGAACAGGTCGGCCAGGAGATCTTCGAGTTGATCGGCCACTTTGCCGGTTACGGTTTCAACAAGTCCCACAGCGCCGGGTATGGCTACGTCGCCTATCAGACCGCCTACCTCAAGGCGCACCACCGGGCCGAGTATCTCGCGGCTCTGCTCACTGCCACCAAGTCGAATAAAGACCGGACGGCGATCTACCTCAACGACTGCCGACAGCATTCCATCGAGGTCCTCGTCCCCGACATCAATGAGTCCTACTCCGACTTCACGGTTCATCACGGCCGGATCCGGTTCGGTCTATCCGCGATCCGCAACGTCGGAGAGGCCGTCGTCGAAAGGATCATCGAAGCCCGACAGGATGCGCCGTTTGAGTCTTTCCTCGATTTTGTGAACCGGGTCGACCCCTCGGCGTTGAACAAACGAGCGATCGAGTCGTTGATCAAGGCCGGGGCATTCGACGGCGTCGGTCAGCCCCGTAAGGGTTTGATGCTGGTTCACGAACAGATTCTCGAAGCGACGCTGGAACGACGCCGGAACGAGGAGATGGGCCAGTACTCGCTGTTTGCAGAGGCGGGCGGCGATGAGACCTCCCGGAACTTCGAGGTGCCCGATCAACGCTGGGATCAGAAGATCAGGCTCGGATTCGAAAAGGAAATGCTCGGCCTCTACGTGTCGGATCACCCCCTGTTGGCCGTCGGGCCATCGCTGGAGGCGGCGACCACCGTGGCCCTGGCCGACCTGGCCGACCACCCGGACAAGTCCAAAGCGACGATCGGCGGGATTGTCGGCGCCATCACCCGTCGCTGGACCAAGAACGGTGACCCGATGATCTTCTTCCAGCTCGAAGGTCTGGAGGGCTCGGTGGAGGTGCTTGGTTTCCCGCGCACGGTGAAAGAGCACGGCCATTTGATCGTGGAGGACGCGGTGCTGCTGATCAACGGGCACATCGACAATCGCGGCGACGACGTCAAGTTCGTGGCCAGGGAGATCAAAGAGCTGGAGATACGGGACGACTCGACGATCCGGCTCCGGGTGCCCGCCGGCCGGCTGACTCCGGAGGTGGTCTCCCAGCTCAAGTCGATCCTCTCCAACCACCCCGGACCTGCGGGTGTGTTCTTGCACATGACCAACAACGGGTCGGAGAAGGTGATGCGATTGAGCGATTCGCACAAAGTCGAGCCCCGCTCGGCATTGATGGCTGAGCTCAAGGAGCTGCTCGGGCCGAGCGCAATTATCTGAGATTCGCTATCTGCGGCGTAGCGAGCGGGAGGCGACCTCGATCAGGGTCGATGATCGCCCGTGGCGCCGCCCGAGGAGATAGGAAGTGACTGCCAGCGTCGTCCCTCCAGCAGCGAATGAGCTGACGGCGACGGCGCGCTTGGTCTTCCTTGCGAAGATCACCACCGGCCAGCCTCTCTCGTGGGCGATGTCGTTCAAAGCTCCGTCGGGGTTGACTGCCACCGGATGCCCGACCAGTTCCATCATCGGCAGATCTGACACCGAGTCCGAATATGCATAGCTCCGTTCCAGGTCGTATCCATGTTCGGCGGCGAGTTTCTCCACGGTGGCCGCCTTGCCCGGGCCGTACATGAAAGGTCCGTCGAGCTCTCCGGTGTAGTGGCCTTCGACGACACGCCCCCGGGTGCCCAGGCCCCCGGTCATTCCCAGAGAAATGGCCAGAGGTTCGACAACGACTGACGGTGAAGCGGAAACGATGTAAGTTGCGCGCCCGGCTTCCTTGTGCATCTTGAGTAGCTTCTTCGACTCGGGCCGCACCTGGGACACCAACCTTGGTAGCACAGCTGCTCCCAACGGGTCCAGAACGTCTGCGGGAGCACCCTCAATACGGGAGAGGAAAGCTGTCTTGGTCTCATCGGACGACTCACCCTTGTCGCCCAGAATCATGAAAGTCAACGCCGATGTCACCCAGGACATCACTTCTTTGTTTCCGGCCAGGCCCTGTCTCCATGCTTCCAAGCCGATGGGGAGCGCGGACGTGCCCGATATCAAGGTCCGGTCGAGATCGAAGAAAGCGGCTGAAGCTGTCATCGGTGCCCAGCTTACGGGGCCTCGAGCAGTTCGTCGGGCAGCCCATCAGCGCTTGCCATCAGCTGGCCCAGCCCATCGAGGTCGTTCGGAGGCTCGGGAAACCACGGGATAGTGGCGACGCGGGCCTGGTTCGCCGCAGCGAACCCGGCACGGGCATCGCTCTGCCTCAAGCTCTCGGCTCCCCAGCGAACCACGTTTTCGGCCAGCTCACGTTGCAGGTCGGCGGGTGGGTCGAACCCACTCCATTCGACAGGGAGGGTCCTGTTGAAGATCACCGCCAAGGGCGTCCCGCCTACATCAGGCAGCTCGCGGTAAAACCGGGTGGCCTCGGTGATGGGTGCGGGGTCTGCAGTCGTGACCACCAGGATCGTCGCTCTTCTCATCAAAGCTTCGATCTGTCTGCCCCGGTCGGAGACACCGTCGTATGTTGTGCGGAGGTCGAGGAGGAATTCGGCAACCCGCTCCAGCAGGTCCGAACCCAGGATGGAATCGGCGATGCGGAGGAACGGCCGCCCCGCCCGCCTGTAGAGAAAACGACCGGGAAGTGGCCCGCCGGTCAGCCACCGGAGCAGGCGTCCTCCGACGAGGTCGGCCATCTGTGCCGGAGCGGTGAAGAAGTCGATGCCACCAGCGGACGGGGGAGTGTCCACCACGACGATGTCCCAGGCTCCGGCTTCGACAAAGGTCGCTGCCTGATCAGCCGCCGCATACGACTGTGAAGCGGGAAAGTGCTGGCTGGCGGCTATGAAGAACTCGTTGTTCACGAGGCGCTCGGCCACTTCGGGGTCGGCGTGTTTGGTTGCAACCGACCGCCAGGAGAGGGAGGCGTCGAGCATTGCGGCCCAGAGGTTGGGCTCGTCGGGGTGTGGTTGGGGCTCGGGCCCGAGCTCTTCGCCAACTCCAAGGGCGGACGCAAGCCGTCGTGCCGGATCGACCGTGAGCACCAGGGTCCGCAGTCCCGACCGTGCGGCCATTACTCCGAGCGCAGCGGACACAGTGGTCTTGCCGACGCCACCCGCGCCTGTCACCAGTATCGCCTTGCTCACAGGCTCGCCTCGAGTTCGTCGGAGAGGCGTGCCGCCACTTCAGTCGGGGTGAGCAGGCCGAACAGGTAGGGGAGGGCAAGGTCGGGTTTGAGCTGTTTCAGCCAGTGTTGCTGTTCGGCGTGGACGGCACGGTGATGGTTTGCTGCGTCCTTCACCGGACCCTTCCCCGACGGCTTGGCCGAGAGCTTGCTCACCAGCCTGTTGGTGATAATCGTCGGTGGGGCCACGAGGTCGTTCTGCTCGAGCCACTCCAGTGTCTGTGCAGTCTCGGTGGTCGGCAGCTCCTCGGCCAGATTCACCAGCACCAGCCGGGTGGCGTCCGGCTCGCGCAAAATGCGACCCATCCAAGCCGCTTGCCTCTGGATGCGCCCGGTCGGTACCAGTTCGGATATGGAAACGGGGGCGCGGAGGTAGGAGCCAATCTGGCCGGTCGGAGGGGCATCGGCTACGACCAGGTCCCAGTTTTGCTCCCGCACCTCCCAGAGGACCTTCCCGATCGAGATGATCTCCCGCACTGCAGGTGCGGCGGTAGCGAGGGCGTCGAAGGCGCGCGCCAGGGGATTGAGGGTCTTCAAACCCCGGATCGAAAGCTGCAGGGTCAGATACTCGATGAGGGCGTCAGACCGGACGATCCGCATGGCGAAGAGGTCGGGACGAACCTCGCGGGGGTTGAACTCGAGCCCTGTGACCCCGAGATGGGAGCTCAGGCCGGCGGACTCGCCCATATCGATGAGGAGGACCTTCTTCCCCTGCCTGGTGGCCAACTGGGCGAGCGCGGCAGCCACCGCGGATTTCCCAACCCCGCCTTTGCCCGAAACGACCAGCAGCCGCCTGTCGAGCACGTCGCGCTCAGTCCGGGAGCTTGAGCGGGATGGTGAGGACCAGACTTCCGTCATCGACCGACCAGGTGGCCTTGGAGACGAGGAGGAAGTCGGTGTAGTCGGTCTCAGCCTGCTGAACGAATTTCTTACGCTCCTCACCAGCAACAGGCGGAAGGGGCCGATCCTTCACCGCTTCGGCACGCCGCCCGAACCGCTCGATCATCTTGTCCACATCTAATTGAGCCATATACGGAAGGGTAACGGTTCCAGACCAGCTTGCGGATTGCGCCCGCCCGTTTTGGCTGTCCTCCCGCTTGCGGGAGGAAGTTTCCCGCGCCCGCGTGTTTCTGTCCTCCCGCTTGCGGGAGGAAGGTTCCTGCGGCCGCCGACAGGCGGTCGGAGGTAGGAGGGAGAGGTCCCGCGGGCTGGGAGCGTGAGTGCCGTCGGTGGGAACGCCCCACCCTCCCCTCCGACCTAAAGGTCGGAGGTACTCCCTCCGCGAGCGGAGGGAGCGATGCGTCTTTGTTCGTTGCGGCGTTCCGATTCGAGGCGTTCTAGATCTACGTCGGAATAGTCGACGAAGGCCATGGCGTCGGCGATGAGGCGATGGCCGGCCACCTCGCGGATCGCGGCATGCATCTGGTGGGCTACCCGTCGGTACGCAGGATGGCCTGCAGGCTGGGAGCGCAGTTCGATGAGATGGAACGCCTGCCTGGGATTCATCTCCATCACAAACCTGACGTTGAAGGCAAAGGGGACCACATACTGGGCGACGTCGGCACCCAGGTCGTCCCGCACCGCCTCATAGAGCTCGCCTGCGGAATCCATCGCCGCTGTCCAGCGTTCGGCATGTCCCAGCTCATCGATCTCATCGGGAAGGTCGTATCCGAGACGGGTCGAGAACTTCTGCCACTCCAGGGTCATCAGACGGTGGCGCTGCAGATCACGAAAAGCCCCGATGTCACAACTGACGTCGAAACGGTAGGTCGTGCGCTCCATGGGGCGTCCCGGGCGGTGCCGCCGGTTCTCCCTGTCGCCCACCAAGGCCGCCACGATTTGTGCTTTCTCCGCCGGGCCCATGGCTGCCGCCATCTTCTGAAGCGCGGCGTCAGGCAACTCCGAAACGGCATAGAGGGCTGCGGCCGCGATCTTCGTCTCGGCATCCTCATCCCAGTCGGTGAGAGTCACCGACGGTCCGGAGTCGTCAGGCTGAGAAAATTCGGAGGCGATCGCCTCGAGCTGGTCACGGACCCCTTCGAGGTAACCGGACCACCGCACCCCCCGGTCGGGGAGATCGACCCGGGTGAGGAAGGAGGGGATGATCTTACGAAGCTCGGCAAGCATCATCTCTCCGTAGTCTCGCACCTCGGCGAGCGGGCTGGCCTGCATCCGGACCAAAGCCATCTCATATGCCTGGCCGGTGGCGTAGATGCCGACGTTGGAGGTGGTCGAGACCGGCAGGAGCCCGCGGACGGTGTCGCACGCCTTGGCACGGATGGTGGCGTTATAGATCATCTTCGAATCGGATTCGGCCCGGGGATGGCGCTCCTCGAAGACTCCAATCATTTCCGATACCAGGCTCGAATATTCGTCGAAGACGTGCTCCATGTGCTTGCGATAGCGGTCTGCGTGTTTGCTCCTGGCGATCTCGTCGGGGGTGAAATATCGGTAGCTGTCCCCGAGCTTTGCGTCGTAGCGGATGTAGCGGGTCGACTGCTCGAGGTATGCGGCCAGTCTGCCCCATTCGAGGACCTTGGTCAGGAGGTTCGATGCCTGCTCACATGCGAGGTGCGCCCCGCCGAGCTGGGCGACGGAGTCGTCGCCGTATTCGAAGAAGACCCGTTTGTAGAGCTCCTCGGCCTTTCGCATCGCAACCATGGGGTCGTCGTCGATGTTGAGGGCGAGTGTTTCGATGCCGGTGTCCTCCTCGTTGATGAATTCATCGAGGAGGAGGCGGCGCAGCGACTTGGCGGAGCGGGAGTACCGAGCAAAAAGAGCGCCCTTCACCACCTCGGGAAGGTTGATGAGCCCGAACACCGGCAGGTCGGTGTTGGTCACGAATCGGTTCAGTACCGACGTCTCCTCTGGCGTGAACTCTTCCTGGTAGTAGCTGGACATTGGTCGGCGATTGTATGCCGGAAAGGAACCATCAACGGGTACCGTCTCGTTCTGTGTCCATGTGGTTTGTCAGAGTTGCAATAGTCGTCCTCGTCGTGGCGGCGATCGTAATCGCCGTCGTCCCGATCCTGGTCATGGTCGACCTGCTCGGAGGCGGGACGGGTTGGGGGCTGTGCCCCGGCGGCCTCGAGGCGTGTGACAACCCGTATACGACTCCGTTCGAGCTCCTGGTGATTCTGGTGGTCGGCTTGTTCCTGGTGACACTCGCCATCCGTATGGTGATGAAACTCGCCAGGCGTCTTGAAGCCGAGTCTTTCCAGGTCAATGCGCCGGAGTCACCGCCTCGGCCTGAATAGACGCGGGATCCTTCTGGCGCCGGATGACGACAACTATGGCGACCAGGATCATGCCCGCTCCGATCCATCCGGCCATATCGAGCCGGTCACCGAGGACCACCCAGGCGGTGGCCACGCCGAAAGCCGGTTCCGCCGCCAGGACAACAGCAGTGGTCGAAGGCCCGACGACGTTCTGCGCCCAGGCCTGGAGGATGTAGGCGCCCACGCTGACCCCAAGCCCGGTGATGAGGATGGCGGGCCACACCTCCCTTGCCGGCCAGGCAAACCCGTCGAGAAGAGCCGCAAGAGGGATCGAGCCGATGGCCACGACCGTCAATTGAACCGCGGTGAGAGGAATCACCGGATGCCGCGGGGCGAAGATAGACAGCGCCACCACGTGGACGGCGAAGGCAAAAGCACAGCCCAGCGTGAGCAGGTCGCCGCCACCGAGCCGCAAACCCTCCGCCCCGGTCACCAGGAACAGGCCGAAAAACGCCAATACCGCGGCACCTACTGACCAGGGTGAAGGCCGGTATCGGTGGAATGCTGCGGCGAGGAAGGGTGTGATCACCACGAACAGGCCGGTAATGAGAGCCGAGTTCGTGGCGCTGGTCACTGCCAACCCTCCGGTCTGCAGGGCGTAGCCGACGAACACTGCGGCGCCCGCGATCGAGCCGTCACGCCAGATCGAACGACCCCTCGGGATCGTCACAGCCAGCAACACCCCGGCGCCGATGACGAACCTCCATGCCACGAAGGAGATCGGCCCGATCAGCTCGATTGCCGACTTGACCACGACGAAGGTTGCCCCGAAGAGAAACGAGGCAACCACGAGTGCCGAGATAGCTTTGAGCTCAGGAGAGGGTCGCACGAACCACGGGAGGTTAGGGGCTTGCCGCTGAATACTATGCCTCCGTCATGCCAGGAACCCGAGCCGACGGAACTGCCCCCTCTGCCGCAGAACGCGGCAAAGCACGAGCGGTGCTCAACAGGTTGAAGGCTCGATACCCCCAGATCGCCACAGCACTCGAGTACGAGAGCGTGTGGCAGCTATTAGTGGTGACCGCGCTGTCCGCGCAGACCACCGACGAGAACGTCAACAAAGTGGCACCGGTCCTGTTCGCGGCGTATCCGAACGCTGAAGCTCTGGCCGAAGCCAACCCCGAGGAAGTCGAGAAGATCGTCTATTCAACGGGCTTCTTCCGCCAGAAGACCAAATCGATAATCCAGCTCTCCCGGGGCGTGGTCGACATCTTCGACAACGATGTGCCGGCCGTACTGGAAGAACTGGTGAAGCTTCCCGGTGTGGGTCGCAAGACCGCCAGCGTCGTACTCGCCGAAGTCTGGGATGTCCCGGCGATAGCCGTCGACACCCATGTCAACCGGGTTTCCCGAAGGCTCGGACTTACCGCGGAATCGAAGCCGCCGAAGATCGAAAGGGACCTGATGGCCCTATACCCGCGAGCGGACTGGTCCGGGATTTCCATGCGTTTTATCCAGTTTGGCCGGGATACTTGCGAAGCCCGGCGGCCTGACTGCGGCAACTGTGAGCTGTTCGCATTGTGCGAATGGTCCGACCGCTTCGAGGTGGCTGCGGCGGCCGCTAAGTGAACCGGTCGATCCTCAGGTTGGCGGTACCCGCCCTGGGTGCCCTCGCCATCGACCCCCTTCTGACCCTCGCCGACACTGCTTTTGTCGCCCGGATCGGTGTAACCGAGCTTGCTGCTCTCGGCGTCGACACCGCGATTCTGGGGTTCGCTTTCTTCGCGTTCAACTTCCTGGCCTATGTCACCACCC
Source organism: Acidimicrobiia bacterium (assembly GCA_041748855.1). GTDB lineage: Bacteria > Actinomycetota > Acidimicrobiia > Spongiisociales > ZC4RG35 > MA-ANB-1. The sequence continues at coordinate 33,493 of JBGTCK010000054.1, forward strand.
CTCTCGTAGCGCGAGCTCTAGGTAGCGGCGACGTCGAAGGTGCCAAGCGGTGGGTTGGTGACGCCCTGGTCCTCGCAGTTGGCCTCGGAACCATTGTGGCGGTGTCCCTCCTCGCGCTTGCCCCTCTGCTGGTGGGACTGATGGGGGCCGACAGCGCGGTCTCTGGCCCCGCCGTCGATTACTTGCGGATCAGGGCGTTGGCGACACCAGCTGTTCTCATCGTCCTCGCCGGCCATGGCGCCTTCCGGGGCTACCACGACACCAGGACCCCACTGGTCGTGGCTGCGGTGGTGAACGGGGTCAATCTCGTCCTCGACCCCATTCTCATCTTCGGGCTCGGCTGGGGCCTCCAGGGAGCCGCCATCGCCACGGTCATCGCCCAATGGCTGGGCGCGGTGATGTTCATCCGGATGCTCTCCAGGCGGGAGATGTTGTCCAGGCATCAGGATCTCAAGGCTGCTCTTCCCAGCTTGCTCACACTCGGACGGAACGGGGTGCTGGTATCGATGCGCACCGCGGCGATCCTCATCGCTCTCACAGTCGCAGCCGGGAAGGCAACCAGATTGGGGGCGGAGGCGATCGCGGCCCACCAGATCGTCGTCCAGGTGTGGCTACTGGCATCGATGAGCGCCGACGCCTTTGCAATTGCCGGCCAAGTGATGATTGGTGATGCGGTCGGCAAGTCCGATCGGGGGATGGTCAATGCCATCACCGGTCGACTCGCTGGATGGGGGATCGGGATCGGTGGGTTGCTGCTGGCCGGGTTCTGGCTCGGACGCGGCCTGCTGGCCGCCCTTTCCTCCGACCCCTCCGTCGGTGATCTCGCCGTGGACGCCGCAGGGGTAGCGGCGCTGATGCAACCAATTGCGGCTCCGCTCTTCGTTGCCGATGGGATCTTTCTCGGCCTACTTGCCCTCGGCGTGCTGGTGGTGTCGACAGCATCCGGGGCAGCAGTGGCTGTGAGTCTGATGCTGTTCACCAGCCTCGGCGATTCTCTCACCGGGATCTGGTGGGCGATTGCGGCGATGGTTGCGGTGAGGCTGGCAGTGTTTGCCTTCGCTTATCCCCGATCGGTCACCGGCGCACTCAGGTCCTGACCTCTCGTCTCGGGGAGCGTCAGTGTCAGGAGGGCGGCAACGATCATGCCCACCCCCAACGTGGTGACGGTGGCCGGGAGACCGAACCTGTCGATCGTGTAGACCCCGCTGATGAGTCCCAACGCTGAACCGACAATGGCGAAGTTCGCGGCGGCGGTGTTCGCACTCGACCGGAGGCGGGTCGGAAACAGCTCGGCGCGGTGGCTGCCGCCGGCGGGGACGAAGGCGAATGTGCCGAACGAGCTGAGGAGGACAGCGAGGACGATGAGCGGTAGGTTCGTCGTGTTGTAGAGGAGGATCCCGCCGACAAGGGCAAAGGTGAGGCTCATCACGGTCGTGAACCTCCGCCCCCAGGCGTCGGCAAGATGTCCGCCTATGAAGAACCCCACGCCCCCCACAGTGCCACCGAGCAAGCTGATCAGCACTGTGTCCCCGGTGCTAAGCCCGACTCCTTCGATGAGGCGCCCGGTGGAGAAGGCGAGGGCAACCGAGGAGAATGCCGAGACCAGAAATCCAATCACGCCCACCGCCCAGAATTTGCGGGCGTGTGTACCGAGCGTCAGTTCTCCCCAATGCCCATCGTGTCGGGTCCGGGTAAAGAGCTCGCTTTCGGGGACATTCCGGACCAGGAGCGGGAGGGCGAGGAAACCGATTCCGATGAGTAGATGCGGGATCCGCCACGCTTCGGTGCCACCGTCAGCCAGTGGCAGCGTCATCAATGAGATACCTGCTCCGAGCGACACCGCCGCGCCGTAGAAGGAGATCGAATACGCCCTGATGTTGGCCGGGACCTGTTCGGCGATGATGACGATCGCCAGCCCGCTGGCGGCTGTAGTCCCGATCCGGAGGATGCCCTGGGCAACCCCGAACTGCCATCCTTCCAACACCAGACCGGCGATGGTCCCGCCAAACAGGACCAGGGCCAGTGCCCACAGGAACGGCTTCTTCCGTCCGACGTGGTCGCCGAACCAGCCGAAGGGAAGGGCGCCGAAAGCGGCGAGCCGGGCGAAGCCGAGAAGAAGACTCATCTCGCCTTCGGAGAGCCCGAGGCCGGCACGGGTGAAGGGCAGTGTCGTCGCTGCCTGCGACTGGGCGAAGCCCTGGATCAGGCCGGCAAGCCACATGATCGCCACCAACAACCGGGCGTTGCGGTCGAAGCTACCTACCGGAAGCAGGGGGTCGAGGACTCTGCGGATTCGAGG
>JBGTCK010000055.1:0-13385 GCA_041748855.1 Acidimicrobiia bacterium
CAGCTCGACCAGTCGCTTCAAATACGCTTTCGAGGCATCATGAGGGTTCATCAGCGGTGCTCCTTCCGGTTCGTAACAAACCCAAGGATGCACCGCTGACCTAACTCATGCGTCGCAGCTATCGCGAAATGCGACATCCGCGAGCGGAGGGAGAGTTGCGGATCAGAGGTAGAGGCCCGAGCTGGCGTCGTCCTTCGACGGAGCTTTGAGGGCACGTTTCTGCATCTCGGCGAGCTGGCTCTGGGCGGCCATCTGTTGGGTCCACAACGATGCTTGGATCCCATGGAACAGCCCTTCGAGCCATCCGATCAGCTGGGCCTGGGCGATTCGCAATTCCGCTTCGGTCACCTTGTCGTCTTCGGGCAAAGGGATCATGATCCCGTCGAACTCCTCGAGGAGGTCGGGCGAGAGAACGCCGCGCATCTCTTCGAGAGACCGGGCGTGGACTTCGGCGAGCCGGTTCTTTCCTCCCTCATCGAGTGGCGCCTGGCGCACTTCGTCGAGCATGGCCCGGGTCATCGAAGCCATCCGGATCAGCTTGGTGGGCTCGGACACCGGTTGTTCCTGCTCCGTGGCCGCAGGGTCGGTCGCTTTGTCGGTCTCAACTGCGTCGGGTTTAACTGGTTCATCCATCACAGGGTGAGCCTATCGACCAAGGAGGGCTTTCCGGATTCGGAGCGATGATGCGGGCCCAGATGGCTAGGAGCCCGAGCGGCCTTGATTCTGATCGAGAGAAGCGGGCGAGATCGACGAGCCTGCCTGAACCTCGTCGAGCGCAAGTGCTCCTGACACCACGTCGACCGCCACGGCGGTGAGATGGCGGCGGGTATTGCGGGCGAATGAACGCAGGTGGCGAAACGCGGAGTCCATGTCGATCTGGCCCCTTTCGGCGAGCATTCCCTTCGCCTGTTCGATGGCGACCCGGCTGTCGAGAGCACGTTGCAGTTGGGTGGCTCTAATTTCCGACTGGAGGATCGTCTGGTTCTGAAGGATCGCAATGCTCACCGCGTTGGCCAATGCGGTGGCGATCCTCAGATTGGCCTCCGGCATGCCACCGACATGGTCGCCGAACAGGTTGAGCGCGCCGATCACGGTCTCCCTCAGCCGCAACGGGATCGCATGCACCGAACGGAAACCGGCGTCGACTGCCTCGGGGGCAAAGATGGGCCAACGGCTCTTGTCTGCCCGGAGGTCGACAGAAATAACTGGTTCTTTCGTGGAAAAGGCATCGAGACAAGGACCTTCGTCGTTCTGGAGTTGGAACAGTTCCAGCAGTCGCGTCCGGTCACTGGATGCGGCCATGACCCGGAGCTTTTCCTCGTGGTCGACCAGGAGAATGCCTGCTGCGGCTGCCAGATCGAGGTCCACGCAGCCGTCGGCGAGCCCGGTGAGAAGGTCGATGAGGTCGAAGTCATCCACGAGGTTCTTGGTGAGTTGCACAAATGTGCTCACCAGAAGGTCTTCGCGTGATGTAGGTGCCATTTCGGTCTCAGTCAAGCTTACACACCAAACTCTCTACCCGGTCGGTCGTTGTCTAAACGAAGCCTACCGGCCACGATGTCTCCGGCAACGTCTGCGACCTGTCGATCGGCTCCGAAAGCGTGGGCCCGAATCCGGACCGCAGCCTCGGCGACTTGGACCCCGAGTTGAACGGCGATCATCCCCGTGGCCTGATGGAACTCGGCGCGGTGCGCCCCGTCGCCCACGGTCGATGCGGCGAGGATCTCGAAATCCCCCTCGGGCCGCGTTTTCAACATCGACCTGGCGATGGTGTCGGCGACGATGAGACCGTCGGATTCCTGATCTTTGCTCAGCGGTCCAGCAACATCCTGGTAAGCGGTCAGCACGCCGAAACATCTATCTCCAACCTGGAGCGGGAAAGCGAACACCCCTGCCATTCCCAGTTCGATCGCCATGGGTGTGAAGTGCTGCCACCGCTGCGGGCTTTGGCGAACGAGATCCGGCTCCGAAACGATCGACCTTGCCGCGAACGCTTCTGGAGACGGGCCTTCACCAACGGTGTACTGGAGATCGTCGAGCCTGACGGCGCGGTCGTCTGAAGCGCAGACCGCTGTGCTGTTCCGATTGTTCATGAGTGTCACACACGTAGCAGTAACACCGAGAATCTCGATGCTCAAGCCACAGAGGCTTCTCGGTGGCTTAGCGAGACGATTGCGCGCAAACCTTGCTGCCACCCCGGACTTCCGTTTCTGATCGGTCATGCGTGTTTGCGCCGCCACTGCTCGAGTGCCGGGAGGAGGAGGCCTTGTTCTACCCGGGCGGTATTTGAAGAGGCAGCTGTCTCCCGGAACGGTCCCAACGACAATTGGCTCGGGCGCGACCAGGGGAGCAAGTGGTGAGAGGATAGGAGGAAATCGAGCTCATCTGCCGGCTGCGGCCTGGCAAACAGATAGCCCTGGCTGTAGTCGCACCCGAGCTCGGCTACCTGCTCCAACTGGGCGCGGGTTTCGACACCTTCGGCGATTACCTTCAAGTCCAGGCCGTGAGAGAGCCGCACGACAGCGTCGACGATGAGGCTGCTGGCACTGTTCTCGACGATATCGGTGATGAACTCCCTGTCTATCTTCACGAAGTCGATGGGGAACCATTTGATGTGATTCAACGACGACTGTCCCGATCCGAAGTCGTCCAGGGCCAACTTGACTCCGACCGCTTTGAGGGCGGTGAGGACGGAGAGAGCCCGGTCCTCGTCGGCGACAAGGACGTTCTCCGTAACTTCGAGGGTCAACAAACCGGGGTCTGCGTCGGATTCCTCGAAGAGGGCGGCGACCGAACGGGCGAATCCCGGGTCCATCAGTTGGTGTACCGAGACGTTCGCTGCGATACCCACGGTCCCGTCGAATGTCTTGGTTCGCCAGCGCCCCAGGTTGCCTACTGCCTCGCCCAGAACCCAGTTGCCGATCTCGCCGATGGCCCCGGACTGCTCGGCGAGCGGGATGAAAGTGCTCGGTGACACCGCTCCGAACGATGGGTGGACCCAGCGGAGCAACGCTTCGGATCCCTGCACCCGCCCGGTCGCGGTGTCGACGATGGGTTGGTAGTGCAAGCGAAACTCGTTGCGTCGCATCGCGCCGCGCAAGTCGCGGTTCAGGCGTGACAGGTGGCTGTTGATCTCGTGCTCGCGGAGATCGATGATGGCGTGGTGCCCGCCTCCGGTGCGCTTGGCCTGGTACATCGCAGCATCCGCCTTCTCCAGGACCACCTCGGGGAGGTCGTCGGCTAGGCCGGCGAAGGCAATACCGACGCTGGCGGAGACGATCAACTCCGAGCCTTCGAGAGTAAAGGGCTCGGTAAGCAGATTCCCGATGCGGGTCGCAAGCGGTTCGGCCTGGGACTCGTCATCGAGGTCTTCACACAGAATGGCGAATTCGTCCCCGGCGAGGCGGGCCAGTGTGTCTCCTGGGCGGAGCAATCCGGTGAGCCGGTCGGCCACTGCAATCAGTAGCTCGTCACCGATGTGATGTCCGAAATTGTCGTTGACGCTCTTGAAATCGTCGAGGTCGGCGTAAAGCACGGCGAGCATCTTGGCAGATCTTCGGCAGCGGAGAATCGCATGGTCGAGTCTTTGGACGAACAGCACCCGATTTGGCAGACCGGTAAGAGGGTCGTGGAGCGCCTGGTGTTGGGCCCGTTCCGCCGAAACCTGCAGGTCTTCGCGGGCCTGGGCGTTGAGGATGTAGACGGCGGCTACGTCGGCAAGTGTCTGTGAGATCTCCATGTCCTCGTCGGTCAGATCACCGGCTGTCTTCCGATAGAGGTCGAGTGCACCTATTTGGTTGTCTTCGTCTCGCAGAGGGAAGCTGAACACCGCACCCAGACCTTCCTCGATGCCTCGCCGGGAGAACTGGGGGAATCGGGTGTCGTTGGCGAGATCGGGAATGGCTACCGAACGGCCGGTGTCGTGGGCGGTGAGGCAGGGTCCGGTGCCCATCTCCTCCTGGATCTTTATGAATCGCAGAGCCGACGAATCCGAAGCTGCCACATGCCGGGGGACGTGTTGGGGCGAGATCAGGGTGACGCCAGCGGAGTCGATCGGAAGCACCTCGACGATGCGCAGGACGAGATCATCGAGAATCGACTGAATCGGGTAGTTGGTGACCATGGTCCGGGCGAAGTCGCTCAGCAGATCAGACAATCGCTGCTCGGTTTTCACGTCGGACCTCCGCATTTAGAGTTGCCGCGAGGTCCGGGCGGACGACCATAAGTCGTGGCCCCCACCCTAACGCAGATATCGCCCCGTGTCGATAGGCAATTGTGGTCCCCACCTTTTGTCCACGTGATGAACGAAGTCCGACCACGGGCTCGGGGGTCGGGCGCGAAATGCGTCAGATGGCGAGCGGGTCGGGGAGGTTGTCGCGCACCTGTGCCCCGCAGATCTGACAGTTGTTCAACCCGCGCGCAACCATCGAATCGCAGTTGTCGCACCGAACGGCATCGGGGATCCCATCGTTTTTCTCGTGCTGGATCTCAGCGTGGATCTTTTCGATGCGGTCCATCAGTTGCTCGGCCGTCATTCCCTGCTCCTCGAGGAGCGACCAGAGGGCTCGAACGATCACGCCCAGGTTTTCGACTTTCCCGTTGAGTTGCTCGATGCGGTCGGCATGGCCCCCGCTCTGGGCAGACTCCATGGAACGAGCCAGCGAAGCCGCACGGGCCTGGCCTTTGGTCCCCATCGAATAGCCGACGATGAACTCGAGCATGGGCAAATATTGAGCGAGTTCCCGCCGATGTCAAGGGTATACGGTCCCTCTCTCCATCGCAGAGTCGGGAGTCAGACAATGCGGGGACGACCCGCTCTCAGTTCAACCTAAATCCGGAGAGATTGCCCTTCGATCCGATCACGGGTGCACCGAATTCCACAGCGAACCCAGTTCGGGATGGGGAAGGTCCGGGGAGGCGAAGATCGTCGTCTGCGCTTCGAGCAGTCGGAGAATCGGCCGCGACTCGTCGAGCTCGACGTCGTCGAGGCTCAGGGGTTGATCGATTTCGATCTCGCGGGTCAGTACTGCACCGCTGGCCACACCTACCTGGAGGAGCCCCTCACTCTGGTCGAGGTTGTCGACTTCGCCGTAGTGGTCGAAGCCACCGATGTCGTCGAGCTGGTGGCCTGCCTTCAGGTCTCGTTTTGCAATCGTGACCACCCGGGCTTGCGGCCCACCCGGGGGTGCGATCGTCGGCTCGCGGTCCAGAACGGCTTCAGCGATCGATAGCGGTGTCTCCAGTTGGACCAGGTGCCACGGCCTGAAGAAGAGATAGTCGGGGCCGGGACCCATCTTCAGGTATTGGAGGTAGGGGGCTGCGAGTTCGGGGTGTGCCCCGGTCGCGATGACGAAGACGCCGCTGCCGAAGTCGCCCCCGAGGGTGTAGTCGACGATGCCAGGCTGACCCATGGCGCCGGCGAAATCATCCAGCGCTCGTTCGAGAGTGGTCTCGATACCGATCATGCCTCTGCGGTCGGCTCTCAAGCCGGTGGCATTGGCGACACAGCAGTTCTCGACGTTCATTTTTGTGCCGTCGGTGAACGCTGTGGTCATCTTCAGAGATGTGCCCTGGCGTTCGGACCACGGCGCAATCGTCTCTGGAGTCGCATGCACATCGAGGAATCCCTTGCAGTTCACCGCCGCTTTTACCTCGAGTCCAATTCCTTGCGCGTATTCGACGAGTCGCATCATCACACCGGGCTGGTCGCCGTCGGAGCCGGTGTAGACAACTCCCTGCCTTCGAGCGAAATGGGCGAGGATGGGGCCGACTGTTGCGTCGGTCTCGTAGTTCAACGACACCACGTGAATGCCACCGGATAGGGCAGCAAGCGCGACCAGGGCACCATGTTCGACGTCGCCGGTTGCTTCCACAGCGACATCGATACTCTGCATCTCTTCCAGCACCCACGGTTCGGGGCTGACGCACCGCCGGCCCGCCCCGATAGCCTCGTCGAGGTCGCGGGGGTCGTCGCTGACCAGGATTTCACTGGTTGTGAACCCCGCCTTGTTGAAGGCCTCCACTCCTGTCTCTGGCTTCCTGCTGACCAGGAGCGACGCCTCCATCCCCGGGGTTAGATTGATCTGGTGCACGAGAGCGCGGCCTACAAAACCGGCACCGACCACAGCCACCCGGATCGTGTTGCCGCCTTCGGCAAAAGTGTGGAGCCTGCGGTAGATGGTCATTTCCGGCTCAATTCCGGGCGGGCAGATCGTTGGGTTACCCTTTCGGACAGGGATAAGGAGGGTTTGGAATGAAGGCAGTTGTGCTTTCCGGAGGGCATGGGACCAGGTTGCGTCCCCTCACTTACTCGATGCCCAAGCAGCTGATCCCGGTTGGAGGCCAGCCCGTCCTTGGCTACGTCTTCGACGACGTTGCCGAGTGTGGGATCACCGAAGTGGTTGTGATCACCAGTCCCGAATCGCGCGGGCCGGTGTCCGATTTCATTGCCGATTCGTCGTTCGACCTCGATTTCACATTTGTGGTCCAGGATGAGCCGAACGGCCTCGCCGCTGCATTCGGTCTCGCCGTGCCCTACCTCGATGGCGGGCCTTCGCTTCTCATGCTGGGGGATTGTCTCCTCACTGGTGGGATCAAGCATCTCGTCGATGATCATAAGAGCAGTGGAGCCGCGGCGACGATCCTCGTCCGCGAAGTCGATGATCCGAGCCGTTACGGCATCGTCGAGATCGAGGACGGCCGGATTGTGGCGCTGTTGGAGAAGCCTCCCGACCCTCCCACGAATTTGGCGATTGTCGGGGTGTATGCCTTCGGCCCCGAGATCACGGAGTCGGTGGCTGCCATCGCCCCCTCCGCCAGGGGAGAGTACGAGATCACGGATGCGATTCAGCATCTGGTCGACTCGGGTGGGCTGGTCCGCCCCGCTGAGCTCAACGGCTGGTGGATCGACACCGGGACCGTCGAAGACGTCCTGGCGGGTCATGAACGGATTCTCGGCGACGAGCGGCAGGACGACCCCCTCGTCGATGTCCACCCCGCGGCAACAGTCACGGACTGTGAGTTGGTCGGCCCGGTGGTGGTAGATGCCGGTGCCACGCTCAGCGATTCCACGATCGGCCCGTTCGCCCATGTCGGTGCCGGAGCCTCGGTGGCGGGGAGTGTGATAACCCGTTCGATCCTGATGCCGGGATCGAAGGTCGAGAATGCACGGGTACGCCGATCGATCCTCGGCCGCGATGCGAGTTTCCAGGGTGATGGAAGGGAGAGGTGGCATCAGCTCGTCCTCGGGTCGGACGCTTTCGTCGAGAGTCAGGCCGACCATTCCGGATGATTCCGGGCCCATTCCAGGGTTCGCCTGACACCTTCGCGCAGGGGAGTGGTCGCGCTCCAATCGAGGACTGACTCCGCCTTCGATACGTCCGGGATCCGCCTGATGATGTCTTGATACGCCGGCCCGAATGCCTCGGAAGTGGTCAGCGGCTCCCAGTTGACATCGCTACCCGACTCTTCGATGACTGTCTCGATAGCTTCGCGCATGGTGGTCTCGGTCGAATTCCCGAGGTTGAAGACTTCGCCGATGGCAGCATCGTGAGTGCCGGCAATGATCGTCCCGGCCACTATGTCATCGATATAGGTGAAGCACCGGGTCTGGGCTCCGCCGTCGTAGAGAACGGGCGACTCGCCACGAAGCACCAGTTTCACCGACTGGGAGATCACATATGTCGGTGCCTGGCGCGGCCCGTAGGCATTGAAGTAGCGAACAACGGTGAGCGGGATTCCGAGCTGGCGATGGGCGGCGAGAGCCAGGTGCTCGGCGGCGGCCTTCGAGGTGCTGTACGACCACCGGTCGACCTGGGTGCCACCGAGGACCCGGTCGTCGTCTTCGGACCAGGGCACCTTCGGGTTTCTGCCGTAGATCTCACTCGTTGATGCCAACACCACCCTGGCGCCCGACTCTGCTGCTGCGCCGAGCACGTTGCGGGTCCCGGTCACGTTGATGTCGACAACGTCGAAAGGGCTTGCCAGATAGTTCTGTACTCCGACGACGGCAGCCAGATGGAAGATGACGTCGACGTCGGAGCCGAGCGCAACCATGGTGTGCTCGGGATCGCGGATGTCACCTTCGAGGAACGTGAACCCGGGCGCTTCGAAGGCACTCTCGAGGTTCGCCCCGGCGGCCCGGTCGATGCCAAGCACTGAATCGCCCCTGGAGAGCAAGGCCTCGGTGAGGTGACTGCCGACGAATCCGGCTGCCCCCGTGACCGCAGCCTTCAACGACCGATCCCCCGATAGATGAGACCGGCGGCACCGAGCTCGTCGATGTGGCCCCGACTGAAGTACATCCGGCCGTCGACCACCACCGCTCCGGGTGCTGCCGCTGCCAATTCGGCGATCGTGAGCCTCCGGAAGTCGTCGTGGCCGGCAAGGAACGCGACACAGTCGGCGCCTGCGAGTGCGCTCTCGAGGTCGGGGGAGGGTGCGATATCGGTGATCGTCTTGATGTCGTCATCGGTGACCAGCGGATCGAAAACACGCAGGTTGCACCCGGATTCCTCGAGGAAGGCAACCACCGGCTTGGTCGGGGTGAGCCGAATGTCCCCGGTGTTGTCCTTGAACGCAAGGCCGAGGACGGTAACCGTCGAATCGGCAAGGCGCTTGCCCGCCGCTTCGAGGCCCTCTTCGATGAGACGCACCGTGTGCCGCGGCATCGAGTCGTTGATGTTGCGTCCGGTTGCCGGGAGATGTAGTTCGATGTCGTGGTTCTTGGCCATGTGGTCCACAAACCAGGGGTCTTTGGTCAGACACGACCCGCCGACCCCGACTGAGGGAAGGAGGATGTTGACATGGTGCCTCCCCTTGGGAAGGCTGTTGGCCGCTTCGATCACTTCGAGGACGTCGATGTCGAGCTTCTCGCTGAGCAGGGCCAGTTCGTTGCCGACGGCGATGTTGAGGTCGATCCACAGGTTGTCCGCCAGCTTCGACAATTCCGCGGTCCGTGCATTTGCGACGCGAATCGTGGGAAGGCCCAAGGCCTCCTCCCAGAATTCTGCTGCCTTTTCGGTGCTCGCGGCGTCGACGCCGCCGACGACGATGGGGAGCATCTGCAGCTCGCGCAGGGCCTTGCCCTCAGCAAGGCGCTCGGGGCAGAACGCGAGGAAGAAGTCTTTGCCTACCTCGAGACCGCTCGATTCGAGAATCGGCAACACCATTTCCTCGGTGGTGAAAGGTGGGACCGTGCTCTTGAGGATTACCAGGTGACCCTTGCGGAGGTGCTGTGCGATGTCGCGACAGGCCGCCGCTACCTGGGAGGTGTCGGGCTCGAAGTCCGCCATTGGAGTGCCCACGGTGACGATGATCACGTCGTTTTCGGTCACCGCAGCGATATCGGTTGTGGCCTTGAGGTGGCCGTCAGCAACTGACTGTTTGACGAGATCCCCGAGGCCGGGCTCGTTGATAGTGACTTCGCCACGATTGATTCCGTCGACGATTTCTGACCGGGTATCGATCCCGGTTACCTGATAGCGCTTGTCGGCAAGCACGGCCCCCACAGAGGAACCGACATAACCGAATCCGACAACTGCCACCCCGATGCTCATGGCTGAGCCCCCATTTCACCCCGACAAACTTCTTCTCTCGTCCCTGAGTCTGCCATATCCGACCACCTTCCAAAAGGCGAAATCGAGGTGCGGTGGAGATTTCCACGGTTTCGACGATGGAAACTCAATTCGGAGAGTCAATTTGGTATACGCGACCCCGTCGGCAGGGCTATTCGAAGTGTGAGGGAATGTCCCGGAGAAGCGGCAGATCACGGTCCTTTTCGGAGAGGACTGCGCTCTCGGGGTCGACCGGCCAGGAGATGTCGAGGTCGGGGTCGTCCCAGGTGATGCCGCAGTCCAGGGCCGGGTCCCAGTAGGCGCTGGCCCAATACGCGATTTCGGTGTCGGGTTCGAGCGTGCAGAAGCCGTGGGCGAAGCCTTCGGGGATGTAGAGCTGAGACCAGTTCTCCGTATTCAGTTCGACGCCGACATGGCGGCCGAATGTCGGCGAAGTCTTCCGCACGTCGACGGCGACGTCGAATATCGCTCCCCGGAGCACCCGGATCAGCTTCGCCTGCGGCGACGGCGGTGCCTGATAGTGAAGGCCGCGGATGGTGCCGGCGGAGATCGAGTAGGTGTGATTCTCCTGGACGAAGTGGTCGGTGATGCCTCCGTCGCTCAGGTTCCGCCGGTTGAACACTTCGGACAGGAAACCCCGGTTGTCCTGATGCCGGGAGGGGGTGATCAGCTTCACTTCGGGTATGGCGGTGGCGGTCACCTGCACAGCATTGTCCTCCTCATGATGTTCGAGCGTCCTCTGTCCGCGGCCTCAGTGCAAGTCCGATGACGACCAGCACAACGACCAGGATCGTGACACCGGCCAGAGCCACACCGGTGGATTCTTGGAGGCCGATGATCCTCGCGGCGACCAGCACCGTAATCGCATGAGCCACACCCACTTTCCACATCTCGATTTCTACCCGCGGCTTCAGCCGGACAAGGAGCGGGAATGCGACGAGGATGCCGAGACAGGCCCACCCCCCGATGATCGATGCGGGCCGGGGCTCACCGCCACGGGCGACCAGCCAGACCGCGAGGCCCGTCAGAGCGAAAGCGCCGGGGCCGTAGATGCGCGCCCCGATCGGCCGGAGCGTTCCCAGAGCCATCGGGATCGCGGCTCCGAGCAGGATCCTCGCGCTTTCCGTGGCAGGGACCGTGGTCCAGATCCCAAACGCGGAAATGAGGAACATCGGTCCGAGATATTCCCGCCGCTCCGCCTCGCCCCACTTCCGGAGGGCGACCGCGGCGAGCACGAGCACGATTGGTGCCGAGATCCTCACCCAGAGGATGTCGGGGAGGCCGGATCGGGTGCTGAAGATGATTGCCCCGAACACGACCGAAACCCAGGCGAGGGCCTGGAGAACCCGGCGGTCGGGATGTGACGACGCGCGGTCGAGCAACCATCCGCCGACTCCGACGGCGATCAGGGCAAGGATGAGGGAGAGGCGGCGGCCGATGTGGAGGTGGATGCCGACCACTCCGGCCGTCGCGAGAAACACGCCCCAGGAAGCGAACCGGGCCGCCCCGAACTTGAGGAAGGCAACGAGGACGACCAACGCGACAAGCCCGGTGATCAGCCCAGTGTGGAAGTCGGTCCTGGTCAGCAGGTCGGTGAGGGTCTCTAACGACTGTTGCACGGGCCAGGATCGTAGGAGATCGACGGGGGTGCGGTGCCATCCGGCTCGATGTCGGGGCTGGCGACTGCCGTTCCCAGCCGGAGTCGGACCCAATCCGTTGCAACCGGGTGTCTGGGATCAGGGAGGCTCAAGTCGGTCGATATGAGTTCCGATAGAAAAGGCGGAAGAAAGCCAGCTCACAGTAGGTCCGAAGACCCAGCGCCTATCGGCAGTTGGGGCGATTACATGAACATGGGGACGATTCTTTCTATGGACAAGTCAGTCAGGCACGCCAATAGGCGGGCGGGGGATCGGGGGGCGAGCCTTGTCGAGTTCGCTCTTCTGGCGCCTTTTTTGATCCTTTTGCTATTCGGGATCATCGAGTTCGGGTGGCTCCTCGGGGAGTTCAACGATGTGCGCCATGGGGCACGCGAAGGCGCACGGGTTGCTGCAGTCAACGCCGGCGACAACAGCTTCCTCCATGCCACGACTTGTGACGCCATGGACCTGACGACGAATATCTCGGTCCGGTTCACGGACGGTGCCACCGGGTCGATAGGCGATGTGGGCACAGTCACCGTTCAGGCGACGCCGGACTCATTGTCCGGGCTGGGCCTCATCGAGTTGTTCCTTCCCAACACGCTTTCCACTACTGTCGAGTTCCGTCTCGAGCAACCATCGGCCCTCTGGAGCACCGACGTCGGAGCTGTTTCATGTTGATGAAGCTGAAAGGAGATCGCGGCGCGAGTGCAATGATCATCGCACTCACTCTCTTCGTCCTCATTGGTTTCGCGGCAATTGCTGTGGATCTGGCAGTCGGTTTCAATGAGCGCCGTCAGGATCAGACGGCTGCGGACATCGGGGTGATGGCGGGAGCGGTCGATACCCTCGCGTCGAATGCAGTCATCCGCGACCAGATCCTGGATTTCACCAGGCGTAATGTCGTCTCCACCTACACCAACGCTGATTGGCAGTCCCGGTGGGAAGGGTGCGCCGACCCCGAACGGCTCAACTTGAACTCCTCGGGTTTCAATTTTGTCCCGGTCCCTGCCCCTTCTGGATGGTCCGTGTCCTCACTTGACTGTATTTCTATCGACGCTGGTGGTTTTGTCAGGGTCAACCTTCCTGATCTCGAGTTCTCCACCACTTTTGGAAAGCTGATGGGCGTCAGCGAACTCAGCACCAGTGCTGACGCCATCGCCCGTATTGCCAACCGGAGCGGGGGAGGGATTCTTCCCTTCGGTCTTCTGGCAGGTGCCGGCGAGGGGACCCATGTCTGTCTCCGGGACGGCTCGGGTGGGCACGCCGAGGAACCTTGTGACGGGCCGGATGCCGGTAATTTCGGAGCGATCGAGTCGCCCTTCTACGGGACCCAGCCCGATGGGCCAGCAAGGAATTGCACCGGAAGCCCGAAAAAAGAGCTCCTCGCGGTGAACATCGCCCGGGGGATCGATCATCGCGTCGTGCTCGACCCCGACGGAAGCACCTCCAATGAGTTCCGGGATACTTGTGCGGTGATGGACGCCGGCAACGCCCCCGACACCCTGAACACATTCACCGGCCTCTCCAACGGTCTTGTCGAAGGTCTGGCCACCGGCCCGATCCCGGGTGGCTACACGCCACGCCTTCAGCAGGGCACCAACCCCAAGCGCAGCATCTACGGCACCAACCTCGACGACAAACCGCTGTGGGAGTACATCGACCCGGCGGTGCTTGCGACTAGTGGATTCGACATCCCGGCGCAGTGTGAGCGCTCCACATTCAACAACAGCATCCACCCCGATTTCGACTGGGACGGTGACGGGGTTCCCGACCGGCCCGAATCCTGGGAGCACCTCGACAACTGCCTCAACGCATACGTCAACGGACAGCCAGGACACCCTGCCCCCTACACCGCACAGCTGTTCGGTACCGATCTGCAACAGTCGCCCCGCTTCGCCTACGTCCCCCAATTCCACGAAAACAGCTGGGGATCGGGTAACGAATGGCGGCACGTCAAGAACTTCAAAGCGACCTGGATCCAGGGAACCTGGTGGAAGAAAGGTGGAACCGTAACCACATTCCACCCCGGCGAAGAAGGAACCTTCACCGGCAAGAACTACGACCTGATCCAGCTGTCCGGGATCGTCATCCCCGACTCGACCCTCCCCATCGAACTGCGCGGAGGCGGCGGCCTGGGCGGGGTCAACCCATTCACCCCAGAGTTGTTCCG
>JBGTCK010000056.1:0-32749 GCA_041748855.1 Acidimicrobiia bacterium
GCTATCGAGTAGGCGGTCTGGTTCATGGCGGTCACCGTCCACGGGTAGGTGAATCGCTCCCGTGCCAGTTCGACGAAGCTGGCCACGATCTCAGGTGGGATCCGCGAGGGATCGTGGGTTATGGCTTCCAATCCGAGGTGGACGACCTCCTCGGGGTCGTACTTCCACATGACCAGGCGTCCGAAGGCCGAGCCAACGCCGGGGATGGCCTCGATGGCCAGGCGGGTGACCGTTGGCCAATCCATCCTCGGATCGGGGATGCGGGGTGGAGTCGCCGGAGAGACGAGGATCAGGCGGTCCACCAGGTCCGGGTGTTCGGCGGCGAGCAGTTCACAGATGAGGCCTCCCATCGAGTTGCCCATGAGGGTCACCGGGGGGTCAAACTGTTCGATGAACTCCGCAAGAGCCGCAACGTGGGTGCTGAGCCGGTAATTTTCGCGCGGCGGCGAAAGCCCGAAACCGGGGAGGTCGGGTGCAACCACCCGGTGGCGCCGGGCGAACCGTGGCCCCACCGCGTCCCAGTTGATCAACGAGCCGCCGAGCCCGTGGACCAGGACCAGTGAGTCCCCGCTCCCTCCATGGTCCCGCCAGTGCAGGCCCGCCATCATTTGGTTATCTGCCACAGACCCCCGAGGTTACCGGGCACCGCTCTTTACAATTGGGCCGTGGCTGTCTTGCTGGTTTCGACATATGAGCTGGGACATCAGCCAATTCACCTGGCGTCACCGGCCGCTGCGCTCAAGGCCGCCGGGGTCGAGACCGTGTGTCTGGACCTTTCGGTTGACGACTTCGATCCATTGCTTCTCGACACGGTGGAGGCGGTGGCGTTCTCGGTGCCGATGCACACCGCGATGCGCCTCGCAGTCGGAGCTGCCACCCGGGTGCGCGAGCTCAAACCTGATCTCCCGATCGCCTTCTACGGTCTCTACGCAGAAGTCGGCAAAGAACGGAATCTGGGAACGATCACCGACGTCATCTTATGCGGTGAATACGAACCGGCGCTCGTCGACTGGGCAACCCGGGCAGGTCCGGTCGAGCATCCTGTGCTGGTCAACCTCGGGAAGTCCGAATTCCGGGTCCCTGATCGCTCCGGACTTCCGGGCCTCGAACGCTACGCCCGACTCGAGCACGACGGCCGAGTCCGGCTCGCTGCCGCGGTCGAGGCTTCGCATGGCTGCCGGCACCGGTGCCGTCACTGCCCGATTCCGGCGGTCTACGACGGGAGAATGCGCGTTGTCGGCCAGGAGACAGTTCTCGGTGACATCCACCAGCTGGTTTCGATGGGGGCGGAGCACATAACGTTCTCCGATCCCGACTTCCTCAATGCACCTGCTTATTCGATGGGCCTCCTCAGGGCCGCCCATTCGGCTCATCTCGAGCTCACTTTCGACGTGACGGTGAAAGTCGAGCACATTCTCAAACATCGCGAACTGTGGCCGGAGCTGGCCGAGCTCGGCGTTCTCTTTGTCGTGAGCGCATTCGAGAGCGTTGACGACACCGCCCTGCGGATCCTCGACAAGGGACACACGGTTGCGGATATGTCCGCAGCGGTTGGCGTGATGCGGAAAGCCGGTATCCACCTCCGACCTACCTGGCTTCCTTTCCTCCCGTGGACCACAACCGACGACGTCGCGGGGATTTTCAGATTTCTCGCGTCGGAGGGCTTGTCAGCATCGGTCGATCCGGTGCAGATGGCGATCAAGGTCCTGGTCCCGGAGGGTTCGTTGCTCGTCGATCGACCCGAAATGAAGCCCCATCTCACCCATTTCGACCCCGAAGCCCTCACCTGGCGATGGAATTTCGAATCACCGGAGGCCGAACGACTGCAGAAGGAGCTGGATCGCATCGCCGCTGATGCCTCCGACTGCCAACAGGACGCCCACACCACTCTGCTGGCGATGTGGGAGATGGTGTCCGCGGTGACGGGGGAGGACCTCGGCGGGCTCGTGCGATCGGAAGTCCAGGTGCCACGCCTCAGCGAGAGCTGGTTTTGTTGTGCCGAGCCGACGGTTGGTCAGGCGTCTGCTATTGGCTCTATCGTGATGGGCAGGAGGCCGGAATGACCAGCAGCGACAACGTACAGGCGGCGGCGACAGGCTGTCTGAGCCGGGTGTTCACACTGATCGGCTTGTTCTGGGCTGGCGCA
This sequence comes from Acidimicrobiia bacterium, assembly GCA_041748855.1. Taxonomy (GTDB): domain Bacteria; phylum Actinomycetota; class Acidimicrobiia; order Spongiisociales; family ZC4RG35; genus MA-ANB-1. The sequence goes on from JBGTCK010000056.1 coordinate 2,147, forward strand.
ATCGCCTTCGCCGTGGTGAGAAACCTAGATTCAGGTTTCGACACCGATCTCACGGGTGCAATCTTCCCCGCACTTGCCTTTCTTTTCGCCGGGAACGTAATGAGGAGACGGGCGCAGGAAGCCCGATCCAGGGCCGACACCTTCTCCGCTCCGACGACGCCCACCGGGACGCATCGGGCCACGACCAAGCCCACCGCCATCGAGCGAGGATCCGCTCCCACCCCCATCCCGATACTCGGTGAGTCAAAGCCGGGCCCAACGAAGAAGAGCCCACCCGAGCGTCCGATTCCCGAGCTTCCCGAGCTGGCGCCGGCACCAGACCCGGGCAAGCTCGCTGGAATGGACAACCTCGAGTTGTCCGATTTCGAGCCGGGCAAGGCACTCTCCTCCGACGAGCGCATTCGCATCGCACGGGAGAAATACTCGAAGAAGATGCCGCATGTCGACCCGAAGTACTCCGGAAAGAAGCGGCCTACCGACCCCAGGTGAGGTCGCTCGCCAGTGATCTCGTCTCCCTGATGCTGGCGGCGAATTCGGCCCGGCGCTCCTCAACGCCATCAGAGTCCTCGATGAGGCTGCGGTTCTCGGCGAGGCGAAGGGCCGACTTGAAGAGAACCTGGCTGGCACTTTCGCCGCTGATGGTTGCGTCCTCGATCCGATACATCCGGGCTCGATCCAGAGAGTCCTTGAGGAATCGCTTCTCGTTGTACCGGCGGTCGAGGCTTTCCAACTCGTCGGCAATGATCTGGTAGGCGTCGAAGAACGGGAGGAGGGCCCACCCCGCAACTTTCCTTCCCATCTTCTCCAGGACCTCACCGGGGCCCGAAGTCAGCAACATGTTCCGCCAACCGGGGACATCGGTGTCGATATCGTCCATCAGCCGCTCGATGAACTCGTCTTTCTCGGGGAAGAAGAACTCGAATTTGAGGAGGTCTCTCAAGTCGAGGGCTCTTTCGTTGAAGCTGGCAACCGAGAGGTCGGGGTCGTCGACGAGCCCGGCGAGCGCGACCTCCGCAATCGCCCGGTTCAAGAAGTAGTGGACGATCATGTTGCGGTAATACGAGATCCGGATCATCTGTTCGTCGGCACACCAGAAAACCGTGCGCCCCAGAGCTTCGTGAGATGAGACGTTGTCGTGCTCAGCGAGACGTTCCAGGATCTGCTGGGTCCGCCCGACCTCATCGAAGACAAGCGATTCCGTGGTGGGGACCGACCTTGCTTCTAGGAATTGCTGCAGCTCCCGACAATGGGTGGCGAGGTGCTCCGGAGTCTGGGCTTTGCCCCGTTCGCCGAGGAGGGCAACGCTGATCACCGCGGTGGGTGTCACCGGAGTCACCCGGCTGATCCGGTACATGACCTCGAACGCCAGCTTCTGAACATCGATGCTCGGCTCGTCCGACTGGGCTTCCCCGCCAAAGGAGGCGGTCGAGAGGGGCTCACCAAATCGAATGTGGATGTCGCCATACCGTCTGCGCATCGAGCGCACCGATCTTACGAGCCAACCGATCGACTCCTTCTCCTTGGACTTCCCCTGGGCCTCCCGGGCGTAGTCGGGGACATCCTGGATCTGGTCGTACGCAATGCTGACAGGGATGAGGGCGATGTCGTCCGCCTTTCCTCTCCGCTGTGCGTCGATGACGTAGTTGAGCAGACCGAGACGGGGCGGGAGGAGCCGACCGGACCGTGACCTCCCTCCCTCCAGGTACCACTCGAGGCTGAATCGCTTCTCGATCAGGTAATCGAGGTAGTGCTGGAGGACAGCCTTGTAGAGATGGTTGTCCCGGAAGGAGCGGCGGATGAAGAACACCCCGGTGCGTCGGAGCAGCGGCCCGATCGGGAAGAAGTTGAGGTTGATGCCCCCTGCGGTGTGATTGGGCGGCAGGTCGTTTTCCCACAACATGAACTGGAGGCTCAAGCGGTCGAGATTCGATCGATGCGAGGGAAGGAATACGACCGGGTTGTCCTGGCCGAGCTCAGCAATTCGCCTGATCTGTGCCGGGTCGTAGCGGATCTCCCCGTAGCCCTGCCGGTAGAGCTTGTGGATAGCGTTGGCGATCAGGTCGATCACGAAAGGGCTGTGGTTCGCCGCGATCTCCCTGAGATACGCTTCCGCTTTTGCTTCGGCCCGATCCGGGTTCATCCCCGCTTCTGCGCCCAGCCGGATCACGTCGTCCCGGAAGTCCCGCCGTGTCGAGATCGCCTCCGAGACGAATCGCGGGGTCTTATACCGATTGCCCCTCAATTTGCGCTCCTCGACATCGAGGGCGCGCCACGCCCGACGGGTGACAAAAGCAGTGAGACCTTCGAGCACATCGGACTCTTCATGGCCCATCTCGAGCACGGCGAGGTGTTCACCCTGCCCGGCGATGGTTGCAACCCTTCCCTTGCGGAAGGTGCCGATGAGTCGCGTCCGCAACGCCCTCGGGTCTCGGGGATCTCCCAGCTTCAACATGTCGGTCCATCCCACCGATCGCATCCCCCGCCTTTCCGGTGGGAGCCACAGGACTCTGAGGGGAATCATGTACGCCTCGGGATTGGCATCGAGCAGGTCGTCGAGCGTGTCGGGGCCGGCACGGTTCGGTCGACGCGAAGATCTGATGCGCGAAGTGAGGAAGTCGTCCTCGACTTCTGCATGCAGCCAATCGAGCAGGATCGACTCCTCGTAGCCATTGGCAGCGTCGAGCAGATAGATCGGGGAGGCGTCCCCGGGGCCATGCAGATGGTCTCCGAGTCGCAGGTAGGTGTTCGCCACGGCCCCACTCTATTGGCTGTAACAATGCGCCACATGAGAGTTGTTGCACAGCGGGTGGCGGATGCAGGTGTGACGGTCGGAGGAGAACGGGTGGCGTCGATCGGCCGCGGCCTGTTGCTCTTGGTGGGAATCGCTCCCGAAGACGGCCCGGCTGAGGTCGATGCCGCTGTCGACAAGTTGAGCCGGCTCCGGATTTTCTCTGACGGGGAGGACAGAATGAACCTTTCGGTGATGGACGTCAACGGACAGATCCTCGTTGTCAGCCAGTTCACCCTTTACGGCGACCTCTCCCGCGGGCTGCGGCCCTCGTTCAGCGGCGCCGGTGATCCCGATCATGCCAAGCCCCTGATCGGGCGGATGGTCGATGGCTTTCAGGCCCTGGCCTTGGAGGTTTCGAGCGGCAGGTTCGGAGCGAAGATGGCGGTCGACCTGGTCAACGATGGTCCCGTGACTTTCACCCTCGAGTTCGAGGATGGGGGGCTAGTGCGTCGATGAGGTGTTTCGGGGCGATTACGACAGTTAGCCCGATGGCCAACCATGGCAGCGATGCGCCGTATGCGCCCCATCCGGTGGGCCATGCCATGGGAATCCAGAGGAGTCCCAGAATCGAGAGCATTGATACTCCGCCGATCGCAGCGATGCCGGTAGACCGGGTGATGACAGTGACCGCTGCGATCGTCACGATCACTGGGGGAAGGGCGAGCGGCCAGGCCACCAGGAGCACGCCGAGAGTGATGCCGAGGCCCTTCCCGCCCTGAAAGCGATACCAGACGTTGAACACATTGCCGGTGGCGGCGCCGAGCCCCGCCGCGCCCATTCCGGCCGATCCCGCGACGGCGTCTCCGACGAGAACCGCCACAGCACCCTTAGCTGCCTCCACCACCAGGATGGCGATAAACAGTCCCATGCCGCCGAGACGGCGGGCGTTGTTCGCACCCGGGTTTCCTGAGCCCTCTGACCTCAGGTCGATCCCGAACAGACGCGCGATAGCGTTGGCGGTCGGAATCGATCCGATGCCGTATCCCGCGAGTAATGCGAGAGCCCAGCTCATCCCGCGTTCACAAAGGCCTGGCCCGCCTCACAGAATTGGAGAAAGTCACATTGATGACAACGCTGTGACGGCGTGGGCTCGAACCTCTCCTCGAGAACCCCCGAGCCCAGGTCGAGGAGGTGTGATCGCGCCGCTGCAAGCCATCCATCGTCGACGTCGTACGACTCCTCGTTCAGCCCTCCCCCCAGATAGGCGAACGTGACCCGCATCGAGTGGGCCTCACCGATCTCGAAATCGACATCTGTGCAGGCAACCGCGTAGGCCTCGAGCTGGACGAGACGGGCCGGATCGGACGAGGGTCTTCCACTCTTGAAGTCGACGACCTCGAGGTGCCCATCGTCGGCGTAGATCGCGTCGATCCTGCCCCGGATATTGAATTTCCCCTCCACAGAGAGGGTGAACGGGGCTTCGACCCGTGCCGCGGGAGTGGTGCCGAACCTGGAGTCGAGGAAGGTCTGGTACGCCCCCGGCCCGCTTTCTGCATCGGGCACGTCGTAGATCTCCCTGCTGATCTCATCGAAGGGGATGTTGCCTTTCTGGATCAGCTCTATCCGCCTGTGGACCTCGGTACCGGCGACCGCTGCCGGATTCCTTCTCCTCGGCAGGCGGTCGATTTCTGACCAGAAGAACTGCCGGGGACACCCGGCGTAGGTGACCAAACCTGTCACGGAGAAAGTGCGTTCGTCGGGTGCCTCCTCGTGGTGGAGTCGTTCCGGCAGCTCGAACAGACGTTGGGACCACATCTCAATCTCCTTGTCGTGGGCGGCCTCGATCCCCAGACTCCGGGCGGTGGCGGCGCCCCGGTCGGGAGCGGAGATCTCGGCAGCGAGCGCCTCGATCCAACCTGATTCGAATACGGGATCCGGAGAGAAGCTGTCGTCGCTGTGTCGGAGAATGTCAGGGCGGGGCGGGAGTTCTGCGAATCCGGTGTCGATTGTGCCGGGATGGTTGTGCACCAGATCGAATAGGGGGGAGGGGTCTTTGGGGTTCTGATTCGGTTCCGGATGACCGTACCAATAGGCACCGGACACCATCAGGTGCGACTTTGCCCTTGTCGCCGCGACATAGGCAACCCGCCACTCCTGCATCAGGTTCTCTTTGCGGAAGTGGTCCTCTCGTTCCTTCTTGTCGTCAGGAAGGTCGCGGTACCTTTCGTCGATTCTGAACTCGATGGGCACCACGTCGGCTTTAGACGCCGGGTCGGGGTGCATCTGGCTTCCGCCCGGGAAATTGCCTTCGGTGACTGCGGGGATGGCGACGATGTCCCATTCGAGCCCTTTGGCTCGATGCACGGTGACCAGCGTCACCGCGTCTTCGCCGCTGAGTCGGGCGGCATCGAGCTCCTCTGCAGGCTCTTCTGCCATGGCTTCGATGTAGTCGAGGAAGGCGGGAAGCGAAGACCTACCCCGGAGCGGGCTCCAGTCCTCGGTCATGTCGAGCAAGCGGTAGAGATTGAGGCGAGCGGTCAGGCGCGGCACGGGCGGTAGGGACTCCACGTCGGCCCAGGCCCGGGTGCGATCGAGGACCAAGCGCGCCGTTTCGACCAACGACGCCCCCTGTGATTCGATGAGAAGATGCAGGTAGGTGTCGAGGAAGTGCCGGTATCGCTCGGCTGCCTCAGGACGGACATCTTCGATCGCATCGAGATTCTCGATGCCTTCGACAAAGGTCATTGGAAGGTCCTGGTCCCGGTATTCGTCGAGACTGCGCGCCATCCATCGGGATACCGGGGCCACATCGGCCAATCCGAGCCGGTATTTGCTCCCGAAGAGGATCTGGAGCATTGCCGCAGTGTTCTCCGGCCGGGCGAGAAGGGTGAGCCAGGCGCGCAGTTCAGCGACCTCGGGAACCGAGAACAACCCGCCCAGGTTGGCCACCTCGATCGGGATGTTGTGCCGGCTCAAGGTCTCGACGAGGATCGGGAAGTCTTTGTTCTTACGGAACAGAACCGCCATGTTGGACCAGGCTGCACCATCGTCATGGAGCTTCTCGAAGCGGCGGGCAATCCATTCGGCTTCCGCCATTGCATCCTCCGCCCAGTGCGTCTCGACGATGCCGTCTGCCCGGTTCGGGCTGACGAGGTCGGATGCCTCCGCGTTCGCCAACTTCCTTATCTCGTTGGCCACGTCGAGGATCCGCTGTCCGGAGCGGTAGTTTCCGGTGAGCTCGCGAGTGTGAGGAGTTGAAGCGTCAGGTCGGGAAAAATGGGTTGTGAAGTTATCGAAGTTCTCCGCGGACGCCCCGCGCCACTCGTAGATCGTCTGGTCGATGTCGCCCACCGCCACCACCGGGAAGCCACCGCCGAAGATGGAGGTGAGGAGGACACGTTGTGCGGGGTTCGTGTCCTGGTACTCGTCGAGCACGACAACCCGGTAGCGGTCGCGTATGGTCGCGGCGATCTCGCTGCTCTCCCGCACCAGGCGGGTCGACAGGGTGATCAGGTCGGAGTAGTCGACAACACTCAACTCGCGCTTGGTGTCCTGATAGATCCTCAGGATCTCGAGCATCTCCAATCGCATGGGCCACGGCTCCTCGCCGGGGTTTTCCGGATCGGCCAGGTCGGCGGGCTCCAGAAGGTGATCGCCCAGCCGATCGCCGAGCTGTTTGATGCGGATGATCCTTCCCGGCCAGGTGATATCGATGTGCTTGAAGTCGCCGTTGGAGAAGGCCTCTCCGAGGATCTGTCTGGCGAAAGTGGGGGTGATCACTTCGGGTCTGCGGTCCAGCCCGGCGAGGAGCCCGAACTCACTGAGAATTTGGCCGGCGAAGCCGTGGTAGGTGTGGACTTCGACTTCACGTCCGGGCCCGATGTCGGAGCTCAAGTACGACCGAACCCGATCGGCGAGCTCGGAAGCGGCCTTGTTGGTGAATGTGATGCCGAGGATGTTTTCGGGGTCGATACCGTGGTGGTTGACGAGGTTGGCGATGAGCATCGCAACGGTCGTGGTCTTCCCGGTGCCGGCGCCCGCCGAAACCCGGATTGTGTCGAGGCCGAGGCCGAGGATCTGTTGTTGTTCGGGAGTCGGCCTGACGACACTCATGACAGGTAGGCCCCCTTGCCCTCCGGCCAGACGGGGCACGACCTCTTGATCCCACAACGGTTGCATTCGTTGGAGATGCGCGGCTCCCAGCTCTCTGATGCCACCGCGGCGGTGATCTCTGTGATCGTCTCCTCCACTTCACCCAGACGCGCCATATCGAGCCTCCGGACGGTCAGGCTCTTCGATTCCTTGGCCGGAAACCACAGCTCGGCTGTTACCACTTTCTGGCCGGGCGACATCGCCTCGATTGCCAGGGCATAAAACGCGAGTTGCACCGAGATCGCAGCTTCTTTGAGGCTGGGAACCGACTTGCCGGTCTTGTAGTCGACAATGCGCAGGCCTTCCTCAGTCTGCTCCAGTCTGTCGACCACACCGCGCCAGGCGACTCCACCCACGACGAGATCTACTTTCTTTTCCAGCTCGACGGGAGGTGCGCTGTCTTGCGGCCAGCGTTCGTAGAGACTGCGGATTATCCCCTCGGCCCGGTTTAGCCAGGCGCGGTTCAACGCCGGGGTTGCGAACTGTCCCGAATCCCAACCTTCCCGGAGGTAGGCAATCGCCACTTCCGGATCTCCGTGAATCTCGCCGGTGCCGATGATCTGGCGCTCTGCCAGCTCCAGGGCGTGGTGAATCAGACTTCCCGAAGTCATATGGGTCGATTCCGGGGCCGGGAGTTTGAGCTTTTGCTCGATTGCGTAGCGGCGAGGGCATCTGGCATAGCTGTCGGCCTGGCTTGGAGACATGGTGAAGTTTTCACTGAGGACGGGCCGGTCGGGCCCTTGCGCTGCGATGCCGGGGAAATAGCGGGCATCCCACGCAGGACGGGGGGGATGCGCCAGCAGGGTCACAGCCGCAGTGCGCAACGGGGCGGCACCTTCCGGGTCGCCGACGATGCGGCGGAGAGTGACTTCGGCCTCGGCCACCGAAATCGGTTCGAGCTCGACCTGGCCCGGTGTGCCGATGTCGTCGAGGGATGCCGCTCCCGAGGCGGCGAGGAGGAACCGCGACGGACGGCGCTCGCCCTGGTCCACCCCGGCGTCGGTTGCCGTCCACACCACTCGTGCCCTCGCCCGGGTCATCGCCGTGTAGGCAATTCTCATTTCCTCCTGGACCTGAAACGCCGAAACCGCCGACGCGTCGGTGGTGCGCTCCGGCGAGAGCAACTCGGGGCGGAGCATCCGCCTGCTTCGTCTCAAATCGGGAAAGACGCCTTCAACAGCGTTGGCGATGAAGACCTGTTCGAATTCGAGGCCTTTCGCCTGGTGCAGGGTGGTAAGAACCACGGATGGGGTGGTGGAGCGGTGCGTGAATAGGGGGGTGGCCTCGAACGACTCGTCGTCGGAAAGGGCGAAGAATCGGGCGAGGCTGAGCTCGGGATCGCGATCGGCCTGTCTGTCAAGGACCTGAGAGAACGACGAGTAGGCGCGCCGCCAACCCGAGCGATCCGGATCGGCAACGACGCCGGCGAATCTGCCGAGCGTGGTCCAGACATGCCAGAACCCGTCTGTTGCCGGTATCTCCGTCGCCCATGTGCTGTCATCGAGCAAGTGGCCCAGATCGTCGAAGCCGGGTTGGCTCTCGAATACCGCCCTCCAGGTAGCGCCCCTCCGCCTCTCGTTCCACAGGATACGTTGCTTGCCGAGGGTCAGGCCGAAGAGGGGCCCGAGGATCACCCGCCGCGCGGCAATGTCTGCGGCTTCGACCTCGAGCGGCGGGCTATCTTCGAGGACCGGGTTGATGTCGTCAGTGGCAAGTGTCACCAAATCGGCCACCAGCTGAATAGCCGGATGATCGATCAGACGCCGATCGGGCCGCTCGTGGGGGATTCCCCTCCTAGAGAGCGCCCTGCTCAATTCGTTGAACATCTCCTGTTTCGATCTGACGAGGATTGCCAGGTTGGAGGGCTTGACCTGGTCGACGTGGATTGCCCGATCGACCTGTCCGGCGATCCACTCGGCTTCAGCGGTCTCCTGGTCGAAGATGTAGGCCTCGACCCGTCCCTGGTGGCTTGCAGGTGTCACCGGCCCTGCGGAGCCGGGCAGCTGACCGGCACTGACAACGCGGAGCGCTGCAGTCATGATCGGTTCCGGGACACGGAACGAGCCGTCGAGGATGATCCGTTTGGCGTCTTGATGAGCCGTCTCGAAGTCGGCGATATTCCTCAGCTCGGCGCCCCGGAACGAATAGATCGACTGGTAGGGGTCGCCCGTCACCGTGAGGTTGCCGGTGTGCGCCGACAACAGCTCGGCGAGTCTGGCCTGGGCGGGAGAGGTGTCCTGGTACTCATCGACGAGAACATACGTGTACTGCCCCGCAACGCCGGGAGCTTCGCCGGCAGCGAGAGTGCTGACTGCCTCGACCAGCAGCGTTCCGTAATCGACCCGACCCCCGGTGGCGAGATGGTCGAGATATCGCCGGTAAAAGCCGGGGATCCCTCGCCAATCGGCGCGTTCGGAGGCACGTTGTTCGAGGTCTTCGGTGGTGAGCAGTCGCTCTGAACATCTCATCAGGAAATCGGCTACCTCTTCGGCGAACCCGCTCGTGGTGAGAACCCCGCGGTAGGTGAGTGGCCATTCACCGGGTTCTTCGACGGCAAGGAGGTCCTTGACGGTTGCGATCTGTTCCGGTGTCGTCAACGGGGTGGGGCGGACACCGTCGGTCACAGACTCGAGGATTCGCAACGCCAGAGAGTGAAAGGTGGTGGCCTCGACCGGGACCGTCGAGCCTCCCAGGGTGCGGTTGATCCGGTCCCCGATCGATTTCGCGGCCCTTCTCGAGAAGGTGAGGACGAGAATTTGCTCACGGGTGGCACGTCCCGATTCGACCAGGCGCTCCACCCGCCTGACGAGGAATTCGGTCTTACCTGTACCCGGGCCGGCAACGATTACCTGGTGCCCATCGCAATCGGCGAGGGCAACATCCCATTCGTCAGGACCGATCCGGGATTCGCCGTTCATCCGACGATCGTAGATCAGGCTGCCTCCTGGACCGCCGCTGGGCCGCTCATGCTGACGAGCCGGCAGTCGATGCCGAGGCTTGCGAGATATCTCACCGGATCAGCGAAAGCGACGTCGGGTTCGAAGCCCTGCTCGTGAGCGCTTTGCTCGGAAATGCTCTGGTCTGGGTGCATGTATGTAATTGATTTCATGCTCTTGACGATACGGGCACGGTGTGACAGAAAAGTTCGCCGACAGTCGTTAGATTCAATGCCAAGAGATTCCCTACGGAGGCCCGCAATGGCCATTGCACACGAATTCGACTCGCCGATGTACCGCGAGGCGGTCGATCAATTCAGCAACGTCGCCGAGTTGATGGGCCTCGACGAGAACATCGCTGATCGCCTCAAAGTCCCGCAGAAATCGACTGTGGTGACATTTCCATTTCGCCATGACACCTATGCCGACGTCGAAACCCTGTTCGGGTACCGGGTACAACACCTGACGACGATGGGCCCGACCAAGGGGGGGATTCGTTTTGCGCCGGACGTCGACCTCGGTGAGGTCGCAGCCCTTGCGATGTGGATGACCTGGAAGTGCGCCATCGTCGGGGTTCCATTCGGAGGGGCGAAGGGTGGGGTGAGGGTCGACCCGATGGGACTCTCCCGGTCCGAGCTGCAGCGGGTCACCCGGCGGTTCACCATGGAGATAATCCACGTGATCGGCCCGGACAAGGACATCCCTGCCCCGGACCTGGGCACCAATGAGCAGGTCATGGCCTGGCTGATGGACACCTATTCCCAGCATGTGGGCCACGCTGTGCCCGCAGTGGTCACCGGCAAGCCCCCGGCTCTGGGGGGAAGCGTCGCCCGCCGGGAGGCGACGGGGAGGGGTCTGATGTTCCTCCTGCCCCAGGCGGCGGCGGTGCGGGATATCGACCCGGACAACGTCACCACGGCCATCCATGGGTTCGGAAACGTCGGCCGCTACGCGGCTGTTGCCGGAGAGCAGATGGGAGCGAAAATCGTGGCGGTCTCGGATATCTCCGGGGCGATCTACAACCCGGACGGCCTCAATGTCACGGCGGCGGCCAAGTGGGTTGACGAGAACCGGTTCCTCGAGGGCTTTCCCGACGCCGACTTCATCGAGGGGAACAAGCTTTTCGAACTCCCCGTCGACGTTCTCGTCCCGGCTGCGATCCAGGGTGTGGTGACCGCCGAGAACGCCAACGACATTCAGGCGAAGATCATCATCGAGGGTGCCAACAACCCGACCACGCTGGCGGCCGACCGCATGCTCCGGGACAAAGACGTGCTCCTCGTCCCGGACATCCTGGCCAACGCCGGTGGCGTGACTGTGTCGTATTTCGAGTGGGTTCAGGATGTGCAGAAGTACTTCTGGACCGAGAATGAGACCGTCGGCAGATTGCGCGAGATCATGGTCAGGGCCTTCGATGACGTGCACACCATCGCCACCTCGGAGGGGGTCGACATGCGCACCGCGGCTCTCATCAAAGGGATCAGACGTGTCGCTGACGCCAAACTGGTGAGAGGCGTCTTCCCTTAGAGCGAGCCCGTAACTGCGGAGTCGGCGAAGGCAGGGCAGATGTTCTGGAACGAGCACCAATCGCAAAGCCGGCCCGGCTTCGGCGGATAGCTGTTGGTTGAGATTGCCCGGTTGATTGCGGTCCACAGGGCGCGAAGCTGGCTGTCCATGGCGTCGAGCTGGCTGTCGTCGATGGCGAGGCGGTACAGAGTGGGCCCGTTGAGGTACAGCAATCTGAGCTCCCGAGGAGTTTCGCCGGTCCGCCGGCGGATGAGGAGGGCGTAGATCTTCAGAGCGAAGAAGGCGGGGAGGGCGAAGCGTTCCGGCGGTGCCTTGCCGGTCTTATAGTCGGTGATGACGAGGCTGCCGTCACCGCCGCGATCGATTCGGTCGAGAATCCCTCTGATCACCATTCCATCGAGATCTTCGGTCATGTCCATCTCTCGCTGGTAGGGATCGATGGTGCGCGGGTCTTCTATCGCGAAATAGTTGGCCAGGAGTTGCATCGACTCCACGCCCCAGGCGGTTTCTTCCGCCCCCGATTCGAACAGGCTCCCGTACTCTTCCTCGAGACGGCATTCGGTCCACGCCTCGCGGAACAGGTCGAAGAGCCGGTCGGGGTCGCGATCGTCGCGGGGCAGGTCGTAGAGGCGTTCCAGAGCGACGTGCGCCGTGGTGCCCCGGGCCTGGTAGATCGTGGTCGGTTCGGGCAGGCGGTCGATGGCGCGGAATTTGAAGAGCTGTGGACAGGTCTTGAAGTCGCTGGCGCGACTCGGCGAGAGCGTCTCGAGCCCGCCGACGGGCGCCTCAGATATTGCAACTCTGGCAGTCATGGTCCCGATCATAGGAACGGGGTGTGACACAAAGAAGGCTTGTCGGGAATCCACCAAAGGCGGCCTCTCGATTCGCGAAAACAAAACCTTCACCACCCTTGACGCTCAAACTGTCAGCCAATACCTTCGCTTTACCGGTTGGGGGAGACCCCGATCCGGTGAAGGGAGAGCTTCGGTTTTCCCGGATTGAAGGGGCTCCGGTCTCTTCACGAACCACCCGGCCAGGGGCCCGCTTTCCTGGTGCGAGTGGAAGAGAACCCCGAGAGGGCAAGAGACTTCGGTCTTATGCTCCCTCGGGGTTTCTCACGTTTCGGGTGTTTTCACCCCCTCGCGAAAATCAATGAGGCGATCGCGAAAATCAATCACGGGTTTGGCTTGTCATGCGGGCGGACCCGGTCTACTTTTCGACTCACGCCGAAGGGGCTTGCCCCGGAGGCACCGGTCCGGCGAGGACAGGAGCGATGAGAGTCGGTCCCGATAATCGCAGGAACGGTCACCCGGGCTGAAGGGAAACCGGAAGCCTCGGGAAACGGTCGGAGATCGAACGGGGATCCTTCGGGATCGTCGGGCGGTCAAAGACCATGTGAGTCTTCGGACTCACAGGAAGATCTTCGGATCTTTCAGACAGGCCCTCGGGCCTGTCGACGCTCGATCTTCGGATCGAGTTCGATCTTCGGATCGAGAGTGTGACCTTCGGGTCATGCGAGTGTGATCTTCGGATCATGCGGCTGGCGGCTTCGGCCGACAGTTACCGATCGGAACCAGGTCCCCGGCCTGAGTCCGAACGGACGAGAGTCCCGAGAGGGTTGAGACTTCGGTCACGGCTCCCTCGGGGCCTTCTCGCGTCTGGGCCGATTTCGTCTGCCTGATTTCGTCCGGGCTGACTCAGATCGCCCAGACCTCCGTCTGGCGGCCATCCACCCATGTCGCGACACCTGATTCGAACCACGCCTCCTCTTCGAGCATGATCGCCACCGGCTCACCCCACTCAGGGAGAGGGGCACGGTTCATGAGCTCGATCGACCACGCCGACGGCCCGAACACTTCGAAATCGCCACTGCCGGGAACCCCATCCTGTTGGTCCCAGAGCCCGATCGTTGCACCCGCACCATGCCCGTGAAAACCGATCGGGTGGGTGTAGATCGTCGCGTCCAGGCCCGCAGCCCGGGTGCCCACCAGGGTGCGGTCGAGTATCTCGTTCCCGCTGGCCCCTTCGACGAATCGCTCGAGCAGGATGTCTTGGGCCTGGTTTGCCTTGTGCATCGCCTGGAGCAGTCCTTCAGGCACCCTTGCGCCGGGACGTTCGAGGACATAGCCGTGCTGTTGTTGGTCGGTGCAGAGGTGATCCCAAACCAGACCAAAATCGATGTGGACGAGGTCGCCGGGCTCGATGACCGTGGCCCGGGTCGCTGAAGCGAACGAGCCCCGCAGGTCAAGGCCATTCCGCTGCACCGAGGCCGAGGGATGGAACCACACATTGGTGCCTAGCTTCTGGACTTCGCCCCGCAGCCACCACTCGAGGTCGGCAGTAGTCGTGGTTCCGGGGTTGATAGCTTCCGGTGACAGGGCGCGGCGGAGGATCCCGTGGGCGATGGCGCATGCTTCCTCGAGGACCCGCCGCTCTTCAGGTAGCCGAGTTTGCAGCCAGTGCACCGCCAGGCTTTCGCCGGAGACAATGCGGCCGGCCAATTCGGGGCCGAGGGCATCGAGAAGTTGCTCGTGCTCGCTTGCCGTCAATCCATCGGCATGGGCGAAGTCGCTTGAGGTATTGATTGAAATCGACTCGGGGCGGGCCTCGCCGATCCGTCTCGCCAGGGCCGCCCACTGGTCAGGCTCGACTCGCGGATCCCACCCGGGTGGGAACAGGCCATCGACCTCATATCGCGTTACCGCCTCCCGGGAGTATCCGTCTCCGTTTTTGAGGAACAGGAGGATCGTGCGCCGGCGGGAAGACATCCATTTCGCAGGGAGCATCGTCTCGACGACCGGGTCCTCGGCATACTCCCTCGAGATCAGTATCCAGCAGTCGATCCCCGCGTCTTCCATCAAGACGGGAATCAGGCGATCGAGCCGGGCGGCAGTGAGTGCGTCCCGTCGTGACGCCGACTCTTCCAGATTGATCAAGAGAGAAATCCCATCGCGTCCTGAGGCTACATCAGGTGGATACAGACGAGGGCGAGCCAGGTCCAACCGACCAGGATCATGATGCGTTGCACCAGGCCCGCCCAACGCGAGTTTGACTCCCAGACGTAGCCGAAGGCAAAGAACAACACCACGAGTGCCGAACCGGTCGCCCATGAGTAGACCGACCATCCGGGGTGGTCGAGCGTGAAACCGGCGACGACCGCAGCAGCGGGCAGGGAGCCGAAAACGGCGAACCCGGCGAGGTAGTGGCGTGCATGGGTCTTGCTCGTTTCTGGTGGGGTCAGCTCGGGTGTGCCAGGCGGGTAGCCACGCATCGGGTCCATTCTCCATACTCCTGATAGGGCCATCGAGATTCCGAAAACTCCTAACAGCAGCGGCATCCAGAGCGATTCCACAGACTGGTAGATGCCCACCGCCGATGCTGTGACCAGCGAGCCGCTAACCAGAAAGTTGGTGGTCTGGATCCAACCCCGGGAGCCGAGCGCCAGAGCGCTTACTGCATGCCGCTTCGGGTCGTAGCCGGGCCGACTCGCCCCATCGATCGTGAAGGTGAGGACAAACAGCATCGTGCCCACGACGCCCATTACAAGCAGGACTTCCATCTCGCACTGACCCTATCGCAGCCTCGCAAGTGAGTGCGTTCCGTTGGGAGCACGCAGGCAAGTTCGAGGTTACGCTTGCCCCAATGCGCTACCCGACGAAGCTGCTCGGTGACGACGAAGTGATCGTTTCCGAATTCCGCCCCCACTGGACCGGGATAATGAAAGAGGGCGCCTTGCTCGTACTGATCATCGTCCTCATAATCCTCGTTCAGATCCAGGGCTGGAATGGGTGGATCAGCGTCGGTCTGATCGTTGCCGGGCTCATCGTCACCGCCGAGGGTCTGGCCCGTTGGCTGACAACGCTTCATGTCGTAACCAACGAGAGGGTGATCTACCGGGCAGGGCTCATCTCCAAATCCGGAAAGGAGATCCCCCACGAAGTGATCAACGACGTCGCCTTCAGTCAGCGGGCCATTGAACGTGTTTTCGGCACTGGCGACCTCCTCATCGAGTCGGCGGGTACCCACGGCCAAAGCCGCTACAAGGACATTCCCGACCCCGAGGGGGTGCAATCGTTGATCTACAGCGAGCGGGAGAAGCGGATGACCCAGCAGAACGTCGCCGGAATGAACTCAGCGGCTCCAAGGGGATCACATAGCGTGGCGGAGCAATTGGACATCCTCTCCCGGCTCCACGATGAGGGAAAATTGTCGGATACCGAGTTCGACGCCCAGAAGCAAAAACTGCTCGAGGGCTCCTGATGCCGCACATGCAGGACTTCCCGCTGCTCCTATCCACGTTGTACAACAGGGGTGTCCGCCTCTACCCGGACCGGGAAATCGTCTCGGTCGAACACGACCGCAGCGTCGCCCGATCGACCTACGGGGAGACCGACACCAGGATCCGGAAGCTGGCGACGGCGTTCGACCACCTCGGCGTCGCCAGGGGTGGAGTCGTGGGAACCTTCGCGTGGAACAACAGGCGGCACCACGAGCTCTACTGGGCAACAGCAAACACCGGCCGGATCTGTCACACCCTCAATATCCGGCTCCATCCCGAACAGATCGTCTACATCGTCAACCATGCCGAAGACAGGGTCATGTTCGTCGACCCCGACCTGGTCGGCCTGGTGGCACCGCTCGTCGAACAGATGCCCGCTGTCGCAACCTACGTGGTGATGGGGGAGGAGGCAGACGATCGTCTCCCGGGATCAATCGCTTACGAAGACCTGATCTCAGATGTCGACGAGCACGGTGCCTGGCCGCTGCTCGACGAGAGGTCGCCGATGATGTTCTGTTACACCTCGGGGACCACCGGGAACCCGAAAGGCGTCGCCTACACCCAGCGATCGACCTACCTACACACCATCTCGAACCTGGCGAACTATCCGATGTTTGCGTCGGACAATGTCCTTCCCGTCGTGCCCATGTTCCATGCCGCGGCGTGGGGCTATCCCTACATGGCGGTGACTCAGGGGGCGAAGCTGACTTATCCGGGCCCGGACCTCACCCCCGAAGGCCTGGTGCCGCTGCTGGAGCGGGAGCAGGTCACTTTCTCGGCCGGCGTGCCCACGGTCTGGCTCGGCATCAAGCAGTATCTAATTGATCATCCCGGGGCCGAGCTCTCCTCGATGCGCGCTTTCCTCTGCGGGGGTTCAGCCGTTCCCCGCTCCCTCATCGAATGGTTCTGGACGGAGAAGAATTTGCGCGTCGTCCAGGGTTGGGGAATGACCGAGACCAATCCGGTCGCGTCTGTTGCTGAGCTGAAGCCAGGCATGGAGGGCTGGGACTTGCAGCGCCAGCTCGACGTCCTTGAGACGGCGGGAATCCACTCCCCAGGTCTCGAGGTGAAGATCGTCGACGAGATCGGTGAGGAGTTGCCCCAGGATGGCGTGGCGTTCGGCGAACTGCTGATCAGGGGGCCGTGGATCGCGGCGGAGTATTACAAGGACGACCGCTCGTCGGACTCATTCGAAGACGGGTGGCTCCGCACCGGTGATGTCTGCAAGATCACGCCGGAGGGCTACATCAAGATCACCGACCGCGCCAAAGACGTGATCAAGTCGGGAGGGGAGTGGATCTCTTCGCTCGACCTGGAGAACTCGATCATGGCCCATCCCGGGGTGGCGGAAGCGGCCGTGGTCGGGCTCAAACACCCGAAATGGCAGGAGCGCCCGGTGGCGTTTGTGGTTGCCGCGCCCGGGTCCGGGTTGACTGAAGGCGATCTCATCGAGTTTCTCACCGAGAGGGTGGCGAAGTGGTGGTTGCCCGACCGTTATGTCTTCATCGATGAACTGCCCAAGACCGGCACGGGCAAGTTCGACAAGAAGGTGCTCCGGAAAGAAAACGCAGACCTTCTCGCTTGATCCGATGGATTGATCGAATCAACTGAGGTTGCGTGCAAGTTCCGCAACCCAAGCGGCGGCCAGACCCAACAGAGTGAGCACGGTGAGTATCAGCGGCGGCATGAACATGACCCTGGACGGACGGATCGCACCGATCAGGCAGTAGATGGCGAGGACGATGCCGGCGACGACGACGACGCCCGCGCCGAGAGTCCAGTCCGACTCCCCGGTCTTCCAATCAACGGCGGTGTAATAGCCGATGAGAACCAGGAAGAAGCCGGTGACGATCCCCCAGACCGCGACCACGAACCTCACGAGGTAGCCGTACCAGGTCTTAGCCCAAACCGGCCACTCTCCGCTTCGGGCGATTGGATCGGTCACCTAGATGGTGGTCAAACTTCGACGAGTTGACCCGAACGGATGTCGAGGACGAATTCCTTGTCGCTCTTTGAGTCTGCGATGAATTCGGCGAGAGTGGCCCCCTGCTTGCGGACCACCCACCAGGCGTAATCCTCAGCCCCGGACTCGAGGAAGGACGCTCGGGTGGCGCGAACTACATCAACGGCCGGGCTCTCGCTGGAGAACTCTCCAAGAACCGTCTGAACCGGATCGGCCGCGCCCTCGACCTCGATGAACTGCACTGCCTCGTACATGAACAACCTCCTGGGCGCAGTCTACTTGTGGCGAATGGGTAGGCACGACAATCCTAAGCTGGCCGCGTGAGTTCGTTCCACACTGTCTGGGGGTACACCGCAATTGTCTTGAGCGGGACCGTCGGAGTGTGGGGTGTGATCGGGCGCAACCGGGTGCCGGGCCGGGCCTTTGGCTGGGCAGTGGGAGCATCGATCGCTGCCCTTCTCGTAGAAGTCGTGACCGGGGTGGTGATGTTCTCAGGTGGCACCGACCCGGGTAACCAGCATGTGTTCTACGGGGTCGTAATCGCAGTGACCCTGTCGTTCGTCTATATCTATCGACCACAGTTCCGGAAGCGACCGATGCTTTACTACGGGTCGGCACTGCTCTTTTCGATGGGGCTAGCCATCAGGGGCATCCAGACGCTTGGTGTCAACTTTTAGGAGTCAGCCCTTTGCTCTGACCCGCATGGGCTCGACCTCCCCAGGGTGCGAAGTGTGAGCTGTCAAACGTCCGGGTATCGAACTTCCTATGGCGGTTGCCCCCAGTCCCTCAGAGATCTACGCCCGCGCCGAGGAGGAAGGCCGGCGCCGTCTCGAGATGCCACTCCTCGAGCAGGTCGCCACAGGCTTCATCGCCGGAATCACGATCGTCTTTGGCATCGTCGCGCTGGGAGTGGTGGAGACTCTCGCCCAACCAGCGCTCTCACCCGGCCTCGCCCGGCTGGCCGGAGCCCTCGCCTTCGCCATCGGCCTCGTCTTCCTAGTGGTGGGGCGTACAGAACTCTTCACCGAGAACTTCTTCGATCCGGTGGCCGCTGCTATCGAGGAAGGGGGCCGACTGATCTGGGGCCGGCTGCTGAAGCTGTGGGGCGTTATCTTCGCTCTCAATCTTGCGGGCGGTGCGATTCTGATCGGTGTGTTGACCGTCGAGGGTGCGTTGCCTGCAGGCACTCCAGAGACTCTGGTGACGATCTCCGAAGAGATTGCGGGGAAGAGTTGGTCCGCAACCCTCGCTCGGGCCGTGCTCGCCGGAGCCCTGATTACCCTCCTGTCCTACCTCCTGGAGGCGAGTGCGACAGCGACCGGGCGCATCCTCGTCACCTACATGGTCGGTTTCCTCCTTGCCCTCGGCCCATTCGATCACGTGATCGTCTCCGGTCTCCAGATCCTGTTTGGTGTCTGGCTCGGCGGGGCGGTCGGTTATGGCGACGTCGCCGCCAACATCGGTGTCTCGACTCTGGGGAATATGGTTGGCGGCCTATTCCTTATCACCCTCACGCACACCGCTCAGGTCAAGGGCCAGTAACGCGAATGATGGCCCGGTTGTCCAAACCTCGATCCACCTAGCGCCTGGTGACGCCGTCCCCGGGACCGTCGGAGCGAGGGCCGGTGCTTTACTACGGGCAGGCCCTTTGGGCCATCCAGACGTTTGGTGCGACTTTTAGGAGATCCGATGCTGTTGGAAGACAAGAAACTGCTCGTGACCGGAGTTCTCACCGACGACTCGATTGCCTGGCATGTCGCCCGGATCGCACAGGAGGAGGGCGCGGAGATCGTGATCACCGGATTCGGTCGCGGGCTCCGCCTGACGGAGCGCTCGGTCCAGCGCCTTCCGTCATCGTGTGATGTGATCGAGCTCGACATCAACGACCCGGAGCATGTCGAGAGTCTCAAGGCGAACCTCGACGAGAGGTGGGGCAGCATCGACGGGGCGCTTCATGCGATAGCGTTTGCTCCCGAGGATGCCCTGGGCGGCAACTTCCTGAACACTCCTGCCGAGTCGGCTCAGATCGCATTTACGACTTCGGCCTTTTCGTACAAAACCCTTGCCGTTGCGCTGCTCCCGCTGCTGAAGGAGGCCGGTGGTGGGGGACTGGTGACTCTCGATTTCGACAATACCCAGGCATGGCCGGCATACGACTGGATGGGCGTCGCCAAGTCGGCACTGCAGTCGGTCACGCGTTATCTGGCCCGCGACCTCGGGGAGCACAATATCAGGGTGAACGCGGTCTCGGCCGGCCCTTTGTCGACCGTGGCGGCGAAATCGATCCCGGGCTTCGCTAGATTCGATGAGGTGTGGGGCGAGCGTTCCCCGCTGCAATGGGATACCTCCAATCCCGACCCCGTAGCCAGGATGGTCTGTGTCCTGCTCAGCGACTGGGCTCCAATGACAACAGGGGAGATCATCCACGTCGACGGGGGATTCCACGCTGTGGCCGCCGGGTCCGGACCCGGCGAGAGCTAGTCCGCCCTATACCCCGACGTCGACCCGGGCCTTGGGGAGCTGGACCACGAATGTGGCACCGCCACCCTCGGTCTCCTCGACTTTGACCGAACCGTGCATCACCTCGGCCAATGAGCGCACGATGCTCAGACCGAGGCCGGTGCCTCCCTTGGACCGGGTATCCGATTGGTCGATCTGGGTGAAGCGTTCGAAGACTCGCTCTTTCTCGTGGTCGGGGATGCCGGGGCCGTGGTCGACCACGGCGATCGCGGCCTTCTGACCCTTTTCGTACCCGTGGATCTCAACCGGACTTCCTGCCGCGTACTTGCTGGCATTCTCCACGAGGTTGATCATGATCCTGGAGAGATGATCCTTGTCCGCCTCGACGGCGAGATCGGACGGTTCGACCGTGACGGTGGGATCGATCGAGACGGTGTGGGCGATCTCTCTGAGGAGGTCTTCGAGGCGGATCGTTTCGAGATGGATCGGGATCGCTCCCCGGTCGATCCTGGACACCACCAGCAGGTCGTCGATCAGGCGCTGCAGCCGCCCGGCCTGGCGTCTCGCCGTGGCGAGCAGTTCCTGGGCGGTAGTCGAATCCGGTTGTAGCTCTGGGCGGTTGACGGTGTCGAGCGACCCGATGATCGACGTCAGGGGGGTGCGCAGTTCGTGACTAACAGTCGAGACGAAGTCCGTCTTCATCTGTGCCACTTCCTCGAGCCTCCGCGCCATGTCCGCTTGAGCTTCATACCGTCCGATCTGGGAGAGGACGAGCCCGGCCGGCGCTGCGAGAGATCCGAGCTCGCTGAGCTGGTCGTCGGTGAAGTCGGAATCGTACGGGTCACCGATGATCACCAGGCCGACACGCATCGTCTCGACCTTGAGCGGGGCGATCATGGCCTGCTCGATTCCCAGTTCGCGGAGCAGTCCGTGGCTGTTCGAATCAGCGTCGACATTGCGGACCAGGATCGGGCGTGCTGCCTTGAAGGCCTGCGCTGCAACCCCCGGGCCCGAGACGCTGGTGATCATCGCTTCGGTCTCCAACGGGTATCCGTTGACCCAGATCGGGCTCATCACCTCCAGGCGGTGCTGATCGGAGTTGTAGAGCAACACCACCCCCACCTGGGCGTCGAGGTACTTGCAGATGGTGCCAACCAGGTGGGGAACGATTTCGGAGAGTGATTCGGCCCGGGCCAGTGTGGCGCTGACCTCGTAGAGCCTTTCGAAGTCCCCGCGCTGTTGGGCAATCTCTGACTCACGTGACGCGGATCGGACGCTCTCCCCCTCGAACTCGAAACCAACCAGGGCTGTGGCCGAAGCCACCGCGATCACTGTGAGCAGCGGGCCTACGAGGTCGAGGCCGAGTGCGAGGGAGATGTAGCTGATCACCCCGGCGATGGCCACAGTGATGAAAGCGTGTGCCCACCAGGTGAGCAGCAACCCGGAGACGGCGGCCAGTCCGAACAGGATCGGGGCAGCTGTCGGGTTCATCGATGGGATCAGAGCGATGGCCCCGATACCCGTGATGAATATTGCCAGCCAGGTCAGAGAGATCCACGGTGCGGCCCCGGTCGACATCAATCTCTCCCAGCGCACCGCAGTCGACACCATGAGGGTCACGGCAAGGACGATCACCGGTATGTAGAACTCCGGAAGAGAAAAGACCGGGCCCGCAGGCTCCTCGACCCGCACAGCCTGAGCACCGAGGATGATCAACACGAACCAGCCGACGGCTGACGCACGGCGCAGCAAGGAGCCCCGGAAAGAGCTCATTGCCCGGTGGGTGCTGATCGTTTGTGCTGTCATGAAGTGAGGGTTCTCTGCCTTTCAAAGTATTCTCGGCAACTGTCCGTCGACTATCGAGGATTGAATTTTGGCTTTGCGGTCTCTGGTGAATGGGTCCTTGTTCGCCGAAGCTGTCGGTGTAGGCCAGCCGCGGGTCCTCGCCCTGCATGGATGGGGTCGACGCGGCAGTGACTTTTCCCACAGTTTGGCGGCTATAGGTGCCCTTGCGATGGATCTTCCTGGATTCGGGGCGACGCCACCACCCGAATCTGCGATCGGGGCGCGCGATTACGCCCGTCTCCTCCTCCCGGTTTTGGACGAGTTCGAACAGCCACCCTTGCTTGTCGGGCACTCTTTCGGCGGGAGGGTGGCAGTGTGCCTTGCCGCCGAGTACCCCGACCGGATCCGCGGCACCCTGGTCACAGGAGCACCGCTGCTCCGGCTCACACCCGGCAAGAACCCGCCGGCAACATACAAACTGGCCCGTGTCCTCAACCGTTTCGGAGTCGTGTCGGACACCAGCTTCGAGGCGATGAAGAGGAAGCGCGGTTCCGCGGACTACCGCGCTGTCACCGGCGTGATGAGGGACATTCTGGTGACCGTCGTCAACGAGGAGTATCGCGACGAGCTGACGAGGATCGCCGGTCCGATCCACTTCCTCTGGGGTGCCGACGACCGCGAGGTGCCGTTTGCGGTGGCCGAGGAGGCGGCGGCACTGGTCAGCCGATCAGGTGGTGACGCGACGCTCGAAGTGGTGGAGGCGGTCGGGCACATGCTCCCCGTCCAGGATCCCGACTCACTTCGGAATGCCGTCACCAAGATGCTGGCGTGACCTGGCTACTGGCCGGCGCTTGCGCGCTGGCCGCGATACCGGCCGGTCTCCGATGGCTACGCATCGCCCAGCGCGAGCACTACCTGGCCCCCGCAACCACCCGGTTCGCGTTGAGGTGGTGGAGCTCGGGCCCGTACAACCCGCTCCTGCTGGTGATGGCCGTGGCTGGTGTTGGCGGCACTCTGGTCGATACCAGGCTCGGACTGCTCACCGCCCTCGCTCAGGTGGGGCCGATCGGCCTCTCGATCCGGGGCCGTACCTCGCCGCTGTCTTGGACGGCGAGATTGCGCCGGGTGGCCGCTCTCGTTGCGACTCTGGTGATGGCCCTCCTCATAGCGGGCGTCGCCCTGGATCTGCCTTTGCTCATGGTCCTTGCGGTTCTCCTCCTACCGGTCGCAGTCGACCTGTCCCTTCTGGTGCTCGCCCCGCTGGAGCGCAGGCTGGGCGACCGCTGGGTTGAGAAGGCCGCACGCCGCCTTGCCGATTCCGGGGCGCGGGTGGTGGCGATAACCGGCTCATACGGGAAGACCACCACGAAACAGTACGTCCATCACCTTCTTGCGAAATCGGTGCGGACAGTTGCCAGCCCCGCTTCGTTCAACAACCGCATGGGGCTGGCCCGGGCCATCAACGATCATCTCGTTCCGGGGACCGAGGTTTTCATCGCCGAGATGGGCACCTACGGCCCGGGTGAGATTGCCGACCTCTGCCGCTGGATCGAGCCCTCCGTCGCAGCCATTGTCTCGATTGGCCCGGTGCATCTGGAGCGTTTCCGATCGGAAGAGAACATCGTCGCCGCCAAATCGGAAATCTTCGAACGCGCGGATAAGGGCGTCATCTCAGTCGACCATCCGCTACTCGAAGCGCTCGCCCGGGAGCTTCGGGGGGACCTGGACATGACCACGGTGTCGGTGTCGGGGAAGGCTTCCGATATCCAGTACGAGGAAGGATCGATTCGCTCAGGCAGTGTCGCTCACGGCGCCGTGCCCGATTCGGTCTTCCCCGCCAATCTCGCAGTTGCTGTCGGAATCGTCGAAGCACTCGGGTATGACGTCGATGGCGGGCTCTTCGAGAGTCTTCCCGATTCTGAGCACCGTCAGAGTGTCACGGTCTCACCTTCGGGAGTCACTGTCATCGATGACACCTTCAACTCCAATCCGGCCGGCGCGGCGAGAGCACTGGCGATTCTGGAACGACACGGCGGGAGAAAGGTCCTGGTTACCCCGGGTATGGTCGAGTTGGGGCCGATGCAAAACGGTGAGAACGAAGCTTTTGCCAACGCCGCAGCCACCATCTGCGACGAGGTCATCATCGTGGGTACAACCAACCGGAAAGCCTTGCTCAGAGGCACCAGTAAAGGCCCCGCTTCGGTTACCGTCGTCCCGACCCGCGACGCCGCGGTCGCCGTTGTTCGGGACAGGCTCGGCGCCGGGGACGCGGTTTTATACGAGAACGATCTTCCCGACCACTATCCATAGAGGTGTTGCACAGTGTCCAAGACAGCAGTCGTGTTCGGGGGGCCCTCAGACGAGCACGACATCTCGATCCTCACCGGGCTGCAGGTACTTCACGCCCTGGATGATGTAGTTGGTGTCTACTGGTCGAAGACTGGCGAATGGCATCAGGTCGACCCTGCCCTCGAAGCGAGCGACTTCGTTGACGGTGTGCCCGGCCGGGCGAAGGAGCTTTCCTTTTCGGCAGCCCCCGGCGAAGGGTTCCGGATCAAACGCAAGCCTCTGGACATCCGCACCGTTTTCATTGCCTGTCACGGCGGTCCCGGCGAGGACGGGACGCTACAGGGCCTCTTCGACCTTGCCGGCCTCCGTTACACCGGGCCCGGTCAGGCAGCTTCGGCTTTGGGAATGGACAAGCTTGCCTTCGGTGCGGCGATGGCGAGTGCCGGGATGAGAACTCTTTCCCGGGCGCTGGTTGTCGTTGGCGACGAACCCGATCCCGGATTCGCCGGCCCGTACATCGTTAAACCCCGCTTCGGAGGGTCCTCGATCGGCATCGAGGTGGCCGACGACTGGGCCACGGTGCTCGCCCTGAAGAAGAGCTCGTCGTTCTTCGACCAGGGGGCGGTGGTCGAGCCATTTCTGGAGTCCAGCCGGGACCTCCAGGTTGCGGTCAGAACCTATCCGTCACTCGAGGTCTCCGCGATCGAGGAGCCGGTACGGGATGTCGATGGCATCTATTCCTACGACCAGAAATATCTCGCTTGGGGCGGAGAGGTCAGCTCAGGGAGGGAGCTGCCGGCTGCGCTCGCTCCGGAGTTGAAGCTGGAGGTCGAAGACACGGCGCGACGTGTGGTGCGGGCGACTGGGTTGAGAGGGATCTCCCGGATCGACTTCCTCGAACGCGGCGGAGGGCTCTTTGTGAACGAGGTCAACACTATTCCCGGGTCGATGTCGACATACCTGTGGGTCGATCCGAAAATCGAAAGAGCAGTGCTGTTCGCGGACATGGTTGCCGAAGCCGGATCGACTCCGACGCGGGTGTTTTCGGTTGCGGGTAGCGACGGAACTGCATTGCGGAACGCGGGCACCATCGCATCGAAGCTGGGTTGAGCCGCCGCCTTCCGGTGGCGGGGATCGGGGTTAGAGGTGTACTACCGGGCAGGTAAGGGTGCGGGTGATGCCGTCGATGCCCTGGATCTTGGCGACTACCAGCTTGCCCAATGAGTCTACGTCTTCGCTTGTTGCCTTGACGATGACGTCGTAGGGGCCGGTGACGTCGTCTGCGGAGTCGACACCCGGGATCTTCCGGACATCCTCCGCGACCAGGGCGGCCTTGCCGACCTCGGTCTGGATCAGAACGTAAGCCTGGACCAACTTGTTCTCCTATTCGCTATGGGAAGGCGACTCTAGTGGTCCGTCGGTCAAATTGGGCGAGCGGAGCTCCGAGGCGTCGAGGTCATCTGGCAAGGAGAAGAGCGCAGTCGCAGCCGGGGAGCTGCGGCGAGCACTTCGACGCAGCCAGGGGCTTCGAGGGCCGGAGAAACGCCGTCAGCATTTGAGATACGGGCCACCTGTGGAGAGCACTGATCGATGGCGACGGAACTTTGCGACGGCAGCGTGGTGGCTGTCAGTAACCGTCCTGGCCCATGCGCAGGTTGGAGGCGAAAGCGCGGTCATCCTCCTCGACTCTGTCGAAAACGAGCCGCTGGCCCTGGCGCAGGGTGCGGAAGATCGATCCCTGCAACGAACCGGGGCGAAGAAAGACTTCGGACTTGTCGACTTCGGTGACGATGATGCCCACCCCGGTGACAGGGTCGTACACCTTCACGACTCCCTGGGCCACCTGCTCAGGCCTTCTCTACCTTGCCGGCTCGGATGCACGAGGTACACACGCGGGCACGGCGGGTGTTGGAGCCGTGCTTGACACGGATCCGCTGGATATTGGGGAGCCAGCGACGGTTGTTGCGCTTGTGAGAGAAGCTGACGGTCTTGCCGTAACTCGGCTCTTTCCCGCAAACTTCGCAGCGATAAGACATGGTTGAAACTCCTGGAATTGGTCTGGAGGCTAAACGGAAGTGATCTCCGTTGCGACCACGAGAAAGGATAGCGACCTCGGCGTCCAAGTCCTACTCCGCCGTTACCGTGGCGGGGTGACGGAAAACACGGAGCCCGGATGGCCACGCTAGCCCGACTCGCCGGTGTCGACGTCTCCGAAGTCAAGCTCCTCGGAGGACAGCGTGCGGCGGCGCTGAGGAAGCAGGGTGTGGAGACGGTTGCCGACTTGCTGCACAACATCCCGAGGCGGTACATAGACCGAAGCCGTAAAGAACTGATCGCCGATGTGGTGGTCGGAGCCGAAGTGACTCTGATCGGCGAGGTCCGTTCGGTCAATATCCGCCGTCCGAAGCGGACCCTGGCGATGATCGAGGCGACCATCGCTGACGAGTCGGCCACGATAAAGGCAATCTGGTTCAACCAGA
Source organism: Acidimicrobiia bacterium (assembly GCA_041748855.1). GTDB lineage: Bacteria > Actinomycetota > Acidimicrobiia > Spongiisociales > ZC4RG35 > MA-ANB-1. Next base: position 28,749 of record JBGTCK010000056.1, read on the forward strand.
CGTACCGCGTGAAACAGCTGCAACCCGGGACACAGGTCGCCCTCTCCGGTGTCGTCGAATCGTTCCGGGGCAACCTGCAGATGAAGAGCCCCGACGTCGACATCCTCGACTCACCGACCGAGTCTTTGTTGGTCGGTCGGGTGGTGCCGGTTCATCCCGCAACGGCAAGCGCCAAGCCCGGCACCATGCGCCGGGCGATTCACAATGCACTCGTCAGGTCCCGGCCGATCGAAGACCCGGTCCCGGCCCACCTGCTGGAAGCCCACGACCTGATTTCGCGCGATGAGGCGTTCGCCACCATCCACTTTCCAGATTCGACAGATCAGGTCCACCCGGCCCGAACCAGGCTTGTCTACGACGAGTTCCTCCGGCTTTCGATCGCATTTGCCTTGCGAAAGCGGAGACAGGAGTCCGAGGCGGCGGGCATCGAGCACAACCCGACCGGCGAACTGCTCAACAGGTTCCTCGGAGGCCTGCCCTATGAGCTGACCGGAGCCCAGAAGACCGTGCTTGCCGAGATCCAAGGAGACATGCGCAAGCACCCGCCGATGCACCGGATGCTCCAGGGGGAGGTGGGTTCGGGAAAGACGGTGGTGGCAGTTGCGGCGATGCTCTCTGCAATCGAAGGTGGATGGCAGACCGCAATCATGGCCCCGACCGAGGTGCTCGCCGAGCAGCACTTCCTCGGGGTAGTAGACCTTCTGGCACAGGCAGGCTTGTCTCCCGACATCCTCGGAACGGCCTCCGACCTCGGCATGGACAGCCTGTTCGGGGCCGATGGCCCTGCGGTGCATACCGCCCTTCTCACCGGCTCCACCGCAACCACCAACTACAGCGGCCGGGTAACCCGGAGCCAGCTCCTCCTCGACGTCAAGTCTGGCCAGGTCGATCTCCTGGTCGGTACTCACGCTCTGATTCAGGACGGAGTCGAATTCGCCCGTCTCGGTGCCGCTGTCGTTGACGAACAGCACCGCTTCGGTGTGTCCCAGCGGGTGATGCTGAGAGAGAAGGCCGATGGTGTCGAGCCCGACCTTCTCATCATGACGGCAACCCCGATCCCCCGCACTATTGCCATGTCGGTGTACGGCGACCTCGACGTGTCGACTATCGACGAGATGCCGCCGGGACGAACCCCGGTGAGGACCAAGTTGTTGCCGCGTTCGGCAGAACTGACCGCCTGGGGGGTTCTGAAAAAGGAGGTGGAGGCGGGCCGACAGGGCTTTGTCGTCTGCCCGCTGGTCGAAGACTCTCCCAAAGTGGAGGCGGTCTCAGCCACAGCCGAACATGAAAGGATCACCTCGCTGCTCCCCGGGGTCCGGGTCGGTCTGATCCACGGGCAGATGCCGTCCCAGGAGAAGGAAGCCGCAATGGCAGGCTTCCGCGACGGCGCTATCGATGTGCTGGTCGCGACCACCGTCATCGAGGTTGGAATCGACGTGCCGAACGCGACCGTCATGGTGATTGAAGATGCCGATCGGTTCGGTCTCAGCCAGCTTCACCAGCTCCGGGGCCGCGTCGGACGCGGTATGCATCCGGGCGTCTGCATCCTCCTTGCCGACCCGACCACAGATGAAGGTCGGGAGCGGATGACCGCGATGGTCGAATCGAACGATGGGTTCGAGCTCGCCAACGTAGATCTCCGAATCCGGGGCCAGGGGACTGTGTTCGGTACCAGGCAGTCGGGCATGACCGACTTCAAGATCGCTGACGTCCTGGCGGACACCGACCTCCTCCACAAGGCGCGAAGGGACGCCTTTGCCCTCGTCGAATCCGATCCCGAACTGCGGGACCATCCGGAGCTAGCCACCGAAATCAGGGCGATGCTCGGCGACCGGGTCGAGTGGCTCTTCGTGAGTTAGCCCAAATGAGCTATCGCAAATGAGTCAGTGCTGATGAGAGTGATTGCCGGCAAGGCCAAAGGTCGGAGACTGGTGGGCCCGGAGACCCGGGACACCCGCCCGGTTACCGATCGCGTCAAGGAAGCTGTCTTCTCCTCAATTGGAGACTGGGTCGTCGACGCCGACGTTGCCGACCTCTACGCCGGGGCGGGCTCTTTCGGCCTCGAGGCGCTCTCCCGCGGTGCCCGGTCGGCTGTGTTCGTCGAGAACGGCACCCGTGCCCTGGAGGCGCTGAAGAAGAACATCGGAAACGTGGGTCTTGGCGGCGACGTGTTCCCGGTGAAGGTTCGCCAGTTCCTCGAAGTCAATCAGCGCGGCTTCCATCTCGTCTTCATCGATCCGCCCTGGCCCCTGCCGACCGAAGAGCTCGAAGCCGACTTTGCCCTTCTCGACCCATTCCTGATGGACCAGGCCGAGGTCATCGCCTCGCGGCGGCACAGTGATCGCGTGCCCCGTGCGCCCGAAAACTGGCGGGTTGCCACCGACAAACGCTACGGAGATACCAGAATCCTCAGATACGAAAAGAAAGCGGAAGCACAATGACAACTGCGCTGTGCCCGGGGAGCTTCGACCCTCCGACGATGGGACATGTCGATGTGATCGAACGCGCCATCAAAGTCTTCGACGAGGTCGTTGTCTCCGTGGTCGACAACCCATCGAAACAGTCGTTGTTCACCACGGCCGAGCGGATCGCGTTACTCGAGGAGATCTTCGGTGATCGGGTCTCGGTGGCTTCCTTTTCGGGGATGCTGGTAACTCATGCAGCCGATCGGAGGGCGGATGTCGTCGTAAAAGGACTTCGCTCGATAGATGATTACGAATACGAGAAGCAGATGTCACAGATGAACCGGCATCTCAGCGGGATGGAGACTGTGTACATGGCTACTGCCGCCGGGTATGGGTTCGTTTCCTCCTCCCTGGTCAAAGAAGTTGCCAAACTGGGTGGAGACGTGACCGAACTGGTGCCGCCGGCAGTCGCCAGAGCGCTGAAGGAGCGATTGGAATGACAGACGAAGCATTGACCGGAGATGAGATTCGGGAAACCGAGCAGAGCCCAGCGGCACAGCCCGACCTCCAGGACCTTCAGGACACCATCGATGACCTGATGGTCCATCTCCACGAGGCGAAGTCGGTCCCCCTGTCCGGGAACGCAATGGTCGACCGGGAGCAATTCCTCGGGATGCTGGAGAAGCTGCGCACCGAGCTTCCCGACGAACTGCGGGCGGCGCGTTGGATGGTCAGGGAGCGGGAGGCGTTCATCTCCCGGACCAACGAGAAAGCCCGTGAGATCATCGAGAAAGCGCGCGCTGAGGCTGACGAACTGGTCTCGGATTCGAACATCACCAAAGAGGCAGTGGAAGAGGCGAATATCCTGGTGCGCCGGGCCGAAGGAGAGGCACGGCGACTCCGGCTCGAGACCGAAGACGAGATCGAGGCGAAGCTCCACGACGCCGAGGACCTTCTCGGCCAGCTTCTCGGACAGGTGAAGACCGCCCGCAACGAATTGCACCAGGCCCGGCCCAAGCCACCCGACGTCCCTGTTTGAACCGATGATCGACGACGCACTGCTGGTCCAGGTGGACAAGCTGGTGGGGAACACCGGCAAGGAACGGGAGTTCGAAGGTCAGCGTCCCGTCCAGCTCCGGCTGGGAGAGTCGCGTGTCGATGGCCCGATGCAGGTTTCAGGTCGAGCAGTCGGCACCACCGGGGGAGTCAACACCCACTTCGAGGCAGCAGCCACGGTCGATCTCGTCTGCAACCGTTGCCTCACGACCTGGTCCGAAGATCTCACCATCACTGGTTCTCATCATTTCGGGGTGGAGCCGGACGAAGACGGATACGCAGTCATCGATGGTCATATCGACGTCGGGGGGGTCGCCAAAGACGAGCTAGCCCTTTCGCTCCCGGCCCGGCCTTTGTGTAGTGAAGACTGCCTGGGACTTTGCCCAACGTGCGGAATCGACTTGAATAGGGAATCCTGTGGCGGTCACGGTGACGATTCGGATTCGCCGTTTGCCGCACTGAAAGACTTGTTCGATTCCTGAGCTATCAAGGAGAGCACCTCATGGCGGTGCCAAAAAAGAAAATGTCGCGCTCCCGTAC
>JBGTCK010000057.1:0-43494 GCA_041748855.1 Acidimicrobiia bacterium
GCCGACGCCCAGACATCGGGCGGCCTTCTGGTCGCTATGGACCGGGCGTCGGTTGCGGGCTACCTCGACCTGGTACCCGGGTCCGTTGCCATCGGCGAGATCGTGGCGGGAGCGGGCATCGAGGTCGTATGAACCGATTCGCCTCGCTGATCGGCGGCTCGGTTTCGCAAACTTCGCCGGGCCGGTTACCAATTGGTGCTCATGGACAACCAAGACCGTCTCGAAGCGATTGCTGAGGGTCTTTCGATCCCCCGAGCGCAAAGGCATATCTTCCTCTGCGCCGACCAGACCACACCCAAGTGCGCGCCCCGGGAGACAACGTCGGCCTTGTGGGCCTATCTCAAGAAGCGAACCAAAGAGCTGGGTATCGCTTCGGCCCCGCCGCCGTGGGCGGGACGCCCGGACCTGGAGCAAACCCCGTGGCCCCGGGGAGAGGGGACGGTTCTCAGGAACAAGGTGGATTGCCTGCGGATCTGTGAGAGCGGGCCGATCGCTGTGATCTATCCCGAAGGCACCTGGTACGCCGACCTCACGATCGACAAGCTCGACCGGATAATCGATGAACATCTGATCGGTGGCAAGCCGGTTGCCGACCTCGTGTTCACTGTCGGAGACCTCGACCGATGATCGCCTGGAAGAATTGGCTCGTCGCGGCTCTCGTGGTCCGCGCCTTGTCGCCGGTAGTCACACCCAGGTTCCGGCAGCCGCAGACACATCCCTGGCGTCAGCCGGGGAGAACTGTCTTCGTCGCCGATCGGGAATTTCTCGTGCGTGAGGCAGGTCCACTCGATGGCCCGCCCATAGCCTTGATCCACGGACTGGCCGGCTCCTCATTGGGCGAGTTCTATCAGCTCGCACCCTTCCTTGCGGAGCAACATCGGGTCATCCTCATCGACCACCGGAGTCACGGCCTGTCCGCGCTTTCCCGGGGTCGCTACGAGATCTCTGAGGTGGCCGATGACGTCGCTGGCGTCCTCGATCAGCTTGGCGTGACCCGGGTCCACATGGTCGGATATTCCCTCGGGGCGACCATCGCCCAAGCCTTCGCCCACTCGTATCCCGGGAGGGTCGACAAGTTGGTCCTGGTGGGCGCCTTTGCTCATCACCCCCAGCCGCTACGGACCTTGCGCGCAACGGGAAGCATTCTCCTGCGCGGCCTGGAGCGGATCTTCGGGATCGGCACTTCCGACGTCCGCGCCGGCTATCTGCTTGCCGCCGGGGCTGTGAAAGCAGAGCACGGTCGCTGGCTATGGGAGGAGACCCACCGACGTGATGTCGACGCCGGGGCCCAGGCCACTCTGGCAATGCTCCGCTTCGATTCGCGGGACTGGTTGGGGAAGTTGGAAGTCGAGACCCTGGTGGTGATCCCGACGAGGGATCAACTGGTCCCGGTGGCATGGCAGTACGAGCTCGCCTCCCTGCTGAAGTTCCCGACAGTGGTCGAACTGGTCGGGGCATACCATGAGGTGCCCTGGGTCCATCCGGAGCGACTGGCGGATGAGATCGACCGGTTTATCAACCGGGACCGGGGACCAGAATGAGGGTGTTCGCCGCCGCCTCTTCGACCTGACCGAGGCCCCATAACATCGGGTGTTGCTCTCCGTCGGCCCACATCTCGATCATGTCGGCATAGTTGGCATGGAATGCGTGGCCCGACTGGCCGGTGGTGTGGATCGCGGTGGACCGCGACAGGTCGGCGAGGTCGATGACCATCCTCATCGACGGGACCCAGTCGACGGCGTATCCCTCGGCGGCATTCCAGCCAGCAGCGTTCACGATCGATGGGCCGCCTCCCACCCGGTCGGGTGCGGTTCTGTTGAACAGCCACTCGATGGGAACGATCCCTGATTGTCCGAGGCTCTGGTTCTCGAATCGGGCGATGTGGAGATCACCCCATGCCCAATCCTCGGAGTTGTCGCCGAGTAGAGCGGAAAGCTCAACGTGGGCCCCCGCCATAGCCATCTCGAGGATCTGCGGAGCGGTCTCGATGGCGGTCGAGGACCGGTCGTCCCAGAACGGGTCCTGATAGTTCTCCAGGAGGTTCGCCACCGCCTCGAACCAGCGGCCACCTCCTCCCGGCCAGTAATCCTCCGGCAGGTCGTCGTGGAAGGTGAGCGCCAATACCTGCCGCCAGGTTCCCGCGTAGGCTGCAGCTCCCGCCGAGCCGGGATTCGCCTGGAACCCGGCGAGGCCTTGCGACCAACGATCGATCAGACCCTGGACCTCTACGACCCGCGCATCGTCCGACGACACCGCGAGCAGGTGGGGGACCACGTCGATGGCGCCTCCATCCCGGTTGTCCATCTGCATTTCCGCGATCGCGGCAGCGTCGAGGGGTGCCCTCTCTTCGATCATCTGCTCGATCCGGGCGGCGCGATGCCCGTAGGCGGCATCGATCCCGATGACCGGGTGCGAACCGGGTTCGAGTACCGGTTGGTTCGCAGTGACGATGTAGCCCCGATCCGGGTTGAAGATGAACGGCATCTCCTCGAACGGGACAACGCCCGCCCAGTCGTTCGCCGAATCCCAGCCTGCAACCGGGCGCAATCCGTCGTGAGACTGGCGTATCGGCACCGCGCCGGTGGACTGGTAGCCGATATTGCCTTCGATATCTGCGTAGACGACGCTCTGGGCGGCGATGTCCCAAGCAGAGAGGGCGGTACGGAATTCCTCCCAGTTAGCTGCCTTGTTCAGGCCGATGATCGCTTCGACCAGGGTGGAGGGCTGCAGGGTCTGCCAGGCGAGAGCGATCTCGTAACCCTCCGGGTAGCCAGTGTCGATGGCCTCGAGTTCGTCGGCAGGAGCGAACAGACCCGAGATAATCGGACCGTGGCGGGTGGTGCGGACCTCGTACTCGATGGGCTCCCCTCCGGCGACGACGATGGTCTCGGTGCGCACTTCCATGTCCACCCAGGTGCCATCGACCTCGTACTGATACGCGTTCTCCGGGTTGATCCGTTCGATATAGAGGTCCTGGGTGTCAGTCGATTGGTTGGTCACCCCCCAGGCGATGTTGGCGTTGTGCCCGATGACCACACCCGGAGTTCCGGCGAAGGAGAACCCGACTACATCGAACGGGCAGGAATGGTCGACCGGTGTGCAGTGGAGGCCGACCTGGTACCAGATCGAGGGCATCTGGATACCCAGATGGGGGTCATTGGCGAGGATCGGAGCACCGGTCCCGGTGAGGGCTCCGCCCACAACCCAGCTGTTCGACCCGATTCCTTCGAAACCACCACCGGTCAGCGAATCGATCGATCGTTTGCCTTCGGCGACAGACCTGAGGGCGGTGACCGCGCCGGGAGGCACCTGGGTCAATCCCACCGCGCCGGACTCACGGATCCCGGAGGGCGCGATGACAGGGTGGTCGTCGGGATATGGGGGGTAGAGCTGGTCCACCTGCTCGACGCTCAGGTCCGCTGCCAGCAGTGTGCGGGCGATCTCTTCCCGGAAGTTCCCGCTGAGGTCCCAGGACATGACTTTGGCCCAAATCAGAGTATCGACCGGCTCCCAGGGCTCCGGCTCGTAGCCGGGTGATTGCAGGGGGAGGATTGCGTACTCGAGGCTCAGCGACGCCCCGCTGTTGACTTCGAGGTAGGCATTGACGCCCTCTGCGTACCACTGCAGGATCTGCAACAACTCGTCCGGCATGAGATCGAGCTCGGCGCGCGCCAGCGATTCGAATCCAAGAGCGCGGAGGAAACGATCTGTCTCGACCTGGGAGTCGCCGAACATCTCTGCAAGCCGGCCGGCTCCGATGTGACGCCAAAAATCCATCTGGAAGAAGCGGTCCTGTGCTTCGACATAGCCCTGCGCCCGGAACAGGTCGGCGGTACTGGTGGCGTATATGTGGGGGATACCGAATGAGTCGCGATGGACAGTGACCGCCTCGTCGAGGACTGCCACCTCCAGTTCGCCGTTCAGCTGCGGGTATGAACTGCGGATCGTGAGGAAACCGTAGACGCCAGCGAGGACGACCACGACCGTCAAGAAAATCAGGATCCGTTTCACCCATCGCATCAGAGACGGCCAGCCTACGCAGTCGGCGAGTAGTAGTTCCATCAAGGAGGGGGTACCGTTCCCCTGTGACCGCCAAAACCTCAATTGAGATCACGGTCGATGTCCCGGTTCGCAGCCGGCTGGCGGCATATGTGGCTCTGACCAAGCCGCGCATCATCGAACTGCTCCTGATCACCACCGTGCCGGCCATGGTCCTTGCCGCGGGCGGATGGCCGGATACCTGGCTGGTGGTGGCCACCCTCGTCGGCGGGACACTGTCAGCCGCAGGGGCGAATACCTTGAATTGCGTATACGACGCCGACATCGATGAATTGATGAGGCGGACCCGGGGCCGTCCGCTCGCCCGCCATGAGGTCTCCCCACAGAGCGCTCTCATCTTCGGAGTGGTGCTAGGCGCAGCAGGCTTCGTCGTCCTCTGGGTGACCTCAAACTTGTTGGCCGCAGTCCTGAGCACCGCAGCTCTGGTCTTCTATGTCGTCGTGTACACGATTTACCTCAAACGGCGGACAGCCCAGAACATCGTCATCGGGGGGGCCGCCGGAGCAGCACCTGTGCTGGTCGGCTGGGCCGCAGTGACCGGCTCGCTTGCGGTAACGCCGTGGGTGCTCTTTCTCATCGTGTTCTATTGGACGCCGCCGCACTTCTGGGCGCTGGCTGTGCGCTACAAGGACGATTACGCCAATGCCGGAGTTCCCATGCTCCCGGTCGTGGCCGGGGTGGAGCACACCACCCGCCGCATGCTGCTCTACACCGCCCTCATGGTCGGGGTCAGCCTCCTGCTGGTGCCCGTGGCCGGCCTGCGCTGGGTTTACCTTGCCTCGGCCCTCGCCCTCGGCGGCTGGTTCCTCGTCGATACCTGGCTCGTCTACAAAGACCCGGAAAAGGCGATGCGGCTCTTCACCACGTCGACTGTCTACCTTTCTGCTTTGTTCGGTGCAGCCATGGTTGACGTCCTGATTCGATGAGGTCGATCCGTATTGTCGCAGCGACTCTCGCCGCAGCAGTCCTAACCGTCGCATGTTCCTCCGCAACAGAACCGCTGGCGGTCGTCGCCTCGAATGGGGCGTCGATCGGCACGGGTGAGCAGCGCATCCTCATCGCCTTGGTGGATCCGGAGACCAACGCCTACCTCGCCACTGAGAGTGATGCGGCCACCGCTCTCCTCCGCGACGAGAATGGAAGCCCGCTCGGCGACTACGAGCTCGACTTCGTCTGGACCGTGCCTGGTGTCCGCGGGGTCTACGTCGGATATTTCGAAATCCCCGAGGCCGGGGTGTACCAGCTGACAGTCGAACGAGAGGGCCTTGCGGTGTCCGGGCCCACCGGTTTCGTGACCGTGGACAACCCACCGATGGTCGGGCCCGGTGATCGGGCACCACTTTCGGAGACACGGGTCGGGGACGACTTTGCCGATTTGTCGTTGATTACAACCGATCCTCAGCCGGCTCCGGACCTGTATTCGATGACGGTTGCCGAGGCAGTCTCCAATGGCACGCCGTCGGTGGTGGTCTTTGCCACTCCGGCCTTCTGCACCACCCAGTCGTGCGGACCGATGCTGGCCCAGATCAAAGACTTGAAGTTCGACTACCCCGGTATCGACTTCGTCCACGTCGAGATCTATGAAGATCTACAGGTGGAGACGGTCGAGGAGCTGGTGGTAGTCGACCCCGTGCTCGAGTGGAAGCTGCCGAGTGAGCCCTGGATCTTCATCGTCGACGCCGACGGTTTGGTGGTGGCTGCATTCGAGGGTGCAGTGAACGATGACGAATTGACACCGGTGCTGGACGGGTTTGCCGGCTCATGAGGGCGTTGCGGATGAAGTTGGTCGGGCGTCGAAAGACCCCTTATGATGCCGAACCAATGGCAGGTTTCAAGCGGAGGCTTTTTCGCACGCTCTCACTGGTGGGGGCGACAGTTTTCTTGGCCTCGTGCTCGCTGTTCGAAGACGTCGACCAGCCACTGACTACCTTCGAGCCGGCCGGGCCCTTCGCGGAGCGGATCGACGGCCTGTTCTGGCCCGTGTTCTGGATCGCTACCGGCGTGTTCGTCTTGGTCCAGGGGGCCATCCTCGCCGCGGTTTTCCTGTTCCGTGACAAGGGAGACTCCAAGGAGCCAAAACAGCTTCACGGGAACGCCAAGCTGGAAGTGATCTGGACGGTCATCCCCGCCTTGATCCTCGCAGTCATCGCAGTCCCCACCGTGTCGGCCATCTTCGACCTGACCGAGTGCGACCCCGACGCGATGCAGGTCGAAGTCGTCGGGCATCAATGGTGGTTCGAGTTCAACTACCCCGATGAGGAGATCCAGACCGCCAACGTCATGGTGGTGCCGGTAGGTGAGGAGATCTGTGCGGTGATGACCTCGGACGACGTGCTCCACAACTTCTGGATCCCTGCTCTCAACGGAAAGAGGTACCTGGTGCCGGGCCAGGAGACTTTGCTTCGGCTGCAGGCCGACGAGCCCGGGGAGTACTGGGGCCACTGCGCCGAGTTCTGCGGCCTCTCCCACTCGCTGATGCGGGCGCGATTGTTGGCGGTAGAGCCCGCTGAATATGACGCGTGGGTTGCATCCCAGCAGCAGCCAGCCACGTTCCCCGAAGAGGGCACCGTCGAGTTCGAGGGCTGGGAGGTCTTTCTCTCCAGAGGCTGCGCCCAGTGCCACACGGTCGAATATGACGAGGCTGACAACTCGGTCATTGTCGCCGAGGGCGCCTTCGAGGGGCCGAACCTGACCCACTTCTCCTCCCGGAACGTATTTGCCGGTGCGGTGCTGCCCGAAGACGGAGAGACCTATGACGAAGGCCTGAAGCGGTGGCTTGCCGACCCGCCGCAGGTGAAGCCGGGCAGTTTCATGCCCGACCTTGGCCTCACCGAGCAAGAAATCGACCTACTCATTGCCTGGTTGGGGGGTAATCAATGACAGCCACAGCAGAGCGCCCATCGACAACGATCTTCAAACGCCCGAGGTCGACGACCGGGATCTGGTCGTGGATCACGACTGTCGACCACAAGCGGATCGGCATCATGTACGGCTACGCGGCGTTCTTCTTCTTCATCATCGGCGGGGTAGAGGCGCTCCTTCTCCGGATCCATCTCGCCCAGGCCAACTCAGAGTTCCTCACCGCCGGCGCCTACAACGCGCTGTTCACGATGCACGGGACCACGATGATCTTCCTCTTCGTGATGCCGGTGTCGGCAGCGTTCATGAACTACTTGTTGCCGCTATTGCTTGGCGCCCGTGATGTCGCTTTTCCCCGGCTCAACGCTCTCTCCTGGTGGATCTTCTTCTTCGGCGGGATCTTCCTCTACTCGACCTTCATCTTCGGGACTTCGGTTGCCCCGGTCGGGATCGATGGCGTGGGCGGCAACCTTCCCCCCGGAGGAGGTCCCGGCAGCTTCAATTTCCTGTCCGACTCCCCTGACGCAGGATGGTTCGGCTACCAACCGAACGCCGGCCCGATCTTCTCGTCGGGGACGGCGATGGACTACTGGGCGCTGGGCCTGCAGATCCTCGGTCTGGCTTCGCTGATCTCTTCGGTGAACTTCCTGGTGACCGTGTTCAATATGCGGGCAAAGGGAATGCGGCTGATGCGGATGCCGGTGTTCGCCTGGATGTCAACAGTCACATCCTTCCTCCTTCTCTTCTCCCTACCCATCATCGCCGTGGCCCTGTTCATGGTCACCTTCGACCGCCAGTTCGGAACCTTGTTCTTCAACTCCGCCGGTGGGGGCGACCCGATCCTCTGGCAGCACCTGTTCTGGCTTTTCGGCCATCCCGAGGTGTACATCCTGATCCTTCCGGCGATGGGCATCGTCTCGGAGGTGCTTCCGGTGTTCTCCAAGAAACCACTGTTCGGGTACTCGGCGGTGGTCTTCGCCGGGGCGGCTATCGCCTTTCTCGGCTTCGGGGTCTGGGCCCATCACATGTTCGCCTCCGGTATCACCCCGGTCGCCCAGGCGGCATTTGGCCTGGCGACCATGACGATTGCGATCCCCACCGGCATCAAGATCTTCAACTGGCTGGGCACGATGTGGATGGGCAAGATCAGGCTCACCACCCCGATGCTGTTTTCGATTGGCTTCGTCGCGATGTTCACCATCGGCGGCCTGTCCGGTGTCACCCACGCCGTGGTGCCCTCCGACTGGCAGCAGACCGACACCTACTACATCGTGGCCCACTTCCACTACGTGTTGTTCGGCGGGTCGATCTTCGGGATCTTCAGCGGTCTGTACTACTGGTTCCCCAAGCTGACGGGAAGGGTCATGAGCGTGCGGCTCGGCAAGCTCCACTTCTGGCTATTCATGATCGGTTTCAACCTCACCTTCGCGCCAATGCACTGGCTCGGCCTGCAGGGAATGGTGCGCAGGACGTGGAAGTACGCCCCGGAGATGGGCATTCAGCCGTGGAACTTCGCAGTCACGGTCGGTGCGTTCATCATCGCCCTCGGAGTCCTGGTGTTCATGTACAACTGGGTGGTGTCGAAGCGTCGCGGCGAGCTATCGGGGCTCGATCCCTGGGACGCCCGGACGATCGAGTGGACCATCCCCAACCCCACTCCTGAGTACAACTTCGCAACAGCACCGGTGGTCACCCGGCTCGACCATTTCTGGCACCTCAAGTACGACGAGGACGACGAGGGCCGTGCCTTGCGCAAAGAGGATGCCGACAAGGTGGTCGCCGATCTCGAGTACGACGGGCTCAACCCATCCCAGCCGATCCACCTCCCGGCACCTTCGTACTACCCGGCGCTGATGGCACTGGGCATCCCGATAATCGCTTACGGGATCATCTACCACCTGGCGTTGTGGGGAAAAATCGCGATCGCAGTCGGGGCCCTCATCTCGCTCGCCGCGCTGATCGGCTGGGGAATCGAGCCCCTCGAAGAGCCCATGGAAGGACATGACGACCACACCGAGCCGCCAGTTGGTGTGGTCGAGCAGTCCGGAGGAGAGACCGATGCCGGCGAGGAGGTAGAGGATGACTGAGCTCGCCCATGAGTCAGACCTCGGCCATCACGACGAGCACGAGTCAACGGGAATCGAGAACCGCAAGCTGGGGATGTGGGTATTCCTCAGCTCCGAGTTCTTGTTCTTTGGGGCCCTCATCTCCAACTATTTGCTCTATTCGACCCGTGGTGGATTCCCCTCCCCCTATCCCGCGGAGATCTACGACATCCCGTTCACTTCGGTCAGCTCATTTGTGCTCTTGATGAGCTCGCTGACGATGGTCCTGGCCCACAACGCCCTCTCCCGGAACGACCAGAACGGCACCCGTACCTGGCTCTTCGCCACTGCCGCCCTCGGGTCGGTGTTCCTCGGCGGCCAGGTTTTCGAATTCACCGACTTCATCGTCGAATACGGGATGACGCTCTCCACCAACCCGGCTGCGTCCGCTTTCTACGTCCTGACCGGCTTTCACGGTCTCCACGTCGCAATCGGTGTGATCATGCTGCTTGCCCTGTGGAGCATCTCCCGCCGCCAGAACGGGCTGAGCGAGAAGTCGGGCATGAATCTCGAGCTGGTCGGCCTCTACTGGCACTTCGTCGACATCATCTGGATCGTCATCTTCACCGTCGTCTACCTGATGTCCCTACCACCCGTATGAGCGATCACGCCGCCCACCCCACTCCGAAGCAATACTGGAAGATCGCGGTTGTCCTCGCCATCCTCACCGCGATCGAGGTGGGTCTGTATTACATCGACCAGGAACTGGAACTCGGGGCGCTGAACGCAGCGCTCCTGCTCGTGCTTGCTGTGGCCAAGTTCATCATCGTCGTTGGCTGGTTCATGCACTTGCGCTTCGAGAACCCCCTGCTGAACCGGTTCTTCACCGGCGGGTTCATCCTCGCTTTCTCTCTATATGCAATTGTGCTCGGGCTGCTCGGAGTCTTGGTCATCAGGGGCGGGTGATGACCCGCCCCGCTTGGACTTCTGACCCTGCACTTGCCACCACCGACCGCTGACAAAGAAAGCGAAACATGACAGAACCAACACCATTCGGGCGGTTTTTCCTGCCTGGCCCGACCGAGGTGCACCCCGATGTGCTGCAGGCGCAGACCAGGGCGATGATCGGGCACCGCGGGCCCCAAATCACCGCGCTGATGCAGAGCATCGAGTCCGGCCTTCAGGACCTCTTCCAGACCTCCCGTCCGGTTCTGGTTTCTACGTCCTCGGCGAGCGGCCTCATGGAGGCCGCGATGCGCAACGCTGTTCTAGGTGGGAAGGTCCTCAGTCTGGTCAACGGGGCCTTCTCCAGCCGATTCGCCAAGATCGCCGTCGCATGCGGTCACGATGTCGAGCGCTGGGAGGTCGAATGGGGGTCGGTCCATACCCCGGATGAGCTCGCGGAGCGTCTCGCGTCGGGAGGCTATGACGCGGTCACACTCTCCCAGTCGGAGACCTCTACAGGTGCGCTCCAGGACCTCGAGGCAATCGCCGGTGTGGTGGCCGGCTATAAGGACACGCTGCTACTCGTCGATTCGGTGACGGGCATCGGTGGGGTGGAGACCCGAACCGACGATTGGGCCCTCGATTTCATCCTCACCGGTTCTCAGAAGGCGCTGGCCCTGCCTCCCGGCCTGGCCTTCGGGGTAGCTTCGGATGCGATGATGGCGCGTTCGGAGAAGGCGACAAACAAAGGGTGGTACTTCGACCTCGTCGAGTTGCACGCAATGGGAATCAAGTACCAGAGCCCGGCGACACCAGCAGTCTCCCTGCTTTATGCGGTACAGGCCCAGATGGAGCGGATGGAGCGTGAAGGCATGCCAGCAAGGTGGCAACGACACCTCGCAATGCAGCAGCGCACCTTCGATTGGGTCGGCGAGATGAACGATGACGGGGTTGGTGTTGGGGTCTTTGCCGATGAAGGCCATCGCTCGCCGACGGTCACCTGTGTCTCCATGCCGGACAGCGTCGGCGCCGCCGCCCTCGTTGACGAGGTCGCCGAGGCGGGGTGGATCATCGGAGGCGGGTACGGCAAGCTCGCGGACTCGACGTTCCGGATCGGCCACATGGGCGACCACACGGTCGAAGAACTCGACGCCCTCCTCGAAGTGATCGCAGGTGTCCTCAAGTGACCCACAAGGTCGTGGCGACCGACAAAGTCTCCGATTCCGGTCTTCGCACTCTGGTCGAAGACGACAACTTCGAAGTGGTCTTCGCCCACGACTCTGAGTCGCCCGAATTCGGCTCTGCCCTCGAGGCAGCAGAAGCGCTCATCCTCCGCAGTGCCACCACCGTCGACGCGGACCTCATGGAGAGAGGGCCCCAGCTGAAAGTGATCGGCAGGGCCGGGGTGGGTGTCGACAACATCGACATTCCGGCCGCCACCGAACGGGGGATAGCGGTTGTCAACGCACCGTCGGGAAACACAATTGCTGCGACCGAAATGACCATGGCCCTGATCCTCGCCACGATGCGCCATGTCGCGGCCGCGGACGCATCCCTGCGAGCCGGGCGGTGGGACAGGAACCTGTTCAAGGGCGCTGAGTTGAGAGGCCGGCGGCTTGGCCTGATTGGGGCGGGCCGGATCGGCGCCGAAGTGGCCATCCGCTGTCAGGCATTCGGGATGGACGTCATCATCTACGACCCGTACCTGTCTGAGGAGCGCGCCGACGAGATCGGCAGCCGTCTCACCGACCTCGACGAGGTGGTGAAGACTTCGGATGTGATCTCGCTTCATGTCCCGCTCAATGACGAGACCCGGGGGATGATCGACGAGGCCGAGATCGTGCGGATGAAGCGGGGCACCTACGTGGTCAACGCCTCCCGGGGCGGTGTGGTGAACGAGCCCGATCTCGCCGGAGCCCTCGAATCCGGCCATCTCGGCGGCGCCGCACTCGACGTCTACGAAGACGAGCCCCTCGGCGCAGACTCCCCTCTCCGGTCGGCTCCGAATCTCACCCTCACCCCGCATCTCGGCGCTTCCACGGTCGAAGCCCAGGAACATGTGGCTGTCGAAGTTGCTGAAAATGTCGCTGCGGTGCTGATCGATGGGGACCTATCGACCGCCCTGAACAAGGACCAGCTGTCTAGCTGAGAATCAGTTCAACAGCCGCTTCTTCGGCGGCGGGCTCTTCGGCTTCGGATTCGCCGCCGAGGTTGGTGAGTACGGCGAAGAGGATGATCACGACAACCCCGATGCCGGCCAAGGCGACGAAGAACTCGCCTTTGCTGATCTTCATGTTGGGCCGCGAACCTGCCAACGAAGCGAAGGCGAGGATGCCTGAGGCGGTGATGACCGCCACGATCGATGCGCCGCCCGAGGTCAGATGGTTCGACTCGAGCAATGTCCAGGCGAAGGGCAGCACCAGCAGCGCGAGCAGCGCCATTGCGGCGAGGGGGATGGCGACTGCGTTGCCCATCCGGGTCCGAACCGCATCCACTTCCATCTCATCGGACTCGTCGACAGCCGCCGGCACCCCGAAGAATTGGGTGACCGCGGTGGTGAGGGCACCGAGGAGTGCTCCCCCCAGCACCATGATGATGAGGGTGGGCAGGACGGGGAGTTCGACCAGGCCTTCGGAGCCCTCGATGGGCGTGCCCACACCGCCGGCCAGCAGTGCGCCGGCTCCGAGTCCCAGGACCAGGCCGAACCCTCCCCCGACCCAGGCGGTCCGCGACTTGGGGGATTTGAGCTGCATTGCAGGGTTCACCCACCCCGCGGCAGCACGAGCGAAGGCGGCAACGATCGCGCCGAAGATGACGCTGACCAGTGCCACCCCGATGAGCAGCCCGTTCGAATCGGTGATGAAGATCGGGCTGAAAGTTTCCTCGCCGGTCACCGAGGTGGTCTGTGACCAGGATGCGGCCGCCATGACAAATGCGAATAGTCCAAGGACGGCCCCGGTCCAACTGCCGATCCGTCCGGTGGTGCGAAGCCGTTGCTGGATCGCCACCGGCTCCAGCCGCTCTTCGGGGACTTCGGGCTCGGAGAAAGCCGCAACTGCCGGTTCAGGAGCAGCTTGGGGCAGTTCTGGTGCGGGGCCGAGGTCGGCAGCCTCCTCGGCGGCGGGCTCCTCAGCGGAATCTTCGCTGGCTACCTCCGGTTCGGGTTTGGTCTCAGCCGGCTTGGGGGCGGCGGGCGCCCCGCCGGCCCACGCCTCGAGAATCTCTTCGGTTGTGGTGCCGTTGGCCTCGGCGCGTGCTGCCGCAGACCGGCTTACCAGTTCGGCCGGCGTGCCCAGTGCCTCGGCGGCGGCTGTCAACAGATCGCTCACGAACGTCGACTCTAGTGGTCTGGCCAGCCATGCATTGATTCAACAACTTCCATCAGCGGGTCAGGCGTTCTTCTCGTCCCGCCATGCGAGCCAATCGGCGACAGGAGACAGGTCGAAGCTGGTGCGGCCGTCGACTCCGAGTGTGATCAATGTCGCCCCCGCCTCATGTAGTTCATCGGCGCTTTCCACCCCACGGGCGCCAGCGCCACAGGAGATCTCGATTTCTGATGGATCGCGATCGATTTCAGCACACCACTTCTCGAGCACCGATCGTTTGTGCCGGATCGTGTCTGCCTTACCGAAGCCGTGCCATATGTCGGCGTGCAGCGCTGTATAGCGCAGGGTCTTCTTCTCGCCTCCGCCTCCGATGAGCACCGGGATCTTCCGGGTTGGTGCGGGGTTGAGTTTCTCCCACCGCTCCTCGATGCGGGGCAGGGCCTGCTTGAGGTCGGCGAGGCGTTCTCCAGCAGTCCCGAACTCGTATCCGTACTCGTCGTAGTCCTTCTCGAACCATCCGGCACCTATCCCGAGGATCAACCTCCCGTTCGATGCGTGGTCGACGGTCCTTGCCATGTCTGCGAGCAACTCGGGGTTCCGGTAGCTGTTACAGGTGACAAGTGCTCCGATCTCCACCCTTTCAGTGATCTCGGCCCAGGAACCGAGCATCGTCCAGCATTCGAAGTGCTTGCCCTCGGGCTCACCGGAGAGGGGATAGAAGTGGTCCCAGTTGAAAAGGACATCGACTCCCATCTCCTCTGCGCTGATGACTGCGCGACGAATCTCGTCGTACTCGGCATGTTGGGGCTGCAGCTGGATCCCGACTCTGACCTTGTATGGCATGGTGCTCCGATGTGGTGTTTGTCAGCTCTCCAAACCGTACATCGTGTCGGCAATAAGCCCGTCAACCACCTGGTTCAGGGCTTCCCTGTCGTCGGCTCCGTCGCTCCTCGCCTGATCGAAGGTGGCGAGCTGGCGGTGGGCACTGGTGCCCTCGCTGACGATTTTCCTTGCGTGCCTCAGTTCCTCGCGAACCCCGAACTCGGTCGCATCCTGGGCGAGCATCTCGATGAACTCTTCGATGAGGTCGGAGTATGCAACGAGCTCACCCCGGCCGAAGTCGACCAGGGAGCCGTCCACCCCGTAACGCTGCGCTCTCCACAGGTTCTCTTCGATCATCATCCTCGAGTAGGTGCGCCAGCGCTGATTGTCCCGGCGAAGCCGGTAGAGGAACCCGAGCAGGCACTGATAGAGGGCGGCCACGGTCATTGCATCGTCGAGCCTGGTGCAGATGTCGCTGACGCGCATCTCCAGGGTCGGGTACTTCGCCGAGGGGCGGATGTCCCACCAGAGCTTGCTGGCGTCTTCGATAAGGCCCGCAGTCACCAGCACTTCGACCGACCGCTCGTATTCGCCCCACGAGGCGAACTCCTGGGGAATCCCGGTGCGGGGCAGGTTCTGGAAGATCACCAAGCGGTAGGCGAGAAGCCCCGTGGGCTGGCCGCCCCAGAACGGCGACGAAGTGCTCAAGGCGAGGAGATGGGGGAGCATGTACCTGACCTGGTTCATCAGGTCGATTCGGAGGTGCGGATCGGCTATCCCGACGTGGACGTGCATGCCACAGATCACCAGCTGGCGAGCCACCTGCTGGTAGTCGGCTGCGAGCCGCATGTACCGGGGGTCTTCGGTGGTCTCCTGTTCCGACCAGTTGGCGAACGGATGGGTCGACGAGGCGATGATCGCCGCCCCGTACTCGTTGACCACCCCCGACAGCCCCCGGCGCATCCTGGCGAGGTCCTCCCGGGCTTCGGCAACGGTCGCGCATACCCGGGTCCCCACTTCGATTTGAGCCTTGAGGAACTCCGGGCTCACCTGCGAACCGAGGATGTTCGTCAACGCCTTCCACATCGAGTCCGGCGGGCGTTTGATCAGGTCACGGGTCTCCCGGTCGACAACCAAATACTCTTCTTCGATTCCAATGGTGAATTCCGGGCGATCCATATTGGAGGCACCTTAGAGATTTCTCCGGCCCCGCGACCGCAGGCGCAGCGGGGCATAGACTCGGTCGATGTTTGGAGCTATACCCGGGCCAGACGGTATCCCCAGGTGTGGCTGGTGCCTCGGCCACGACGACTATGTCGAATACCACGACCAGGAATGGGGGATGCCGGTCGCCGACGACCGCAGGCTGTTCGAGAAACTCTGCCTGGAGGGATTCCAGAGCGGGCTCTCCTGGCTGACGATCCTGCGCAAGCGTGACGCGTTCCGACGGGCGTTCTCCGGGTTCGAGATCGCCGCTGTGGCCAGGTACGGGGACGCGGACGTCGAGCGGCTTCTCGGCGACTCCGCGATCGTGCGGCATCGGGGCAAGATCGAAGCCTGCGTGAACAACGCCAAGCAAGCCCTTGAGCTGATCGAGACCGAAGGCTCGCTCGCCGGTTTCGTCTGGCGCTACGAGCCCGTGCCCGGTGATCCTCAGCGGACCACATGCCCCGAGGCAGTTGCCCTCTCCGGGGACCTGAAGCGTCGGGGCTTCAGATTCGTCGGCCCCACCACCGCCTACGCCTTTATGCAATCGATGGGCCTGGCAAACGACCACGTGGACGGGTGTGCACTTCGCTCTGTCTCTGCAGGTGCCAGGGCAAACTTTTCCCGACCGATTGGTTGAGTGCCGCTCGATTTACCCCGTATTAGCAGCTTGCCCCATAGCCTCATCCCTGTGAAGTCGACAAAGTTGCGTGACGGACTGTCCGGTGCCCTGGCGGCGGGGCTCGCCCTTGGCGTCTCCGAGTTCGTCGCCGGGCTGGTCGCCAGCCTGCCATCGCTCGTCGAGAGCCTGGGCAACTGGGTGATCGACATCGTGCCTCCCCCGGTCAAAGACTTCGCAATCGAGACGTTCGGGACCAACGACAAAATTGCGCTGCTCGTCGGGATCGCTTTGGTGACTCTGCTACTCGGGGCGTTGGTCGGGGTGTTCGCCCGGAATCATTTCTGGGTGGCAATAGTTGTATTCGCCGGCTTTGCGGTGCTTGCTTCAATGGCCGGGGCCAGGGACGGAGCGGTATCTGTTGGCGTCGCCATCATCCCGGCAGGGCTCGCAGCCCTCGTCGGGCTGGGTGCGCTGCAATGGCTGTATTCGCTCGGCGCTTCCGGGAGCCAAGCTGTCGACACCACTCTGCCCCGACGTGCCTTCCTGATCGGGGCGGGGGCGGTCCTGGGCGCCGCGGCCCTGTCGGCCGGGTTTGGCCGGATGCTCCTCGAACGCGGTCGGATCATCGCCGCCGGGCGTACTGAGGTAGAGCTACCTGCTCCCATCGAAGCGGCGCCGCCGGTGCCGGCAGGCGCCGACTTCGGAATCGAGGGCCTGGCTCCTGCAATCGTGCCCAACGAGGACTTCTATCGGATCGACACCGCCTTCGCCGTGCCCCGGATCGACCTCCCCGAGTGGCGTCTCAATGTGAAGGGAAGGGTCGATCGCCCGTTCGAGCTCACCTACGCCGACCTCCTCGACATGCCCATGGTGGAGCGGACCATCACACTGTCATGCGTCTCCAACCAGGTAGGAGGCAATCTGGTCGGGAATGCAGTCTGGCTCGGCGTCCCTCTGGTCGACATCCTCAACCGTGCCCGTCCCTCGGCCGACGCCGAACAACTCGTGGGCCGCGACGTCGATGGCTTCACCGTCGGCTTTCCCATCGAGGCGGCCTTCGACGGCCGGGATGCTCTCGTGGCGGTGGGAATGAACGGCGAACCGCTCCCGTTCGAGCATGGCTTCCCGGCGCGGTTGGTGGTCGCCGGTCTATACGGGTATGTCTCGGCCACAAAATGGCTGAGTGAGATCGAGCTGACCGGATGGGACGAATTCGACGCCTATTGGGTGCCCCGCGGCTGGTCGAAAGAAGCCCCGATCAAGACCCAGAGTCGAATCGACACACCCGGAAACGGCTCTACGATCGAAGCTGAGTCTCGGGCAGTCGCCGGGGTGGCCTGGGCTCCCAACCGGGGGATCTCACGGGTGGAGGTGCAGTTGGGAGAGGACGCCGACTGGACCGAGGCGGAACTATCGGTTCCAATCTCCGACGACGCCTGGGTGCAATGGAAGACGGACTGGGATCCCACGCCCGGCCGTCATCGGATCAGTGTCCGAGCCACCGACGGCGATGGGAACACCCAGACCGATGAGGTCAGACCGCCGGCACCTGACGGCGCCACCGGCTATCACTCGGTGCTGATAACCGTCTCCTGATCGGCGATGTCGTTCGCCGAGATCGCCCATCCCAGATTCATCTCAGGATCTTCGAGTGCGAGTCTCAGTTCCCAGCCGCCCGCCGGGCTGGCGTCGTCGAACCAGTACCACCGGATCCGTGATGCGGCCCTCGCGATGTCTTCGGGTTCGGCCGGCCAATCGAGATCCGAGATCGAGGCCACCACCCACCACGCCAGGTAACGCCCGGCGGCGGTGCCTCGCCTCTGACCGTGTGCTCCCCCCGATGCCGCCGCCCACGCCATGTGGGCCAGGGCGGTTCCGGTGTCAAGGGGGGCGATCCCTGCTGAGGAAAGGCCAAGCGCGGCGATGGCATGGAGTGCACCGCCTTCGACCGAGACTGTCTGACAGCGCCCGTTGGATTGGTCGATCCAGGGCTCGATGAGGTCGGTGAGCGCAGCCTCAGATTCGGGATCGTCGACGAGGATCACATCCTCGGGGAGTTTCGTGATCACACCGGGAGGGAGTTTTGGTCGCGGCGTCTCGACCTTGTCTGCCTTGTAGGTCGCCAACGGGTATTCGGGCTCCCATTCCTGGAGCCCGGGCAGAGACCCTGGCTCGTCGGGGATGTCACCGCGCACGATCCGTTCGGCGGCGAAAGTCATCCGCTCCGGTCCCGGCTCGAGGTAGGACGACATCTCAGCCCATGACTTGGAGCTCGCCGCGACTTCGGGGAGCGGTCCGGGCGTGAACCGTGTCCGTCCCTCGGAGACCACCGCCCCCGCCCATTTGCCCGGGGCCTCCAGGGCGAGCCGATAACGAACGTGCTCGTCGACTCCCCAGAGCTGTTTCCCCCGGGTCACAGCTTCCTTACACCTTCCCCGCAATGCGACCAGCGCATCCCAGTCGCGAGCCTTGCAGTGGCCGTCGACGATTCTGATCAGCTCGTCGGTGTCGGAGGCCTCGATGGCGTTGATTGTCCTGGTGTCGCTCACGGTTGGCTTCCGGTGGCGACCGGCCTTCCCGACCGTGACCATTCTGAGTACGACCCGATGTAGACCTCGGGAATCGGGCGGCCCGATTCTGCGATGGCGAGGGCGGTGTGACAGGCCACCACACCAGATCCGCATGAGATCACCGGGGTTTCGAGATCGCCGTAGATGCGCGCGAGCTCGGCCGGCTTGCGGAACCGGCCGGCTTTGAGAGCTTTCGACGAGGGGATGTTGATTGCGCCCGGGATGTGGCCGGGCGTGGGATCGATCGGCTCGGTCTTGCCTTTATATCGCTCGGGGGCGCGCACATCGACCAGGGTGCGGCCTTCGAGGTCTGCGATGTCAATGACTCCGCTGAATTCCCCCGGTACCGGGTAGGAGGTGGGGACGGGAATGACCGGTTCGGTGTCCACCGGGAGGTCCTCCTCGAGCCATGAGTCGAGGCCTCCGTCGAGGACCCGGACGTGATCGTGGCCGATCGAGCGGAGCATCCACCATATCCGGGCAGCGACGGTGCCCGCGGCGTCGTCGTACACCACTACTTCGTCTGCCGGGGTGAGCCCCAGTCGGCCGAGAGTCGCCGCGAACGTCACCGGGCCGGGGAGTGGGTGCCGGCCCGGCCCCTCCCGGGCACTCAAGTCGTTGTCGAGGTCGACGAAGACGGATCCGGGGATGTGTCCGCTGAGGTAGGCCGCGTGCCCATGCTCAGGATGATCGAGCTTCCACCTGGTGTCGAAAACTCGGGTCCGGTTGAGGTTGGAGTGGAGGGTTCGCGCATCGATCAGGTTGTCAGACACGGGCCCATTTCAGCAGTCCTGCGAACCCAACGAGGCTATTCCTCTTCGTAAGCCGCCCCGGAACGGCGGCGGTCGGTCCCGAACTCCGAGCTCAGGTCAGACAGCGTGGAGCCCAATGCGCTGGCCAGTGAGCCGGCCGCCCGCTTCAAGCCGTCCCGCGCCTCTGGATCCCGGAGGATGTCAGATATTGATCCGGCGATCTGATCCCAAGCCCCGGCAAGGGTGGAGAAGGCTTCCTTGATCTCATCTTCGGTTGGACCCTGCTCGTCAGCGACCTTCCGGTACGTCGACGTGAGTCTGTGGCCCAAGTCGCCAAACCTGTTGGTGACTTCGCCCCAGGGATCACTCGTAGGGTCTCTCGTCGAATCTGTATCGCGGGTCTCCACGTCGTGATCGTACCCTTGAGTTGTGGCAGGGCTAGCCCAGCGCCCGGGCGACGAGCCCTTCGATGCTCTTGACTGCCTTTTCGCTCAACTCAGATACGGCGAACGACGTCGGCCAGAGGCCGCTCTCGTCGTCGAGGCCCGCCTCCTGGGTGAAGCCAAAGGTCGAGTAGCGCTCCTGGTCGGCCTGGCCGCTACGGAAGAAGCAGACGACCTTCCCGTCGCGGGCGTACGCGGGCTGCCCGTACCAGAGTTTCGGCGACAACCCGGGCGCCTTTTCGGTGACGATGGCATGGATGCGTTCGGCCACCGAGCGGTCCGGTTCGGGCATTTTCGCGATCTTCGCCAGCATCTCGGCCTCATCGGCGGCCGCCTTCTTTCCGCGGCCGCGGCCAGCCTCCTTCTTCAACTCGGCAGCGCGTTCCTTCATCGCTGCTCGCTCCTGCTCCGAGAAGCCGCTTGTGCTTGGCTTCGACTCGGAATCCGAATCCATCAGGTCAGCCCTCCAATCATGGTTTGGTGTGTAGCCACGACCGTACCCGCCGCGGGCTGCAGGGACTTCTCGAATCCTGATCGATATTGACCGGGGAACATTCTGCGGATCTGTCGTAGGATCTGGGTCGTGAATCTCCACCTATTAGACGGAACCTATGAGTTGTTCCGCGCCCATTTCGGCCGCAAGGACACGATTGTGTCTGCCGACGGCCATGATATCAAGGCCACGATCGGCGTGGTCGATTCCACACTGCAGCTGCTCAGAGAACCCGGTGTCACCCATCTCGCCGCGAGTTTCGACACGGAGATCGAGTCGTTCCGGAACATCATGTTCCCGGCTTACAAGAGCTCTGCCGGGATGGAAGAGATCCTGCTGCGGCAGTTTCCCTGGGTCGAAGACGCCCTTGAGGCGATTGGTGTGGTGGTGTGGCGGAATATCGAATTCGAGGCCGACGACGCTCTCGCCACGGCCGCAGTTCGGTGGGTCGACGATGTCGACAGGGTGATCATCTGCTCACCCGACAAGGACCTCTGCCAGGCGGTTATCGGCGACAGGATCGTCACCTACAACCGGCGGGAGCGGAAGATCATCGACGAGGACGGTGTGGTGGAGAAGTTCGGGATCCACCCCGAATCGATACCCGACTACCTCGCCCTCGTTGGCGATACTGCTGACGGTGTTCCCGGTCTGCCCGGATGGGGGGCGAAATCGGCGTCCACAGTCCTTGCCCGGTATCCCCGGTTGGAGATGATCCCCCCATCCTCTGCTGAGTGGGGTGTGAATGTGCGCAGTGCAGAGAAGCTGGCAGCAACGCTCGTAGCTGCGATGGACGAAGCATTGCTCTTCCGGGAGCTAACGACCCTCCGCCTCGATGTGCCGCTGAGCGAGAGCCTGGAGGACCTGGAATGGAAGGGTGTGCCCCGAGAGCGATTCGAGGAGTTCTGTGCGAGGTTCGGTGTCGATCCGGACTCGATCAATATCCATCGTTGGGCATGAACTCCGACCCGTCGTCAGCTTCCCACACCACATCGAACCGGTCGTTGCAGTCGGCGCACCTATAAGCGAGCGGAGTGCCTTCGTCTATCTCCCCGTCGTCCGGGAGGAAGCTGATCAGGTGGGCGGTGCCTCCGCATTCGATGCAGTCATACTCCGACGGTAGGTCCCTCATTCCACCCCTCCGGATCGGGTACGTCGAGAACTGAGGAGGATCATCGAACCGACTGTTCCGGAGACCATCGAACCGAGGAAGATCCCCAGCTTTGCCTGGTCCACGAGAAGCGGCTCGGCGAAGGCCATCCCGGCGACAAAGAGGGACACTGTGAACCCGATGCCGGCCACGGCGGCCACTCCCACGATGTGTCTCCAGTTGGTGCCCGGGGGCAATCGCCCGAATCCAAGCCGAACTGCAATCGCCGTGAAGAGGGAGATCCCAACCAGCTTGCCCAAAACCAATCCCAACCCAACACCAAGGGCAACCGGAGAGGTCGCCGCATCGGCGATCGGGGTGTCACGAAAGTCGACACCTGCATTGGCCAATGCGAAGAGGGGGACGACTACATACGAGCTCCATCTGACCAGGTTGTGCTCCAGGCGGCTCAGAGGTGAAATCGACTCCTGGGCGGTCTGAATCATCAGCACCACCTCGTGGTCGCTGTGGTCCTGAGCGGCCGGCGAGTCCCGTTCCGCCGGGAATTGGTCGAGGATCGACCGCGCCCTGACGTCGAACTGCCGGGGAGTGAAATAGGCCGTGGCAGGTGTCAGAAAGCCGAGGGCGACTCCGGCAAGTGTCGCATGGACTCCGGACTCCAGCATGAAATACCAGATGACAAAGGCCAAGGGTATGTAGAAGATGAGCGCCCGGATGTTCACCTTGTTGGCCAACCAGAGAATGAGTAACCCGCCGACCGCCGCGCCCAGGAATCCGAGGTCCAGGTCGGAGGTGTAGAAGATCGCAATCACCGAGATCGCGCCGATGTCGTCTGCAATGGCGAGCGTGAGCAAGAAGAGTTTGGCTCCCGACGGAACCCGCGCTCCGAGCAGGGCAACCACCCCGATGGCGAAGGCGATGTCGGTGGCCATCGGCACCCCCCAGCCTCGACTGGCAGCCGTGCCGGCGTTGAACGCGAGATAGATCAGGGCAGGCACCAGCATTCCACCCAGCGCCGCCAGTACGGGCAGTGCCGCTGTGCGCCGATCGCGAAGATCGCCGAGGACTATCTCCCGCTTGATCTCGAGACCCACGACGAAGAAGAAGATGGCCATGAGACCGTCGTTGACGAGGTGGTGGACCGATTCGTCGAAATGGAAGTCGCCGATGGAAATGGTCAGATGCTCCTCGAGGATGGCGAAGTAGGTATCTGAGTAGGCCGAGTTGGCCCAGACGAGTGCCACGATTGCGGCTACGAGCAGGACGATCCCCGAAGAAGCCTGGAGCTCTGAGAAGCGGATGAAAGGTCTTACGAACGTCTTCGGAATCAGGCGGTCCGAAGTCGCCCATGTGTGGTAGC
Organism: Acidimicrobiia bacterium; assembly: GCA_041748855.1. Taxonomy (GTDB): domain Bacteria; phylum Actinomycetota; class Acidimicrobiia; order Spongiisociales; family ZC4RG35; genus MA-ANB-1. Next base: position 22,614 of record JBGTCK010000057.1, read on the forward strand.
CGGGTTGTTGGTCCATCGTCAGCCGATGGCTTTACCGTCGGAGCGGAGCTGAACACACGCCTCGACCACGCGCGCCGACATCCCGGACTCGCCCTTCTTCATGTAAGACCGGGGGTCGTAGGTTTTCTTGTCGCCGACCTCCCCGTCGATCTTGAGTACCCCGGAGTAATTCGTGAACATGTGCTCCACGATGGGCCTGGTGTAGGCGTACTGGCAATCTGTGTCGATGTTCATCTTGACGACGCCGTAGCCGAGGGTCTCGTGGATCTCTTCGAGGCTGGATCCGCTCCCGCCGTGGAACACCAGGTAGTGGCGGGCGTCGGGGCCAAATCGCTCCTCGACAGCTTTCTGGCCCTCACGCAGGATGGTGGCATCGAGCTGCACCGCGCCGGGTTTGTATGCCCCGTGGACATTGCCGAACACGGCAGCCAGGAGATAGGTCCCCTTGTCGAAGGTCCCGAGGACCTCCGAGACCCTGACCATGTCCTCAGGGGAGGTGTACATCTTCGACCGGTCGATATCGGTGTTGTCGGTGGCATCCTCGACCCCGCCCACGATTCCGATCTCCAATTCGAGGATGATCCCGAGCCCGGCACATTTCTCGAGCAGGTCGGCAGCCAGCGCCAGGTTTTCCTCCATGGGAAGTTCGGAGGCGTCGAGCATGTGGCTCTGGAACAACGGGGCCCCGCGTTCAGCCAGCCTTTCGCGGCTCTTGTCGAGAAGCGGGCGAATGAACTCGTCGACTCTGGCGGCGGGACAGTGGTCGGTGTGAAGGGCGATGTTGACCGGGTACTGCTCGGCGACCACGTGGGCGAATTCGGCCAGGGCGGTGGCCCCGATTTTCATCGACTTGTTCGACTGGCCAGAGGCGAACTCCGCACCGCCGTAAGAGACCTGAACGATGCCGTCCGAACCCGCTTCGGAGAAACCCTCGAATGCGGCGAGCATCGTCGACGACGACGTCACATTGATCGCCGGCAACGCCCACCCACCGCGTCGCGCGGAGTCGAGCATTTCGAGATACTTGTCTGGTGATGCGATAGGCACGGAATGGGATACTAAAACGTCCAACGGGGAACCACGCCAACCGGACCGACAACCGGCCTTTTCCGACTGGCTGTCGGTTCCTCACGAGAATATTTTCGATCGAGGATGCAGACGACCACCCAGCCAGTCAAGAAGCCACGGAGCCTTCTGCTCCGGGGCGTCTATCTGATTCTCGGGCTCGTTTGCGTCATGTTTGCGGGGCTCAGCTTCCTTCCCGGCATCCCCACCATCGACTTCGTCGTCCTCGCCGCGTTCTTCTTCGCCCGATCCTCCGACCGACTCCACGACTGGTTGGTGAACCATCGCTACTTCGGCAGGATGATCGGTGCATACCAGGGTGGGCTCACCGTGAGAATGAAGTGGTGGGCAGCCTCAGCGATCACCCTCTCCATGGGGATCTCAGCCTACTTCCTCATCGACAACACGGTGGTGCGAGTGATCCTCGGGGCAGTCTGGGTGTACGTGATCTGGTACGTATTCAGCCGTCCTACTAAATAGCGTTGTTCCCCCAGAGGCGGAGCCGAATGGGGGAAAGGTCCCTGCGCCCGACGAAGGAGGGCGGAGGTAAGGGGGACTGAGACTCTCCAAGTTGAGAGCGGTCGCGTCGCAATCAACGTTGGTGGGGTCGCCCCACCCTCCCCGGCTCCTTCGTCGCCGGTACTCCCTCCGCAAGCGGAGGGAGAGTGGCCCGAATCTGTTAGAAACTTGGGATGCGTCTTGTCATCGCCCGGTGCACCGTTGACTACTCGGGTCGGCTGACCGCACACCTCCCGGAGGCGGTCCGGCTGATCATGGTCAAGGCCGACGGGACCCTGGCTATCCATTCCGACGGCAACGCCTCCAAGCCGCTCAACTGGATGGTCGCACCGAACATGCTGGTCACCGAAGACGACCGCTGGGTGGTGACCAACAAGAAGGGCGAGGAACTGGTGATCTCGATCGCCGAGGTGTTCGAAGACGTAGTCCACGACCTCGGGGATGACCCCGGATTGGTCAAGGACGGGGTGGAGGAGCACCTCCAGGTATTGCTGGCGGCCAAGCCGTGGGTGCTCGAAGATGGGCTGACACTGCTCCGGCGTGAATACCCGACGGATATCGGCCCGGTCGACCTCCTGTGTGCCTCTGGTAACGGGCAGACGGTCGCGGTCGAGATCAAGCGCCGCGGGGACATCGATGGAGTCGAACAACTGACCCGCTACCTCGATCGGCTCAACGGAGACTCGCGGCTGAGCCCGGTCCGGGGCATCTTCGCCGCCCAGTTGGTAACGCCCCAGGCAAGGGTCCTCGCCGATTCCCGCCGAATCGACACCGTTGAGGTCGACTATGAAGGCTTGCGCGAGATCGATGACACCGAGATGCGCCTCTTCGACATCCGCTGATGTTCTCGATCGTCTTTTACGAGCCCGAGATCCCACCCAACACCGGAAATGCGATGCGCCTTGCGGCGGTCACCGGATGTCGGCTCCATCTCATCGAACCGCTGGGCTACGAACTCGACGATGCCCGACTTCGCCGTGCGGGAATGGACTACCGGGATCGGGCCGTATTCAAGGTGCACCCGAATCTGGACGACTGGAGGTCAGCCGAATCACCCGGACGGGTGTTCGCATTCACCGTCGACGGGAAATCCCTCCATACCGACCTGGAATATCAGGCCGGGGACAGCTTCCTCTTCGGGCCCGAGTCGGTTGGCTTGCCCGATGCGGTCCAGCATCTTCCGTGGGTGGATGACACGGTGCGGATCCCGATGGTCCCTGGCGTCCGTTCGATCAACCTCTCCAATTCGGCCGCGATCGTCGTCTACGAAGCCTGGCGCCAGCTCGGATTCCAAGGAGCGCGCTAGACAATTCCCGAATTCCTGGACTAGGCCTGTCCGCGCTCCGCGAGCATGGAGAAGGCGATTGCCTCCGCCAGGGTGGACCGTCCCACGTCTGTGAGGTCCTGGCTCTCATTGGGGGCGTGGATCGCAGAAGTCGGATCCCCGCAACCGGTGACCAGGATCGGGGCATCGGGGAACAGCTCGGCAAACGTGGCGATGAAAGGAATCGACCCTCCAGCACCCATGTGGACCGGTTCGGTTCCGAACGCCTCGCGGAAGGCATCCTCCCATAGCTTTACGACCGGGTGTTCGGTGTCGAGGACAGAGGCGTCTCCGGTCTCCTCGTGGAGAAAATCGATCGAGGTTCCCCATGGTGCGTTGGCATTCAGGTGCGACTTCAACTTGTCGAGGGCGTCGCGGGCGTCCTGGCCCGGAGCGATTCGCATACTCACCTTCGCCCGCGCGGACGGGACCAACTGGTTGATGGCCTCAGCGACGGGAGGCGCATCGATCGCAAGCACGGAGACACTGGTCCTGGTCCAGAGCCGGGAAGGTATCGATCCAGAGCCGATCTCCTCGACGCCGTCAACCACTCCAATCATCTCGCGGGCGAGCTCAGAGGGAACATCGAGCCCGGCTGACTCGGTAGCGACCAGCCCTTCGATGGCCACGTCGCCGTTGTCGTCGTGGAGACTCGACAGCACCCGGGAAATTGCGGTGAGGGCGTCGGGATACACCCCGCCGTACTGACCGGAGTGCACCGCCGATTTGAGCGTCCTCAGCTCGAATGAGACCCCGGCAAGCCCGCGCAGCGAGGTGAGGAGGGCCGGGACACCGACCGCCCAGTTCCCTCCGTCGCCGATGACGATCACGTCCGGTTCGAGGAGGTGTGAATACTCCTGGAGGAGCCCTTCGAGGGAGATCGATCCGGCTTCCTCTTCACCTTCGAAGAACACTTGAATCCCGACGGGCAGGTCGTCTCCGTGGGCGGCGATGGCTCCGAGGTGCATCACGATCCCCGCCTTGTCGTCGGAGGCTCCGCGACCGAAGAGGCGGCCGTCCTTTTCAAACGGCTCGAATGGGCCGGTCTCCCATTCGTCCATGGGGCCGGGGGGTTGCACGTCGTAGTGGGCGTAGAGGAGAACAGTGGGCGCCCCCTCCGGACCTGGAATCTCGCCGAACACCGCAGGGTTTCCGTCTCCGGGCTCGAGCAAACGGATATTTTCGAATCCGCCCTCTTCGAGCAACCCGACAATGTGATCTGCGGCCTGGCGCACATACGCACGGTCGTATCCTGGAGCGCTCACAGAGGGGATCCTGATGAGATCCTCGAGGATCCCCCGCAGGCGGGGAAGCTCGGCGTCAACGGTCTCGCGTAGGTGGTTGTAAGACATGAATCCCACGTTACCCATCTGCGCCTGCACAGTTCTGCCCGGAGTTGAGGCATGATGGTGTCCTCTTGAGATTCAAACTCCTGGACATTCCGGTCGAGGTCAGACCGACTTTCCTGCTGATTGCGGGCTTCCTTGGGTTTACGTTGAACCGGGTCGACCTGATCCTTGCCTGGATCGGCATTATCTTTGTCTCCATCCTCGTCCACGAGTTGGGCCATGCCCTCACGGCGCGTCACTACGGGTCGGAAGTCGCGATCGAATTGAACGGAATCGGGGGTCTGACCTCCTGGACGGTCCCGGACGAAGGTGTGACTCCCGGCCGGCGCGCCCTCATCGCAGCCGCAGGCTCAGCCACAGGTCTGGTGTTCGGTGGGCTGGTCTGGCTCGTGGCCGTCCCCTTTGGCCCGTTTACTGGTATTGCCGGGTTCACACTTAGCAACCTGGTCCGGGTGAATGTCTTCTGGGGCCTGCTCAACTGGCTGCCCATCCGACCTCTCGACGGGGGACACCTCTTTACTTCTCTCCTGGAGAGAATCGCCCCGAAGCGAGGGGAAACCATCGCCAATGTCGTCTTCTTTGTAACCGCTGCGGCCGGTGTGATCCTGGCCATCTACTACCAGTTGATCTTTGTGGCCATCCTGACGGGTTGGCTGCTCTGGGGGGAGGTGTCGCGGCTGATCGGCCCGGGCAGCCCCACGTCAGGGGTGCCGGTGCTCGATTTCGACACCCCGGCGGAGAAACTGGCGGGCGAGGACGAAACTGACCCCACCGAACCGGAGCCACCTGCCGGGCATTAGCCTCACCCACCATGGACTTTGCCTTTAGTGTCCGCGTCGAAGAGTTCCGGGGACGATTGCTCCAATTCATGGAGTCAGACGTATTGCCGGCCGAGTCGGTCTACGCAGAGCAGATGGCTGCCTCCGGCGATCCCCACTTCCATCCTCCGATCGTTGAAGACTTGAAGGGGTCTGCTCGCGCTCTCGGACTGTGGAACCTGTTTCTCCCCGACGAAGAACTGGGCGCCGGCCTCAGTGTCCACGAGTACGCGCCTCTGGCCGAGATAACCGGTTGGAGCCCGGCCCTGGCCCCGGAGGCCCTCAACTGCTCGGCGCCCGACACAGGAAACATGGAGATCCTTCACATGTTTGGAACGCCAGACCAGAAGGAGCAGTGGTTGATGCCGCTCCTCGATGGTGAGATCCGGTCGTGCTTTTCGATGACGGAACCGTCCGTGGCCAGCTCCGACGCCACCAACATCGAAACGGCAATGATCTCTCAGGGCGACTCGTACGTCATCTCGGGTCGAAAGTGGTTCTCGTCAGGGGCGGCATCGGAGAGATGCAAGTTCTCCATCGTGATGGGTGTGACCAATCCCGACGCCGACCCCTACCGGCGCCAGTCGATGATCATCGTGCCCATGGACGCACCTGGAGTGAGCATCGTCCGGGAGCCGACCGTCTTCGGGTACCAAGACCGCGGCGGCCACCCCGAGGTCGACTTCGACGGGGTGAAGGTCCCGGTGAGCAATTTGCTCGGTGAGGAAGGCGGCGGCTTTGCTATCGCCCAGGCCAGGCTCGGTCCCGGAAGGATTCATCACTGTATGCGGGCGATCGGAGCTGCAGAACGTTGCCTCGACCTCATGGTCAAGCGGTCCAAGGAGCGGGTGGCATTCGGCAAACCTCTCGCTGACCAAGGGGTTGTCCAGGAGTGGATCGCCAATGCCCGGATCCGGATCGAACAGACCCGACTTCTGGTCCTGAAAACTGCGTGGATGATCGACAAGATGGGGACCAAGGCCGCGCGGACCGAGATCGCCGCCATCAAGGTTGCCGCTCCTGAGTTGCTGACGTACGTCGCTGATCGCGGCATGCAGCTGTTCGGAGCGGCGGGATTCACCGAGGATTTCCCGCTGGCGTCCTTGTACTCCATGGGCCGCTGGCTCCAGATCGCCGATGGCCCCGATGAAGTACACCGGAGGTCTGTGGCACGGGCGGAATTGCGGGACTGATCAATAACCATCCAGACGATCATCCGCATCGGTGACTCGTTCCGAATAGGACATCGATTGGTCCATTTGACATACATGGAGGGTTTGATCGCCTCAGGAATCGGGAACGAAAGTCCTTGAGGCTGCGTTTACGTGGTTCACCTCATGATTGGGGAGAAGATGATCGATTTAGAAGTGACGCCGTGGCGGGAAGCCGCCGCTTGCGTGAAAGTTACATACGAGGTTTCATTCTTTCCGGACCCAAATGATCTGGCCGGAATATCACAGGCCAAGGCTGTCTGCGCCGGATGCCCGGTCGCTGCAGAGTGTCTCACGTGGGCGATCGAGACCAATCAACCAGAGGGGGTTTGGGGCGGTCACACGCCGAAAGAGCGCAGGGGAATCCGGCGCAGGTGGCTCGAGGAGATCAAAAAGGCTTCCTGACCGGGTCTTCCGTAACACCCTCGACCGCGATGTGGACAAGAGCGTCGCCGGGACTGACCTGCGGGTTGAGACTCCGACCGATCACCCAGCCAGTATCGGTCGCCTTCACCGCGGTGGGCCGGTAGCCGAAGGCGTCTGATATCTCCGCGATCGCAACCCCCCTTTCCACCCGGTCTCCCAGTCCGGGAAAGACACGGACCAGCCCACCCCGCCTTGCCCGCACCCATCGGGTGCGGCGGAAGACGCGGGTGGGAGGGGCAGCCGGCATGCCGGCGTCGATCATTCCCAGCGACTGGAGACAGCGCATGATCCCCGCTACCCCGGTTTCGATTGCGGGCTCGTCGAATCGATGGGCCTGGCCGGACTCGTAGAGCAGCATGGTTATTCCCCGCGATGTCGCCGCCTCCCGCAGCGACCCGTCCCTCGCCCTGGCATGAATCGTGAACGGTGCGCCAAAAGCGCTGGCCAGCTTCATGGTTTCGACATCGTCGGTATCGGCCCGGATCTGGGGTGCATTCGAGCGGTGCCCGGTGGCCGTATGGCAATCGATGCCAACCGAGCACTGGGCGACGATCTCGGTCATGAAGAGATGGGCCAGGCGGGCTGCCGATGATCCGCGTTCGGACCCGGGAAAAGCGCGGTTGAGGTCACGTCGGTCGGGTAGATAGCGCGATTCGTGGATGAAGCCGAGCGGGTTGACGATCGGCACCGCAATCAGAGCGCCGCGGAGCCGCTTCGCGTCCAGTTGCCGCATCACCCGGCGCACGATCTCCACCCCGTTGAGCTCGTCGCCGTGGACCGCCCCGGAAATCCACATATTGGGTCCGGTGCTCCTCCCGTTGATCACTGCCACCGGGAGCGAAGCCGTCGACCCTGTGGAGAGTCGTGCGAAAGGCAGCTCTATGCGCCCCTTTCGGCCGGGCGGAACAGTGGTTGCGCCCACCGAGATGGGCTCGTTCCGGGCTTCAAGCATCAGATCTTCTGGAGCCTCTGATCTCGGCGTTACCTTCGATGTAGTCGATTATCTCCCCGGCGACGTCTTTCTGGCTTGCCTTCTCGATGCCCTCCAGGCCGGGTGAGGAGTTGACTTCGAGGATCATCGGGCCTGACTCCGATTGAATCATGTCCACGCCGGCGATACTCAAACCCATCGTCTTTGCCGCCCTGATTGCGGTAGCCCTCTCCTTTGGGGTTAGCTTCACCGCCTCCGCACTCCCGCCCTGATGCAGATTCGAACGAAATTCGCCAGCGGCTCCCTGGCGCTTCATGGCGGCGATGACCCTGCCGTCGACGACAAAAGCCCGGAGGTCGGCCCCGCCGGCTTCCTTGATGAACTGCTGGACGAGGATGTTGGCGTCGAGCTGACGGAAGGCTCCGATCACAGACTCGGCAGCCTTCTTGGTCTCGGCGAGCACGACGCCCAATCCCTGTGTCCCCTCCAGGAGCTTGACCACGACGGGTGCGCCGCCAACGACGTCGAGGACCCCCTGCACGTCCTGGGTCGAGTGGGCGAAAGAAGTCGTTGGTAACCCCACACCGGCTCTCGAGAGGAGCTGCATGGAACGGAGCTTGTCCCGGGAGCGGCTGATTCCCTCCGAACTGACCGCGGTGAACACATCGGCCATCTCGAATTGGCGGACAACAGCTGTTCCGTAGAAGGTGTAAGTGGCTCCGATTCTCGGGATCACGGCTTCCGGCTGCACCTCATCCCCCCGGTACAAAACACGTGGGCGGCCTCCGGTGATGTCCATATAGCAACGCAAGTAGTCGACGACAGACATCTCGTGGCCACGCTCCAGCCCGGCCTCGCGAAGGCGCTTGGTGGAGTAAAGAGATTGGTTTCTGGACAAGATTGTGATCTTCATTGTTCCTTCAAGTCTGGCTGAGGGCCGAGATAACTCCGCCCGGGGTTGACCAGGAACCTCCCGCGGAGGGTCCTTCTCCCGATGAGCATACGGAAGGACATCTCGTCGCGCTCGGTGAGGTTGATCATTGCCCTGATCAGCACACCGTTCACGACGACCGGGGTCGAGATGACAGGTCGGAGCTCAGTCCGTCCCCCCGGATTCTTGACTTTACGCTCCATGACGACGGGTGCTTCACAGGTCACCGAGGAAGCCCTGGATCGTTTCAGGGGGTGGATGTCGAACCGGATGTATTCGACCCCGTCCCGGGTGAAACGTCGCTGGTCGAAGGCATGGAGCGAGGAACTCTCAGCCCCGGTGTCGACCTTGGCCTGGATTGCCGTAATCCCGAATTCAGGCAGTGCCACCCACTCCCGCCAACCGATTTCGGTGGGCGCCCTTCTCTTCTTATTCACGAGTTATTCACGAGGGAACTGTATTCGGCCGATCGTCACTAGACGGCGCGCCCGCCACCGACACACCACTAGGTTGATGTCGTGCACCGAGCGCCGAAGCCAAAACGCCCTGCCTGGCTCATCGGGCTGCTGATCGCCATAGTGCTCATGGCTGCCGTCCTCCTCATTGCCAATCTCCTCGGGTACGGCGACGACCCTGCGTTAGGAGCAGCGGCAGCGCTTGGCTAAGTGGGTGACTCCGGGATCGGATTCCCGTTGCAGTCGATGCCGTCTGCTGGCCGGTAGAGCGCCCAGAAGGTGTCGATCACGGTCCTCCCGTCGGCGTAGACCCGTTCCCGGTCGGTCTCGACGTATGTGCACTGGTTCCGGCTCGAGGTTCGGGTTGCGACCTGTTCGACTTCGATGTTCTTGGTCGAGTACATGCTCACGGTGATCGAGGTCGGGGTATACGAGGTCCAGATCAGCACCGGATAGTCGGTGGTGTTCTCGAAGACCAGATCGGGGGCCGGATTGGAGATGGTTGCCTCACGACCGAACGGATACCTCGAGAAGTAGAGAGAATGCGCCTGGTATTGGATGAAATCGAGACCGGCGAAGTAGGCAGCGTTGAAGATCGTGGTGGCGAACTGGGAGACGCCGCCGCCGATCTCGGGCACCAGGTGCCCGGATCGGATCGCACCGGCGGGGACGAACCCCTTCTCCTCCGTCCGCGGTCCGACGTATTCATTGAGGGAGATGATCTGGCCCGGGATCAGGTAATAGCCCCGGACGATATCGGCCATGTTCTGAATATTGATCACCCGGTTCTCACAGCAACTGTGCGGTGTCGTGAAGCTCGAAACCCGTTCGACGATCAGGCTCCCGTCGTACCAGGCGACCCGGGTCGGGTCGTCGTCAGGCCTGGTCGTGAGAACGAACGGCCCGCTGGCACCGGCGAGAATTGCCTCACCCAGCTTTTGTCCCGTGTCCGGCGAGCAACAGATTGCGGCAGGCTTGCCCGGGGCGAGGACTGTGATTGCCTCCCCGTCGACCTCGAATGTGGGACTGACGACGTCGCCAATGGGTCCGGGATATGTGGCTTCGATCTCTGCCTGGAGCCCGGGATGGGCGAAGGCAGGGACCATCTCGTTGTCTTCGATAGTAACGGTGAGATGACGGCGGAGTGCAGCCGGGGCCATCTGTCTGATGTCTCCGTCGATGATCAGCCGGGCCCCCGACTCGGTGAGTTCGTTCAACCGGTCAGCAACACCCGCGGCCATTTCGTCGGTGAAGTCGGCCGGGACTTCGACTGCAATGGCATCGACAGCCAGATCGGTGTCCGTCGGATCCAGCCTTCCGATGTCCTCGACGAGTGTTTCGATGTCGGCTGCCGACCCGGGAACGCCGGGAACGACCTCGAGGCGCCATTCTTCGTTCATCGCGATGTCGGGGGATACCGGTGCCTCGAAGACGAGTCCAGGTTGTTGAGTAAGGATCTGGTTGGCGGCTTCGCTATCGAAAGAGATGGGCTCGGATATCCGTTCGGTGGTGGTGAGGGTTGCCACCCACTTGGTGAATTGATTGAGGACGCCTCCCGTGTGGCGCGCCGAGAGGACCCGATCGACCGCACGGTCGACGTCGTAGCTGAAACCGATCTCGTCGAGCTGCATGGAGACCGTCCCGTCGGGTGTGGCTATCGATACCTCCCGGGAGAGAACGTCCGCCCTGCGGTCCACCACGAACTCCCGAACCTCCTCGGATGTGCGAGCGTCGAGGCGCTCACCGGCATATTCGACATTCCCGGCAACGGTCTGGCCGCCGGCAAGCAAATGGTCATACCAGGCATAGGTGAAGGCACCCAGCGACACGGCCAGGAGAATCCCGATGTAGAGGAGGGGAGATCTGAGGGAGAAGAGGTTGGACACCGACTAGACATGTTATGGCACCTCCCGTCATTTGCTGTAGAGGGCGTCCCGGAGGGGTTTGTTCGCAATGGATATGAAAACTCGGGCCGACGATCAGCATCTAGACTGGCTGGCGCGCTCGTTCGGCCGACCGGAGTACGTGCCGCTGACAACCGCCGACCTCGAGAAGCTCATACGTTCGGCCGAACTCGTACTGAAGTATCCCGGCACCCACCTCTTCAAAGAAGGCGATGACGCCACCGCTGCTTTCTTGGTCGAATCCGGCGAAGTCGAGATCTACAGGGGCAGCGACTCGGGCCGTCGGGTGGTTTCGAGGTCGGGCGCGGGCTCGCTCCTAGGCGATGCCGCCATGCTTCGGGACCGCCAGCACGTGGCTTCGGCCCGCGCTGTCAGCCGGGTACGCGTCTTCGCACTCGAACGCCATCTGATTTTGCCGCTGTTTGCGGAACACCCCGAGTTGGGTCTGCGCTGGATGATGGGTGCACTAACGAGGATGGAGGAGACGCAGCGTCGCGTCCTCCACCTCATCCACAAGAACGTCCTCAGCCAGGTGGCCGACTTACTGGTGGAGGAATCGAGGGGCACTGGTGAGGTCTATCTGTCGCAGACCACAGTCGCCACCCTCCTCGGAGTTAGCCGCCAGTCGGTGAATGAGGCGTTGGGCAGGTTGAAGGACCAGCAAATCGTCGAGACCGGTTATCGCCACATCAGGGTCGTCGATGGCGCCAAGCTCGCCGTGGTCTCCAACTCTTAGAACTCGGCCGGAAGACCCTTGACTCAAAATGACGGTTTCGGATAGGATGGTCGTGGTCTCCGGACCCGGGCCCGGCTGATACGGACAACCGATCAGGCGGTTTTCGACATTTGAAGATTTCGATTGGAGTCATGCTGACGCGTCTGTTAGCATGCTTTTCTCTGCGTTACCTAGTTCTATTCCGCATTTCCAAGGAGGCACCTCTTGGCTTCGCGCGTCGCTGAGCGCTTCTCTTTCGGGAAAATTCCCGAAGTGTTGCCGCTACCCGATCTACTTGCTGTTCAACATGAGTCATTCCAGTGGTTCCTCGACGAGGGACTCAAGGAGATATTCACCGAGATCAGCCCTATTGAAGACTTCACCGGTTCGCTCGCTCTCGAGTTGACCGATCACCGTTTCGGGGATCCGCTGATGACTCTCGAAGAGGCCAAAGAGCGAGACGCCAACTTCGCCCAGCCCCTTTACGTGACCGCGCGGTTCATGAACAAGGCAACCGGGGAGATCAAAGAACAGCAGGTGTTCCTTGGCGACTTCCCGATTATGACTGACAAAGGTGTCTTCATAATCAACGGCACCGAGCGGGTCATTGTCTCCCAGCTCGTCAGGTCGCCGGGCATCTACTTCGATAGCACCCCGGACAAGACCTCCGACCGCGACATCTTCTCGGCGAAGATCATCCCCGGTAGGGGAGCGTGGCTCGAGCTCGACACCGACAAGAAGGACACGATTGGCGTCCGGGTCGATCGCAAACGCCGCCAGTACGTCAGCTCATTCCTCAAGGCCCTTGGCGTCGTCGAGACCGATGAAGAGGTACTGGCCCTGTTCGACAACTCCCCCTCGATCCAGAACACCATCGAGAGAGACACCAACGCGACCAAAGAGGACGCGCTGCTCGACCTGTACCGCAAGCTCCGACCCGGCGAGCCCACCACTGTCGAGTCTGCCCGCGGCCTGATTCAGACCATGTTCCGCAATCCCAAGCGCTACGACCTCACCAGGGTCGGCCGCTACAAGGTCGGGCAGAAGTTCCGCGAGGACCAGTCCGAGGACTACCGCGCCGACGGACTGCAGTTGCTTCGCGACGAGGACATCGTCGACGCGATCAAGTACCTGGTGGCCCTCCACGCCGGTGAGTCGACGATCGTCACCCACAAGGGGACCGAGATCGCCGTCGCCACCGACGACATCGACCACTTCGGTAATCGCCGCATTCGCACGGTCGGTGAACTGGTGCAGAACCAGGTTCGGGTCGGGCTCGCCCGCCTCGAGCGCGTCGTCCGGGAGCGGATGACGACCCAGGATCCCGACGCCATCACCCCCCAGTCGCTGATCAACATCCGTCCGGTGACGGCCTCGATCAAGGAATTCTTCGGCACCAGCCAGCTGAGCCAGTTCATGGACCAGCCCAACCCTCTCGCCGGGCTCACCCATCGCCGGCGCCTTTCGGCGCTCGGCCCCGGTGGTCTGTCCCGGGAGCGTGCCGGCTTCGAAGTCCGTGACGTCCATCATTCTCACTACGGCCGGATGTGCCCCATCGAGACCCCTGAAGGGCCGAACATCGGTCTGATCGGGTCGCTCGCCTCCTACGCACGGGTCAACGAGTTCGGCTTCATCGAGACCCCGTATCGGAAGGTGGAGGGCGGTGTGGTCTCCGACAAGGTCGATTATCTGACCGCCACCGAAGAGGAGCGATTCGTAATCGCCCAGGCCAACGCCCCGCTCAAGGAAAACGGCTCTTTCGTCAATCCCAAGGTGCTGGTCCGCAGCGCCGGGGGTGAGGTCGAATTCATCTCGTCAAAAGACGTCGACTACATGGATGTTTCGCCGAAGCAGATCGTCTCGGTCTCAACTTCGCTGATTCCGTTCCTCGAGCACGACGATGCCAACCGCGCCCTTATGGGCTCCAACATGCAGCGTCAGGCTGTGCCGCTCCTCACCGCCGATGCGCCGCTGGTCGGCACCGGCGTCGAGCAAAGGGCCGCCCAGGACTCCGGCGACATGGTGATATCGACTGTGGACGGGGAGGTCGTCGAGATCAACGGTGACGAGATCATCGTCAAGGAGAAGGGTGCCAACAAGAAGCACACCTACAAGCTCGACAAGTTCCGCCGTTCCAACCAGGGAACCTGCATGAACCACAAGCCGCTGGTCCGTGAGGGTGACCAGGTGAAGGTGGGCGATGTCCTCGCCGATGGCCCCTCGACCGACCAGGGCGAACTGGCCCTGGGCAGGAACCTGCTGGTTGCCTTCATGCCGTGGCAGGGCCACAACTATGAAGACGCCATCGTCGTCTCGGAGCGACTGGTCAAAGACGACGTGCTCACCTCGATCCACATCGAGGAGCATGAGCTGGACGCCCGCGACACCAAGCTCGGTGCCGAGGAGATCACACGGGACATCCCCAATGTCCCCGAGGAAGTCCTGGCCAACCTCGACGAAGAGGGAATCATCCGTGTCGGAGCCGAAGTTGGCCCCGGCGACTACCTCGTCGGAAAGGTGACACCAAAGGGTGAGACCGAACTGACCCCCGAAGAGCGTCTGCTCCGTGCCATCTTCGGAGAAAAGGCACGCGAAGTCCGTGACACCTCGCTGAAGGTGCCCCACGGCGAGGCAGGGAAGGTCATCGGCGTCAAGGTGTTCCGCCGCTCCGACGGCTTCGACCTTCCGCCCGGTGTCAACGAACTGGTCCGGATCTATATCGCGCAGCAGAAGAAGATCTCCGAGGGAGACAAGCTCGCCGGGCGCCACGGGAACAAAGGTGTCATCTCCAAGGTACTCCCTGAAGAGGAGATGCCGTTCCTGGCCGACGGGACACCGGTGGACATCATCCTCTCGCCGCTGGGGGTTCCCAGCCGTATGAACCTCGGACAGATTCTCGAAACTCATCTCGGATGGGCCGCAGCACAGGGCTGGGAGCCGTTCGACGGCGACAGCCCGGCCACCGTCGGCGCCAAGCCGTGGACCAAGACGGCCACCCCGGTGTTCGACGGTGCCCGGGAAGACGAGATCATGAGCGTCATCAAGCACGCCCATCCCAACCGGGACGGGGAGCGGATGGTCCAGGACGACGGCAAAGCAATTCTCTTCGATGGACGAACCGGCGAGCCGTTCGACACGACGGTCACCGTTGGATACATCTACATGCTGAAACTGGTCCACCTCGTGGACGAGAAGATCCATGCCCGCTCCACCGGCCCGTACAGCATGATCACCCAGCAGCCCCTCGGCGGGAAGGCGCAGTTCGGTGGGCAGCGGTTCGGTGAGATGGAAGTCTGGGCCCTCGAGGCATACGGGGCGGCATACGCACTGCAGGAGCTGCTCACGATCAAGTCGGACGACGTCCAGGGCCGGGTGAAGGTCTACGAGGCCATTGTCAAGGGTGACAACATCCCGGAGCCGGGAATTCCCGAGTCGTTCCGGGTGCTGATCAAGGAGATGCAGAGCCTCTGCCTCAACGTCGAGATGCTCTCGGCCGGTGAGGAAGTCGAGCTCCGCGAGCTCGAGGAGGACACCTATCGCTCTGTCGAGTCACTCGGCATCGATCTGAGTCGGCCTGAGCGACCCGACTCTGACTAGAGAATTCTAAGAAATCGTACGAAAACCCTTTAAGGAGATAACGGCGGACGAGAGGTTTCTCTCGGCAAAGCCCGCCGGCGATAAATATGGCGCAGCAACTATTCGATGAACTGAAAATCGGCCTCGCTTCCAGTGACCAGATTCGAACCTGGTCTTACGGGGAAGTGAAGAAACCGGAGACGATCAACTACCGGACACTCCGTCCTGAGAAGGAAGGGCTGTTCGACGAGCGCATCTTCGGTCCCCAAAGGGACTGGGAGTGCTACTGCGGCAAGTACAAGCGGATCCGCTACAAGGGGATCATCTGTGAGCGCTGCGGTGTCGAAGTCACCAGGTCAAAGGTCCGCCGCGAGCGGATGGGCCACATCGAGCTTGCTGCTCCCGTCACCCACATCTGGTTCTTCAAGGGTGTTCCCAGCCGTCTCGGCTATCTGCTCGACATGTCGCCGAAGCAGCTGGAGAAGGTCATCTACTTCGCCGCCTACATAATCACCGGTGTTGACGACGAGAAGCGGCAGAAGGACCTGCCGGAGCTCGAAGCAGCCCGCGACGACGAGATCGAAGTGGTCAAGTCTGAGTTCGCCGAGTGGCACGAAGTCCGCCTCGAGGCTCTCGAGGACGAACTCGAGCGCATGGAAGAGGGCGGCGCCAAGAGCCAGGAGATCAACGCCAGGCGCAAGGAAGTCGAAAAGGAGATCAAGGACCGCGACGAGCGGACCAACCGCGAGGTTGAGCTGGTCGAGGACGCCTTCGACGCCTTCCGCACCTTCAAGCCCAAAGATCTCGTCGAGTCGGAGCAGCTGTGGCGGGAGATCTACTTCCGGTACGACGACTACTTCACCGGCGGCATGGGTGCCGAGGCGGTAAAGGAGCTGCTGCTCAACCTCGACCTCGACGCCGAGATGGTGCTGCTCAACGAGAACCTCGAAGCCAAGTCGGCGCAGAAGCGCCAGCGCGCCACCCAGCGGATGAAGGTCGTCAAGCCGTTCTGGGAAGGCATGAACCGTCCCGAGGACATGATCCTCGAGACAGTCCCGGTCATTCCCCCCGACCTGCGCCCGATGGTTCAGCTCGATGGTGGCCGTTTCGCCACTTCCGACCTCAACGACCTCTACCGCCGCGTCATCAACCGCAATAACCGCCTCAAGCGGCTCCTCGACCTCGGGGCCCCCGAGATCATCGTCAACAACGAGAAGCGGATGCTGCAGGAGGCTGTCGACGCCCTGTTCGACAACGGCCGCCGGGGACGTGCGGTGACCGGACCGGGCAACCGCCCGCTCAAGTCGCTCTCCGACATGTTGAAGGGGAAGCAGGGACGTTTCCGCCAGAACCTGCTGGGCAAGCGCGTCGACTACTCGGGACGTTCCGTGATCGTGGTCGGACCGGCCCTGAAGCTGCACCAGTGCGGCCTGCCCAAGATCATGGCCCTCGAGCTGTTCAAGCCGTTTGTGATGAAGCGCCTCGTCGATCTGGGCCTCGCCCAGAACATCAAAGCGGCCAAGCGGATGGTTGAACGCCAGCGCCCTCAAGTGTGGGATGTGCTTTCCGAAGTCATCCAGGAGCACCCGGTGCTGCTCAACCGTGCCCCGACCCTCCACCGTCTCGGCATCCAGGCTTTCGAGCCGGTGCTGGTAGAGGGCAAGGCGATCCAGATCCACCCGATGGTTTGTGAGGCTTTCAACGCCGACTTCGACGGTGACCAGATGGCTGTTCACCTTCCTCTGTCGTCAGAGGCCCAGGCCGAAGCCAGGATCCTGATGCTCTCGTCGAACAATGTGCTGTCGCCCGCTTCGGGACGTCCCATCGTCACGCCGGGCCAGGACATGGTGATCGGTGTCTTCTACCTCTCGGAGTTCGTCGAAGATGCGGTTGGCGCCGGACGGCGCTTCGCCGATATCGACGAAGCCATGATGGCTTACGAGCTGGGGGAGCTGGCGCTGCACTCACCGATCAAGTTGCGCCTCGGCGAGCTCGGCGGTACCCCGGAAATGCATGCTGAGCTCAAACCAACCCTCGGCGACCTCATCACCGACGAGCCGGTCGACCCCGCAGCACTCACCGAGACCACCCTGGGTCGGGCAATCCTCAACCAGGCGTTCCCGGCCGATTTCCCGTTCATCGATGCCAGGATCATCAAAGCGGACATCCGCAAGCTGATCGAGACCGTCATCGAGCTCTACCCGCGCTCTGCTGTCGCGGAGACACTCGACGGGATCAAGGAACTCGGGTTCTTGTACTCGACGAAGGCCGGTCTCTCGATCGGTCTCGACGACGTGAGAACACCCGAGGACAAGGCTGAGATCCTCGTCGAGTACGAAGCCCGCGCCGAGAAGGTCCAGGGGCTCTTCCAGAAGGGTGTTGTCACCGACGACGAGCGGCGCCAGGAGCTCATCGAGATCTGGACCGAAGCCACCGAGAAGGTCACCGACTCCATGAAGGCGAGTTTGAAGACGGAGAAGTTCAACGCGCTCGACATGATGGTCGGCTCCGGTGCACGTGGGAACATGATGCAGGTGCGTCAGATCGCCGGTATGCGTGGTCTCGTGGCAAACCCCAAGGGTGACATCATCCCGCGGCCGATCATTTCCAACTTCCGTGAGGGTTTGTCGGTCCTCGAGTACTTCATCTCCACTCACGGTGCGAGGAAGGGTCTCGCCGACACCGCCCTGCGTACCGCTGACTCGGGTTATCTGACCCGTCGCCTCGTCGACGTCTCCCAGGAGATGATTGTCCTCGAAGAGGACTGCAACACCGACAAGGGGATCACGGTCCAGGTGCTCGACGAGCGCGGCGCCAAGATCCGCAACCTTCGTTCCCGTCTCTATGGCCGGGTCCTCGCCGATGATCTCAAGGAGGGGCGCACGTTGGTGGCGACCCGAGACGACGAGAAGCTGCGCGCCGGAACCCTCATCGGGACCAAGGAGCTGCATGCAATCGAGGTGGCCGACATCGAGACCACGCGGGTCAGGTCCCCGCTGACCTGTGACACCCGCAACGGGGTGTGCCAGACCTGTTACGGACTCTCTCTCGCCACCGGCAAAGTGGTCGAGCTCGGGGAAGCTGTTGGAATCATGGCTGCACAGTCGATTGGTGAGCCTGGTACCCAGCTGACGATGCGTACGTTCCACACCGGTGGTGTCGCCGGTGACGACATCACCCATGGACTGCCCCGTGTGGTCGAGCTCTTCGAGGCCCGAACACCAAAGGGTAAGGCTGTCATGTCGGAGATGAAGGGGACTGTCCGCCTCGTCGACGACGAGGATGGCCGGCGTTTGGTCGTAAGTGACGGCAAGGACGAGGAAGCCGTCTACAAGATCTCCCGGAAGACCAAGCTCCGCAACGCAGTGCCCGACGGATCCGAAGTCGATGCTGGTACCCAGCTGACCGACGGAAACCTGGATCCCAAAGAGGTCCTGGAGATCCGCGGTGTGCGTGCTGCCCAGCAGTACCTGGTCGACCAGGTACAGGAGGTCTACAAGTCCCAAGGTGTCGAGATCCACGACAAGCACATCGAACTGGTTGTTCGCCAGATGCTGCGTCGTGTGTTCGTTATCGCCCCGAACGACTCTGACTTCCTGCCGGCGGCGCTGATCGACGATCAGCTCTTCCGTGACACCAACAAGGATCTGGTCACCGCTGGGAAGGCCCCGGCACAAGGGCGTCCCCAGCTGATGGGAATCACCAAGGCTTCCCTGGCCACGGACTCATGGCTCTCGGCTGCATCCTTCCAGGAGACCACCAAGGTGCTGACCAACGCCGCAATCGAGAGTCGTTCCGACTTCATGCGCGGCCTCAAGGAGAACGTCATCATCGGGAAGCTGATCCCGGCCGGCACCGGTGCCCACCAGTACCAGTCGTTGCATCCGACGCTGCCAGGCGCCACCACCGTGGAAAGCCTCGGCTTCCTCGGCGAAGGCGGCCGCCCCAGCGACGGTGACGAGGGCCTGCCTGAGAACCCGGCCGAATGGCTCGCCTCGATCGGTGGCTCCTTCTCGGCCGACAAGCCGGAAGAGCCCAAGGAAGAAGAGTCCGAAGAGGAATAGCCCGCGGAGGCCGAAAAGTCAGAGGAGAGGGACCGCCGGTTCGGGGGTCCCTCTCTCGTTGGATCACCCCTGTGTTACCGTTTGGGAGAATCGGCCCGGAAAGTTCTCCGGTCGATTTGGTACGCGCGCAGATGATTCCTAGAATTGATCTGGTTCGGGTCCTCCCTCCGGTGGTGGATCAACCCGAAGCCACCAGGCACTTACGTGTCAGGTACGCAAAAGTTTCACAACAGGATCGGCGCTCGGGTGCGCCCACGCCGTTTCCTCGCGTTAGGAGAAATATGCCGACGATTGAGCAGCTTGTCCGTCAGGGCAGGAAGCCAAAGACCAAGAAGAGCAAGGCAATCGGCCTTGGCGGTGCGCCGCAACGTCGTGGTGTCTGCACCCGCGTCTACACCGTCACCCCGAAGAAGCCGAACTCGGCGCTTCGCAAGGTATGTCGTGTCCGTCTCAGCTCGGGTGTCGAAGTCACTGCATACATCCCCGGCGAAGGCCACAACCTCCAGGAGCACAGCATGGTGCTGATCCGTGGCGGCCGTGTCCGCGACCTCCCCGGAGTCCGCTACAAGGTCATTCGCGGCACGCTCGACGCCTCCGGTGTCAACGACCGCAAGCAAGCCCGCTCCCGCTACGGGTCGAAGAAGGACTGAGCTAAGTGCACCGACCCGCCAATTCTCAGACGTTTCAACGGACAGCTGCCCGCCTGGCGGCGTCCTCGTCCTCAACGCACCGCACCGGGTGCGCCTTCGTCCTGCGTCCTTGCCAGACGAACATCTGTCTCGCCGAAACGCGCGAGCGACTCGACGGGACGGCGCACTGATGCGTAGAGCACCAGCGCAGATCCGGAAAATCGCTCCAGACCCGGTGTTCCGCAGCGTCCTCGTCAGCAAGGTCATCAACAAGGTCCTACTGAAGGGGAAAAAGGGAACTGCCCGGTCGATCGTCTATGAGGCGCTGGAGACCGTGGAGAAGCGCACCGGCCAGGACCCCAGTGTCGTCCTGAAGCGGGCAGTCGACAACATCCGTCCCCAGCTCGAGGTCCGCTCCCGCAGGGTCGGAGGCTCGAACTATCAGGTGCCCATCGAGGTTGCCCCTCGCCGGCAGGAGACCCTGGCGATTCGCTGGCTCGTCTCCTTCGCCCGGAAACGGCGTGAGCCCACCATGGCTCTGCGCCTGGCCAACGAGATTTTGGACGCATCGAATAACAGCGGTGCGGCCATCAAGAGAAAAGAAGACGTTCACAAGATGGCGGAGTCGAACAAGGCTTTCGCCCACTACCGGTGGTAGTGCGTCGCTAAAGCGACGCATTGGAGTTCGCAAGCGAACTCCCGCTTGCGGTAGTCAGATACGAAAACTGAAGACTTAGACCGAATGTTTCGGCAGGCGGGCTCTCATTTCCGAAGTGAGTCTCGAACCGTCGGAGCAGGCGGCAGTTCACGGAGTGAACTGCATCCGCTCCACGAATGTGGAGCGGCGTTTTCAAAATACATAACGAGTCGGAGTAGTTGAAGAGAGAATGAGCAACGGAAACGCGCTGTCGCACCTGCGAGAGGTACCGCTGAGCCGAACCCGGAATATCGGGATCATGGCGCA
>JBGTCK010000058.1:0-87901 GCA_041748855.1 Acidimicrobiia bacterium
GACCGTATTCGATGAGGTTGCCGTCGAGGGACACGAACAGGTCCTTTACGGCTACGACAAAGTATCCGGACTCAAGGCCATTATCGCCATCCACTCCACTGCTCTCGGTCCCGCTTTAGGCGGGACTCGCTTTTTTCCGTACGAATCCGAGAAAGAGGCCCTCATCGACGTCCTCCGCCTGTCCGAGGGGATGAGCTACAAGGCGGCTGCGGCGGGCCTGGACCTGGGAGGCGGCAAAGCGGTCATCATCGGCGACCCCCTGACGGACAAGTCCGAGCGACTCTTCCGCGCTTATGGCCGTATCGTCGACTCGTTGCAAGGGCGGTACATCACAGCCGAAGATGTCGGCACCACGACCAAGGACCTCGACATGGTGCGCCGTGAGACCCGCTGGGCCCTGGGCAACTCAGTGGCCGAAGGCGGGGCCGGAGACCCCTCTCCTGTGACCGCCCGAGGCCTGTACGCGGCAGCAAGGGCCGTGGCCCAGTTCCTCTGGGGCGACCCCGAACTGGCGGACCGCCGCTTTGTGGTGCAAGGGGTCGGAAAGGTTGGCTCAGCGTTTGTCCAACTCCTCGTCGAAGCGAGAGCCGAGGTGCTCATCGCCGACGCCTACCAACCGACCCTCGACGCCGCAATCGAGAAGTTCGGAGCACCAACCGTCGATTTCCAATCGGTCCATACGGTCGAAACCGACTTCTTCTCGCCGTGCGCCCTCGGTGCGGGGCTGAACGAGAAGACGATCCCCGAACTCAACTGCAAGGCGATCGTCGGTAGCGCCAACAACCAACTTGCCACCGAAAAAGACGCGGAGCTCATCGCCGACAGGGGAATCCTCTACGGCCCCGACTTCGTAGTGAACGCCGGCGGGCTGATCAACGTCTACGACGAGCTTCACGGATACTCCAAGATGCGGGCCATGCATCGGGTCGATGGGATCTTCGAAGCAACTCTGAAGATCTTGGAGACTGCGAAGGAACAGAACATCAATCCCAACGCCGCAGCAATCCACGTCGCCCGGGAGCGGATTCAGGACATCGGTGACCTCAGACGATTCCGCCGCAGCGGCGACGATCGGAACTAGTCGACCGTGACCGCACGCACCCACGACTCCCTCGGGCTCAGCAATGATCAGATGATCGAGATGTACCGGTTGGTTCTCATGGCGCGCCGGGTCGACGATCGGATGTGGGCATTGCAACGGCAGGGCCGGGCCGACTTCGTCCTGGGAGCCTCAGGCCATGAGGCAATTCAGGTGGGTTCGGTCTTCGCCCTGGATCGGGAGAAGGACTGGATCCTCCCCTACTACCGCGACATGGGGGTCGCCCTTGCCTGGGGATTCACCCCCGAGGACGTCTTCTACGGGGTCTTCGCCAAGAAAGCCGACCCGATGTCTGGAGGCAGGCAGCTCCCGAGCCACTGGTCCGACCCCGATCGGAGAGTCCTCACCCAGTCCTCCGTCATTGGTCCCCAGTTCCCGCATGCGGCAGGCATAGCTCTGGCCCTCAAACTCCGGGGCACCGGGGCGGTCTGCGCGGTGTACGGAGGAGAAGGATCCACCTCGGAGGGAGATTGGCACGAGGCTATGAACTGGGCGGGGATCCACCGACTGCCGCTGATCTTCGTCATCGAGAACAACCAGTATGCGATCTCGGTGCCCGCCGAAGAACAGGTGGCAGGAAAGATCGCCGATCGGGCGCAGGGTTACGGGTTTCCTGGCCACGCCATCAACGGAAACGATCCGTTCGAGGTGGTGGCCACCATGCAGACAGCAGTCGCCCGGGCACGCGCCGGAGAAGGGCCGACACTCATCGAGGCAGACACCTACCGCTACTACGCCCACACTTCCGACGACAACGACACCCTCTACCGAACCCGGGAAGAGGTGGAGACCTGGCGAAAGAAGGACCCGTTGGAGGCGCTCAAGCTGTACCTCATCGAGAACCGGCTGCTCACAGAGCCGGAGGAGGCTGCTCTCGATGAACAGGTGATCGCGACCCTCGCCGAGGCAGTCAAGAAGACCGAGGCATCTGCCGACCCCGACGAGCCGACCTCGCGGGTCTACGCCAAGCCGATCATCCCCGACACCCCCACCACCGAGCCCGACCCACCGGTTGAAGGCGAGACGGTCAACTTGATCACCGCCATCAACCGCACCCTTCATGAGATCTTCGCCACCTACGACGACACCATCCTGTTCGGCGAGGACGTCGCCCGCCGCAAAGGGGGTGTATTCAAGGCGACCGAGTCGCTTACCGAGGTCTTCGGGCCTGAGCGTTGTTTCAACACCCCGATCGCAGAGTCATCGATAATCGGGGTTGCGATCGGCATGTCCGCAGCAGGGTTCAAGCCGATACCTGAGATCCAGTTCGCCGACTACATCCATCCTGCGTTCAACCAAATCGTCTCTGAGGCCGCCCGCATCTCGTTCCGCTCCGATGGCCGCTGGCATTGCCCGATCGTGATCCGGACGCCGTACGGCGCTGGAATCCACGGCGCCCTCTATCACTCCCAATCGATCGAGTCGTTCTACTCCCACGTGCCCGGACTCAAGGTTGTTGTCCCTTCGACCCCGGCCGACGTCAAAGGGCTCCTCTTCACCGCAGTGGAAGACCCCGACCCGGTCCTCTTCCTCGAACCGAAGAAGCTATATCGCCTCGCCAAAGGCCCCTACCCCGAAGGCGAGTACCGGGTACCGCTGGGAAAGGCGGCCATCAGACACCCCGGAACCGACCTCACGATCATCGCCTACGGAGCGATGGCCCATTTCGCCATCGAGGCCGCAGCGATCCTGGAGGAACTCGGCATCTCTCCCGAAGTGATCGATCTGCGCAGCCTCAAGCCGCTCGACTGGCCGACAATTGAGGAGTCGATCAAGAAGACTTCACGCGCCCTCATCGTCCATGAGGACAACGAGTTCGTCGGTTACGGCGCAGAGGTAGCCGCCCAGATCGCCGACAAGACCTTCGAGTGGCTCGACGCCCCAGTGAAGCGAATGGCCCTCCCCGATGTCCCGATAATGCCCTACGCGGGCACCCTGGAAGGCGCCCTCTACCCCACCGCCCAAGACATAGTCGAAAAAGCCCAGGAGCTGGCCAAGTACTAACTGATCCCGGAACGGGACCAGTTAGTACTTGCCGTTCCCCCGGAGGCGAAGCCGAATGGGGGAAAGGTCCCTGCGCCCGACGAAGGAGGCGGAGGTAAGGGGGCATGAGACTCTCCAAGTTGAGAGCAGACATATCCCAAACAGCGTTGGTTGGGAACGAGCCCCCCTCCCCGGCTCCTTCGTCGCCGGTACTCCCCCCACCCTTTCGGGCGGTGGGAGAGATACAAACGCGGTACTCACTCCGATAACGCTCGCGGGAGGTTCTGGCAGGGGGGATTACCCCGTTACTCTCGGCGGGGATGTCGTTACAGAAGCATCTTTCGGAACTGGTGGGCGCAGCTTTTGCATCGCTCGGGCTTTATGCTGAATTCGGCGCGGTGGTGCCGTCACAGCGCCCTGAGCTTGCCCAGTTTCAGTGCAACGGGGCGATGGCTGCCGGCAAACAGGCGGGAACGGCTCCTCGAGAGATTGCCGACGGCGTGGTTGCCTATCTGGAGAAAGAGCCTGAGATTGCCTCCTGCTCGGTAGCCGGGCCCGGGTTCATCAATATCATCCTCACCGACGCCACACTTGCCGAATGGGCGGGAAAGACAAACCAGGACCCCAACCTGGGCTTCGCTTCTCCGGATACCCCGAGGACGGTTGTGGTCGACTACGCCGGCCCCAACGTGGCCAAGGCGATGCATGTCGGCCACATCCGGGCGACGATCATCGGAGACTCGATCGCACGGCTCCTCGACTTTGCCGGGGAGAAGGTGATCCGCGACCCCCACTTCGGTGATTGGGGGTTTCAGATGGGCCTGGTGATCGCTGCCATCGAGGAGGAGCAGCCCGACCTCCCCTACTTCGACGAAAGTGCAGTCGAGTTCCCGGCCACTCCCCCTGTGAGCCTCGACGACCTGCAACGGATTTACCCCGAGGCGGCGGCGAGAGCTCGAGAGGACGAAGACTTCCAGGCCCTGGCCAGGGAGACGACAGTGGCACTGCAGCAGGGCCATCCCGGCTATCTCGCACTCTGGAAGCAGATGAAGGCTGTCAGTGAGGAGTCGCAAAGGGCCGACTTTGCAGCTCTGGGGGTCAATTTCGACCTCTGGTACGGGGAGTCTGACGTGCGGGATCGCCTCACCCCACTCGTCGAGCGTCTCGGTGCGACCGAGTTCGCCGAGGAGTCCGATGGCGCCCTGATCGTGAAAGTCGACGAAGCGGACGACAACAGGGAGTACCCGCCCCTGATCCTGGAGTCGTCGGCAGGTGGGTACCTCTACTCGACATTCGATCTCGCCACCGTTGAGATGCGCGTTGAAGACCTCGAAGCCGATCTCATTCTCTATGTTGTCGACCGTCGTCAGTCCGACCACTTCACCCAGGTCTTCCGGGTCGCCCGGAAGACCGGCATCGCCCCGGAGCGGGTCGAGATGGAGCACATCGGCTTCGGGACCATGAACGGGCCTGACGGGAAACCGTTCCGGACCCGGGAAGGCGGGGTGGTGAGGCTTGGAGACCTGATTTCGATGATCATCAACGCGGCCCGGGAACGGCTCGATGAGGCCCACCTGGCCGAGGAATACCCCGAGGAGGAGCGCCAGCAGATTGCCGCCCAGGTTGGGGTGGCAGCCCTGAAGTACGGCGACCTGGTCAACAACCGCTCATCAGACTACGTGTTCGACCTCGACCGGTTCAGCTCGTTCGAAGGCAAGACCGGGCCATATCTGCAATATGCCGCAGTGAGGATCAAATCGATCCTGAGGCGGGCAGCCGACCTGGGACTCGTCGCCGGGCCGATCCTCGCGCCGGAAGTCGACGCCGAGCGCGAGCTGCTGCTGGAGCTCACCCAGTTTCCGGAGGTGGTGGCGAGGAGCATTGAACTCCGCGCTCCGAATCACATCGCCGAGTACTCCCACACAGTCGCGGTCCGATTCAACCGGTTCTATGACGCCTGCCACATCCTCTCCGAGCCAGACAGCGGTCGGCAGACTTCGCTCCTCTCCCTCGCCTCCTGGACCCTGGCCACGCTCGAAAGGCTTCTCGACCTTCTGGGAATCCAGGTCCCGGATCGGATGTGAGCCGTGAGGTACACCGTGCGACCCGCCCGACCCACCGACGCACCCGGCATCGCCGCCTGGACTCAGGACACGTTCGAGTGGGGTGACTACGTCGCCGAGTCACTGCCCGGCTGGATCGACCACGAGAGCCTCCACGTCCTGGTTGCTGTCGACTCTGAGGACATCGCCAGAGGGGTTTCTCTGGTGAGAATGCTCAGCGATGACGAAGGATGGCTGTCGGCGGCGCGGGTCCATCCCGACGCCCAGCGCCGTGGCCTCGGTTCGATGCTCAACAAAACCTCGGCGGACTGGGTGCGTGAGCAAGGCGGCCGGGTGGTCCGCCTCGCCACCGAAGACACCAACCTTGCCGCCCAGGCCCAGGTGGAGAAGCTCGGCTACCGCAAGACCTCCAGTTGGGTGTTCGCGGTTATCGAAGGTCGGGCGGCCGACCAGCCCGTGAAGTTGGAGAGGTTGAGCATCGCGGGGCGCTCCGACGTCGACCCTGCGTGGATGTACTGGTCGACCGGTGAGCTCTGCGAAGCGGGTCGAGGCTTGAAGGCAAGTGCATGGACCTGGAGACGTGCGACTGTCGAAGATCTCGACCTTGCCGCCCGTGAGCAGCGGCTCTTCAACCACCCGGCCGGTTGGGCGGTGGCCGAATACCCGGCGGCGGATGAGATCGACATTGTCTGGATCGCCTCTTCGCCCAACGACTTCCCCCGCCTCATCGCCGGCGTTGATCACCTGGCCGTAGAGCGCGAGGCAGACCGGGTGACCTACCGTATCCCGGAGACGGGGTGGTCGGGCGAGGCCCTGCGCCGGGCGGGAGCAGAAGTTTCGGAGACCTTCGTCTACACCAAGGCTGTCTGAGCCGGCTCAGAGCATGATCAGCGTGGCGATCAGCCAGACGACAAAGACAGAGTGGACCTCGTAGCGCTTCAGCCAGTCGTAACCGTCCCCGAGGTTGCGAATCAGCAGCGATAAGGGCACCCCGACCAGGGGGACAGCAACCATGCCTGCAACAGCCACCGCGTGCAGGCCGTCGGCACCGCGGAGAAAGACCGAAGGGAGATCATCGACGATCCCCGCCGTCAGCTGATGGATCATGAGCATCACCAGACCGACGAAGAAGGCAGAAATCGCCCGGCCGATGCCAATCTCCCAGATATTGAATCCGACGAGGCGCCTGCCCCTGCCCAGCGGGCCCTCGGAAGCTACTCCGAGAGCGAACATGCCGACCACGATGAGGATGATCGATGACCCGAGCATTGCCGGCGTTGACATGTCGTCGATAGCTCCGACGACGTCGAATCCGGCGAGCAGGACCGTGAGCCCCAACCCGACGAGGAGAGTGCCGAGCACGACCAGGCCAACATCGAACATGTTCCCCATCGCCCCGTAGGCAAGTATCCCGTATCGCTTGAGGCGCTCGGTCAGAGACTCTCCCCCCAGGACCTCGTTCAAGAATTCATCTCCACGGGTGCGACGTTAGTGCCCGCAGCGGACCGTTTGACGGCTTCGAGATACAGCTCGATCGGGTGCCTGATTTCGTAGTCATCACCGAGGAATGCCCGCAACTGCATCTCACAGCCCGGGTTCGCCGAGGCAACGATGGCCCCGCCGGCTGCTCGGATCCGGGTGGCCTTCTGGTCACCCAGAGCAGCAGAGGCTTCAGGCTGGAGCACCGTGTAGAGGCCCGCTGCACCGCAGCACATCCCGTCGTCATCGATCTCGACCACATCGAAACCGGCTGCCTGGATGATACGGCGGGGAGCGGCAGTCACCCGTTGGGCGTGACGGAGATGACATGGGTCCTGAACGACAACTTCGTCACCCGAGCGCGTCAGCACCGGAAGGAGCCCGTCGTCGATTGCCCGGGCGATCGTCGTTGTGATGTCCTCGGCTCTCGCGCCGTAGGTGTCACCGAGATGAGCCGAGCATCCGGCGGCGGCAGCGACGATGACCTCACAATCGCCGAATGCATCTTCGTTGCGTACGGCAAGCACGTCAGCAACTTCGGCATGGCCGTCGTGTGCGGCAAGTGCCCCGCAACAGGTCTGCTGCTCCGGAATCACCACCCGGTGCCCCGCCATTGTCAGCAGCTCGATCGCAGCGGTGTTGACCGGCGAGAACCACTGCTCTTGAACACAGCCGAGCAGAACACCCACCGTGCCAGGGGTGCCGCGCTCTGAGAATTTCCGGACCGGGGCTCGCTGTAGGCGCCGCAGCCCGGAAAGCGATCGGCGGAACCGGCCGGGGGCGATCCGGACCAGGCCCAATCTCTGGAAGAGGCGGAGGAGGAAAGTGAGGGCGCCGAGGATCCGACGCGACGGCAGCACTCTCCCCAGCACCAGTCCGCGAAACCGGCGGCCGGAAGACGGAACTTGCGCTGCGATCTCAGCCCGTGAGCCCTCGAGCAGTGAACCGTACGGCACCATCCCCGGGCATACGGGCTCGCACGCCCTGCAGCCCAGGCAGAAGTCGAGGATCTCCTCGAACTTGGCATTGACTTCCATAACGCCATCGGCAACCGCGCTCATCGCCTGCAGCCGACCGCGCGGTGACGCCGTTTCCCGGCCGGTGAGGCGGAAGGTCGGGCACACCGGGAGACAGAGGCCGCATTGAACGCAGGCTGACAGGCCAGCCCTGTCGGGATGATGCTCAGTCACCCAACCCATCAGATTCCCCCCGGCAGTCTGCCCGGGTTGATGATTCGTTCCGGATCAAATTGGGCGATCAGAGCACGTTGCAAGTCAACGGTTTCCGGAGGCGTCCCCCACGGGTCGATGGGAGGGATCTCTCCCGGATGATCGATCAGGACGAGAGAGCCGCCCGACTCCTCCGCCCAGGCCCGCAAGTCGACCGCACCTTCGATGTCGTCGGAGGCCAGGCGCAGTTCACCGGTGCCATGGACCGCGAGATAGTCCCACGGGGCCACCCGGTTCAGCGCCTCTGCCATGAGTGAAGGCGGGACCCGCAGTGACCAGCTGAAGGCGCCAGCCGGGTCGCCGGGCCAGTGCAGGCCGGCAATCGCCTCACCTCCAATACGGGCAACGGTGTCGTCGACATCTGCCTCCGTCCCGCTGACGAACAGGTCGATCCCTTCTGATGACTCGAGCAAGGCGAGGGGTCGTCGCACCCTCGCCACTTCCTCCCGGTCGTCGATGCGAATCGTCGCCGAGGCCCGGGCCACGGGCCAGAGCTTCAGACAGACCAGGGCGATGATCCCGAGGGAGCCAAACGCACCCACCGCGGCCTTGTGCAGGTCGAAACCGGAGACATTCTTGACCACACGCCCGCCAGAGCGGACCACCCGGCCATCCCCGGTGACGGATGTCACTTCCAGGACCCGCTCCCTCATGCCGAGATGGCGGGCCCTGCGCAGCGGGGCGCGGCCTGTTGCCAACACTCCTCCCAGCGTGGCGGATCCCGCATTTTCGGGAAGCACTGCCGTCTGGTTCTTGGCTGCGAGCCGCGATTCGAGATCACCCACCCCGATGCCTGCCCCGACGACAACTGTGAGGTCGTCAGGCTCCCAGACCTCGACCTGACTCAGCTTCCGGGTCGAGACGACCCAACCTCCCAGTGGGGGTTGGCCCATCTTCTGGCGAGTGCCCCCTCCCCACACCCGAAGCGGGACCGACCTCTCTGAAGCCGCCTTTACGATCCGAACCAGGTCATCGACGTTGGCCGGAAGCAAATGGACCCCTTCGGGGGCGCCATCGATTTCGCCTTCGAGGTCTGCGAGCTGGCTCAAACCCAGGCACCTTCAGGTATTTCCCTACGTACACCACCGAAGTCGAAGCACCGCGACCCTGCGGGGAGGATCTTGTCCGGGTTGAGCAGGTGAGAAGGGTCGAAAACGTCTTTCACCCTCGCCTGGGCGTCGAGGTCGATCTCGGAGAAGCTCGCCGACATCAGATCACGTTTCTCGACGCCGATGCCGTGCTCGCCCGAAAGCGCACCGCCCATCGACAGACAGAGCTCCACGATCTGGTCTCCTGCCTGCCTCACCTTATCCGCCACCACCGGATCGGACGCGTCGAAAGCGATCAGTGGATGGAGATTGCCGTCGCCTGCATGAAAGACATTGAGCATGGTGAGGCCGAGGCGGTCGGCGATCTCATACACACCGGCCATAGCCTCGACCAGGCGCGTCCTGGGCACGACCGTGTCATGCAGGTAATAATCGGGTGCAAGCTGGGCCACGGCCCCGAATGCAGACTTTCTCCCTTTCCATAGCAGGTCGCGGTCGGCCTCCTCGATGGCGATGACAACGTTGCGCGCACCGTTGGCACGTCCGATCTCGGAGATGACCTGTGCTTCCGACTCCACGGTTGCCGCCGAGCCCACGACCTCAGCCAGTAACACCGCTGCTGCGTCGGTGGGAAGTCCGGCTCCCAGCCAATTCTCGATGGCCGTCGTCATCCTCTGGTCCATCATCTCCAGCGCCGCAGGAACCATGCCCGCGCCGATCACGTCGGAAACGGTCCGCGCCGCGGCCTCGACAGAGCCGAAATCGAGCAGAAGGGTGCGAACATCCTCGGGGAGTGGGAGCAGCCTGACCAGAACCCTCGTTGCAATCCCGAGCGTCCCTTCAGAGCCGACGAGAAGGGCGCGCAGGTCGAGCCCTGGCGAGTCGGGAGCCAGACTCCCGGTGTGGAGGATCTCCCCCGAGGCGGTGACGAACTCCAGCCCGAGGATATGCGACGTCGTACTCCCCTCCGCAAGGCAGTGGGGACCGCCGGAGTTGTTGGCCAGGTTGCCCCCGATCGTGCATGCTGATTGCGAGGAAGGGTCCGGAGCAAAGTGGAGGCCGTAGGGCCGGGCGACTCGGCTCAGGTCGAGGTTGATCACGCCTGGTCCCACCCACGCTGCCTGATTGGGAGCGTCGATCTCGATCTCGTTCATCCCCGTCATCACCACCACGATCCCCCCTCGTGCCGGTGAGGCTCCGGCGGTGAGCCCGGTCCCGGCCCCGCGGGCGATCACATGCAGGGAATGGGCTGCCGCGATCCGCACGATCATTGCCACCTCTTCAGCCGTGCTCGGGAAGACGATGCAATCAGGGTTTCCCCTCATGAGGGAGGCATCCTTGGAAAAGATGTGACGCTCGAGCGGGTCGTCGAGCACTCTCTCCGCGCCGAGCAGGCTACGCAATTCATCGATGGCTCTCACCACCATGACGGTAGTTGTTCGGGAATGCACTACCTCAGCGTGTCGCAGCGCCGCCGTCGTTGGGACCCCAACCCCCGCCACCGGGCGTCAGTACCAGAAGACGATCGCCGGCCGAGACTTCTACCGTCGATTTGGCGCCGAGCCGAACCCGCTCCCCGTCGCTGCGAATCAGCCAGTCCTCGCCGACAGCCCCGGGCCCGCCTCCCTTCAGTCCCCACGGGGCATGGCGTCGCCGCTCACCCATCAAGGAGAGAACAGCGTCGACGTCGAAAATGATCTCCCGGACGATTCCCTCCCCACCCGGGTGGAGTCCGGGGCCACCGCTTCCGATACGGAGGGTGTATCCGGTGACACGAAACGGATAGTGGCCCGCCAGCGATTCGATCGGGGTGTTCTCGGTGTTGGTCATCCCGGTCTGGATCCCCGACTGGCCGGGCCCGCTGGGGCGGCCCCCCTGACCTCCAGCGACGGTCTCGTAATAGGCAAAGTCATCGTTGCCGATGAGGACGTTGTTCATCGTCCCCTGTCCTGCGGCCCCGACCCGGTCCGGAGCGGCACCGGCAAGTGCCCCGAGCAGCACATCGGAGATCCTCTGGCTGGTCTCCACATTCCCAGCAGCCACTGCGGCCGGTGCCACGGCATCGACCACAGATCCCGCTTCGGTGCGAAGCTGCAGCTGTCGGTAGCACCCTCCGTTGGCAGGGATGGTCGGGTCGGTGGCCACCCTGACTGCGTAGTACAGACACGACCGGGTTACTGCCTGCACGGCGTTGAAGTTCGCTTCCACCTGGGGGTCCGTGCCGGAGAAGTCGGCGACCAGCCCGTCGCCGTCGACTGTCACCGCAACCCTGATCGCAACGTCGGCATCGCCGTGTTCCATGAAGTCCTCGAAGGTGTACGCTCCGTCGGGGAGATCGGCAAGAGCAGCTGCCATCCTTCGCTCCCCGTATCCGAGGAGCGCCTCGCTCATCGCGAGGAAAGCGGCTTCACCCTCGGTCGCGACCAACCCGGTGAGACGCCGCGCCCCAACGGCGTTCGCACCGATCTGCGCAGAGAGGTCGCCTGTCCGTTCGATCGGCGTACGGGTCGCCTCGAGAAAAGGAAGCGCGAACTCATCAGCCCAGGCGTCGTCGGACACCGCAATCATCGGCGGGACAACGTGGCCTTCCTGTTCGAGCCGGGTGGCGTGAGCGGGCATGGAGCCCGGGGCCTCACCTCCGACATCGGCGTGGTGGGCGCGGTTGGCAACCCATCCGACGAGGCTCGACCCCGAGAACACCGGAGCCACCAGCGTCAGGTCGTTGAGGTGGGTGCCCCCGTGGAACGGGTCGTTGACGGCGTATTGCACGCCGGGCCGGGGATCGAAACGCGCGATACAAGCCTCCACCGACGCAGGCATCGACCCGAGATGGACCGGGATGTGCTCCGCTTGGGCAAGCATCACACCGTCGGGAGTGAAGAGAGCAGCGCTGCAATCGGCGCGCTCCTTGATGTTCGGCGACAGCGAGGTGAGCCTGAGCACCGTGCCCATCTCCTCGGCAACTGAGGCCAACTGGTTGCGGACGACCTCGAGCGTGATCGGGTCGATCATCGCGGCTCCACCAGTTCGCCGATGTGCTTCGAGCCTTCGCGGTAGCTGAGTCCGGATAGCTGACCGACGTGGTCATTGATGAACGAGGCCACAGCAGGCGGATCGGTCCGGGCGTAGTCGCGCAACGCCCAGCCGATTGCCTTTCTGATGAAGAACTCCTCCTCGTGGGCCCGCGCCGCGCAAAACGCGAAGAGACGGTCGGGGTCGGTGTGGTCCTTGGCCCCCACCTGGCAGATGAGGGCAGTCCGCCGCAGCCACATGTCGTCGTCATCGATCCAGCTGTCGACCACCGACCAGCTCTCAACCCGGTCGCCGACAACGAGGTCTCGAATCAGATGAGTGGCAACTTCGTCGACCAGGTCCCACCATGCCCCTTCGGTGATCAGCCGGTGATAGAGGTCGATCTGGGTCGGGACGATGTGTGCTTTGAAGTGACGGGCGACGCCCAGGGCGATGTACTTCTCCTCCCGATGGTCGAGGTTCCAGAGGGCAAGGACTAGCTCCCGGTAGCTATCTCCGGTCTTCGGTCGGTATTCGCCCACCAGGTCGCGCAGGATTCCGGTGCGGCCCGCCTTCTGCACTCCATAGAAAGGCATGTCCGACTTCATGTAGGCCTGCATCGCGGGTGCTTTGTCCGGGTCAGCTGCCTGAGCCAGGCGAGCGGAAACGAGTCGGCAAGCAGCTTCGATGTCGAGAGTCATCAGGTGATCTCCAGGGTTCCGTCGTCGAGTACCCGCACCCGGTCTCCGGACTCGGCCAGCACCGAGGCCGTACCCTCGACGATCAGGGCAGGTCCTTCGAGTTCGAAGCCGGGGGGGAGGGTGGTGCGGCGCCATACATCGGCAACTACTTCTCCGTCACCCGCCCACAAGGGCCTGCGGATCCGCTCGGGCTCGAGGGTTGACCTGGCAACAACCGAGTCCCATTCGATCGGAGCATCACCGTGGGCGACCCCCCGGACGTTCACCACTTCGACTGCAGTGTCGCCGAGATCGAACCCGAACCGTGACCGGTGCTCGTCGACGAAATCCGCCCTGACGTGTTTATCCCGGTAGGGGATGGACAATTCGTGGGACTGTGCCTGGTATCGAACGTCCACGAGCAGTTGCGTCCCGGCGGGCGGCAGGTCGTAGATGTCGATGAAACGCTGGGTGGCATCGTGGCCGATGGCTCCGGCGGCATCCACCAGTTCCGGGTCTTCGGTGTCGGCAAGTATCGATCTCAGCTGTTCGACCCTGGGCCGCGACAGCAGCAGGCCGAGGGCCGAGAACGCGCCGGGGTGAGGAGGGATCAGCACCGCCTGCATGCCGAGGGCACGGCGCAATCTCGTTGCGTGCAGCCCGCCGGCTCCACCGAACGCCAGCAGGCGCGCCTGGCGCGGGTCGAAGCCCTCCTCGACTGAGACCTTCCGGATTGCTCGGTCGACATGGGCATCGGCCACACGAATGATCCCTCGCGCCACCTCGAGATCCGAAAGCCCGAGTCGGCTGCCCAGCCGGGACAGGGCCTTACCGGCAAGCGCTCGGCTCATATTCAACCCCGAAGAGAAGCCCGTCTCCTCCGGCATGTATCCCAGGAACAGATTGGCGTCGGTGACCGTCGCCTCCCTGCCGCCGAGGCCGTAGCACGCAGGGCCGGGATTGGCACCCGCCGATGCAGGGCCAACCCGGAGCGAGCCGCCCGGATCCACCCAGGCGATCGATCCACCCCCGGCGCCAACCGTATGGATGGGCATCGACGGGACCCGGTTCACCCTGCCTCCAATGGTCTGGGTCGGGGCGAGCACCACCCCGTCGGCGCCGATCCTCGCCACATCGGTGGACGTCCCGCCCATATCGAGGGTGATGACAGATTGGAGGCCATGGTGACGGCGCAGACTGTCACCGGCCACCACGCCGGCAGCCGGACCGGAGAGGGTGAGGGTCCCCACAGCAGCGTTCGCTGCGTAGAAAGGAAGCATGCCGCCCGACGACGCCATCACCGACGTCGACAGAGCCGAGACCTGCTCGTCGAGGTCTTTCAGATACCCGACGACCCGCGGCGCCAGATAGGCATCGATGACGGTGGTCGCGAGTCGCTCGTACTCCCGGAAAGCGGGCGAAACCTCGGAGGCAACGCTCACAGGCATGCCGGGAAAGGTGCGTCGGATTGCTGCTGCCAGCTCCTGTTCTGCCAGAGGGTCCAGGAAGGAGTCGAGCAGCCCGACAGCCACCGAGTCGGGCTCGATGTCACGGAGAATCTCGAGGGTCACCTCGACATCGGTATGGCCCACCCGGTCGCCACGCAGGACCAGAGGCGAGGGACGATTTGCAGACAGGTCATATAGGGAGGGGCGGGCCTGGCGCCCGATCTCGATGACATCCTCGAAACCCGCCGATGTGACCAGCAGCACTCTCGCCCCGGTGCCTTCGAGCAAAGCATTGGTTGCAACGGTGGTCCCGTGCAGGAAATGGAAGTCGGTTCCTTCGATTCGCGCCAGAGCCTCGACCACACCCGCCGACTGCGGCGATGTGGTGGGTGTCTTCCACGAAGCCACCGATACGCCGTCGTAGGCGACGATGTCGGTGAAGGTGCCTCCGACATCGACCCCTACGAATGCAACCATTGGGGTACTCTCAGAGTCCCATGGCGATCAACCCGGCCCCGACGCCGAACCCCAACGCAATGAAGTTCCCGGTGGGTAAGCCGGTCGGCGGACCTGCCACCTTCGTGAGCGGCAAAGAAACCGACAGCGAGATGGCCACCGAGCTTCTCGCCCTCGAAGGCGTGGGGAGCATCTTCATGACCGCCGACTTCGTAACCATCACCAAAACTCCTGCCGGATCGTGGGAAGCGATAACTCCCGAGGCGACCCGGATCCTAGAGACCCATTTCGGAAGCGACTAACGGAGTTTCAGGGACTGATCGGAATCATCTCGGGCCGGATGACTCCTCCCGGGCCTGTCGCCATGACCACGACGTTCCAGATCCCGCCCTGGTCGACGTAGCCGCCGACGATCTCGCTACCCGGGCGCAGGGTCTCGACGCCGGCGGCCACTGCATCGGGAACGGCGCTAAGACCGAGGCCTACAGTCGCCGGTGATTCGACTGCCTTGACACCGGGCGCACCCAACAGGCGGGGCATGCCGTCGGCCATCGCGATATCGAGGGTGAAGACCTCAGGGTCGACTCTCTGATAGTCGCCACCGCCAGCGGAGACCATGTATCGGGCCAGCACGTCGACGCGGTAGGTGCCGATATCGATCTCTTCGACTCCCACCGAATCGACCCACTCCACGAATACGAGTACCCCTTCCGGTATGGAGGGGAGCGGGATGTCTGCCGGCAACAGGCTGCGGAGAACCCCCTGTTCGGACGAGCCATCACTCGCCAGTAACTCCCGAACCACCCAGCGAGCATGGGCCGCAGCTTCCGCAGCAAGGCTGTCGGGATGGACCGCGTAGAGATCGGCCTCCGTAACAAGGCTGGGAGCCGGTTGAGCCGGCGCCGGGACTGGAACAGGGGCCACCGGTGCAAAGGTTGTGGTTGGCGCCGTCGCGGCTGCCGCCGCCTCGGTCGGAGGGGGCGGGAGTGGTGCCGGTCGGTTGCTCATGAACGAGTAGCCGAGCGATCCCGCGACGACTGCTCCTGCGATGCCCAGGATCAGCCACTGTCGATCGCCGCCCTGCTTTTCGAGGGACTCCCACGGAATCCTCTCGTAGACCTCCTGATTCTTTTCATCCATGAGACGAACGTATGGGCTGCGAACGGCCGGTTCAAGGGTCCCGTTGGCAGCCGCGATTCGGAAGGTGTCCCCGGTTACCCGGGAACTCGCCACAGGGAGCTATCGTTTTGAACGTCATGGCAGTCAACCCAGACCCGAAGCCGGGCCGATGGATCCTCCCCCTCGTCGTGTTGGGGATGATCGCGTTCACCTACTTTTTCATCAGCGAGCTGCCGGAAGCCTCCCCCGACACCACGCTGGCAGTAGGCGTGACGACGACAACGGCGCTCAACGGCGAGACCACCACAACTCTTGGAACCGACCCCGGCAACGGCACGGTCGACCCCGAGGTGCAGGCCTACCTCACCGAACTCGACGAGGTGAACACCGCCCTCCAACTCCTTCGCACTGAGATGGTCACCGTCAATGATGGCTTCGACGCCGACCCGCGAGAGATCGAATATAGGGACGCCGAGGCAAGGATGACCACTGTCGAAACAGACACTCAGGCCCTGGCCGACCGGGTCGCCGCGATGACCGTTCCGGTCGGGTTCGAGACCAGCCACCAGGCCCTGACCAGCGCGAGCGATCAGGCTGCAGGAGCGGCCGACGACGCTCTCGCCGGCCTCCAGTCGGACGATCCCGGCGATCTCCGGCGCGCCGCAGTGGTGGCGTACACCCAGGCCGCCGACAACTTCGCCACCGAAGTCGAGAACACCAGAACCGCAGCAGGCGTCCCGACGGACAGCTGATATGGCGCCTGAGCTGCGCCGTGTCGACGACGACTCATATCCCTCATTCGTAAGGAACATGGAGCGGACGTTCGGGTTCGACTTCAACCCCGAAGAGGACACTTTCCGATCGATCCTCGAGATCGATCGTGCTTTCGGCCACTTCGAGGACGACGGGATGGTCTCGACGATTGGCGCTTACAGTCTGGAGATGACCGTGCCGGGTAACGTCGTGCCATGTGGTGGCACCACGGTGGTCACCGTTTCGCCAACACACCGCCGTCGGGGACTGCTCACCGAAATGATAAAACGGCACTTTGACGATGTGCTCGAACGCGAGGAGCCAATCGCTGCCCTGTGGGCCTCGGAGTCGGAGATCTACGGCAGATTCGGCTACGGGAGGGCCTCGACCACAGCGGAGATCACGGTCCACCACCGCGGCCAGCCACTCTCCCGCCACGCCCCGGAGACCCGGCCGGTGCGGCTCGTCGAGCTCGACGAAACGAAAATCCTGGTTCCGCCCTTCCACGATCGGTTCCGCCCCGGTCAGCCAGGCATGTTCAGACGGTCGCCGGAATGGTGGGAGGCCAGGGTGTTCTCCGACTTCTCGTCCCGACGCGGCGGGGCAACAGCTGCCCGATGGGCAGTCGTCGACGGGGACGGCGGAATCGACGGATACGCCAAGTACCGCACGAAGTACGCACCCGGCAACGACGGACACTCGGGGGCGGAGCTGGTCATCACCGATTTCCTCGCCGGCTCCCCGGAATCGTGGGCGAGTCTGTGGGCCTTCCTGCTCAGCCACGACCTCGTTGCCAAGTTCATTGCCAAGCTCCGCTCTCCTGACGATCCGATTTTCGACCTGATTGCCGGGCCCCGGCGTGCCCAAACCGAAGTCGACGACGGTATATGGGTGCGGGTGATGGACGTCCCGGCGGCATTGACCTCCCGGAGGTACCAGGGGGATTTCGCAGGCGTGCTCGAGGTCCACGATCCGATGGGCCTTGCCGGTGGAACGTTTCGGCTTGAGACCACTGCAGAAGGATCGGAGTGCCAGCCCTCCGACGCCGACCCCGACATCGTCATCGACATCGAAGACCTGGGAGCCGTGTACATGGGGAACGGCGGATTCCGGCGATTGGCCCGGGCGGGCCGCGTCAGCGGAGACGACTCGAGGCTCGCGGCAGCCGACCAGGCCTTCGGGTGGGACCCCCGGCCCTGGTGTCCCGAGATCTTCTAGCTTCCCAGCCTCCATGCCATAGAACCGTTCGGACTTCTCAACCTACAGTGCGGGAGTCAGCCGCCTCACCGGCTTGGGAACAAGAGCCATCTGTATGGTTCGGTGATGTACTCCGCTACTGCCAGACGACTTCTGGTGACGTCAGGGATCTCTGCGCTGGTTGGGGCCTCTATGTGGGCCTACAAGAGCGTTGTGATCCTGGTCACCGGCAGCCAACCCGACTATTGGTTTGAACTGGCGCGTGCCTGGTTTGGGGTTTCCATACTTCTCCTTGCCACCGCATTGAGACACCAAGTGAGAAGGACCCGTCTAATCACCTTCCTGGGGTGGCTGTCAGCCGCCGCCGGGATCGCCGCTTCCGTCGCATATTGGATGGACGGTGACGATGAGAGCTTGTTCGGCCCTGCAGCCTTGGTGATGATGATTTCGACAATCCTCGTCTTGTTTCTGGTGGGCGGCGACATCCACGAACGGCACCTGTTGGGCAAGTATGACTTCGGGCCTCGGCTACTTGCCTGGCTGTATGTGACAGCGATACCTGCCGGTGCTGTCTTGTCAGGGTTGCTTGGCGAGCGCTATCTGGAAGTTGGGCTTCTCGCCGTTGTCGCAGGGTGGGTCGTGGTGGCTTTGGGCGCACTGCACGTTCCCAACTCTCGACCTGCAGTTTGAGCGCGCTATGAGGATCAGTTCAGAGAGCAAGCCTGAGGGCGTGTCTGCCGACACGCCCTCAGGCGGCTCAACGATGAGTTCGACTACATGTCGTAGTAGAGGTGGAACTCATAGGGATGGGGACGAAGGCGCACCGGGTCGACCTCATGTGCGGTCTTGTAATCGATCCAGGCCTCGATCAGGTCTTCGGTGAACACCCCGCCCTGGAGCAGAAACTCGTGGTCATCCCTCAGCGCGTCCAGGGCCTCCGACAGGGATCCGGGAACGCTGGGCAGACCAGCCAACTCCGCGGGCGGCAGGTCGTAGATGTCCTTGTCCACCGGGTCGTGCGGCTCGATCTGGTTCTGGACCCCGTCCAGGCCGGCCAGCAGCATCGCTGCGAAGGACAGGTACGGGTTGGCGGTCGGATCGGGACAACGGAACTCGAGGCGTTTCGCCCCAGGTGCCTGGGAGTACTGGGGGATCCTGATCGCTGCAGAACGGTTCCGGCTCGAGTACACCAGGTTGACCGGAGCCTCGTAACCCGGCACCAACCTGCGATACGAGTTCGTGGTCGGGGCGGCGAACGCAAGCACCGCCGGGGCGTGCTTGAGCAGCCCGCCGATGTACCACCGTGCCATATCGGACAGCCCTGCGTACCCGCTCTCGTCGAAGAAAAGAGGGTCCCCGTCCTTCCAGAGCGACTGGTGGGTGTGCATCCCCGAACCGTTGTCCTCGAAAACGGGCTTGGGCATGAACGTGACGGACTTGCCCGCCTGCCATGCGGTGTTCTTCACGACGTACTTGTACAACGTGACGTTGTCCGCCGTGCGCAGCAGGGTGTCGAAGCGCATGTCGATCTCCGCCTGCCCGGCAGTACCCACCTCGTGGTGCTGGACCTCGATCTCGATGCCTGCGGCTTCGAGATTGGCGGTCATCTCAGAGCGAAGGTCCTGGAAGTGGTCAGTCGGAGGCACCGGGAAGTAGCCCTCTTTGTACCGCGGCTTGTAGCCGAGGTTCCCACCCTCCTCGACCTTGCCGGAATTCCACGCACCTTCGACCGAGTCGAGGAAGTAGTACCCGGAGTGCTGGTTCTGGCCGAAGCGGACATCATCGAAGATGTAGAACTCGGCTTCCGGCCCCCAATACGAGGTATCGGCGATCCCGGTGCTGGCGAGGTAGTCCTCTGCCTTCCTTGCCACATATCGTGGGTCGCGATCATATGGGGCGCCGGTGAGAGGGTCGTGGACGAAGCAGTAGAGAATCAGGGTCTTGCGAGCCCGGAACTGGTCTTCGACAGCGGTATCCGGATCGGGGATCAGGAGCATGTCTGACTCCTGGATCTCCTGGAAACCCCGGATCGAAGATCCGTCGAAACCGAATCCTTCTTCGAAGGACGCCTCGGTCAACTGGTGGGTCGGGACCGTGAAGTGCTGCACCTGGCCGGGCAGGTCGCAGAATCTCAGGTCGATGAACTGATACTCGCCCTCAGCGATGAGGGATAAGACGTCGGCAGCCGTCTTGGTCACTTTTGCCTCCTTATTGGCTATTGACAGTGAATTGGTCTGATTTGTATCCGGGCGGGATTTCTCTCCCGTTGCTGAAATGTGAACGCTGTGTTTCGTCGCAGAGCGCAGTCTCCGCATATCCGCAGAACCCGGACCGCCAGTCACCATAATCGGCGAGGTGAAAGCTCTTGTGAGACCGGTAGGCGATGACGGGTTTCGCCGGGTTGGTGAGAACGAACAGATCTCGTCAGACGGCTTCGCACTCGTCTGGGTCGATCTCAGCGGGGAAGAAGCAGATCAGGCGGGGGCCGTCCTCAGCGAACTCGGCCTGATCCACGACGCTCAGCACAGCACATCCGGAAGGTCTATCAACGTCGGGATCTCCGAGATGGAGGAGTCCTTCGCCGTCACCGTCCCCACCTTTGTCATCGATACTGAAGGCGGGATGACCTCCGCCACCTACAGACTTGTTCTGGGAGAACGCGCCATGGTGACGATTCACAGCACTCCGATACCCGCAATCGATCACCAGTTCGAGAATCTGGCCTCAGGACCGGCGGGGACGATCAACGTCGCTGAATTGGCTTCTTTGGTTGCCTCCGCGGTGAGCAGACAGGTCCTTCCACTCATTGATCAGCTCGAAGTCCGCATCGATAGCCTGGAGGAGCTGGCTTTCAAAGCCGACCCGATGACACTTCTCGAAGTCCAGGCACTCCGGAGGGACCTGATCACCCTGCGCCGGGTCGTCAGCCGCCAGCGCGACCTGATGGACGACCTCTCGCTCCTGGTTCACATCGCCGTCGGCGAGCGCGGCCAGGCGGCCTTCCGGCGTGTCTTTGATCACGACGCAAGGCTGGTGGAGTTCATCGATTCGGCTCGGTCACTGCTCCAGGCGGTTCTGGAGTCGTACCGGGGCGCTGTGGCCGACCAGACCAACGAAATAGTGAGGGTACTCACCGTCTTCTCGGCGATTCTGCTGCCGTTGGCGCTCATCTCCGGAATCTGGGGGATGAACTTCGACCTGATTCCCGGCGACTCCGAGCCGTCGGGATTCTGGGTAATGATCGGCGGTATGGCCCTGTTTGCCGTTGGGCTCTGGTTCTATTTCTCCAAGCGGGGATTCGTCGGGGCGCCGCGCCTCCGCGAGCTACCGAAAGCAGTTGGCCTCGGGCTGATCCAGGTAGGCACAGCCCCGGTCAAAGCCATCGCGTCCGGCGTCGGCACGGGAATCCAGTACCTCGACCCCCGACGACAATCGAACTCACCCGATGAATGATCATCGGTAGCGGCTAGGGATCACCTCAACGGTGGCCAGGTCTCTTTCGCCGGGGCGGCGTGAGCCGGGCGCAACGAGCCAGAAATCTTCCATGTCTCCCGAGAGCACCGCTTCGGCCAAGGGGCTGCCCGTCAGCTTGTGATGCTCCTCGACCAAGGCCCGTGCCCGTGACAACGCAGCCTCGTCGGGGCGATTCACTTTCGGCGCGGTATCGGCGAGGCGGCCCTTGAAGCGGTGGTCGGGGTCCCAGACGAAGACCTCACCACCGGTCATGCCCGCGGCGAAGTTTCGGCCCACCTCACCGAGAATGACCGCAGTACCGCCGGTCATGTACTCACAGCCGTGATCCGAACACCCTTCCACGACTACCTGTGCCCCCGAGTTGCGGACTGCGAAACGCTGCCCGACTTTGCCTGCCAGGAAAAGCTTGCCGCCGGTCGCGCCATAGAGCACCGCATTCCCGCCCGCCTGAGGGATCCCGTTTCGTCGCAGCGGCGTCACGGAGATGAGCCCGCCCCCCATTCCCTTGCCGACGTAGTCGTTGGCGGTCCCGGAAAGCCGTAGTGAGACCCCATTGGTCAGCCAGGCGCCAAGGCTCTGACCCGCAGTGCCGGAGAGGTGAACATCGATCGTCCCATCCGGAAGCCCCTTGTCGCCGTGCTTGGCGGCAATGGCACCGGCGAGCCGGCTTCCGATTGCCCGATCGACATTGCGGATCGGATAATGCAACTCGACGCTCGAACCCTCTGAAATTGCACCACGGGCATCTGCCACCAGTCGCAACGCGAGACTCGACAGTGGGATGGCCCGGTAGCCTTCGTGGGCTTTCCTTCCGGTGGACTCGACCAGGATGCCAGCCAGATCTGGTGCCAGAGGATGGTTCTGGTCGATGGGGCGAAGCAGGTTCGCCCTGCCGACGATCTCTTCGATCGACCTCGCTCCCAGAGCCGACAGATGATGACGTACCTCCTCGGCCAGGTGCTGGAAGAGTACGACGACCTGGTCGGCTGAGCCGCCGAACTTCGCCCTGAGGTCGAGATCCTGGGTGGCGATCCCCACCGGGCAGGTATTCAGATGACACTGGCGCACCATCTTGCATCCCATTGCCAGTAACGGCAGAGTGCCGAATCCGAAACGTTCCGCGCCGAGCAGTGCAGCAATCACAACGTCACGGCCGGTGCGCATTCCCCCGTCGGTCTCGAGGACAACACTCGAGCGTTGCCCGTTGGCGACAAGGACCTGATGCGCCTCGGCGATCCCCAGCTCCCAAGGAGAGCCGGCGTGTTTGATCGACACCAGAGGAGAAGCACCGGTGCCGCCTTCTGATCCAGAAATCGTGATGACATCGGCGTCGGCCTTCGCCACCCCGACCGCAATCGTCCCCACCCCGGGCTCGCTGACCAGCTTCACCGACACCCTGGCTCCGGGCTTGAAGGCCTTCAGGTCGTAGATGAGCTGGGCGAGGTCCTCGATCGAGTAGATGTCGTGGTGGGGCGGTGGGGAGATCAGGGTGACGCCGGGCTCGGTGTGGCGAAGCCGGGCGATCTGCGGGGTCACCTTGTGCCCGGGGAGCTGTCCCCCTTCGCCGGGCTTGGAGCCCTGGGCCATTTTGATCTGCAGCTCCTCAGCCGAGTTGAGATAAGCCGGGGTCACTCCAAAACGGCCGGAGGCGACCTGTTTGATCGCTGAGTTCCGCTTGGTCCCGAACCGGGATGGGTCTTCTCCACCCTCCCCGGAGTTGGATCTGGCACCGATCATGTTCATTGCGACAGCGAGCGCCTCGTGGGCCTCTTCGGAGAGGGCACCGAGCGACATCGCCGCTGTGGTGAAGCGGCGCATGATGTACTCGGTGGACTCGACCTCGTCGATGGGCACCGGCTCGCGCTGGACGAACGTCAGGAGATCTCGCACAACCGCGGGCGGGCGCGAGTTGATGGTTTCGAGATAACGCGACCAGGCGTCAGTCTCTCCAGAACGGACCGACTTCTGCAGGTCGAGGACCACCTTCGGGCCGGTGATATGAGGGTCCTCACCGCGACGGTGCTTGTAGAAGCCACCCGACGCCGCCTCACCCGCGGCATAG
The DNA here is from genome assembly GCA_041748855.1 of Acidimicrobiia bacterium. Lineage (GTDB taxonomy): Bacteria > Actinomycetota > Acidimicrobiia > Spongiisociales > ZC4RG35 > MA-ANB-1. The sequence goes on from JBGTCK010000058.1 coordinate 23,104, forward strand.
AGCTGGTTTCGAGCCAGGGCGTGGGCGGCCAGATCTTCGATTGTGGAACCGCGCAGCCGGCGTGGTGCATTCCGGAAGGCCCTGCGGCACACCTTTTCGGCTAGTCCGATCACCTCGAACAGTTCGGAGCCGCGGTATGCGGAAAGGGTGCAGATCCCCATCTTCGACATGATCTTGAGGATTCCCGCCTCGAGTGCGGCCCGGTAGTTCTCCTGGGCTGTCACCGGGTCGACGTCGACCTGGTCGCGGGTAGCGAGCCCGATCACCTGGTCGATGGCCAGGTACGGATTCACGGCCGAGGCCCCGAACCCGATCAGGCAGGCAAGGTCGTGGGCGTCTCGTGGCTCCCCGGAGACGACGACCAGCGAGACGTCTCCACGGACACCCTCGTCGATGAGGTGGTGATGGACTGCCCCCACAGCCAGCAGCACGGGGATCGGTGCCTGCTCGGCGCCGGTTTCGCGATCGGAGAGGACGAGGATCGTCGCCCCGAGTCTGACGGCCTGGGCCGCCTCGGCACAGATCTCGTCGAGCCGCTTCTCCATCCCGGCCACGCCTGCGGAGACGCTCCAGGTGACGGGGATCCAATGAGAGAAGAAACGGGGGTCGCCGGAGCGCACGATCGACTCCAGTTCGGCGTCGGAGAGGACAGGGCTGGAAAGCTCGATCAGGTGCGCCTGGGAGGGCTGGTCCTCGAGGAGTGGGCCGCGTCGCCCCAGTTGGATCCGCAGCGACATCACCAGGTGCTCCCGGATCGGGTCCATCGGCGGGTTGGTGACCTGGGCAAACATCTGGTGGAAGTACCGGGTCAGCCGTCGCGGCCGCTCCGCAAGGACCGCAAGACCGGTGTCGTCACCCATCGAACCGATCGGGTCGGTGCCTTCAGCCATCGGGGCGAGGATCAATCTGATCTCCTCGGCGGTGTAACCGAAGACCCGGGAGAGCGCGCCGGCATCGAACCTGTCGTCGGCCTCGGAGTCGAACGGGGCTTCGATGTGGAGGGTCTCGGTGTTGATCCAGTCGGCGTACGGCTGCAGGGAGGCCAGTTCGTCACGTACCTCCCCGGAGTGGCGCACCTCGCCGGTGACGCCGTCGAAGAGGAGGAACTCACCCGGGCCAAGCTGGCCGGTGTCGATCGCCCTGGCTTCTTCCTCAGGGCAAACCCCGGCCTCCGAAGCCACCAGGACCACTTCGGGGGTGATCGACCAGCGGGCCGGGCGCAGGCCGTTGCGGTCCATGGCGGCGAGCAGCGAGATGCCGTCTGTCACCGAGATCGCTGCCGGGCCGTCCCAGGGCTCGGTGAGGAAAGCGTGATAGGCATAGAAGGCGGCGAGTTCGGGGGGCAGGTCGTTGACGTTTTCCCAGGCGGAGGGGATCAGCAGTTCCTTGACGTGTGCCAGGGACCGACCGCTCTGCATCAGCAGTTCGTAGGCGTTGTCCAGGCTCCCGGAGTCAGAAATACCCGGCTGGAGGAACGGGAGCAGGTCGGCAAAACGGTCTCCCCAAGTGGCAGGGGTTGCTCCCCGTTCCCGGGCCTTCATCCATGACCGGTTCGATTGGATGGTGTTGATCTCACCGTTGTGTGCCAGGACCCGGAACGGCTGAGCGTTGTCCCAACTCGGGAAGGTATTTGTGGAGTAGCGCTGGTGGAAGATGGCAAATGCGGTCTCGAAGTCGGGGTCGCGAAGGTCCCAGTAGAAATCGGAGACGCGGCTTGCGGTGAACAGTCCCTTGTACACGACCGTGCGGCCCGAAGCGGACGGGATCGAGAGACCGGGCTTGGCGACCCGTTCGATGCGCTTGCGCGCCAGGTAAAGGGTTCGCTCCAGGTCTTCGGATCCGGTTCCGCCGGTGACGATGGCCTGTTCGATCAGCGGGAGCACGTCACGGGCATGCTCGCCGAGGACCGAGGGATCGATGGGGACCGAGCGCCAGAACATCACCTTGAGACCTTCGGCCTCGAGGGCGTCGTTGACGATTGCCCGAGATTCCCCGGCCTCCATCGGAGGGAGGAAGCACATCACGACACCGAGGCGCTCGGGGTCGATCTCGAGACCGTGGCCGGCGAGTTCACGCTGGATCAATCGGTATGGGATCTGGGTCAGTAGCCCGGCCCCGTCACCGGTGCCGTCTGCGGCGCGCGCACCACGATGGTCGAGGCGTTCCAGACACTCGACTGCAAGCCGGGTCAGCCGGTAGGTGGGCACCCGATCGAGCGCGGCGATGAATCCGACGCCACAGGCATCGTGCTCAAAGCCAGGATCGATCAACGGACGGATCACCAAGCCCCCTAAAAGTGGGAGCGATCCATTGTAAACGCCGGGAAAGCCCCGACGAAAACGACGCCCGGAACCGTTCTGTGTCGGTTCCGGCTCTCTATGCGGAACTTTTCCGACACAGAACGGCTCCGTACGGACGGCATATCCCTTCTGTGTCGCTTTCGGTTCCCTATGCGGATCTTCTCCGACACAGAACGATTCCGGATCCGACACGCACAGCGGAGTTTCGCCGTTCGGCGAAACTCAATCGCTCGACGAAGTCGAGACGCGACTACCGTCCGGTCACGTCATGCCAGCCACAGTTGTTTTGGGTGCCCAATGGGGCGATGAGGGCAAGGGCCGTGTCGTCGACTACTTCGCCGAATCGGCCGACTACGTCGTCAGGTACCAGGGCGGGAACAACGCCGGGCACACCATCGTCGTCGGTGACGAAAAGCTTGCCCTCTCTCTCATCCCGTCCGGGATCCTCTACCCCGAGTGCACCCCGGTGATCGCATCGGGAACGGTGATCGACCCCAAGGTGTTGCTCGCTGAGATGGAGATGACAAGAGCCAAGGGCCTCGACCCCTCCCGGGTGCGGCTGTCGGCCAACGCCCACCTGATCATGCCGTATCACCGGAAGCTGGACGCCGCCATCGAGCGCTACCTCGGGAAGAACCAGATCGGAACCACCAAGAAGGGCATCGGCCCCACCTACACCGACAAGTACGCCCGATTCGGGATAAGGGTTCAGGACCTCTTCGACCCCAAGATCTTCAGGCAAAAAGTCGAAGCAGCCCTCGAGGAGAAGAACAAGATCCTCCCCCGGATCTACAACACCCTCCCCATGGATGCCGATGAGATCATCGAGGAGTACACCGAGTACGCCAAGCTTCTCGAGCCACACGTGACCGACACTTCCCTCCTCCTCTGGAACGGCCTCAAAGCCGGCGAACAGGTTCTCTTCGAAGGAGCCCAGGGCACCCTGCTCGACATCGACCACGGGACATATCCCTTCGTCACCTCCTCCAATCCGACAGCAGGTGGTGCGGCGGTCGGCTCCGGCATCGGCCCTAGAGCGATCGACGAGATCATCGGCGTGGCCAAGACGTACATCAGCCGGGTCGGCACCGGGCCCTTCCCCACTGAACTCACCGACGAGATCGGCGACACGATGATCGAACTCGGCGGCGAGTACGGGACCGTGACGGGACGTCGTCGCCGTTGTGGCTGGCTCGACATGGTGGCACTGCGCTACTCCCACCGGGTGAACACCTTCACCAACCTCTTCCTCACCAAGCTGGACATCCTCTCTGCCTTCGACACCATCAAAGTTGCCAACGCCTACACCTCCGGAGGCGCTCGTTACGACGAGTTCCCGATGCAACAGTCCGTCCTCTATCACTGCGAGCCCGAATACGAGGAGCTTCCCGGTTGGAACACCGATATCACCGGCGTCCGCGAGTTCTCCGATTTGCCCGGACCGGCTCAGGACTACATCCGCTACATCGAGGAGCTCGCCGACGTACCGGTTGGCTGGGTTTCGGTGGGCCCTGAGCGCAGCCAGCTGATCACCCTGAAATGAGAGTCCTTCTCATCGGGAGCGGGGGCCGGGAACACGCCCTCGGCTGGAAGATCGCACAGTCGCCGAGAGTCAAGGAATTGGTCTCCCTCCCCGGAAATCCCGGGCTCGCGGAGTTGGGCCCGACCGTGGAAGGCATCGCAGCCACCGATGTCGGGGCGATCGCTGCGATGGCCAGGATTCAAAAGATCGACCTGGTAGTCGTCGGTCCGGAAGCCCCTCTGGCGGCGGGGGTGGCCGATGCGGTGTCCCGCCTCGGGATCCTCGTCTTCGGCCCGACTCGGGCAGCCTCCCGGCTGGAGTCGTCCAAGCAGTTCGCCAAAGAGGTGATGGCACGGGCGGGGGTGGCCACTGCTTCGTCGGGTTCGTTCGGCGATCCGGATGCAGCCCGCGCCCACCTGGAAAAGATGCAACCTCCCTATGTGGTCAAGGCCGATGGGCTGGCTGCGGGTAAGGGAGTGCTGGTCACCGACTCGGTCGCCGACGCCCGGGAGTGGGTCGACCGTTGCTTCGAGGGTGCCTTCGGCGAGGCCGGGTCGTCGGTCCTCATCGAAGAGTTCCTCGACGGCCCCGAGATCAGTGTCTTCGCGGTATGCACCGAGAAAGGAGCAGTCACCCTCGAACCGGCGAGGGATTACAAACGTTTGCATGACGGTGACGAAGGCCCCAACACCGGAGGGATGGGCTCATACTCACCCGTACTCGACCTTCCGGACAATCTCATGGCACGGACGATGGCGGAGGTAGTCGAGCCGACGCTTGCACAGTTGAAGGAGGACGGAAATCCGTTCACCGGGTTCCTCTATGCAGGGTTGGTCCTGACCGCCGACGGCCCCAAGGTCCTCGAGTTCAACGTGAGGCTTGGCGACCCCGAGACCCAGGCAGTGCTCCCCCGGATGAGCAACGACCTCGTCGATGTCCTCGAAGGCACAACACCGGAGTGGTCGGACACCGCAGCGGTGAATGTGGTTCTGGCCGCCAAGGGATATCCGACAGCGCCGGAGAAGGGAGCAACGATCAAGGGCATGTCCAACCTGCCCGACGACGTTCTCGTCTTCCACGCTGGAACTGCACGGGACGGGAAGAAGCTGGTGGTCGATGGTGGTCGCGTCCTCAGCGTTGTCGGTGTCGGCCCTGATCTCGCCTCTGCCCGGGACCGTGCCTACGCCGCAGCGGAAACGATCCGCTGGCCAGGTATGCAGCTGCGAACCGACATCGCCGCTCAGGTCTGAGCGCCCTTCTCGTCGCGAACCAGACCGCTATCCCCTTCCGGACGAGCCAACTCGACCAATCCATTGACTGTTCCTCCGATCATCAGAGATGTCGCGACGACCAGGCCTCCGAGGAGCGAAACCATGGCTGCGAGCGTGTAATAGAGGATCGAGTAATACGAGCTGAGTTCGTCCACCTCTGCAATCGGAATCGCCAGGACCACCAGGACTGACACGCTGACCACGATCTGCGCAATGGCAAGGAAGTTCACGTTGCGAATTCGCTGGAAAAGCTTTTCGGAGAAGGACACGTCGGATGACGAGGTGATACCGATCAAGGTCAGCATGAGCGCCAGGACAGTCACCCCCGCACCTACTCCGGCCGCGGCAAGGAACCGGGCTGTGGGCAGGGTTGCTTCGATCAGGCGGAGTGCCTCGAAATCGCCGACGTTTCCAACGAGGATCACTCCCCCGAGAAGGCTAATGAAGACAACAGCGCCACCGACGAGGGCGCCCTTTAGTTCGGAGCTGGTTGTAGGCACGGAAGACGCCCATACCCCGATGTCTCGACCCCCAACCATCACCTGGGGGTGGAGTTCTCCCCCAGGGTGACGGCGGCCCTTCGGCCACCCAGCGAAGAGATCGCAGCCGTCGTGGCCGAGAAGGCCGGGTGACCTTCATAGAGCGCGAGGGCCGGGATCACCTGGACCAATTCATTCCCGCTACAGATCGCTGCCAGGTCGTTGCAGGAGCCGCGAACCAGAAAACTCTCATAGACCACTTCCAAGAGAAACCGGTCGTGGTCCCAACTGAAGGGATCATCGAGAAGGAGCACAGGCATACCGAGAAGGGTTACAGTGGTGATGCTTTCCATAACCACTTCATGGGCGTCTTCACCAAGCACGATGAGGGCAGTGTCGGTGAACTCGACCTGAACAGACCATCCACCGGAGTTCGATCGATACGTCCCGTCGGAGTAGGAGCTTCCCAGACCGCCCCCAGCCCGATACGAGACTTGGCCGACCGGGATCGTACGTTCACCGGTGTCGAGAACAAACCCCCCTCTGATCGCGGTGACTTGTTCATCCTCTCCGCCGATCAAGGTAGCCAGATACCCGGTGCCATCCGGTAGCGATCCGGAGTAGTCGCGCTGCGGTCGGGATGCGGACAGGTTGGCGCCGGCAGCGGTGGTGCTCGTCGGAGCGGAGCGCGCAGTATTCGACCCGGCTATATCGGGAGGGGGGAGCACGTCACTTGTGGTCGTCGCCGGAACCGCCAACGTTTCACAAGCGGACATCAACACCACCGCAACGAGTACGACCAATCTCACGATGCGTCGTCACCTCTCGATTAGGTTCCAACCCAGGTTACGCCGACGGGCGCAGATTCACTACCGTCGTCGCCCATGAGTCACAAGGTTGCAATTGTTATGGGGTCGGGATCGGATAGACCGATTATGGAGAAGGGTTCACAGATGCTCGATAAGTTCGGGATCGAGCACGAAACACGGGTGCTCTCGGCGCACAAAACGCCGGACCAGGCGCTGGAGTTCGCCACCAACGCTGCAGACAACGGCTTCGAGGTGATCATCGCCGGGGCCGGAAAGGCGGCGCACCTGGCGGGAGTAATGGCCGCCAAATCGTTGCTGCCAGTGATTGGGGTCCCGATCAACGCCTCGCTCGACGGGATGGACGCTCTGCTTGCCACCGTCCAGATGCCCACCGGGATCCCGGTGGCGACCGTCGCCATCGACGCCGCCAACAACGCGGCGCTGCTTGCGGTCGCCATCCTCGCCATCAACGACGACGAACTCCGCCAGAAACTGGCCGACTATCGAAGCGACCTCGCCGAGAAGACACTGGCCGGCTAGTCGCTGAAAGAGTCGGGTAACTGATCCGCTAATCGCTGCGGGGCCACGGTCAGGTAGGCGTCGACCACGATCTCTTCGATCTCACCCCAATCTGGGTTGCGGTCGAGTCGGACTCCGAGCCATCCCCTGTGACCTACATACGGCGGAACGAAATACTGATCCGGGTTCGATTCCACCATGACTTGCTGTGAGCCCTCGGGTGCAGCACACCAGAAAGCCAGCCGGTCCTCGCCGTGGTGGTGGTCGTCGAACGAGACGAACTGCTTGCCCTTCTCGATGAACCAGCCGGGCTCACCGTGGCTGAGCCGCTCCTCGGTCCCGGGCAAGGCCCGGCAGATCGCTCGCAACCGCTGGATAGGTTCGGTGCTCATCGACACAATTTTGCCAGAAGGGGAGAGCTCGACACTGCGGTGACTTCCAGAGCCGAATGTGTCGCGGCGCTCCGAAGTCGATACCATTTGGCGCAATGAGCGACATTTCTTTCGACACACCGGACCCGCACGACTTTTTGGGGATCGATTCTCTGCTTTCCGATGAGGAGAAGCTGCTTCGGGGGACGGTCCGCGATTTCGTCCAGAAGGAGATAGTTCCCGAGGTTGGTGACTGGTGGGAGGCGGGTGAGCTTCCTCACGCAGAGCTGGCGAAGACGATCGGCGATATCGGCTTGCTCGGAATGCATCTCGAGGGGTATGGCTGTGCGGGCACGTCGGCCACCGCCTATGGGTTGGCCTGTCTCGAGTTGGAGGCCGGGGATTCGGGGATCCGTTCGTTTGTGTCGGTTCAGGGCTCGCTTGTGATGTTCCCGATCTGGAAGTTCGGTTCGGAGGAGCAGAAGAACGAGTGGCTGCCCAGGATGGCGACCGGTGAGGTAATCGGGTGTTTCGGGTTGACCGAAGCCGACTCCGGCTCCGACCCGTCCTCGATGCGGACCAACGCCAAACGTGACGGTTCGGACTGGATTCTCAACGGGTCGAAAATGTGGATCACCAACGGCTCGATCGCCGACGTTGCAGTGGTGTGGGCCAAGACCGATGAAGGTGTGCGCGGGTTCCTCGTCCCCACCGACGCCCCCGGGTTCTCGGCTCCTGAGATCAAAAAGAAGGCTTCGTTGCGGGCGTCGGTGACTTCTGAGCTGCTGTTCGACAACGTGAGGCTCCCCGACGATTTCGTTCTCCCCGGTGTAGCTTCGATGCGGGGGCCGCTCTCCTGTCTCAACGAGGCCCGGTTCGGTATCGCCTTCGGGGCGATGGGCGCAGCACGTGCCTGCTATGAGGCGGCACTCTCCTACTCCAAAGAACGCGAGCAGTTCGACAAGCCGATTGCATCGTTCCAGATGACCCAGCGCAAACTGGTCGAGATGATGGTCGCGGTGCAAAGGGGCACTTTGGTCGCCCTCCACCTCGGCCGCCGCAAAGACGACGGGACCCTCACCCCCCAGCAGGTGTCATTCGGGAAGTTCGACAACGTCCGCAACGCCCTCGAAGTCGCCCGTACCGCCCGCTCGGTGCTCGGAGCCAACGGGATCACACTCGAATACTCCCCGATGCGACACATGGCCAACCTCGAAACGGTCTTCACCTACGAAGGCACCAACGAAATTCACACCCTGATCATGGGCCAGGCCATCACAGGAATCGAAGCGTTCTCCTGAACGTCGGCGGGTGGAGCCCGCCCCTCGGCCGGCGCAGACCTGCCGAACGCTGCATTCGGTGCTCCGCCGTCGGCCGTTATCCTTCCGATCCGTCAAACTGCAGAGGTGACGAGAGTTCCTGAGCCGCATGACCAGACCCCTGGCAGTGGCCTCACTGAGAGGCGGGACCATAGGCCCAGGCCTGTCTGGCGCCGCGTGCTGTTCTTCTTGGGGATTGCGGGGGTCTCCCTAGTCATTCTCTGTGGGCTCTTCTATGTCTTCCTCTACCTGATGGCGCGCGAGCCTGCCAGGTACGAGGGCGTCGAGTCGAGATCAGTGGTGGCTGAGATCGAACCTGGCCAGACCGTCGTAGTCAGGATTGACGTTTCGGTTGACATGAACGAGATCTTCGAGTCCTTCGACCGCCTGAAGATCGAACTGTCGCTCACCGATCCATCTCCCCGAGCAGCAATCTTCGGCTGGTTCGGGGTCGAGCATGTGGGAGAGACCAGACCAGCACTTGTCGGCGAGACGGTCGGTGTAGCGGCCCTTGACGTGCCATATCCTTGTGTGGCGGACGAGCGACGATGCCTGATCCCTGTCGATGTGCGGCTGGGGAATGCCGGAACTACGACCGAACTCTGGGCCGTGACTGCCGCGATCAGTCGGTCAACCGATACCCAGGATCAGGCCGACGCCTTCGAAGTCCCGTCCTTGAAGGCGGAGATCGCCGCATCTGAGGTACATCGAGACGAGTGGGTGAGCCCGGGACCCATCGCATTTGATTCATCCGGAGAACTCGTCGCCTATTCAGTCACCGTGGACACTTCTGTCAGCGACCCGTCGCTGTTCGAGGTTGTAGTGACCGAACCCAGACACTGGCTGGTCACACGGAGCATCGAAGCTGTTGTTGGTCCTCGAGACCATTCCTGGTCCCTTGTCTATTTCGAGCATTCTCCAGATCCACTCGCCGGGCAGGCTCGATGTGACCAGGAAGGATGTCAGCTCAGCTTTGTTGCGATGTTTCGACCCCTTGAGGATGACTGGTGGATTCCGATCGTACGCCCCACCGCGACAGCTCCGCCGGACCTGCTCGAGCACCACTCGACAAGCATCGAGATCGAGCAGATCAGCGTCACCGAGGTGTCCGGTCAGCTCGGTGAAAGAGATCCGTCGGGCAGTCTCACCCTTCACATCGAAGGCGCATCTAACACGATGCAGGCCGCGCTGGCGATCCTGGTATACCCCGAGGAACAGTTCGAATGGGCGGTGCCGCAACTCCGTACCGACGACGGTCAGACACCACAGATGTATCGATGGTTCGACCTCGAGTGCGACGAGCGGAGTTGTAACCGGGATGTGGAAGTGACCTGGGATCTTGCTGATCACACAGAGCGAATTCCCCTCGAGTACTGGGGCGTCGTGATCGGCGGAACCGGCGACGGGCTCGCCAACCCAACACCGCCAAGTATCGCAATCGACGAGTAGACCCATAGATCATGACGCTCAGGCTCTCCCTGCGTAGGACGGGTTCGAGAAAGGCCATGACTCATCGATCCACTTGGCCAGTTCCTCCCGAACCGCTGTATCCAATTCAGCACGGCTCTCACGAACCCATGAGCTGATTTCTGCGTCGTGGCCCGGAGTTCGACTCGGATAGATGTAGATACAGCCGATGACCTCGTTGCCCTCGAGGATCGAGTACGTGAAGCCCCTGCGCTCGTCGAAGTCCTTGGCGTGGCGCACCAGGTCCTCCAGGTTCCTTTCCAACGTCATGGCCCTCGGCCAGCTCGGCTCTTCCCCTGGACTGAATCCAGGTGTCGACCGGATGTGGTCGATGCTCGACATCCATGCAGCGTGGTCGCGCTCGTTGTGTTGCTCGCCTAACGGTTCCAGGTGAAACCCAGCCCAGGCATGCGCCTGCGGAACTTCGAAGCTCGGAGGTACGAACGAGTTCTCCATCATCAGAATCTAGCCTCGGCTCAAGGCGCAACGGAGTGGCACAAATCCGGAGGTAGTCCGCCCACTGAGCAGAGAGAAGGCGGCGAGGCCAATGCTCGCCGCCTTCCACTGCTCTGATATGTGCTCAGTAATCGATTGATCTCACCGTTGGGGAAGTGATATTCCCTTCGAGCAACCAGAGGTTTCCCCACTTGTCGAACGTGATCGCACTCGGAAGATTGAACTCTCCCGGAACTTCATCACAATCACCCGTCGCGATGTCACAGGCATGAATAGCGCCACCGATCGACAATGCCGGCACGAAAGCCGCCAACCAGCTGCCCCTGTCATACTCGACCACGTACAGCTTCCCATCGGGGCCGAACTCGACATCGATCACGGATGTGAGCCCGTCGAGGAAGAGACTGCAGTCCACTGAAGGGCACACCACGTTTCGTGCTCCGGGTTCGATCCGCCATACCCGAGAAAGGCCAATAGGAAGGCTGCCCTCTGCGGTGGCTCCCGTCAGTTCCCCGACGTAGTAGGCACGATCAGGTCCGATGGCAACCGATGTCGGGACAGGCTGGACGTAACAAGGAATGGAACCAGTTTCGGTCTCTGCTTCCCACCTGACCAGCCAGTCTCCATTCTGATCAACTGGCGGTGTGAAGATGGCCACCCAATCGACAGATCCGTTGACCCTCCCCGATAGCAGCGTGTTTCCGGCGGCATCAGCGATCAGCGCAGTGCTGGGTGACAACGCGGCCACGTGATATGGGTTGTTCTGCGGACCAGCGCTGAAGCCATCGATCGCCTCGCACCGCTGGTCCTTCCACATGGGCCCCTCGAAGGCATCAGGATCGCTGTTCCGCTCGAACGCCCCCAGATCGGCAACCATTCGAGCCGAGCCTGGAGAGACACGCCACAAAGCGCCGTCCATTGCCAGATCGGTGCTGGCGGTGGCGACAAATGCGCTGCCTCGCCCAAACGCGGCCAAACCGTTGATGGGTGTGGTGGAGCCGACCTCGACGAGGTCGTTGACCGCACCACGACGGATCTCTTTGATCGTGAAGTTCTCGCCCACGAGGATGCTCCCATCCGGGGCTGCGGCAATGTCGAATACTGCCGGTCCGAACTCGTACGGCCCTTCGCCGTTGTCGCCGGGCAATCCAGCTCCGGCGGACAGCATCGTCGACAACACCATCGCCAGGGCCGTCAGTAGGGTCAATAATCGTCTCATTTCTCTCCCTTCCTTCCTTCTCGTGTCTGTCTTCGAATGACGCCAGACCGAAACGTAAGGAAGACCCCTAAACGATCTCTGAACTGATCACGATCTGATCGCCGTCAGACGTTGAGAGAGCCGATGAGACGGAGTAACCCTCTGGCCTGTATTCGTTGCGAATCGGCCCGGGCAGATTCCATCTCGGCCAGGGCAGTATCACGGTCGCCCCGGTGCGACAAGGCTTCGGCAAGGCGAACCCGGCCGTACAGCTGGAAGTAGATGTAGTCGGCACGGTCCGTCGCCTCTCGCCACAGCCCGGGGTCGGGGTCGGTGACTCTAGAAAGCTCGGCGCGGGCGAACGCGAGGTGTGTCCCCTGTGTCTCGATGCCCAGGGACCCATCCGAAGGAGGGGGGAAGTTCAAGAGAAGGGCTTCCATCTCGGAAAATGTGGTCACGGCGTGGCCGATGTGTGCCTCTCTTTTAGATCCATCCGAGAGCAGCGCGGCGTTGACCTCTGCCCTGACGAGGGGATTGAGAACCCCAAGCTTCTTCGCTTCCTCCGACGGGTCCACCCGAACCGCCTGGTATGTCCGGGCATGGGCACGAACGGCCTCCACATCGCCCGCGTCGGCAGCTATGTCGGCAAGCAACGGGTAGTAGTCGTGGTACCAGCGGGGGTTGACCCCTATCTCATCTATCTCACTCATGGCCCGGGAGGCCTCTTCGAGGTCTCCTCTCATCCAGCAGAGAGTCCCGTGGGTCATGAGATACCAAATACGGTCATAGCCCTCCATTCGGCCTTCCCGCAAGAGCCGGTTTGCTTCTTCAGCTTTGGCCCACTCCCCGCTCTGCATGTACACATACGGAAACCAAGCCACAATTTGGCCCCATTGCTCCGGCCTCTGTTCGAGTGGAAATCGATCCATCAGCTCTTCGAGCAGACGCCGCGGCATCTCTCGGCGCATCTTCGGGTGCAGGGGGAGGATGTCGAACGTGAAATGGTAGGCCGCAATGGTGAGCTCAGGATCATCGAGCTTCAGGGCCTCATCCCGCGCATTCGACAGGACGGTGAGAGCCTCCTCGATCTCACCGTTCCAACCCAAAACGTGTCCGAGACAGATGTCGGCACGTATTCTTGCCGCAGCCTCGCCGGTGGCCTGTGCTACCGACACTGCCGATCGCGCCAGAGGGACAGCCTCTCGTGGATCTTGATCTACGAGCAGTAGGTGAAGATTGGCAAATCTGGAGAGAACGGCCGCCTTTTGGGCAGATGGACCCGAAGTCGACGCTACCTCGTTCGCCGCCGAGGCCTCGGCAAACGCAGTGTCGCTCATGTTGAGATGGAAGAAGACTTGGGCTAAGCGGGCCCGCAGTTCGGCTTCTCGCACGGAACTATCGCCGACGGCTTGAAGGGCGAGCTGGAGGACAGTCCTGGCTCCAGTGATGTTGCCTGTCATCAACCAATGCCATGCCAGAGCACTGGCGACCATCGATGTAGAAGCGCTGTCCGCTTCCTCCTGTGCCGTCTCTAGAGCAAGTAGCAGGTTGTCGCTTTCGAGCCGTAGCCGGGTCCGAAGCTCGTATCGGCCAGTGCCGTAGACCTTGTTCTCGGCCTCGGTGGCGAACTGCACGCACCACTCGAGGTGGCGACGCAGAGCATCGGCGATCTGCCCACGATCTATGAGGCGCTGGAGAGCGAATTCACGTACGGGCTCGAGGAGCCTGAACCGGGCGGGCTCCGAGCGATGTCGCGCTATCAGGGACTTGGCGACGAGGCTCTCGAGCACATCGAGGACAGAGTCCAGCGATCGGGATTCGTGCGCGGCTATGTGTTGCACCATCGTGATGTCAAACCCACCCCGGAACACGGAGACTCGCTCGAACAGCGTCCTTTCTTCGTCGTCGAGCAAGTCGTAACTCCACCCGATCGCTGCACTCAGAGTCTGATGTCGAGGAAGGTCTGCGGCGTGGCTGGAGGCCAGGGAGAGAATTCGTTCGGTCAGATGCTGCCCAATCAACTCCAGACCCAGTGTCTTGACCTTGGATGCAACCAGCTCGATAGCTAGCGGTATGCCGTCGAGACGACGGCAAACCGCTGCCACCGATTCCGTGGTGCCATCGAGGTCGAACCGGGGATCGACTAGCGCTGCTCGATCCGCGAAGAGAAGCACCGCGTCATATTCCCGGACCCCCAAGGGAGTCACACCTTCAGGCGGTATGGCGAGCGGGGGCACATCGAATAGGGCCTCACCCGGCACATGCAGCGGCTCGCGGCTGGTCGCCAGAACCGTGACGCCCTCGCCCGCGGTGACCAGTGCTCGGGCGACAGAGGCGGCCCCTTCTCGAAGGTGCTCGCAGTTGTCCAACACCAGGAGGGCCTTGTCTCTGCGCAGAGAGTCGACCAGGCCCTGTAGAGGATCTTCGGTGTGAGGTTTCAGACCGATGGCTGCGGCCACCTCGATAGGGATGAGCTCGGGGTCACGCAGGTCGGCCAGGTTCACGAACCAACACCCATCGGGGAACTCATTCAGCTGATTCATAGAAGCACTCAGAGCGAGCCGGGTCTTGCCGGAGCCACCGACACCGGTAAGGGTCACGAGTCGGTGTGCACCGAGCAGCTTCTCGACAATTCTCAGCTCCTCTTCGCGACCGATGAATGCGGTGAGCTCGACGGGGAGGTTGTGCCTGGTGGATGTGAGCTCTTCACTGTGGAGCAGGATCTTTTCTTCGAGGCGGCGGAGTGCCGGTCCTGGCTGCAGCCCGATGCGGGCCAACACGGCGTTGTACTCCTGGTAGGCGTGCAGTGCCTCGACGTGACGACCCAGCCGGTACCGGGCTGTCATCAGATACTCCCAGAGTCGTTCCCGCAATGGGTTATCCACCACCAGCCTCTCCAATTCGGGTACAGCCTCCGATGGCCTTCCCAATCTGAGCAGTGCCTCGGCCCACATCTCCCACAAGTCGAGATAGAGCTCTTCGAGACGGACGATCTCGGCCCGCGCGAACTCATCATCGACCAGCTCGGTATAGGGCTGCCCCCGCCACATCCCAAGACCGATCGAGCTGGAAGCCAGGGCCTGCTCCCAATCACCTACCTCCACTGCCTCCCGCGCCCGTTGTGCCGCTTCGACGAACTGGGGCGCATCGAGGGCCCACGTCTCCACGTCCAGCCGGTAGCCGTAGCCTTCGGTGACGATCGCGTCGGCGCCCAGTATCCGCCTCAAAGCCGAGACATGAGTCTGCAGTGCGGCCCTCGCACTATCAGGCGGGCTTTCCCCCCAGAACATATCGATCAGGCGTTCCGTCCCGATCCGTCGGTTTGGTTCGAGAGCGAGGATCGAGAGCAGCCGAAGATGTGAGACCCGGGTGGGCTGCGATAGCCCCTCACCCATCACCCGAAGGTCGCCCAAAACCTCAATCCGCAGACCCGCCTCACCGGTCATGGACCCGATTCTTACAGGTGATCCCATCGCGCGACGAGTGATCTGGCGGAATCGAGGTGCACCACGTTGAAGCGCCCGACCACCCGAGTTCGGCGAGCGCGCTGAGCAGATTGATACCGCGTTCGGGGTCAGGGAGGCCTAAGTGAGGACGACTGCCTGATTTGCCTGGCTGAACAGGTTGTTTGGGTCGTATCTCGCTTTGATCTCTTGAAGCCGCTGTAGGTTGGGCCCGTAGGTGGCGTTCACCCGGTCGTTGTCGTCCTTGTCGACATAGTTGGAATAGACACCCGACGCCGCATGGGGTCGCATCGTCTCATGAAGGGAGCGGGTCCATTCGATGGCAGCCAAATCATCGGTCGGGCTCTCCCAACCAGAAGAGATGCCGAGGCCGAACTTCACACCTCGATGAGGGAATGCGGTCACCGAAGGATCCACCCGCGACACTGCCCCTCCCAGAGGCTCCAGGAACACGTTCGAATAGATACCGGGAAGTGAGTCGACGCCTGCGACCAGAGTGCCAATTGCCTCGTCAGTGAGCTCGTTGAGATACTGCGCTTTCCAGTAATAGCGGCCACCATCCGGGGCACCGGCGTCGAAGCTCGACTGCAGGTCTGCGTACGGGATCGGAGCGAGGACGGACAGCATCGACGATCCGAACTCGGCGAGTGGGGCCAGTTCGGCCTCCCCTTCTTCGAGCGAGCCCGCATGACAGGCAACCAACGCCAGACACGTAGCCCCATGCTGAGACACGGGGAATGGTTCGACCGGTGGAGTGTTTATGAACAACGCAAAGCAGCCGACCGCATCTGAGGCATCGGCCATGAAGTCCCGATAGAAGGTGAGTGCTCGCCTCGACTGATCCATCGAATAGAAGGCCTGTGCGTGCATCACATCCGGCCCGACCTCGCTAAGCCGGAACTCGAATGCCGTGACCACACCGAAGTTGCCGCCCCCACCGCGCAGTGCCCAGAAGAGATCCGGGTGTTGCTTCTCGGTCGCATACACCGTGCGACCATCGGCGAGTACCACCTCGGCTCCCACCAGCTGGTCGATCGTGAGTCCGATGCTTCGAGCCAGATAGCCGATCCCGCCGCCGAGTGTGAGCCCGCCCACGCCGGTTCGAGAGTCCACTCCCCCGGTCACCGCCAGGCCAAACGCCTGGGTCTCGTGATCGACAACTCCCCAGGTTGCACCGGCGCCGACACGGGCGGTCTTGGTCTGCTGATCGACCTGCACCGACTTCATCAACGAGAGGTCGATCATCAAGGATCCATCCCGGACCGCTTTCCCGGCTACGCCATGACCGCCGCCCTTCACCGTGATGTCCAGACCCTCTTTTCTTGCCAGGTCGAGGGCAGCTATCACGTCTGCGGTCCCCTCACAACGAGCGATGAGGACGGGGTACTGATCAACCATCCCGTTCCACACTCGACGGGCCATGTCGTAGCCGTCGTCCTCGGATGAGAGGAGGGACCCACGGAATGACCCGCCTGCATCTCGGATTGACTGTGTGTCGAGCATTCTTTCTCCTTGGTATGAGGAGTTGAACCTACGTGAGGCCTCTAAACGGCCTCTGAACCCGGGTATCGAGGGGTTATGACCGCGCGGGAGTAACCCGGTGCCAGATTCAGTCGGCGATCAGGCGAAAGCGGTCGAATCCCTTGGGCTTCGGGCGGCTCGGCTCCGATGGGATACGGGCATGGGAGCGTCGGTGGCTGTCGCTGCGCATGTAGGAGCGGAAGCTCGCCTCGTCGTCCCACCACGACACCATCAGGAATCGTCCGTCGTCCCGCTGGTCCTGCCACACTTCCAAATGGCGGAACCCCGGCCAATCGTCGACTTCGCCCAATCGGTTCCGAAATGCTTCAACGAGAGTGTCCGATGCATTCTCCTCGCTGGAGATCTCCGAGACTGCCACAAAAGGCTCACTCATCGTCACTACTCCCGGGAACGGAAGCGAGGAGGTCGAGGAGCACATTCCGTGCGGGTGGTTCGAGATGAGCCTCGCCGATTGCGCCCATATAAGTCCAGGCATCGTCGAGCCACTTTCGGGGAAACCCTCGATCCCGGAACAGGTCATAGCAGTAGTCAACGTGGCTTCTGAAGGCGTCCTCACCGTCGGCTACGGCCTGAAAGTGCAGCGTGAAGTCATTCAGCGTGTGCTGCCGCCCCTTCTCGCCCAGGTCCCAGAGGTCGGGCTGATCGGCATACATGGTCTCAGTCGCGAGAAAGGCCAGATGGGGGGCGGCCTCCCTGATGACAACGTCAGGATTCCTGGTGGTCATGCCGCCAGGTGGTGACGCTCGAGCGCATCTAGTGCGGCTTCAGGTCGGGTGCCGAGGTTCGTGCCAGGCAGCCCATCCACCGGGGCGAAATCTTCGGCGAACAGGCGCCCACCGAATCCAAGGAAGAGACCCTTCTCCAGATGCCCGTTGAGCGCGGCGCCCAGCTCGCGCAGGCCGTTCAGGTCGCGAGCTGTGGAAAGCGACAGGAGCAGGGCATCGGCACCTGTAGTCTCCACGGTTTCGACGAGCGAGTCGACCGGCACTCCTCTTCCGATGTAGATCACCCGATAGCCGGCCTCGGCGACCAGCAGTGCCAGCGAGACGAGGCCCGTTTCGTGCTCATTGCCCGGGGCCGAGGCACATATCACGGTTTCTTCTCGAGTCGGCTGGTAGCGAGCCAGGAGCATCATCAGCCAGGAGTGCACAACCGAGGACGCGTGATGTTCCTGTGCAACGCTGATCTCACCTCGCTGCCAACGGTCACCCACTTCGTACATGACGGGCTGAACGATCTCCTCGAGCACGCGTTTGGGAGGCTGGTCGAACGACAACCGATTGACACGATGGCGAGCATCCTCGGTCTGATAAGCAAGGAGCTCGTCAATCAGCTCGATCCGCTCACGTTCGAAGTCGATGGGCTTCTGTCCAGAGGCCCCACCCGATTTGAGCAAGGTGATCCGGAAGATTGCCCCGGCGTCAGTTGGCACGTATTCGAGGATGCCTCCCATGTCTGATACCAATGAGCGGCCTATCGCCAACCCGATTCCCGTACTCGCGATTGAAGCACCAGCCGTTCCAGTGCTGAATGGTTGAAATACCCTCTCGATATCGCCAGGATCGATGCCCGACCCGTTGTCCCTGACGTCGATAATGGCTTGATCGTCCACTTCGTGAAGACGGATTCCTATTTCCGGCCCGCCGTATTTGACTGCATTCTGGAGGAGTCCTCTCACCACCTGCAAGAGTCTGCGGGTGTCGGCAACCACGACAGAGGGCGTGAGGCTGCCTTCGATCGTCACGACCGCGTCGGGAAAGCTCTGCGCGAGCTTGATTATCGCTCCGGTCAATTCGGTTCCTGCGACTCCGGCGCTCTCGACCTGAAGTCGACCAGATGCGGTGAGACCCACGGTGAGAAGATCATCAATCAAACTATCGAGCTCGGTCGCCTGGTCGACGATTATCGTGAGGAACTCTGCCAACTCCTCCTTATCGTTCTGCTCCAGGGCGATCTCGCCGAAGCCCCGAATCGAGGTCACGGGTTGCCGGAGCTCGTGAACCACGCCGCCGATCATCTCGAACGCTTGCGACTTCCCCTTCAACGCCTCCTCTAGAAGGACGCTGTAACGGTATTGACCGGTAAGGTCGAGGGCGAAGATAACCCAATGATCTGCATCGAGGCGACGCACCTCGACTCTCCAAACGGTCACTGAATCATCGAGCTCCCATTTTCGGCCGTAGGCCAGTCCCTGGATACGTAACGGGAAGGTCTCCGAGGAGCCGGGGGCCATGTCGAGCAGCGTCTCCAACCATCCCTCGAAGTGGGCTCCGGGGAACACCTCGGCCGGGCTCTTGGCGATCATGTCATCCTGACTGCTCAGCTCGCAAGCCAGGCTGCTGGCCATCGTGGTGACCAACTGGTCGGAGCGTCGTTCGACCACGATGATCGCCAGAGGCGCATCTTCAACGGCCTTGGACAGCAGGCTTTCGTAGGAGGTCAAGAACGATCCTTGGAGTAGGTCAAGATGATACTCCTATCGGCATGAATGCATCTTTGCTACAGGGCCTTCGGTGTTCCGGACTTCAACGCATGGTGTTCGAGTGTCGCCCTCATCCGAGCTTCTCAAACTTCCTTTGGTAACGACCGACTCGGCTCTAGCGAATGTGTCAAACCTAGCCGAATTCGTAGGCGGCTAGTCGGGGAGGACTTCGCCGGTTTTGTCGGGGCGTTGTTTGTGGACCCGGCCTTCCACTCCGCGCAGCGGCGTGCCGGTGCCGTGGCCGTAACGCACCTGGGTCATCTCGGCGAGGATGGATACCGCTACTTCTTGGGGGCTTTCCGCGCCGATATCGAGGCCAACCGGTCCGTGGATTCGGGCGATGTCCTCGTCGCTGAAGCCCTTCTCCTGGAGACGCTCCACCCTGAGACCGTGGGTTCGCCTGCTTCCCATCGCCCCGATATATCGGACCGGGCTCTTCAGGGCCGCTTCGATGACCGGGTCCTCGAGACGCTTCTCGTGGGAGAGGACGATCACCCAGGTGCGGCGGTCCAGCGTCAGCTGATCGAGGATCTCCTCGGGACGGCCCACCAGGACCTTCGATTCGGGGAACCGATCGTCGGTGGCGAACATGGCACGGGAGTCGGCGACCGTGGCGCGGTAGCCCATCTGGGTGGCGAATGACGCCAGTGATTGGGCAACGTGAACCGCTCCGAAGATGACCATCTCCTGGGGCGGGGCCAGCGTCTCGACGAACACCTCGTGGCCGCCGTATTGCATGGTCCGGTGCTGCTCGTGCTCCATCAGCGTTAGGGCATCGGCGACCACGTCTTCGGCAATCTCGTCGGGGACAGAGCCGGCAACGACCTCGCCGTCGGAGTCCACAACTGCTTTCCCGCCGACTTCAGGCCCGGCGGTGATGGTGACGACCGACCCGTATACCTCGCGATCGAGCAGGTCCTGCACTGCGTGAAGCGCGGTCACCATGGTTCGATGAACACTTCGATGGTGCCACCGCAAGCCATCCCGACCTCGAATGCGTCCTCGTCGGCGATCCCGTAGGTCACCTTTTTCGGCTTTCCGGTCTCGATGACCTCCTGGGCGTGGAGGAAGACATCGTTCTCGACACATCCGCCGCTCACCGAGCCGGCCATGTCGCCTGCGTCGGAGACCATGAACTTGGAGCCTTCCGGGCGTGGCGCACTGCCATAAACCCGGATCACAGTGGCGACGGCAACCTTCTTGCCCTCGTCGGTCCAGGTCTTCCACGTTTCCATCTGGTTTCTCATGCTCTGACTCCAGCTATCGAATCGAGTATCCGTACCACTCCCTGGAAGTCACTAACGCTAGCGGCGGGGAGCAGATGATCGACGTGGGGGAGCACTGCCTGCATGCCTCTGGTCAGCGGTTCATAGGTCTCCCGTGCGGCCAGCGGATTGAGCCAGATCACCTGATGCACCGAGCGCGACAGCCGGGCCATCTCAGTTCGGAGCAGTACGGGGTCGCCGCAGTCCCAACCGTCGGAGAGGATGAGCAAGACGGGCCCGCCCCGGGCAAGTCTCCGGCTCCAGCGGCGGTTCCACTCGGCGAGAGCCTCGCCGATCTGGGTGCCTCCCGACCATCCGGTCACCCGGGCAGCGGCACTTTGCAGCGCCGTCTTCGTGTCTCGCCGTCGCATCTCTTCGGTGATCCGACTGAGGTGGGTGGAGAAGGTGAAGATCTCGACCTCGCGCAGCCGACGTTGGGCGGAATGGGCGAAGACGAGAAAGATGTCCGAGTAGGCCTCCATCGACCCGGAGATGTCAGCGATGATCACCAGAGGGCGTTGCTTGCGGGTGCGCTTCTTCCAGCTCATCAACATCATGTCGCCTTCGGGACCGATCGCTCGCCGCAGGGTGCGCCTCATATCAGGCCGCCTTCCATGATTCGACCTTGCCCAACGCCGGGTCCGGTAGTCGGTCGGGTGCCAGAGCATGGTCATGATCAACCGCCTCGCCTCTGCAAGATCGTCGTCGCTCAATTCGGCGAAGTCGCGCCGTGTGATCATCTCGACGGCCGAGGCACCGGAACGTTCGGCTGCACTGTCGAACTCCTCGGAGCCCACAGACCCGTGTAGCCCCAGCGCCGCTCCGCTCGAGGATTCGGTCTTGTCGGGGTTGCGTGACACCAGCATCGGCGGGGACAGCCTGTGGAAGAAGCGTTCGAACTCCTCTTCGAAGACCGGAATCTGCGCCGGGTCGGTGACCGTCAACGCCTGCAACGAGGCTCGGGCCTGTGACTTGCTGGCGATGTCGACCAACTGCAACGAACGGGCCATATCCGCGGTCTGGTCTGCCGTGACCGCAAGCCCCCGACCGCGCAGGGTGCCTGCGAACTGGCTCAATTGGTCGATGAGCGTTGCAGCACTCATCCGACCAGGGATTCGACCCCCGCGCTCCTCACCAGGTCGATGTCGTCTTTGTACTTGAGAAACACGCCAAGTGTGGACTCGATGACGGGCACCGAGAGCTCGCCTGCTTGAAGCAGCCGGAGCGACTCCGCCCAGTCGAGTGACTCGGCAACACCGGGTGGCTTGAACAGGTCGACGTTGCGAAGGCGGCTCATCGCCTCGCTCACCGAGTCGGCGAGGGCTGCATTCAACTCGGGGACCTTGCGCTGGATGATTGCTGACTCCCGCTCGGGTGTCGGATAGTCGATCCAGTGGTAGACACAGCGCCGCTTGAGGGCGTCGTGGATTTCACGGGTCCGGTTGGAGGTGAGCACGACGATCGGCGGCTCTTCTGCCTTAATGGTGCCAATCTCGGGTATCGACACCTGGAAGTCGGACAGCAACTCGAGGAGAAACGCCTCGAACTCCTCGTCGGCCCGGTCGAGTTCGTCGATCAGCAATACCGGCCGGCTGCCGGCGGTGCTCGCTTCGATCGCCCGAAGGAGAGGGCGAGCGATCAAGTACTCCCGGCTCATGATGTCCTCGGGGGTGGCGTCGGAGCCTTTCCCGCTGGCTTCGAGAAGCCGGATGGCCATCATCTGTCGGGCATAGTCCCACTCGTAGAGGGCCTGGCCGACGTCGAGGCCTTCGTAACACTGCAACCTGATCAGCTCTGAACCTGACATCAGGGCGAGGACTTTGGCCACCTCGGTTTTACCGACACCGGCCTCCCCTTCGAGGAACAGCGGCCTCCCCAGCTGCACCGCGATATGAATGGCGACCGTGAGGCTCTCATCACTGAAATAGTCGAACTCGTCGAGCTTTCCGGCGAGGTCTTCGACCGTGTTAGGAATCACAGATCAAGCCTAAATCGCCTCAGTGGCAAGAAACGAAGTGGGGTCCTTCTCGAAGGCCGTCTTGCAGCCCGGGGCGCAGAAGTAGTAGGTCTCGCCTTCGTGCTCGCTGATCCAGCGGGCGTTGGAGATGTCGACCTCCATCTCACACACCGGGTCGATAGCGGTGTGCGGTGGCTCGGTTGGAGCGATCCCTCCGTTCATCTTCCCCGCTGCGTGCATCGAGACGAGTTCTGCGATGATGGCCACACCGATCTCGCGGTGCTGGATGGCACCGAGGTCGATCCCCGCCGGTGCCGTGATCCTGGCGAGCTGTTCGTCGGAGACACCACGGTCTTTGAGATAACCGAGGACCGTCTCCGCACGGCGCTTCGACGCCACCAGGCCGATGTACCCGGCGGCTGTCGCCAGGGCCGCCTCGAGGGCGGGCTCGTCGTAATGGCCCTGGGTGGCGACCACAATCGCATCGCCCGACCCGACATCAGCAGGCATCTTCAAACTGGCGACTACCGCAGAGGCTCCGGGATGATCGGAAGGGTCGCCGCCGTCGTCGACAACAGTGACCTGCCAGCCCAGCGCAGACGCCAGGTTGGTGAGAGTCTTCACGGCCGGGGATCTGCCCACAGAAACGACGTGTTGTCTCGGGAGCATGGGTTCCAGATACACCTCCAGTGCGCCTTCGCTGGTGCAAGAAATCGGCACCGACACCACGTCGGGCCGGTCGAGTTCCCGGATGTCGTCGGGTGTGCCCAGGAAGAGGAGCCGGGGTTGGCCGTCGGCCATAGCCTCTCGTGCCTCCCTGATCACCACAGGTTCGGCACAGGCGCCGCCGATCCAACCGGTGACCTTCCCGGCTGCGTCGATGATCGCCGAAGACCCCCGCTTGCCCGAGGACGGACCTCGGGCCCAGACGACCGTAGCGACGAGAAACGGCTGGTGGCGGCTGCTCATTTCAGCGGCCAGCTCCAGCAGTTCGGGCTTCATCAGTGGTCCGTCGCTGAAATAGGGCGAGGGTGTCTCCGAGTCATCGGCGTCATCTGGCAAGAAGAAAAGCGCAGTCGCAGCCGGAAGCTGCGGCGAGCATTTTCGACGCCGCCAGGGATGTCGCGGGCCGAAGAGACCCCGTCTGTATTTCTGCGACGGGCCACCAGCGCTATCCCTGTCCGGACTCTTTCATCGCATCCCAGACCCGATCGGCCGACACCGGCATGTCGATGTTGGTGATCCCGAGGTGTGACAGCGCGTCGATGACTGCGTTGACAAAGGCCGCCGGCGAGCCCACCGTGGCCGATTCGCCGACTCCCTTGGCGCCAATCGGGTGGTGCGGTGACGGGGTCACCGTCGCACCGAGCTCGAAGCGGGGGGTCTCCCAGGCCGTGGGCACCAGGTAGTCCATGAACGTTGAGCCAATGCAGTTGCCGGCATCGTCGAACGATATGTGCTGCATCGACGACATCGCGTAACCCTCGGCTAGCCCTCCGTGGATCTGGCCCGCGACGATCATCGGGTTGATCCGCACCCCGCAGTCGTCAACAGCGACCATCCTGCGCACCTTCCACTGACCGGTCCCCGGGTCGACGTCGACGACAACGATGTAGCTGCCGAACGGATAGGTCATGTTGGGCGGGTCGTAGTAGTTGACACCTTCGAGGCCGGGCTCGATCCCTTCAGGCACATTGGTATACGCAGCGAAGGCAATGTCCTGGATGGTCACCGAGCTCTCCGGGTCGCCCTTGACGTAGAACTTGCCGACCTCCCACTCGAGATCGTCCTCCGACGCCTCGAGGAGATGGGCAGCGATCTTCTTTGCCTTGGCCCTGATGCTCCGTGAGATCATCGCGGTGGCGGCACCGGCGACAGGAGTGCTCCTGGAGGCATAGGTCCCCAACCCGTATGGCGTGTTGTCGGTGTCTCCCTCCATCACCTTGATGTCGGTGGATGGGATCCCGAGCTCTTCGGCGACGATCTGGGCGAACGTCGTCTCATGGCCCTGACCCTGGGACTTGACCCCGAGTTTGAGGATTGCCTTGCCCGTGGGGTGGATCCTCAGCTCGGCGGAGTCGAACATTCGCAGACCGAGGATGTCGAAGTCGTCACCGTGTCCGGCGCCGACCACTTCGGTGAACGAGGCGATGCCGATGCCGACCAGTTTTCCCTCCTTGAGCGCTTCCTCCTTCTCCTTCTGGATGTCGTCGTAGCCGACCATGTCCATCGCCAGTTTCAACGCTGTCTCGTAGTCACCTGAGTCGTAGACGAATCCCGTTGGCGAGAGGTAGGGGAACTGGTCCTTCTTGATGAAGTTGTTCATCCGGAACTCGGCCGGGTCGATACCCAGCTCGTAAGCGGCATTCTGGACGAGCCGTTCGATCAAATACGACGCCTCCGTAACCCGGAACGAGCACCGGTAGGCAACACCTCCCGGTGCCTTGTTGGTGTACGCGCCTTTGGTCGAGATATGCGCAACCGGGTAGTCGTAGGAGCCGGTGACGATGTGAAACAGGCCAGCTTTGAATTTGGTGGGTTGGGCATCGGAGAAGAACGCACCTTGATCGGAGAGCATCTCCACCTTGAGCCCGAGGATCTTGCCCTCGTTGGTCACCGCCAGCTCGCCGTGCATGTGATAGTCGCGGCCGAAACCTGTCGAAATCAGGTTCTCGGTGCGGGTCTCGACCCATTTCACCGGCTGTCCGATCACCAGCGAGGCCGCGGTCGCCACCACATACCCTGGGTAGACCGGCACCTTGTTCCCGAACCCGCCCCCGAGGTCGGGAGAGATTATCCTGATGTTTTGCTCGGGGAGCCCGGCGACCAGAGCGAACACCGTCCGGTGGGCGTGGGGGGCCTGCGACGTCA
Organism: Acidimicrobiia bacterium; assembly: GCA_041748855.1. Classification (GTDB taxonomy): domain Bacteria; phylum Actinomycetota; class Acidimicrobiia; order Spongiisociales; family ZC4RG35; genus MA-ANB-1. The sequence goes on from JBGTCK010000058.1 coordinate 48,396, forward strand.
GGTAGAGCGTCGCCTGGCCCGTTGCCGAGTTGACGTCGGCGACGATCCCACAGGTCTCCAACGGGGCGGGGTGCGAACGCGGGTAGAAGGTGTCGAGTTTGACCACCCTGTCGGCGGTAGCGAAGGCGGCGTCGGTAGCGGCCTTGTCACCCGATTCCCATTCGTAGACCAGGTTGGAGTTCTGCCCCTCCTTATCGTCGCGGATGATCGGAGCGTCGGCTTCCAGCGAGCGCTGCGGGGTGACGATCGGTTCGAGGTCTTCGTACTCGACCTGGATCCGGTCGGCCGCGTCCTGGGCGATGTAGCGATCGGTGGCGATGACCGCCGCTATCTCCTGTCCCTGGAAACGCACCTTGTCGGTCGCGAGCACCGCCTGGGTGTCGCCGCTCATCGTCGGCATCCAGGCGAGGTTGTAGCCGGCTAGCAACTCGCCGGTCACCACCGCTATCACACCTTCGACCGCCTCAGCTTCAGAGGTGTCGATGGAGATGATCCGGGCGTGGGCCAGGGGGCTGCGGTGGATCGCCATGTGGAGCATCCCGGGAAGGATGATGTCATCGACGTAGTTACCCCTTCCCTCGAGGAATCTCGCATCCTCGACGCGTTTGCGGCTGTGGCCGAGGCCACCTACTTCGAATGTGGTCTTCGGGGAGTCCTGGGTTGTTGGGGTGTCCTGGGTCGTTGTCATGCTGACACCTCTTCGTTGTTCATGGCGGCTGCGGTCTGGATCGAGTTGACGATGTTCATGTATCCGGTGCAACGGCACAGGTTTCCCGATATTGCCCAGCGGATCTCCTCATCCGTGGGGTCCGGGTTTTCTTCGAGGAATGCGGAGCCGACGAGCATCATCGCCGGTGTGCAGAACCCGCACTGGAGCCCGTGCTCCTCGTGGAATGCCTTCTGCATGTTGGACAGCTCGCCATTCTGCTTGAGGCCCTCCACCGTGGTGATGCTGCGCCCGTCCGCCTGAACGGCGAACATGGTGCACGACTTCACGGGAGTGCCTTCGACGAGGATCGTGCACACCCCGCAGCTGGTGGTGTCACAACCGATGTGGGTACCGGTGAGGCCGAGTGTCGTGCGGATGAAGTCGACCAGAAGCAGGCGGGGCTCGACCTCTCCAGACCGGTTAGTGCCGTTGATGCTGACGGTTACCTTCATGACTGACCTCTCTGAGCCATGGACAGTGAGTTGGCGAGACCTCGCTCGACAAACACACCCACCACGTGGCGTTTGTATTCGGCGCTCCCCCTGTGATCGCCGGCGGGGTCGGATGCCGCGGCCGCGATGGCGCCCGCTTCCTTGAATAGTTCGTCGCCCGGCTGGTTGCCGACCAGCAGATCTTCGGCAGCGGTGACTTTCAAGTTGTAGGGGTAGACCGAGGTCAGGGCGATCCCGGCGCTAGCGACGGCACCGTCGTCGCCGAGCTCGAGAGAGGTGGCGACGCCGACCGTCGCGTAGTCGCCAATCTTGCGCTCCAGCTTCTGGTAGTCGCCTCCGCTGCGGGCCGAGTGCTTGTTGACCCGGACTTCGGTCACCAGCTCATTGGGCTGACACGATGTCGAGAACATGTCGACGAGGAACTCTGCTATCGGCACGACTCGTTCGCCGTCACTGCTGGAGAGCACAAGCTCGGCTCCCGTGGCCAGCATTACCGATGCCCAGTCACCTTCCGGATCGTGGTGGGCGAGGGAGCCGCATACCGTGCCCAGATTGCGCACGATGGGATCGGCGATCCACGGTGCGGCGGCAGCGACCGTGTGATTCGACTTGGTGGCGAGGTCTGATTTCACCACGTCGTTGTGTCTGACCAGGGCACCGAAAGTCAGATGTCCGTTGGACTCCCCGATCGTGTCCAAGCCGGGCAGTCGGTTGATGTCCATCAGGGTCGTCGGGTTGGCGAGCCGGAGCTTCATCATCGGGATCAGACTCTGGCCTCCGGCGAGAACTTTGACCTCGTCGCCACGTTCGGCAAGCACGGAAAGTGCCTCATCGAGTGTCGTCGGGGCCAGGTATTCGAACTGATTCGGATACATTGGGCCTCCTCTAGGCGGTCCCGGGAAATCCGGGATCCACTCTGGAAACTTACTCAGCCCGACCGGCCCGCGTCGCCCAGAAGGTGAAACTTCAACTGAACTCTTCCTGACAAAGCTCGCTCAGGTCGCTCGAACCGCTTCGGTCCAGAACAGGATCCGGGGCTGGCCGTCGTCTTTGAGATAGTTGCGCTCGAAGGCGTGCAGCCGCCTCGCGACCGCCATCGACGGGACATTCGCCGGATGAACAGTCGAACACACCATCGGCGCCTCGAGTGTGTCTAATGCGTAATCGAGACAGGCTTGTCCCGCCTCGGTGACAAAGCCCTCGCCACGATGCTCGGCGCGCAGGTGATAACCGAGTTCGAGCAGCCGATCCCCTTCAACTGGCTGGTAGGTGAGGCCACAATCCCCGAGGAACTCTCCGCTCGTTACGTGTTCGATCACCCACAGCCCGAAGCCGTGGTCCCGGTAATTTCTCTTGCTCCACTCGATCCAGCCGCGACAGGCCTCAGGAGTGTCCATCTCCGGATAAAACCGGCGGGCCTGCGGGTCGCTGAACATGGCGACGACATCATCGAGATCGTCATCGCGATACTCCCTGAACCTGAGCCTTTCCGTCGATGGAGGCAATGAGGTCATCGAACGAAGGGGGCCAGGTCGCCGTTGGGGAAGACCTCGACTTCATCCATATCGAGCCACGACGCGATTCTCTCCAACTCCTTCATTAGTTCGGCACCAACATGAGCCTGATCTATCCCGCTTTCGCCAAACGAGCCTTTCACCAGCAGTCGACGCGACTTGCGATCGGTCTTCAGGTCGACCCGAGCGACCAGCTGGCCGTCGAGCAGGAACGGGAGCACGTAATAGCCGTGGACTCGCTTCGCCGCCGGTACGTAGATCTCGATCCGGTAGTAGAAGTCCCAGAGCCTCTCGGTCCGATCCCGGAACCAGATGAGACTGTCGAAAGGGGAAAGCAGGGCCGTGCCGCGAGCTTTCCTCGGCAACCTGGCCTCGGAGTGGAGGTAGGCAGTTCGGTCCCACCCTCTCACCACGACCTCTTCGAGCTGGCCCTGCTTGGCCAGGTCCGCGATGGCAGCCCTCCCCGCTTTGACCCCGTTGCGGCGCTGGTTGAGCCGGGGATAGTCGATGAGGTCCTGGATAGTGGCCACGCCCAGGTGGCGAGCTGCGTTGATAATCAGCTGCGGAATTGCCTCCTCCTCGCTGAGCTCGGGTGGCCCGAGGTATTCGGCGTCGATGACCCGCTCGGTCAAGTCGTACATCCTGGTGAAGTTGGGTCGTTCGGCGGTGGTCACAATGCCCTGGGCGAACAGGGCCTCGAGTGCGATCTTGCCCCGAGACCAGCCCCACATTTCGTTGCCATCGCGATCTCCCGGGTCTTTGAGATCGGAGGTCTTCACCGGCCCGAAGGTCCTCACCTGCTCGAGGACCTCTTCGAGGTACTCCGGTTGGTTCTCGTGGATCTCGATGAACTTCTCCCAGCGCAGCTCCCGCTTCATCAGCCAGCGCCATAGTCGATGGTCCTCAACGGGGAGGAGGGATGCCTCGTGGCCCCAGTATTCGAACATCTCCCCCGACCCCCAGAGGTAACGGTCGAGTGCATCCCGGTCGTAAGGGCCGAGGCGGGAGAAGAAGGGCATGTAGTGGGTGCGGCTGAACACGTTCACCGAATCGAGCTGGACGATCCCCACTTGTTTGATCACCTTCCGGAAGTGTCTGACATCGATATTCCCGGACGAGCGTGAGTCGTTGAAACCCTGGGCGGCAAGCGCAAATCTCCTCGCCTGATCGATGGTCAGCTGCCGCATAGGAACTGGAAGTTAGGTCGGATCGAGGACACATGCTGTCCGTTAATCGCATGCCGGAGCTTTCATCGTGTCAAGTCCGAAGACCATCTGCGGTGTGTGGCGGTCTAGACGTGCCATCATCCCCAACTGTGATCGAGCGGTACACCCTGGCCGAGATGGGCGACATCTGGGATGAGCAGCGAAAGCTGGAGGTCTGGAAAGACGTCGAGGTCCTCGCCCTGGAAGCATGGAACCGTCTGGGCAAAGTGCCCCACGGGGTCGCCACAGCTGCGCGCGAGGCTGCCTGTCCCACGCCAAGGGAGGTGGCCGAGCGCGAAGCGGTCACCAACCACGACCTCGCCGCTTTTGTCGATCTCCTCGGATCCAACGCCGGTGGCGACGCTGCCGGATGGGTCCACTACGGCCTGACCTCGTCGGACGTCCTCGACACCGCCGGAGGCGTCCAACTCAAGGAGGCCAGTGCAGTTCTCCTGGCACGTATCGCTGGACTGTTCGAAGTGGTGAAGGCAAAAGCCCGGGAGCACGGATCGACCTACATGATCGGGCGCACCCACGGAATCTGGGCGGAGCCGACTTCTTTCGGACTGAAGCTGGCGGGATGGGCCTTCGAACTGGAGCGTGACTTCCGACGAATGGAAGCTGCAGCTGAGTCGGTGGCTGTAGGCAAGATCTCGGGTGCGGTCGGCACCTATGCCCAGGTCCCACCTGAAGTTGAGGCACACGTGTGTGAGCAACTTGGCCTCGCCATCGAGCCGGCATCGACCCAGGTCACGGCCCGGGACCGCCATGCCCACTGGCTGCAGACCATCGCCCTGGTAGGCGCCTCGATCGAGCGAATGGCAACCGAGATCCGTCATCTCCAGCGATCCGAACTGGGTGAGGTGCAGGAAGCCTTCGGGAAAGGCCAGAAGGGCTCTTCGGCGATGCCCCACAAACGGAACCCGATTCTCTCCGAGCGGATGACGGGGATGGCCCGGTTGCTGCGCGGTTATGCCCAGGTGGGCCTGGAGAACGTGGCGCTCTGGCATGAGCGTGACATCAGCCACTCCTCGGCGGAACGGGTGGTGCTACCGGACGCCTCGATCGCCCTCCACTACATGCTGGTCAAGTTCACCGGCTTGGTCGAAGGCCTGGTCGTCGACGGCGAGCGGATGGCCTCCAACCTCGAAGGCACCCGTGGCCTGGTCTTCAGCCAGCCGGTCCTTTTGGCCCTGGTCGAGGCGGGGTTGACCCGTGACGAGGCCTACCGGATCGTGCAACGCAACGCAATGGCTGCGTGGGACGGCGAAGGCCATCTCCGGGACCTCCTGACCGCCGACCCCGAAGTCACCGTCGACGACGCCACCCTCGACGCCTGCTTCGACCTCACCCGGGTCCACGACTCCACCCGGATCGTCTTCCAGAGGCTGGAGAAGCTCACTCTGGATTGAGCTGGAGGTCCCCAAACCGTTCTGTGTCGCGAAAGGTCCGGATAGGGTACCAAAACCGACACAGAACGATCCAGATGGTCGTCGGGACGGACCTACGCTGTCGGAGTGGGCCACTATCCGCCATTCCCTCCAAGCCTCCGATGGGTGTTCATCGGCCTCCGGATCTTCAGCACCCTCCTGCTGGCCGGCGTGGCGTGGATAGGGCTCGGCCTGGTGGAGGACGGAGAGACCCTTGCCGCACTCAGGTATATGGCCGGCGCCGCCTCGTTCTCGGTGGCGACATGGGTGAGTCCGTACTCGATTGCCTTCCTGGTATTCCTCGGACTGCCGATTTTGGTTCTCCCGGTATCGCCCGGCTCCAGTGTCATCTTCACGGTCATCGTTGTGGTCGCTTTCGGCTGGCTGCTCTGGAGCACGAGACGACCGCTCAAACTCGATTCTGAGACGATTGTTCGAGCCGCAGATGACGCAGTGATGCCTCATGCGGTTCCTTTCGTGAATGAGTTCTCGTCCATAGGTTGGGGACAGGTGGGTGCGGTATCGATCTTGCTGAGGCGGGTGAACGTGATCAGCTCGCTGCTCCTTTCCCCGGACAGAACCAGGTGTGCTCAGGTAACAGACGTCGTCATCGCGATCACAAGTAAATTCAGCGGAGGGCGAACGCTGGTGACCAGGAACTCAGGAGGCACGGCTCTACCGACATGGAGCCTTGCGAACGATCTGCAAGGGGAGAAGCCGATGGCGCTGGTGGACGCACACGACGAGGCGCTACGGACCCTCGCGGACAGGGGCTTCAGGCCACGCCCATTCGATCTGGATGATGTCGTCGACTTCTTCCTCACCGAAGAGAAACACCACATCGCGTATGCGGTGGATATGGAGACCCGGCCGCAACCCAGCCTCAAGGATTCAGGGCCGATCGACGGTTCCGATGTCTCCGCCCAACGAATCCGGGAGTGGAAGATGGCAAAAGGCCCAACCGACTAACGGCGACGGTTCTGTGAGGGTTTGTGCACACTCGGTATCGGTAGACCGTAAGAGCGATTCCAGACCGTACTCGCGCCGGCCGCTGAGCGAACACGCATCGAAATCTCGATGACCGGTCGGTAACGTGCACCCGAGCCACAGCCCGGTAGGACGGTTCCTCACATGGCAAGCAAGCTTGGAAAGGACTTCGACAAGCTCTCGCTTGCCGCCGGAATCTCCAACCTCGGTGACGGCGTCTTTGGTGCTGCCTTTCCTCTCCTTGTTGCATCGATCACCCGGGATCCGGTACTCGTCGCCGGTGCGACTATGGCTTCGCGTCTCCCCTGGCTGCTCTTCGCCTTGATATCGGGTGCTCTCGTCGATCGCATGGACCGCAAGCGTGTCATGGTGGTCACGAACGTCCTCCGCACGGTGGGAGTGGGCCTTCTTTCGATCTCAGTGGCGACCGACCAGGTCAACCTCCCCTTCATATATCTCATCGCATTCGGTCTGGGTCTGAGCGAGACCTTCTTCGACACCTCGGCCGAAGCGATGACACCACGCACGGTGAGCGAGCCCCAACTCTCCGCTGCAAACGGTCGACTGCAGGGACTGGAATGGGCCGGCAACGCCTTCGTCGGACCGCCACTGGGCGCCTTCATGTTCGCAGCTGTCGCTGCCGCCCCCTTCTTCTTCGACGCCGCCACTTTCGCCGTCTCCGCACTCTTCATCGCCCTCATCCCGGGAACTTTCCGCAGTGAGCGGACCGAGATCACATCGGTTCGGGCCGACGTCACGGATGGTCTTCGCTGGCTGTGGAATCAACGCGTGGTGAGGACCCTGGCGATCATGGCAGGCATCACCAACCTCTTCAGCATGGGAATCGTGGCAATTTTCGTGCTCTTCGCCCAGGACATACTCGGCGTTTCCGAGGCGGGATACGGCATATTGCTGGCAAGCCTGGGAGTGGGGGGCTTGGCCGGTGTAGTTCTCACCCCGCGGGTGGTGACAGCGCTTGGATCAGGGAACACGATTCGCTCCTCATTGATCGTTCAGATCTTTGTGACCCTGGCCTTTGCTTTCACGACGAATGCTCTTGTCGCCGGTTTCCTAATGGCCCTTTACGGGTTCACCATCACCGCATGGAACGTCGTTGCGGTCACGCTGCGCCAAAGCCTCACGCCCGACGAAAAGCGGGGGCGTGTCGCAGGGGCGTCGCGCCTTTTGGCTTGGGGATCACAACCCTTGGGTGCCCTCCTCGGGGGTGTCACCGCGGCGGCCTTCGGTCTGCGGAGCCCGTTCTGGATCGCCTCGGCAGCTTTTACCATCGCCACCGTGGTCGTCTGGGACATCATCTCGAACAGGTCGATCGACCAAGCGCGAAGTGCCCCGAGAGCCGGAGCCACCCCCTGACGAAGCGTCCCCACCACCGCTTCTGTGTCGCAAAAGGTCCGCATACCGAACCAAAACCGACACAGACCGATTTGGGCGCAACCCGCTAACGCTTCTGTGTCGCAAAAGGTCCGCATACCGAACCAAAACCGACACAGAACGGCTCTAAGGGAGATAGCTGGCGAAGGGTCTGGTGGGAAGGAGCACCTGGGCACCGCCGGGGGTGCGGTAGTTTCTGACTCCGATCGAGAAGCGGGTAACCGAATCCTTGGAGATCCCGCGATACTTCCAGGCGGTAGACACAGCCGAGGAGAACGACCACGACGAGTCGAGCCGGACCGACCCGGTGACCGCCGAGAGGGTATTGACCAGGGTGGTGGGACTGTTGAACCCTGCAGCCTTACCGGCCAGTTGGAAGAGCACATCCTGCTGGCGGGTCTGCCTGCCGAAGTCGGATCCTCCCACCGAGACCCAGTCCTCGCCTCGCAACTCCTGGCCTTGACGGGAACGCACCCATGCCAGGGCCGTCGTTCCGTTGGCTGCCTGACATCCGGGCTCCTCGATGAGCAGGTGCGACTTCAAGTCCCGGGTCGGATAGTCGACACAGACTGTCACCCCGCCGAGGGCGTCGACGACCTTGGCGAAACCGGAGAAGTCGATTCGGGCGAGATGGTCGATGGGAATCCCGGTGTAGTCCTCGACGAGTATCGCCATCATCTCGGGGCCCGAAGCGAAACCCGAACACCCGCCCAGCCCGGCATTCAGTCTGGTAAAGGTTTCTCTGCAGACGTTCCAGACGTAGAGGTCACGAGGAAGGCTGACCATGATCGGCCTCCCCCCGCCCGCAGGCTGGAGGGCAAGGATGATTGCGTCGGCGCGAGCTCCGGAAGCATCCGTGCCGAGGAGCAGGTAGGCCTCGTACGCCTCGTCGGGTATCGGCTCACCGAAGGAGTAGGGGGAAAACTCGCGAGGATCAAAAGGCCTGGTGATGTCATAAACAGCCGCCAGCTCCTCCTGGAAGCCCACCATGTCGAGGGCCTCTAGGTCGATGTCGGTCGGTTCGACAAAGACGATGTTGCGCTCGTCGGCGTTCTCGTTCCCGATGTCGTCGCGAGCGCCATCGGGGTCGAAGTCCTCGCTGGCGATGGCGGTGAAGGCTGTGCTCACCTGGTACGCGTAGAAGCACGCCACGCCAAGCAGGACCCCGGCAATGACGGCGAAAGCCACCCGGACCGGGTGGAAGACGACGTATTTGACTACAGCCAACGCCCTGAGACTAGAACGCCGACACTGTCATTCCGGGGAGATGTGAACCGTCCCTGTGAACAACCCCGCCACCCTTCCGTCGTCGCGGACCACTGTGACGTGGTAGGTGCCCAGGGTCCGGCCACGCGACAATTCGGTGGCCGTTGCAGTCAGGCGGTTGCCGGTGCGTGCCGCCGCGGTGAACACCATGTGGGTGTCGATTGCAACCGCGACCGGCCCCGCTGAGTTCGATGCCAGGGAAAAGGCGCAGTCGGCCAGAGAGAAGACCATCCCACCGTGCCCACCGCCGAGGAAGTTGAGATGGCGGTCTTCTACGACGAGGGCGACGACCAACTCCTCCTCACTGACCGAGACCAGCTCGACGCCAAGCGCGCTGGCATAGGTGTCGGCGGCGAACAGTTCGGTAATGCGACCCGGGTTGAAACCTGACATCGGGCAGCACGGTAGTTCCTGGAAGCCTGAATTCGCATCGATGCCAGAAGTCGCCGCGCGGGTGTTAGCCTCCCGACACGTGCTGCCACTTTCACACGTCGCCTCCGGCAAGGTGAGGGAAATCTACGAGATCGACCCTGACCACCTTCTTTTTGTCGCAACCGATCGCATCTCCGCATATGACGTGATCCTCCCCCAACTGATTCCCGACAAGGGCCGGGTGCTCACCGGGCTCAGCCTCCACTTCTTCGACCTCCTCGACGCCCCCAACCACCTGGTGTCGACAGACCTCTCCTCTATCGAAGCCCTGGACGATGCCCAGCGGGAGGAACTCGACGGACGGTCAATGATCGTCCGCCGCGCCGAGGTGATTCCTGTCGAGTGCGTCGTGCGCGGCTATCTCTACGGATCGTCGTGGCGCGAATACCGCGACGGAGGTGGGCCTACGACCGAGCATCTACCCCAGGGCCTGAAGCTCGCCGACAAGCTGGACGAACCGATATTCACCCCCGCCACCAAGGCGGCCAGTGGCCACGACGAGAACATCACCGAAGCTCAGACCAGGGAGATGCTCGGCAACGACCTCTATGAGGAGCTGCGCCAGCGATCGATCGACATCTACACCAGGGCCACCGAATACGCCGCTGAGAAGGGCGTAATCCTCGCCGACACCAAGTTCGAGTTCGGCTTTGCGGGTGACGAACTACTCCTCATCGACGAGGTGCTCACCCCCGATTCCTCCCGCTATTGGCCCGTCGATGAATGGGAGCCCGGCAACGACGTCCCCAGCTTCGACAAGCAGTACGTGCGGGAGTGGCTCGAACAGCAGCCCTGGGACAAGAACCCGCCGGCACCCGACCTTCCCGACGATGTGGTTGAGGGGACCAGGGTGCGGTATGTCGAGGCCTACGAGAAGATCACCGGCAAGAGCTTCGACGATTATCTCGCGGGAACAGTCTGAGAGTGGGTAGTTCGGGCCGCGCCAGCGTAGCGTGGGTGAGATCGGCCCCCCCTCCCCCTCGCTTCGCTCGGGTACTCCCCCCGTTCGGCTCCGCCTCCGGGGGGAGAGTTCGTGGTGCTTGGGGGAGGATGTGAAGGTTCGGGTCGAGGTGACACGCCGGCCCGAGATCGCCGACCCGCAGGGCACCACTATCAAGAGGGCGCTTCACGATCTAGGGCACACCCACGTCAACGAAGTGAGGGTCAATAGCGTCTTCCATCTCGAGATCGACGGCGCAGACCCCGACGGTGTACGGAGCAAAGTCGAAGAAATGTGCCGCCAGCTTCTCGCCAACCCGGTGCTCGAAGACTTCGACATCGAGCTTCTCCAGTGACGACCGCAGTCGTCGTGTTCCCCGGCACCAACTGCGAGCACGACGTGGTGAGCGCCATCTCCTCCCTCGGCGGAAATGCCCGGTTGGTGTGGCACCGGGAGACCGATCTCGATGGCTATGACAGCGTCATCCTCCCCGGCGGATTCGCTCACGGCGACGCCCTCCGCACCGGTGCAATCGCCCGCTTCTCCCCCATCATGGAACCGGTCGCCCGTTTCGCCCGAGCAGGTAAGCCGGTGGTCGGGATCTGCAACGGGTTCCAGATCCTTTGCGAAGCGGGCCTCCTTCCCGGCGCGCTCATCGCCAACCGCGACCTTTCGTTCATCTGCCGATATGTCGACGTCGAGGTAACCGACACCGGGACTGTCCTCACCAACAATGCCGAACCTGGCCAGAGGCTGCGCATCCCGCTGAATTCATATGAAGGCAACTGGGTCAGCCCCGAAGGTGAGGGACGGGTTGTGGTCAGGTACGTCGACGACCCCAACGGCTCGACGGACCGGGCCGCGGCCGTCGCCAACTCAGCCGGGAACGTAGTCGGGATCATGCCCCACCCGGAGCGGGCTACCGATCGTCTCCTCGGGTCCACCGACGGAAACGTCTTCCTCCGCAGCTTCCTCAGCTCTCTCGTTCCGGCATGACCGAACAACCCGTACATCGCCTGCTCGGGATGACCGACGGGGAATACGCGTCCGTCGTCGACATCCTCGATCGTCCACCGATGCCCGCCGAGCTCGCCATGTACTCGGTGATGTGGTCGGAGCACTGCTCGTACAAATCGTCCCGCAAGCACCTCGGCCGCTTCCCCACCGAGGCTCCCTGGGTTGTCGTCGGCCCCGGCGAGAACGCAGGAGTTGTCGATCTCGGCGACGGCTGGCTGGCCGCGCTCCGCATCGAATCCCACAACCACCCTTCATTCGTCGAGCCCTACCAGGGTGCGGCCACCGGGGTTGGGGGAATCCTCCGCGATGTGTTCACGATGGGAGCCCGCCCTATCGCCCTCTGGGACCAGATTCGCTTCGGACCTCTCGACAACCCAAAGAACCGCTACCTGCTCAACGGTGTTGTCGGAGGAATCGCAGGCTACGGGAACGCCGTTGGCGTTCCCACCGTGGGCGGTGAGATCGAGTTCGATCCCGGCTACACGGGAAACCCCCTGGTCAACGTGATGTGCCTCGGGATCCTGAAGAGGGAGCAACTGGTCCTGGGCACTGCCGGGACTCCGGGCACCATGGCGGTGTTGTTGGGCAAGGCGACCGGCCGGGACGGAATCGGCGGGGCTTCCGTTCTGGCTTCGGCGTCGTTCGACGAGGAGTCCGGAGCGAAACGGCCCTCGGTGCAGGTAGGTGACCCGTTCGAAGAGAAGAAGCTGATCGAGGCTTGTCTCGAGCTCTACGACAAAGCGCTGGTAGTCGGCGTGCAGGACCTCGGCGCGGCCGGGCTTTCCTGTGCCACCTCCGAGCCGGCGGGGAGGGCGGGAGTCGGCATGGAGGTCGATCTCGACCGGGTGCATACCAGGGAGTCGGGAATGACAGCACCGGAGCTGCTGATGTCGGAGTCCCAGGAACGGATGATGGCGTTTGTCGCACCGGACAAGGTCGAAGAGGTGCTCGCCATCGCCGATAAATGGGAGATCGACTCCGCCGTCGTTGGTGAAGTGAAGGCCGGCGGCACACTGCGGATCTCTCATCGGGGAGAGGTGGTCGCCGAGCTGCCCGCAGCCACCCTCGCCGACAACGCTCCCCTCTACGACCGGCCCGCGCGACGCCCCGCCTGGCTCGACGAAGTCCAGGGACGGCCGGGGCCGGACCTGTCCTTCCATGACCCCGCCGACTTGCTGCGAGACCTTCTCGACGATCCGGCAATAGGGTCGTCTGCCTGGATCCACGAGCAGTACGACCACATGCTCTTCCTCAACACCGTGGTCGGCCCGGGTTCGGACGGCTCCCTGCTTCGGGTCAAAGGGACGGACAAAGGACTGGCAGTCTCTACCGACGGGAACGGTCGACTCTGCTATCTCGAACCCCGGATCGGGGGTGCACGGCTGGTCTACGAGGCGGCACTCAACGTTGCAGTGACCGGGGCGCGCCCAATGGCGGTGGTTGACAACCTCAACTTCGGTAACCCGGAGAAGCCGGAGGTCATGTGGCAATTCAAGGAATCCGTCGAGGGAATCTCACAGGCATGTGAGGCGCTGGAGATCCCGGTGGTCGGCGGCAACGTCTCGTTCTACAACGAGACCGACGGCGTCGACATCAACCCGACCCCGGTCATCGGGGTCCTCGGACTTGCCGACCCGATGCCCGGAGACCCGCCCCGGCTCTCCCGGGCAACTGAGGGCATGGAATTGTGGTTGGTCGGCCCGGAGGCATCCGGCAACCTTTCCGGGACCGCCGTGCAACGGCTACTCGACGACAAGCCCGGCGGCATCCCCACTGCGCCGGACCCCGCCACCGCACGCCACGTGATCGCCCTGGCCGCCGACCTCGCCCACACCGCCCCGGTCCTCCACGATATCTCTGACGGCGGCCTGGCGGTGGCAGCAGCCGAGATCAGCATTGCTTCCGGGATTGGAGTCAGCATCGAGGCGCCGGAAGCAGAGATCTTCTCCGAGGACCCGCACCGGTTCCTGGTCGCTATCGAAGCCGGGGCGAGCAGACCGGCTGCCGAATCCGCCCGAAAGGTGGGCGTCTTCGGGGGTGACCAGATCGTCCTCAACGGATCGGCGTTGGACGTCGATATCGGAGCATCCACCTATCTCGATGCCCTCCCCCGAAGAATGCGATAGCGCTCCGGGGCTCGGAGAGCACCTTCGCGAAGCATCCAGTACTCGTACAGGTGGGAGCAGAGGCTTCCGGTGAATTCGAGGATCAAGGCGCCGGAATCGGTCGTGACAGACTTTCCTCTCTTCACCACCGCCCACCACTCCACAGCCACCCTGTCCCCGTCGATCAGCGGCGAGGAGAAGTCGACCGCGGCTTCATCCACGCCGACCAATTCTTTCCGCCAACGAGAAACGACGAGGTGACGGCCGACGAGTGTTTCCTCGAACGGAGATGTCTGGTAGACGACGGTTCGGGTGAACATCCTTCCGATGGCAACAGCCTCGCCTGCTGACCATGCTCTGCCCAATTCTTCGATCCAGGCGTCCACACCGCTGCGATCGATCATCGCCGGAGGAGGAGAAGGCTATCCCCGAACTCATGCCACAGGTAACCGTGTTCGAGAGCTGCTCGATAGCTGTCGGTGAGAACGGCCCTCCCCGCCATCGCTTCCAGCATGGCCAGATGTGTGGACCTCGGTTCATGCCATCCCGTGATCAGCCCATCGACCGCCTTCATGCTGTGGTCGGGCGCGACAACCAGGTCGCTCCATGACTTCATGGGATGGACAGCGCCGTGTCGGTCCGCTGAGGTCTCCAGAGCGCGAACGACGGTCGTTCCCACCGCCACCACCCTGCCGGAGCGACTTCTCGTGTGGTTGACCAGGGCGGCCGTTGCCTCCGGCACCTCGAACCACTCCGGGTAGGGAGACTCACCCGCCTCCAGAGACGAGACTCCTGTGTGAAGAGTCACCGGAGCCAACCCAATACCGGCTCTCACCAGGGCGGACACCACCCGCTCGCTGAACGGTCTCCCGGCGCTGGGCATCTCCGCCGACCCGGGAACGGTGGCGAACACGGTCTGGTAGGCGTCGATCGGATAGCTGTCATCCACGTAGCTGTAGCGAATGGGACGGCCCCATCGGCGCAGGTAGTCGTGGAGCGAAGCTTCGAACTGGAACGCCGCCAGCCAGAGGCGGCGATTGTTCGAGCTGAGTGGATATGGGGAGAAGAGTTCGACGGAGGCGGCACCGGGCAGCCTGATTGGGCCGGGGCCGGCGGTTTGGAGGGGGACCGAAGCGACTCCCTCTGGCAACCTGGGCTCCACTACCACCAATCCCCCTGGTTGGACGGTGGAAAAGTGGATGGCCAGCGAGTCGTCGACAAGGACAGCGGCGGGAAGCGTGGCGGAGTTGTTGAATACCACCAGATCGCCCGGGTCGAGAAGGGACGCAAGGCCGGTGAACCGCCCGTGGGCGATTCCATCGTTGCTCGCGACCATCAGCCGCACCCTGTCGCGCTCGAGGGTCCTTGACTCAGGCGGACCGGGTGCCTCCAGCTCGCTCGGGACCACGAAGTCGTCGAGCAAACTCGCAGATTCCTGCGTGAGGGTCATGCTCCAACCTTGTCGTCGAGCAAGCTCGATGCGGTGTAGCGACCGCCGGGAAGGTTGCGCTCCAGGAGATCGATCAATGCCGGGACTCTTGTCGCCGGAAGCGGACGGTCGGAAATGTCTTCGCCAGGAAAGGCCTCCTGATGCATTCGCGTCCGCATATCGCCCGGGTCGAACCAGTAAACGGTGAGGTCGGGCTCTTCGGCATCAAGGACCGACGAGGCCTGTTCCAGAGCTGCCTTTGATGCGCCATAGCCGCCCCAACCTTCGTAGGGCTCCACTGCAGCGTCGGAGGTGATATTGACGATGGTTCCTCGCCTGGCCCGGAGGTGAGGGAGCGCCAGCTGGATGAGAGAAATCGGGGCCAGGACATTCACCCGGAAGACTTCATCCAAAATCTCGATCGGATACTCACCCAGACCCGGCTGCGGGCTGGGACCGAGGATGGAGGCATTGTTGACCAGCAGTTCGAAGTCGCCACTGTCGACCGCAGCGTCGACAAGGTGACTGGCGTGAAGGCGATCGCTGACATCACCGACCACGAACACCACCCGGCCCGGTCCGAGACGGTCGAGCCCGGCAGCCGCGATTGCCAGACCAGTTCCGTCCCGGGCGTCGACAACCAGGTTCCAGCCCTGCCGGGCCAGGGCCGCTGCCAGCTCAAATCCGAAGCCCCGGGATGCCCCGGTGACGATTGCAGTACTCATAGGAATCTCCTTTCTGATGAGACTCCTGTCAACGTACAACTTGAAGTTAGGTTGAAGTCAAGGTCTCTTGCTACGCAAGAGATTCGAGTTTGCTCGGGCAAAACTCGTGCGCCTGCTGCTGCGCCTTGCTTCGCAGGGCGTTTGAGATTTTCGGCTCGGCCGAAAGCTCATGCCCCTCTTAGCGCGCCTTGCTGCGCAGGAGGATTGAGATTTTTGCTCCGCAAAACTCAGCCAGGGCGTCGGGGTTTGGGTGGGGGTTTGAGGCTCTACCATCGGCTCGTGGCCAAAAAGATCGGGATACTTACTGCCGGGGGGGATAGCCCGGGGTTGAATGCTGCGATTCGCGCGGTGGGGAAAGCGGCGATCCGGGCGCATGGGATGACCGTCATTGGTTTCAAAGACGGCTTCCGCGGGCTCATGGAGAATCGCTATATCCAGCTCGAGTCGGATGATCTTTCCGGCATTCTCACCCGGGGCGGCACTGTCCTCGGGACCAGTCGCACCAACTGCACCAAGGTCGAAATGCCCGACGGCACCGTCATTGACGGTCGCACCGAGATGGCTCGGGTCATCGAAGAGCACCAAATCGACGCCCTGGTCTGTCTCGGCGGCGACGGCACTGCCAAGAATGCGATCAAACTGGAGAGCGTCGGCGTTCAGGTGCTCACCCTTCCCAAGACCATCGACAACGATGTGGTCGGCACCGATGTGACTTTCGGATTCGACACCGCAGTGAATATCGCCACGGAGGCAATCGACCGACTCCACTCGACCGCCCACTCCCACCACCGGATCATGGTTGTCGAGTTGATGGGTCACACCGTTGGCTGGCTGGCTCTCGGAGCAGGCCTCGCCGGCGGGGCGGATGTGATCCTCATCCCCGAAATCCCCCACGATGTCGACACGGTGGCCAAATCGATCGTTGCGCGCAAGGAGGCGGGGAGCACCTTCTCGATCGCCGCGGTCGCCGAGGGTGCAATCAGCGCAGAAAACGCGGCGAAACGCGCAGAGATGGTCCCCGAGAAAGCGAAGGCAACCGGGGAGCGCAAGGCAACCCTCAAGAGGGCCCTGGTCGAATTCGACAAGGCCAACGTCGGAGGGACCAGCGATCTCGCCAAAAAACTGAGTGACCTGACCGGCCTCGAGTCGCGCCTGACCATCCTGGGCCATGTCCAGCGAGGAGGTACCCCGACACCCGCAGACCGGCTGCTGGCCACCCGGCTGGGGACGGCATGTGCGGATTTCATCGCCGCAGGCATTCACGGAGTGATGATTGCCGCGCGGGGACAGGACACCATCGCCGTCCCACTCGATGAGGTCGCGGGACAAACGAGGGCGGTGCCGGTCGACCACTCATGGGTGCTGTCGGCACGCCGCCTAGGAATCTCGTTGGGCGATTGAGCACACTCAATAGGGTCGCGATCGTTGGGGGAGGCCCGGCAGGGCTCTACCTATCGATTCTGCTCAAGAAGAACGCACCGTACATCACCGTCGACCTCTACGAGCGCAACACCCCCGGTGACGCCTTCGGGTTCGGTGTGGTGTTTTCCGACGAGACGCTGGAGAACATCGAAGCTGCCGACCAAGACTTCTACCGCTCGCTCACCGCGACGTTCCGCCATTGGGGTGACATCGAAGTGCGGCACTTCAGCGGGCGGGTGATCCGCTCCGGTGGCCACGGTTTCGCGGCTGTAGGGCGACGCACCATGCTCGAGCTATTGACCGCTCGGGCGAGACAAGTCGGGACCAACCTCCATTTCTCGGCTGAAGTCGGCGGCCTCGAGTCGCTCGGGGATGCCGATGTGATTGTCGGAGCCGACGGCGCCCACAGCATGACCCGAAACCTGTTCCCGGAGGCGTTTGGACCTTCGGTCGATCTCCGGCACAACAAATACATCTGGTTCGGGACCGATCGGGTCTTCGAGGACTTCACCTTCATCTTCGAAGACACGGCTCCGGGGATGGTCTGGGCACATGTCTACCCCTACTCGGCTGACGCCAGCACCTTCATCGTCGAAATGGCACCCTCCACCTGGGGAGAGCTTGGCCTCGACGCCAACGAGAGTCGCGACTGGGGCCCTCAGGAGAGCGACGAGTTGGCGTTGGAGAAATGCGAGGAGTTGTTCGCCGCCCATCTGAACGGTGCCCGCCTCGTTGGAAACAAATCACGATGGCTCCAGTTCCCCACCATCGAATGTGAGACCTGGTCGCATGAGAACATCGTCCTCATGGGCGACGCAGTGCACACCGCCCACTTCTCGATCGGGTCAGGAACCAAGCTAGCTCTGGAGGACGCGATTTCACTTGCCGGCCACCTCCTCGCCGACCAACCAGTTGCCGACGCGCTATTGGCCTACGAGGACGAGCGACGACCGGTGGTCGAGAGCACGCAGCGTGCGGCCAAGGCCAGCCTGCAATGGTTTGAAGGGGCCGACAGGTACCGGGAGATGGAGCCGGAGCAGTTCGCCTTCTCGATGCTGACCCGGAGCCAGCGGGTCACATACGACAACCTCCGTCTCCGCGATCCCGCCTATATGAACGAAGTCGACCGCTGGTATGCCAGTTCCGACCACGGCTCTCCGGTGCCGACACCGCCGGAAGTGCCTCCGATGTTCCATCCGTTCCAGCTCCGGGAACTGATCCTGGCCAACCGGATCGTGGTGTCCCCGATGGACCAGTACAGCGCTGCCGACGGGATGCCCAACGATTGGCATCTCGTTCACCTCGGCAGTCGCGCGGTGGGCGGGGCCGGGCTGGTGATGACTGAGATGGTGTGTGTCTCCCCGGAAGGACGGATCAGCCCCGGATGTACCGGCATCTGGACACAGGACCAGGCCGCCTACTGGTCGAAAATCGTCGACTTCGTCCACAGCAACACCAACGCTGCGTTCGGGCTTCAGATTGGCCACTCAGGTCGCAAGGGCTCCACGAAGCTGATGTGGGAGGGTGACAGCGAACCGCTGGATTCGGGAAACTGGGAGATCATTGGCCCCTCCCCGATCAGGTATCGGGCAGACAGCCAGGTACCGCGGGAAATGGACCGCAAGGACATGACACGTGTCATCGAAGAGCATGTGATTGCGGCACGACGCGGGGCGGAAGCCGGCTTCGACCTGCTCGAACTCCACTACGCGCATGGTTACCTCCTTTCCAGCTTTCTCACTCCACTGGCGAACAAACGAAACGACGAATACGGCGGCTCTCCGGAGAACCGGATGCGCTTTCCGCTCGAGCTCTTCGACGCGGTCCGCAACGTGTGGCCGGATGACCGGCCGATGTCGGTGCGGATCTCGGCAACCGACTGGGTCGAGGGAGGGTTCGACGGTGACGACGCCGTCGCCCTATCCACCGCCCTCAAGGAGCATGGTTGCGACATCATCGACGTTTCCACCGGCCAGACCAGCATCGAAGCCCGGCCCGAGTATGGACGGCTCTATCAGACACCGTTCTCCGACCGCATCCGGAACGAATCCGGCATCCCCACCATGACCGTGGGAGCGGTTTCGAGTATCGACGACGTGCACAACATCCTGGTGGCCGGGCGGGCAGACCTCTGCTTGCTCGCCAGGCCACACCTCGTCGACCCCTACTGGACTATGAACGCAGCGATCGACCTCGGCTACACCGGCCACGAGTTCCCTGATCAATACCTCACCGGGTTGCGAGCAAGACGGCGGGAACAGGATCCGATCGCCCCGGACGTGTTCAGGCGCTGATTGCGGCGAATGGGATCAACCTGCCAGGGAGGCGAGGCGTGAGGCGAGAAAGCGACGCTCTGTTTCGTTGTCGACGAGTTCGAGAGCCCGCCTGTACTCGCCTGCCGCTTCCCCCGGCCGCCCCGCCGCATCGAGAAAGTGGCCCCGTGCGGTGTGGAGCCCGTGATAGCCATCGAGAACATCACCCAACTCCCCGATCGCCTCGAGGGCCCGATCCGGCCCGTGCGCCTCGCCGATTGCCACAGCGCGGTTGAGCCGCACCACCGGAGATGGATACCTGGCGGCGAAGCGATCGTAGAGACCGGCGATGGCCTGCCAGTCGGTTTCCGCCGCTCCCGCGGTGTGGTGTGCGGCGATCTCGGCCTGGAGCAGAAAGATGCCGGGTTCGACCGTTCTTCTCGCCCGCTTCAGCGCCACGAAACCCCTGGCGATCATGTCATGATCCCAGCGCGACCGGTCCTGGTCGCGTAGGAGCACCAGCTCCCCGGCCGCATCGACCCTGGCCTGCCTGCGACTGTGCTGGAACAACATCAGAGCACACAAAGCGTGGACTTCTGACTCATCCGGCATCAGCTCTGCCATGACCTGGCCCAACTCGATTGCCTTGGCGCCGAGCTCCTCACGGATCAGTTCGGCACCGGAGGAGGCGAGATATCCCTCGTTGAAGATCAGATAGATCACCGAAAGGACCTCGGTGGTGCGGCCCACCAATTCATGCCCCTCGGGGACTTTGAACGGAATCCCCGCATCGCGGATCTTGGCTTTTGCCCGCACCAGGCGCTGGGCCATCGCCGGCTCTGCGACCAGGAACGCTCTCGCGATCTCCCCGGTGGTCAGGCCGCCTACCGTCCGCAGAGTGAGGGCGATCTGCTTATCGGAGTCGAGCGCCGGGTGACAGCAGGCGAAGATCATCTCCAACCTGTCGTCCGAGAGCTCATCGGTGTCAGCGATATCCGGCATCTCCCCGCTCCTCTCCACTTCCTGATAACCGGCCAGGACCTGATGCTTTCGAGCGAGGTTTTCCCGACGTCGGATTCGATCGATCGACTTGCGCCGCGCCACCGTCGAAACCCAGCCGGGAGGATTGTCCGGGATTCCGCGGCGCGCCCAGTCGATGAGGGCTTGGGCAAGTGCGTCCTGAACGGCTTCCTCAGCGAGATCGATGTCGCGGGAAAGGCGAGCGACCGACGCAAGCACCACCGGGTACGACTCCCGGAACACCTGCTCCACAACGGTCTCGACTTCGCTCACTACAGCTCCCGATGGTCGGCATGTTCGTCAATTTCCACCATTTCGTAGCTCCTTGTCGAACGGGAAAGGCTCGAATCAACAATCTATCTCGGCCCAACCCTTGCGAATCGACTGAAACACTCACTAGCTGTGGAATAGGGGCGATGACCGGTAGCATGCGTTTGTGCCGCAGGACGCGAACGAATACATGTCCAACGGCCCCCGAGAAGCCTGCGGGGTCTTCGCCGCCTACTCGCCGGGCGAAGCCGTCTCGTCACTCATCTACTTCGGTCTTTTTGCTTTACAACACCGCGGCCAGGAAAGCGCAGGTATCGCCAGCTCTGATGGGGAGACGGTCACGGTCTTCAAGGACATGGGCCTGGTCGCACAGGTCTTTGACAAGGCTGCCCTCGCCGGTCTCGACGGGCATCTCGGTATTGGCCACACCAGATACTCGACGACCGGGTCGACCAGTTGGAACAACGCCCAGCCCGCTCACCGTCAGGTCGGTTCGACCAGCATCGCACTCGGACACAACGGGAATCTGACCAACACCGCGGAACTGGCCGCCGACCTGGGGATAACGACGGCAACCACCGACTCCGACCTCATCGCCGAAGGCCTCTCCCGGGCCATCGACGACGAACGCTCCGATGCCCGCGGCCTGGAGGAGGCAGTCAAGGCCGTCGCCCCCACCTGGAAAGGGGCGTTCTCGCTCGTCATCATGGATCAGGGCCGAATCATTGGGTTACGAGACCCCAACGGCTTCCGACCGCTCTGTCTCGGTTCGCTTCCCGGCGGCGGATGGGTGATGGCATCGGAGACCGCGGCCCTAGACATCGTCGGGGCCCGCTTCATGCGCGAGGTGAATGCCGGGGAGATGGTCGTCATCGATGCCGCGGGGGTGCACAGCTATTTCCCCTTCGACAAAGTCGATCCGGGGCTCTGCGTCTTCGAATTCGTCTACTTTGCCCGGCCCGACTCCCAGATCTACGGGCGAAACGTCCACTCGGCGCGATATGACATGGGCAAGCAGCTGGCCGCTGAGCACCCGGTGGGCGCCGATGTGGTGGTCCCGGTCCCCGAGTCGGGTATCCCCGCAGCCCAGGGATACGCAGCAGTGAGCGGAATCCCTTACGCCGATGGACTGGTGAAGAATCGTTATGTCGGCCGCACCTTCATCGAGCCTTCCCAACTAATACGGGATCAGGGGATCCGGCTCAAGCTCAATCCAATTCCCGACAACCTCGCAGGCAAAAGGGTGGTTCTCGTCGACGACTCGATCGTCCGCGGATCGACCACCAGAAAGCTGGTGGAGATCGTCCGCGAAGCCGGAGCGCTCGAGGTCCACCTCCGGGTCTCGTCACCCCCGTACAAGTGGCCGTGTTTCTACGGGATGGACACCTCCGACCAATCCACTCTCATCGCAGCGCGTATGGAAACCGACGAGATCAGGGAGCACCTCAACGCCGACTCCCTCGGCTACCTCTCCCTCGATGGCCTTCTCGACGCCACCGGTGTTTCCGACGCCGGCTTCTGCAACGCGTGCCTGTCCGGAGACTACCCGACCGAGGTGCCCGTGGTCATCGACAAATTCCACTTGGAACGCAATCGGTCGTGACCTACCGGGATGCGGGAGTCGATCTCGTCGGCGCCGACCGCCACGTGGCGGCAATCGCATCGACGGTCACCTCCACCTGGACTGACAACGTCGTCGGCGGCTTCGGGGGGTTCGCCGCCGGAGTGACCATCCCACCTGGCTATTCCGACCCGGTCTTGATGATGTCGACCGACGGTGTCGGCACCAAGCTCGAGCTCGCCCGTCGATCCGGACAATGGGATGGGGTCGGCCACGACCTGGTGGCCATGTGTGTCGACGACCTTGCCGCAGTCGGGGCACAGCCGCTTGGTTTTGTCGACTACATGGCCGTCGGCTCCCTCCAGCCCGAACGTGACACCGCGATCGTCGCTTCGATCGCAAGGGCCTGCGCTGAAGCCGGATGTGCCCTGCTCGGCGGGGAGACTGCCGAACATCCCGGGGTGATGGAATTCGATGCAGTCGATCTCGCCGGGGCGGTCATGGGCGTGGTCGAACGAGACGCCAGACTGTCGCCGGACGGTGTCGTTGCCGGAGATCTGGTCGTCGGCCTCCGGTCGCCCAACCTTCGATCCAACGGATTCTCCCTCGTTCGCAGGGTGATGGGAGAAGATCCGGACTATGAGACTCTTCTCCAGCCATCGGTCATTTACAGCCCGGACGTCCTCGAGATCGCACCACAGATGGTGAAGGCGGCCGCTCACATCACCGGCGGCGGGCTCCCCGGCAACCTCCCCCGCGCAATCCCCGCCGCTCTTGGAGTCGAAGTCGACACTTCGACCTGGCAACCTCCCGAAATTTTCTCGACACTCAGCTCCCACGGCATCGACGAAGCAGAGATGTTCGCGACCTTCAACATGGGCATCGGGTTCTGCCTGATCGTCGACCCCTCGGCGGCTGAGCAGGTCGCCGGCACTCTCTCCCGGCACCAAGCAACCGTGATCGGCAGGGTCACCCCGAATCCCGGATTCACCCTGAAATGAAATTCCGCGAGGCCACGGCGGTGCGCCGCACCGGGGATCAAACCTGGGACACCCAGTTCGCCGAGAACTGGGACATCATGGAGAACACCAACGGCGGCTACATGCTGGCCATCGCGTCCCGGGCGGCAAGTGAGGCAACCGGGGGACGGCATCCGGTGACCATCACCGGCCACTACACCAGACCTGGACACACCGGGCCGGCAACTGCCCGGACCGAGGTAGTCCGTTCCGGCCGAAGGTTTTCCGTGGTGCGCACCAGCCTGTTCCAGGATGACGCTGTTGTCCTCGACACCCTGGGTACTTTTGTCGAGCCCGGCGGCGAACCCCCCGGCGTGATCCTCTCCGACGCCGAGCCTGCCGATCTGCCCCCACCCGAAGAGTGTGTACTCGCAGTTCCGGGAGGCGACGCCCCGTTCCCGCCACCGTCGGTAGGACAAGTCGAGATGCGTCTCGATCCGAGGATGGCAGAGCTGTTCGAGGGCAATCCGCTCGGCGAGCCGGTGGTGCTGGGCTGGCTTCGGCTCAAGGACGGCGAGCCTCTGGACGCGCACGCCTTGATCATGGCCACCGACGCCTTTCCTCCGACCACATTCAATGCGGGGTTGCCGGTGGGCTGGACCCCGACGCTGGAACTGACCGTGCATGTTCGCTTCCCCGAGGCATCAGGATGGATCCGATGCGAGTTCCGGAGCCGATTTGTCTCGGGAGGCTTCATCGAAGAGGACGGGCTCTTCTGGGATGAAGGGAATCGTCTCGTGGCCCAGTCCCGACAACTGGCCCTCGTCTCCACCGGATAGCCCGCCCTCCCCCAGGGTTGACGGTTGGTTAGGATTCGGGCGTGACTGTTAACAAGCCGATTCATCTGAGACGGGGCCTTTTCGCCTCCCCGTAGCTCCCCTCCGTCCCCGACGAGACGAGAAGAGATTGGAGCACAAATGACCGACCTGACAACACGCCACAACCAAGTGATCGCACCGGTGATCGCATTCGACACCGACATCCACGCAGAAACCGCCGAAGGGATCTGGATAACTGACATCGATGGCAACCGTTGGGCCGATTTCGCCTGCGGTACGGCTGTCACCAACCTCGGACACAACCACCCGGCGGTGGTCGAGGCGGCACATGGCCAGCTCGACAAGTTCATGCACTCAGGATGCATAGTTCGTTACGAATCCATTGTCAGCGCCGCCGAGAGGCTGCGCGACATCACCCCGCCATCGATCGAGAAGTTCGCCTTCGCCAACTCCGGAGCTGAAGCCGTAGAAGCCGCCGTGAAACTCGCTCGCTACACCAGCGGGCGTCACGGGGTGGTCGTCTTCCGCGGTGGATTCCACGGGCGGACGATGGGATCTGTTGCCTACACCACTTCCAATGCCAAGTACCGCGACGGGTACCACCCGGTGCTCGGCGGCGTCTTCCTCGCACCCTTCCCCCACCCCTACCGATGGGGCATGTCTGAAGAGGAAGCCACTGCCCACTCCCTCGAAGAATTGCGTTTCCTGTTCAAGCACGTCGTGACCCCGAAGAACATCGCGTGTTTCCTCATCGAGCCGGTCCAGGGCGAAGGCGGGTACTACCCCGCTCCGCCGGCTTTCCTGTCAGCTCTCCGCGAGCTCGCTGACGAGCACGGGATCCTGATGATCTACGACGAGGTGCAAACCGGTTTCGGGCGCACTGCCGAATGGTTTGCGGCCGACCACTTCGACGCCAAGCCCGACATCATCGCCATGGGCAAAGGCATTGCCAACGGGCTGCCGCTCTCGGCCTATGGGGCTCCGGCAGAGATGATGGATGCCTGGCCCGTGGGGTCACATGGCACCACCTTCGGCGGGAACCCGGTGGCCACCGCGGCGGCCGTGGCGGTAATCGACACAATGGAAGACCTCCTCCCCCACGCCAGGGATCTCTCCAAGGCCGCATTCGAGAGCTTCGAGTCTCTCGCCGAGCGCCACCCAACGATCGGTGATGTGCGGGGCCTCGGGTTGATGATCGGGGTCGAGTTGATATCGGATGCCGACTTGCGAACGCCCGACGCCGAAGCCTTCAAAGCCGTGCAGAGCTACGCCTTCGAGCGGGAGCTCATCATCATCGACTGTGGTCCCGACGGCAACGTGCTCCGGTTCATCCCGGCGCTGGTCACGACCCGTGACGAGCTCGATTGGGCGATCGGACTGGTCGATGAGGGCCTGACTGCGTGGGAAAGCAGCAGCTGAGGCGTAACCTGTAGGGGTGAGCCGATTCGGAATGGCAGCCGCCGGTCTGGCGGTGCTTCTCGTGGTCGCGGTCTTCCTCGTCATCAACGCCCTCGGCGACCGGGGCACGGAGGCCGGCGCGATCGCGACGACGTTCACATCTGTAACAGAATCCACCGACCCGGGCACGGTGACATCGGAATCCTCGACGTCAGCCCAGCATCAACCAGACATCTTCGCAATCGAAACATCGACTACCACAACGAGCTCAACCACGTCTACGACTCTCGCGGCGACCACCTCGGCCCCGACGACCTCAGCGACGACATCGATCACTTCAACCACCCCAGCGCCCACCACGACCAGCACAACTCCGGCGCCCCCATTCATCTCCTCGCTGGCGACCCCAACCGCCGCCGACCTCCCGGCGTCATGGGAACCGGGATGCCCGATCCCCCCCGACGGCCTGCGCATCATCACGATGTCACACTGGAACTACGCCGGCTCGGTGAGCACCGGCAAACTGGTTGTGGCTGCCGACCTGGCCAACCAGGTGGTCGACATCTTCCGTGATCTCTACGACGCTCGCTTCCCGATCGAGCGCATGAGGCTCGTTGATGAGTACGACGGCGACGACGATCTGAGCATGGCTGCCAACAACACCAGCGCCTTCAACTGCCGCCCGGTCACAGGGGGAAGCAGCTATTCCGAGCACTCCTACGGCCGCGCCGTCGACATCAATCCCGTCGTGAACCCGTATGTAAAAGGCTCGACGGTGCTCCCGCCGGCCGGCAGCGCCTACCTCAATCGCAGTCTCGATGCGCCTGGCATGATCCACGCCAACGACGAAGTGGTCCAGGCCTTCGCCTCCAGAGGGTGGATCTGGGGCGGCACCTGGAACTCGCTCAAGGACTACCAGCACTTCTCCACGACAGGAAAGTAAGTCGGAACCAATTTGGTGTCCCGCGCCATCAAAGACCCATGAGATCGAAATCCAAAACCATCTTCGGGCTTCTTTTTGTCGTTGCCCTACTCATATCAGCATGCGGATCGGGCGAGGTGTTGGGCCCCCCGGACACCACACCGGACAGCACTCCCGAAACCCCGCCGGGAGATCCGCTGCTCCAGGTGCACTCCGAGGGGGGCTTCGTCCCTGTCGAGTGGAACCTGGGGAACGGACCCACTTTCACGGTCACCAAGGGAGGGACGTTCGTGTTCCCGGGAGTGACGACCCTCGAGTACCCTGGCCGGCTAGTGCCGTCGTACTTTGCGGGACAGCTCGACGACGACCAGATGGCAAGAGTCAACGAGTTACTCACCGCAATGGGGATCGCCGAAATCGACAACGAGCACGACGACTCTGTCGACAACGTCGCCGACGCCTCGACGGAAGTAATCCAGTTCTGGGATGAGAACGGTGTCCACAGGTACTCGGTATACGCCCTCGGGAGCACCGACGCACCCGCTTCTGAGACAACCGCTGCATTTGCCGATCTCCTCGGATACCTACACGAGTTGTCCACAACAGTTGAAGGCACCGAATTCCAGCCGGAACGGGTCCGGGTCGTGGCCGGCACCTACCAGGGCGGCTTCGACTCCGAATTCGAGAGGGTCGAGGACTGGCCGCTGGAAGGTGAGAACCCTGAGGGCTGGGATACATTCACCACGGTCGGTGAGGACGTGTGGACCTGCAAGGCTTTCGACGGATCCATCCTCGATGTCTTTGCCGACGCCAAGCAGACCACGATCTACACCCATCCCGACGCTGACGGCAGCGAGATTCAGCTCCTGGTGCGGCCGCTGCACCCGGGTGAAGAAGACTGCACCCTCTGAAGCCCACAAATAAGAGGGCCGGGTCGATCGACCCGGCCCTCTCTCGATTTCCCCGATTTTCTAGTTCAGCGGGCAACCGCTCTCGTTGGCGGCTTCGAGGAGGTTCTTGGCACCTGCGAAGTCACCCGAGGCGTACGCATCCTGAACAAGGGCGATCACTTCAGCCGTCGAGTAGTCGTAGGACACTCCACCACTCGCCGAATTCAGCAGTGCGGCCACGGCATGCCTACCGAGAGCCTTTTCTCCCCCGCCGCCCTGCTTGAGGGCGCCGAGAAGGTCCTTGTCGAACGATGCATCGACACCGAACACTGTCTCATAGTCGTCGGTCGGGCTATACCCGGTCCACGAATCGAAGTGATGTGCCTGCTTCCAGTAACCCGGTGTGCAACCTTCACCACCATCGTCCGGCGGTGGCGGTGGCGGTGTTGGCGTGCAGGTCACGGTCAGGCTCCCCTCCGTCGAGGTCAGATCGTCCTGGGTGGCCTCGAGGAATACGGTGAGCTGATCGGATCCTGACGAGGTGAACCCCTCGGCGTCGCTGCTGACCTTGCCCGGTGCATCCTCAACGCCGAGTAGCGTAATCAGGAGCGTCCCGTTCAGGTAGACATTGATGTTGTGGCCCAGGTGCACCGAGCGACCGTTGGTTGTGTCGACTTCCGCCGTGCACTCCGCACCAGCTGGGTCAGGAACCGTGAGTGCGCCGATCAGGGTCTCCTCTCCTACCTCGACCGTCAGGCCGCGCGAGAAATCCCAAGAGACCGTACTGGTCTCAGCCAAAGCCGGACCTGCCAACATGACCATACACAGAGCGAGGGTTGCGCTCAGCACAACCTTGCCCAATTTTGAATGCCTTTGCATTACTTGCCTCCCACTTGGTTGTTATCCATCCCCACAGATGCAGGGCGCAGCATAGCGCTATAAAGCCGACGACCGCCGCAGAGAGTGATGGCGAATTCAGACGGCTCCAGCCCCGGGAAGTAACGTCGTCCGGCATGGAGAGAAGTGTCGAGTCAGATGTAGTTCAGGGTGGCCACTTGCTGGATCCCGACGGCGGCGTGGTTCCCCCGATCCAGCCTGCTACCACCTTCGCCCGTGACAGTGGCTACGAATTGGCAAGCGGATACCTCTACTCGAGGGACGGCGCACCCAATCACCGGGCAGTGGAAGACATCGCCGCACGTCTGGACAACGGCGCTGACGCTCGGGTTTTCGCCTCAGGACTTGCGGCCTTCACCGCTCTTGTGGAGACGGTGCCGCCGGGGGCCGGGGTGGTCGCACCCGAAGTCATGTATCACGGCGGTCAGTTGTGGTTGCAGAGACTCCACGACGCCGGGCGGATCGAGCTTGTTGTTTTCGACCAGTCGAAGCCGGGGGCGATGGAAGAGGCAATCGGTCAGGCTAATCCCGATCTGGTATGGATCGAGACGCCGGTCAATCCAACCTGGGATGTGATCGACATTCGCGCCGCGACGCGGGCCGCGCATTCGAAAGGCGCGCTGCTGGCAGTTGACGCCACAGTTGCTCCACTGACCACCCGGCCTATCGACCTTGGCGCCGACTACACGTTCCACTCCGCCACCAAGTACTACAACGGCCACGCCGACCTGCTCGGCGGGGTTCTGGTGGCCGCAGAGACGAATGGGCGATGGGACCAGGTCCACTGGATCAGGACCCACACCGGAGCGGTGATGGGAGCATTCGAAGCCTGGCTGCTCCTCCGGGGATTGAAGACCCTCTACCTCAGGGTCGACAGAGCCTCTGCGAGTGCAATGGCCATCGCCTCCCACTTCGAAGCCCACCCTTCCCTGGAGGCAGTCCTCTACCCGGGACTCGAGTCACACCCGGGCCATGAAGTGGCGAAGGCGCAGATGGACCGGGGTTTTGGTGCGATGCTCTCCATTCTGGTCAAAGATGGGTTTGAGGCGGCACATCGGGCTGCCACTTCGACCCAGGTGTTCATCCCCGCAACGTCCCTCGGCGGGGTCGAAAGCCTGATCGAGCACCGCGCCGTCCTCGAGCCACCCGAATCGGTAGTTCCCGACAACCTCCTCCGCCTGTCTATCGGCATCGAGCCAGTCGCTGAGTTGATCGAAGACCTCGAACAAGCCCTTTCCTGAAACTCCGGACCGAGTTCGGTTAACCGGCCACCACCGGGACGTCCTCCATGGCCGCAGCTATCGCCTCGGCCGGGTGGTCGTAATCGACCAGTTCGCCGTTGAAGTGGGCCTGGTACGAGGCCATGTCGAAGTGGCCGTGCCCGGAGAGGTTGAACAGGATCACCTTCTCCTCGCCCGACTCTTTGGCCCTGATTGCCTCGTTCATGGCAGACGCCACCGCATGTGTCGGCTCGGGGCCGGGAATGATCCCTTCCACCCGGGCGAATTCGACGGCTCGGGCGAAGGTCTCGGTCTGGTTGAGTGCTTCCGCCTCGACAATGCCCTCGTCGACCAGCAGCGACACCAGTGGCGCCATCCCGTGGTAGCGAAGTCCGCCGGCATGGATCGGGTCGGGGATGAAACCGTGGCCGAGGGTGTGCATCTTCACCAGCGGGGTCATCCCGGCGGTGTCGCCGAAGTCGAACTGGTAGCTCCCCTTGGTTAGCGACGGCGCCGCAGCCGGCTCCACCGCCCGGATCACCGGGTCCATCTTCCCGGCGAGCTTCTCCCGGACGAAGGGGAAAGCGAGGCCGGCAAAGTTCGAGCCGCCGCCAGTGCAACCGATCACGACATCAGGGGTCTCGTCGACGAGTGCGAGTTGTTTCAGTGCCTCCTCGCCGATGACCGTCTGGTGCATCAGGACATGGTTGAGGACCGAGCCCAACGAGTACTTGACGTCGTCGTTGGTGGCCGCCACCTCAACGGCTTCGGAGATGGCAATGCCGAGGCTGCCGGTGGTGTTCGGGTCGCTGGCAAGGATGCGCCGACCGGTCTCAGTCCGGTCAGACGGCGATGGGTGGATTGTCGCCCCGTAGGTCTCGATCATCGCCTTCCGGTAAGGCTTCTGGTCGTAAGACGCTCGGACCATGAATACCTCACACTCCAGGCCGAACAGAGCACAGGCGAAGGAGAGGGCCGAGCCCCACTGGCCGGCCCCGGTCTCCGTCGACAACTTTTTCACCCCGGCTTTTGCGTTGTAGTACGCCTGTGCCACCGCCGTATTCGGCTTGTGTGACCCGACCGGGCTGACGCCTTCGTACTTGTAATAGATGCGAGCAGGGCCGCCGATCATCTCCTCGAGCCCATGGGCCCGGTACATCGGAGTCGGGCGCCACTTGAGATAGACCTCCCGAATCTCCTCGGGAATCTCGACGAAACGGTCCTGGGACACTTCCTGGAGGATCAGGTCCATCGGGAACAGGGGCGCCAGATCGTCGGGGCCCACCGGTTGGTGTGTCCCGGGATGTAGCACCGGAGGTGCGGGGACCGGAAGGTCGGGGACGATGTTGTACCAGTGCGACGGAAGGTCTGATTCTGCGAGAGTGATCTTGGTAACCATGCCAAGAACATACACACTCGAAATCTCCGGTGAGCTATAGAACAGGGTCGGGTGGGCCTGAGCTGCGGTTGTGGGCACCTGGGCTGAGTAGGGTTCCAACAGAATGGATTCACCAGACACGACCCGAACCAGGCGGGCTGAGCAAAGCCAATGAGCACGGCCGGGGAGGTCCTCGTCGGGGTTGTGATCCTGGTCGGTCTGGCCGGAATCGTGCTGCCGATACTTCCCGGGCTTGCCCTGATCGTCGGTGCGGTGCTCATCTGGGCTCTGGTCGAGGCAACTGCCATCGCCTGGGTCGTCTTTGCCATCTGTTTCGGCCTTGGGGCGGCTGCGACGGTCATCAAATACCTGATCCCGGGCCGGAAGCTCAAGGAGTCGGGTGTTGCCCTATCGACGATGCTGATGGCTCTGGTCGGTGCCGTAATCGGCTTCTTTGTCATTCCCGTTGTTGGGGCGCCGATCGGTTTCATGGCCGGGATCTACCTGGTCCAGTGGAACCGGATGGGACGCGGCGAGGCTTGGCCGGCGACGTTGCGGACTGCAGGAGCCATCGCCCTCTCCATTGGTATCGAACTCGCCGGCGGCCTGCTCATTCTTGGCGTATGGCTCGTCGCCGCGATCTGGGCCTAGCCCTCCCCCTTCCTTTGCACAGTGCAACGGGGTGCGGTTTTCGCACCCTCCTGCACAGTGCAAAAAGAAGTGGGTCAGGCGTCTTCGGTGGAGGAGGCCATGTTGGAGATTTCCTGGACGATGTCCTCGTTGGCCAGGGTGGTCACATCACCCAACTGTCGATGCTCGGAGATGTCCTTGAGTAGGCGGCGCATGATCTTGCCCGATCTGGTCTTGGGCAGATCTGTGGTGAAGACGATCGACTTCGGCTTGCCAATCGGGCCCAACGTTGCCGCAACATGGTCCCGAAGTTCAGCGAGGAGTTTCTCATCACCGGTCACCGAGCTCCGAAGTGTGACGAATGCCGCAATCGCTTGACCGGTCAGGTCGTCCTTACGGCCTACAACTGCCGCTTCGGCGACGCTGGGATGGCTGACCAGGGCTGACTCGACCTCAGTTGTGGAGATGTTGTGCCCGGAGACCAACATGATGTCGTCGACCCGTCCCAAGAGCCAGTAGTAGCCGTCGTCGTCGCGCTTGCACCCGTCACCGGGGAAGTACCGGCCGGGAAACCGTCTCCAGTAGGTGTCGACGTAGCGGTCGTCATCGCCGTAGATGGTGCGTGCCATCGACGGCCAGGGCTGGGTGATCGTGAGGTAACCGCCGCCGCCGAGAGGCACCGAGTTGCCCTCTTCGTCGACGACGTCTGCGGAGATCCCGGGAAAGGGGATGGTTGCCGAACCGGGTTTGGTGGCGACGACACCGGGCAACGGGGAGATCATGATCCCGCCAGTCTCGGTCTGCCACCAGGTGTCGACAACGGGACAGCGCTCCTTGCCGATGTTGAGGTGGTAC
Source organism: Acidimicrobiia bacterium (assembly GCA_041748855.1). Classification (GTDB taxonomy): domain Bacteria; phylum Actinomycetota; class Acidimicrobiia; order Spongiisociales; family ZC4RG35; genus MA-ANB-1. The sequence goes on from JBGTCK010000058.1 coordinate 80,512, forward strand.
CAGATCCACGCCTCGGGATTGATCGGCTCACCGACCGTGCCCAGGAGCCGCAACGAGGACAGGTCATGCTTTTCGACGTTCTCGTCCCCCCACTTCATGAAGGCGCGGATTGCCGTGGGTGCGGTGTAGAAGATTGTCACGCCATAGTCGTCGACGATCTGCCAGAGCCGGTCGAAGTCGGGATAGTTGGGAGCACCCTCATACATCACGCCTGTAGTCCGGTTGGCCAGAGGGCCGTAGACGATGTAGCTGTGCCCGGTGACCCAGCCGATGTCGGCAGCGCACCAGTAGACATCTGAATCGGGCTTGATGTCGAAGACGTAGGAGTGGGTGGTGGTGACACCGGTTAGGTAGCCGCCCTGGGTGTGGACGATCCCTTTGGGCTTTCCGGTGGTTCCGGAGGTGTAGAGGATGTACAGAGGGTCTTCGGCGTTGAGCGACACCGGCTCGCATTCTTCGGACTGTCCATCGACGAGGTCGTGCCACCAAATATCCCGGCCCTCGACCATGTCCACGCCGTGATCGGTCCGCTTGACCACAACTACGTTTTCGATGCCGGGTGTTGAGGCGACTGCGGCGTCGGAGTTCGCCTTCAGCGGCACGACCTTGCCTCCGCGCCAGGCGCCGTCCTGGGTGATCACGAGGCGGGCCTCGGCGTCGAGGATCCTGCTGGACAGTGCGTCAGCAGAGAACCCTCCGAAAACCACCGAGTGGACCAACCCCAGTCGGGCGCAGGCAAGCATCGCGATCGGCAGTTCGGGGACCATTCCCATGTAGATGGCGACCCGGTCCCCTTTCTCCAAGCCCAAGCTCAGAAGGCCGTTGGCGAACTTGCCCACCTCGGCATGGAGGTCCGAATAGGTAAGGGTCCTGGTGTCGCCAGGCTCGCCGATCCAGTGGTAGGCCACCTGATCCCCATGTTCGGCCAGATGTCTGTCGAGACAGTTGTACGAGAGGTTCAACTCACCGTCGGCGAACCATTTGTAGAAAGGTGGATTCGAGTCGTCGAGGACCAGGGTGGGCTCCTTGAACCAGTTGATCCGCTCGAGGGCCTGCTTCTGCCAGAAGGACTCGAAGTCCGCCGCCGCCTCGTCATGGATCCCGGGCCGGGCGTTTGCCACGGCTGTGAATTCGGGATCTACCTCGAAGAGACGCTCCTCATGGAGCAGGTTCTCAAGAGCTTCGGACATGCAAATTCCTCCTCTACAAGTTCTGCTCGGTGGAAACTAACAGCCTTCGCTGCCACCAAACCACGAAAAGGACGGAAAGGACGGCGAGGTACATCAGCCAGTCCCCGAGCCGTGCATAGAGCGTGGGTGAACCCGGCTGCACTTCCCCGTAGACGATTTCGATCGTCCCAAGCCCTGAGATATCCGACGTGAGAACGCCGTGACGGTCGATGATCACCGACTTCCCGGTTACCGCGGCATGGATCACCGGGACACCCAACTCGGCCGCCCTCATCCTCGTCATCCCGATCAACTGGTCCGATACCGAAGTCAACCCGTAGGAGGCTTCGTTGGTGGCAATCACGATCAGTTCCGCCCCGGCCACGACATGCTGTCTGGCGTACCGCGCGAAAGATCCCTCGAACGAAATGACCGAGCCGAGGACGAAGTCAGGATGATCGAACACCACCGGGCCCTCCCCCGGAATCATGTCCCTGGGGACCTGGGACAGGTCGGGGATCCAGTCGAACAGCGGCCGAAACGGGATGTACTCCCCGAAGGGGACCCCTTGCTGCTTGCGATACTCGCCGACGATTTCGCCGCTCTCGTTGAAAACCACGTTGGCGTTGATCCAATTCTCCTCACTGATCGGACGGTCGGTCCCGACGAGGAACCATGAACCGATACGGCGCGCTTCGTCGCCAATTGCTTCTCCGATCTCCTCGTTCTGGACAGGGTCGGCATTGAACGAACCTGATGATCCCTCAGCCCACACCACCAGGCCGACCGAGCCGGGATCGATGTCACCGGTCAGAGCCAGGTGCTGTTGGAAAGTGCGGAGTCGCTCGTCGGGTGGGCACTTTTCGAACGGACATGGTGTGGAGCCCTGGACTATTGCCACAGAGGTCGCCTCAGGGGCGTCGTAGGCGACGAGCGTCTCCAGAAGAAGCGCAGTACCAATCGCAACAGCCGGCAATGTAAACGGCACCAACAGCCACCACGACCAGGGGTCTCGCCCGAGGATGACCCGGACCACGAGAACCAGACCCGCCGCAACTCCGACGATGAGGACAGTCCAGCCCGAGGTGCCGATCAGGGAGGCGGCAGATCGAACCGGGGACAACCCGGAGAGGGCATACCCGGCCCCTCCCCACTCAAGGCCGCTGAACGGGAAGTTGTAGCGCACGAGCTCCACCAGCGACCAGACCGCCACTGCGTACCCAGCCCAGATCCCCGGTGTGGCGTCACGGTGGCCCGCCAGCCACCAGCCGAAAACCCAAAAGTAGGACGACTGGACCAGGGCGAGCGGAACAAGCGCGATGAGGCCGAGCTCGATCGACCACCACATCAGGACCATGAAGAAGCTGAACCCGTAGAGCGCTCCCACGAACATCCCGTGGAAGCGACTGCTCGTCGATCGCAGCGCCCACAGGAACAGCGCTATTCCGGGGACGATCAGCAACCCGGGACCGAATCTGGGATATGCCAGACCGGAGACGACACCGCCGATGAGTGCGAACAGCAGAGGAATCACGACGCCACGGTACCCATCGGATTCTCCAAGTTCCCCGGCCCGGCGCAACGCCGTAGAGTCTGCGGGATGTGGGAAGGCGATCTCTGGGTGGCCCTGCGCGCGGCGCGGGCCGGTGCCGAAGAAGTGTTGGCAGGGGCCAGCACGATCTTCCTTACCGAGATGAAGGGAGATGTCGACCCGGTCACCGAGGTCGACCTGCGTGCAGAGACCGTGATACGCGCCGGCATCACGGCACATTTTCCCGACGACTCGATTCTCGGCGAGGAAGAAGGAGGCGACGGCTGGAAGCAGGGCAGGGTGTGGATCATCGATCCTCTGGACGGGACCATCAACTTCGTTCACCACATACCTCAGTTCGCAGTGTCGGTCGCGTTGTGGGACGACGGCCTTCCGTTGATCGGCGTAGTCATCGACGTCATGCGCCAGGAGGAGTTCGTTGCGGTGCGCGGGGAGGGGGCGCGGCTCAATGACGTGCCCATCGGCGTGTCGGAGACTCCAGCGATGAACGAATCGATCATCGGTACCGGGTTTCCCTACGACCGCCAAACCCACGCTCGGGCGTACCTCGAAGTCGTAGCCGGAGTACTGGAGAATGCCCAGGGGATCCGCCGACTCGGCTCAGCGGCACTCGACCTCGCCTGGGTGGCCTGCGGACGCTACGACGCCTACTGGGAGTTCGATATCCAGCCCTGGGATGCAGCAGCGGGAACCCTGCTCGTCACCGAAGCCGGCGGCTCTGTGACCGACCAGAGAGGAGTGGGCAACGATCTCGACGCCGTCGCCTGCATCGCCAGTAACGGCAAGATCCACGACGAACTGCGCGACATCGTGTCCGCCGGAATGCCGGAGCACCTGAGTTGAGATTCCACGACCACCACTTCCACCCGCTCGGATATGTGGGGATGGTCACCGGGCTCGACCTCAACGACGCCGCGGATTTCGACGACCTCGCCAACCGCCTTGCCGAGCGGAGAGACGCCATCGACAGTGCGATCATCGGCCAGCGCCTCAACGACGAGGGCCTGCGGGAACGATCTCTCCCGGACAGGAACCTCCTCGACTCGGTCTCGCCCGACCGGCCCATCCTGGTCTACAGATATTGCGGCCATATCGGAATCGCCAATTCAGCCGCCCTCGAGCTGGCCGGGATCGATGCCGGAGCGCCCGACCCCGAAGGTGGCTCCTTCGACCGCGCCCCGGGAGGGGAACCAACAGGGGTCGTTCGCGAAACGGCCCTGAAGCTGGTGTCTGACGCACTGTCCGGCCTGACTACCGGGCCCAGCAATCAGGAGGTTCTCGACGCCCTCGGCCGCCTCGAGGACCTCGGCATCGGATCGGTGACGGGAATGGTCTCTGCGGGAGAGCCGCTGTGGTGCGGTGTCGGCAATGAGCTGGAGACGTTGATCGGTCTCGCCCCCGACCTCCCCATCGACATCGATGTGATCGTCATCACCGATACGCCGGAGAAACTTGCATCGGCGGCAAAGCGGATCAGTGCGGCCGACGGGCGGCTCCGGTTCGGAGGGTGGAAAGACTTCGCCGACGGAAGTCTCGGAGGGCACACCGCGGCGATGTACGAGCCATTTGCCGACAACCCCGATGAGGTGGGGGTGCTCAGACTCCGCCCGGCGCAGGCCGGGGCCATGGCACGCGCGTCGCTCGAACTGGGGGGGGATGTCGCAATCCACGCTATCGGGGATCGGGCGAATGACGATGTCGCCGACTTCTTCGAACATCTGATCTCCGATGGGGCCGACCCGAACCGACTCCGGGTGGAGCATGCGTCCGTCCTCACCGAGCGGACCGTGACCCGGTTCGCCGAACTCGGGATCACGGCTTCGATACAGCCCGCCTTTCTCGCTTCCGAGGAGGAATGGCTGGAGAGAAGGCTCGGCGCGGCGCGGATGAGCCGGGCATACCCTTTCCGGGAGATGGCCGAGGCCGGGTTGAGGCTGCTCGGGGGCAGCGACTGCCCGGTGGAGCCGCCCGACCCCCGGATCGGGATCAGCGCTGCGGTCGATCGGCACGGGATCAATCCCGGCCAGGCCCTCACCGAGGACCAGGCGCTACAGCTTTTCCAGCCACCCGTTGGCCGCTGACCCGACTATTTCGGGTTTGAGAAATCCGGGAAACAACTACCGTTCTGCTTCGCATGTACTCATACACAAACATTTCCGCAGAAGACATCACCAGGGGCACTGATCGGGCCATCGACGAGGCGCGCGGCGTGCTCGACGATGCCGTCGCTCCCAAGGACGATCGATCATTCGCCAACACCCTGATGCCGGTGGACCGGATCGGCGACATCCTCTCCCATGCCTTCGCCCGCTTCGCGTTCATGGGCTACGTCCACCCCGATGCCGGGGTGCGCAAGGCGGCCAACGACGCACAGGAGAAGTTGAACACTTTCGGGGTCGAGATGATCTTTCGCGACGATCTCAACGCCGCGGTCAGGGAATACGCGGAAACCGACGAAGCCGCGAACCTCGAAGGCGAGAAGGCGCGATTCCTCGAGTTCCTCCTCCGGGACTTGCGGCGGGCCGGCCACGAGCTCGATCCCGCAGTCAGGGGTGCGGTCAAGGAGAAGACCCAGCGCCTGGTGGAGCTCGGTGTACGATTCCAGAACAACATCGACGAATGGTCCGATCACATCCTTGTGACAAACGACGAGTTGGAGGGCTTGCCCCGGTCGTTCGCTGAGTCGCTCGAAACGGATGAAGAAACCGGGAAGCTCAAAGTCACTCTCGACTATCCCCACATCCTCCCGTTCACGGAGAACGCCAAACGCCGCGACCTCAGGGAAGAGCTCAGCCGGAAGTTCAACACGCAGGCCGTTGCAGAGAACCGTCCCCTGCTCGAGGAGGCGATCCAGCTTCGGGACGAAATCGCAAATGCCTTCGGTCTCTCCAGCTGGGCGCACCATCAACTCGAGGAGCAGATGGCCAAGACGCCAGAGGCAATCTTCGACTTCTACGAGAAGCTCCTGCCTCCGCTCACCGAGCAAGGGAAGGCCGACGTCGGCGAGATGGCAGCCCTTCTTGCGAGCGACGATGGCGACGACGAGGTGCAGGTCTGGGACTGGCGCTTCTACGACACACAGCAGAGGAAGACCGACTACGGGGTCGACCCGTTCGATGTAGCTGCCTACTTCCCCCTCGACGCGGTCCTCGACGGGATGTTCGAGTTGGTCCAGGAGACCTTTGGCCTGACGTTCGAGGAGGTCGACGCGTCCGCGGCGTGGCATCCCGACGTCCGTTTGTTCTCGATGTCCGACACCGCCTCTGGCGAAGAGCTCGCCCACTTCTACCTCGACCTGTTCCCGAGGGAAGGCAAGTACGGACACGCCGCCGAGTTCCCGCTGGTGTTGAGCCGACGGCTCGAGGACGGCTCGTATCAGAATCCGTTGTGCGCCATGGTCGCCAACTTCACCAAGCCCACCAAGAGCGCACCTTCGCTGCTCCAGCACTCCGAGGTCGAGACCCTGTTCCACGAGTTCGGGCACGTGCTCCACCAGAATCTGGGACGGACCGAACTGGCCAGGTTCTCGGGGACCAACGTCGAACGTGATTTTGTCGAAGCTCCGAGCCAGATCATGCAGCACTGGGTGTGGAGGGTGGAGGTGCTCAAGAAGTTCGCGCGGCACTACGAGACCGGAGAACCGATCCCCGATTCGCTGGTCGACAAACTCGTCGAAGCCCGCCAGCTCAACATCGCCGTGCACCAGTTGCGTCAGCTCCAGTTCGGCTGGCTCGACCAGGAGATCCACAAGCCGGGCGCGTCAAAGGATCTGGTCCAGGCACTGAAAGACGCCGCGGCCATCTCGCTCCTTCCCCACCCCGAGGGCACATTCTCCCTGGCGTCTTTCGGCCACCTCATGGGCGGCTACGACGCCGCCTACTACGGGTACATGTGGTCAGAGGTCTACGGCGACGACATGTTCTCTGTCTTCGAAGAGAAGGGGGCCACCAACCCCGAGGTTGGAATGGCCTATCGCCGTGAGGTCTTGGAAAAGGGCGGGGCCGTTGACGCCGACGAAATGCTGCGCAAGTTTCTCGGTCGCGAACCCGATAACAAAGCATTCCTCAACAAATTGGGGATTAGCTAAATCTGGGGGTACACCGTCTAGAATAGGTCAACGCTGGGAACCAAATTGTCCCCCGCGACGTCTTATGTCAGACCGGAGGCCCAAGAGCCCCTGGAGTCAGACACCAGCGGAATGACCCCGCCAGACCCCTGATTCCCTTGATTGATGGAATCACAACCACAAGAGATTTGTTTCAACAAATAGAGACCGAAACCCCACCAGGAGGGGTACATCATGACTGATACAGTAAGAGGAGCGGCCATCAAGGGTGTAACCCGTCCGTCCAAGCGTTTTAACACCGGGCGCGTCTGCGCCAAGGGTGAATGTGACACCAGGCTCTCCCAGTACAACAAGGCGGAATATTGCCACGCGCACGCTCCAATCCGCTTCCCCCGTGTCCGCGGGAAGATAATGGACGAACAGGACGCCTAGCGAGCGCCAGCGAGCGACTGTTCCCCCAGAGGCGAAGCCGAATGGGGGAAAGGTCCCTGTCGGCCCGAAAGGGCCGAGAGGTAAAGGGGGACTGAGAATCTCCAAGTGGAGAGCAGACGCACCTCAATCAGCGATGGTGGGAACGAGCCCCCCTCCCCTCCAACCTACGAG
>JBGTCK010000059.1:0-5965 GCA_041748855.1 Acidimicrobiia bacterium
CGGAACAACCGACCCCGAAAACCTGATCGCACTCTGCTGGTTCCACCACCACATCGTCATCCACGAACAAGGCTTCCAACTCTACAAACACCCCAAACACGGCCGCATCCGACTAAGAAAACCGAGGTCGACGCCTCTCCCTCCGGAGGCGAAGCCGAACGGGGGGAGTACCGCCGATCCTGATCGGCGGGGAGGGGGGACTGAAACCTCGCTTCCCGACACAAAACCACCAGAGAAACCCTAGGGGTGAGCTCCCCGACCACCCCGCCAACCATCCACCGCCACAACCAGACAAGAACCCAAGCCAATCACAAGACGGGAAACCGTCCTGTAGCCGCGTTCTACTGCGCTTGGTGCCACCACTTCAGGGCCCGCAACGCCCGGAGGGTGATCCACCTCGACGGTTTGCCATTGCCGTCGTTGACATCAAACCAGGTCCGACCTTCCGGGTTCCAGTCGAGGGGCCAGGTGCCGTCCTCGAGACGCCGGGAGCGGACATGTTCGATGGCCTCGGCCAGCCTGGGGTCGGGGGCAGCTCCGGTCAGTTCAGAAGCGGCACGGAAGTAGTCGAGAGCGCGGAGCACGTCGTAATGCCAGCGATTCGGGTGGAGAAAGTACAGGTAGCGCTCGTCAGCCGGTTCCCCGGTGCTCAGCCGGCGGAACAGAGACCGCTTCAACAGATACTCCTCACCGGCCAGGCGCGCCTCCCGAGATTCGGGAGTGCCCCCGTTGGCCCGCTCGAACTCCAACAACCCCTCGAGGACATCGATTGTGGTGTCGAATGACGAACGGACCGACCCATTCTCCGCCTCGCAGTTCCATCCGCCGTCTTCGAGACGCTCCCCGACGAGCCTGTCCACCACCGGCGACATTTCCACGCCGAAGTACACGCCGTTGGCGACTAGCTGCCCGTTGATGCACGGTTCGACTTCGCCCTCCCAGTACCGCTGGTTGTCATGTTCCCAGCGGGCGCTCTCACCGATCAGTTCGACCATCCGCCGGGCCCGGTCTGTCGACGGGTCGAATCCGAACTCGCGGAGCTGGGATAACGAGTGTGAGGTGGACGTCCACGGCTGGCCGGCCTCGTCGCCGCCCCAGACGTAGTCGGAAGGGAAGTGTGCTCCTCCTGCCCACCGCCCGTCTTCATCCTCGGCTCCGAGAAGGCGCTCTCCCCAGCCTTCCGTTTCCACTTTGGCCCGCTCCGCCTCCCACTCCGACTCAGGGGAATCGAGAAGGTCGCGCATTACCTGCCAGCGGATCGAAGGGTCGGATTGTTCGGCGTCGAGAAGCCAGTTGATGACCGTGGTGTCGACTTTCATGCGGGGAGATTAACCCCGGACCGGCGTGCGCTCCGCCTACCGATCTGTCAGGTTTCACCCCGGTCAGGGATGATCACCGTGATCGTCGTTCCCACCCCTTTGGTGGACTCGGCCTGCACCGAGCCGCCGAGACGTTCGGCGAGTCCCTGGACAATCGAGAGGCCCAGACCGGTTCCTTCGTTGCGGATATGCCGCTGTCCCGCCACGAAGTGCCGGTCGAAGATCATGGGAAGGTCGGCTTCGCTGATCCCGGATCCGGTGTCCTCGACCTCGAGTTTCACCGCGCCGTTCTCGGTGGGCCTCACCCGTACGGTCACCGTCCCGTGGGCCGGTGTGAAACGGAGCGCGTTTTCGAGGAGGTTGAATGTGATCTGAGCCACCCGGTCGGGATCGGTCTCGATCTCCCCCGCAGGCTCGGTTTCGATCACAAGATCGACATCCAACTCCTCGGAGCGCCGCTGGAAGCCCTCCACAATCTCCGTTACGTGCGCGGGCAGGTCTACGGACTCGAAACGGAGGTCGAACTCAGGTTGTTCGAGGCGGGCAAGCAAGCTGATGTCCTCGATCAACCGGCTGAGCTGGCGACTCTGCACACTGAGCACCCCGCCGATTCGCTGCACCTCTTCGTCATCGACCTCGCCCGACTCCAGCGCTTCGGAATAGCCGGCAATTGTGGTCAGCGGAGTCCGCAGATCGTGGCCGACACCGAGCAAGAACTCGCGCTCTCGAACTCTGCTCTCCCCGAGTTCCTCCGCCATCTCATTGAAGGCCTCAACGAGATCTTCCAACTCCGCATCGCCGAGGTCCGGCACTCTCGCGGTCAGATCGCCTGCGGCGAGACTCCGCGAAGCAGTGGCCAGAGGCTCGAGCCTGCGGAGGATGCTGTCGGAGAGCAGACGGGCGACGACAGCCGACACCATGATCATCACGAGAAAGATCGCGACGACACTTCCCGAGCGGTCGGCTAGCTGTACCACCGGTGTCGATCGGGCCAACCCTGCCACAAAAACCAGGTCGAGGTCTCGCACCGGGAGCTGGCTACCGGTGATCGCAACCATCTCCGTATCGGTTTCGTAGAAGTAGCTCTCGCCCGGGACGACATCGGCCAGATCGACATTCAACCTCTCGAACAGCGGCCCGTTGGTGAGGAATTCACCGTTCGGCGCAACCGCCCCGAACGAGAGCTCAGAGCCCCCTGCTGCTGTCTCCAAACGGGCCAGCAGGGACACGAATCGGGCTTCACCGAGCAGCGCGATGACCTGAGCCAGAGCTGCGGGCCTGCTCTCCCCGGCTGAGATCGACTCTTCGATGATGGCCACCACCTCGGTGGCGGCGCGCTCGAGCTCCCGCTGGGTCGCGTCGACCGCGGCCCGCTGCGATGAATAGAGCGCAGCCAGCAACACCAGTGACCCCATGACTATCGATACACCGGCAATCGACCAGAACAACCTGCGTCTCATCTGGGAGCCTGTTGGATAATGCCGTTGCCAAGATTGGCGGCAAGGCGCGCCAGTCGCAAGCCGAGGTTTCGCCACTCCTCGGTCCGGAATGGCGGAGCCGAGAACGCAGCGAGTGGTGATGCCTGGCCGTCAAGATGGGTGACATGCATTGTTCATCAGGCTCCTAATCACCCAACCGATAGCCAACGCCCCAGACGGTTTCGATCGGGATGCCTTCGATCTTCTTCCGGAGCTGGCGGATGTGGACATCGACCGTTCTGGTCTCCCCGAAATACTCGTAACCCCAGACCGTCTCCAGTATCCGGCTCCGGCTCAGGGCTATTCCCTGATGCTCCGCGAGGAACCAGAGCAGATCGAACTCCCGAGCGGTCGGAGCGACCTTGTCCCCGGACGGTGTGGCGACGGTCCGCTTCCCGCCGTCGATTTCGTATCCGGCGACCTCGAGGATCCGTGGCTTTTGCAGGGGCTCCTCGGAGCGCCGCAGGACAGCTTTCACTCTGGCCATGAGCTCACGGGGTGAGAACGGCTTGGTGATGTAGTCGTCGGCGCCCATCTCCAGGCCCAGCACCTTGTCGATTTCACTGTCCCGTGCGGTCAGCATCAGGACCGGGACCCGGGTGAACTCCCTAATTCGGCGACAGGTCTCCACCCCGTCGATCCCGGAGAGGTTGAGATCGAGGAGCACGACCGAAACCGGCCGGATCCGCAGACGTTCGATGGCTTCCTCGCCGGTCAGTGCGTGGAGGAATCTGAACCCATCGCGCTCGAAAAAGCCGCGGAGCATATCGGCAATCGAGTCATCGTCCTCGACGAGCAGCACAGATCGGGTGGGCGCGGGCATCGACACAGTTTTGCCTTACAATTGTTAAGAACCGGTGAAGGCCGGCTCAGATTTTTGTGGAATCTCCTCGACGGTGGCTCCAACTCCTTCGGCGTCGATCCGGTCGCCGGGTTCGACCTCACGCCAGATGAGAGCAAGGCCGCGGAGGCCCGAAACGCTGGTGACGCTCCCCACCTCCTTTTCTCCAGAGTTCAGCTTCGTGCCGGTTGGGACCGGCGAGTCGAGGTGGAGGATGCGGAGATGGCGGTTCACCCGCCCGTTCCTGGAGTCGAGTCGGGCGACGAGCTCCTGGCCGAGAAAGCATCCCTTGTTGAATGAGATCGAATCGGCGACGAGGCCGGTCTCCTGCGGGATGGTGTTCTCATCGACGTCCACCCCCATCAGAGGGATTCCGGATTCGATGCGAGCAACGGTGTAGTCACCCGTGGAAAGCTGGGGAAGGTCGGGTGCGGGCCCCCCGATGTGCAGGGTTCGCGGCACGGTGTCCCAGGAAAGATCGGCCACGACGGCATCCCCCTCGGCCTTCCAGGTTCCCGGTGCGTCGATCCGCTCACCTACCACCAGGTAAACGTCCTTGTCTTCTTTCGAGATCTCCACGTCGACCCTGATCCGGTAGCGGGTGAGGGTTGCGACCAACTCGTCTCCCCTGCCATCTTCGGTCACCAAACCAACCTCGTCATCGCCACGGAGCACCCCGAGGATGAATTGCAACTTGCCTTGCGGCCCGAGCAGCAGGGAGCGGGCAACAGACCCGGGCGGGAGACTTCCGATCTCCTGGCTGATCAAGTCGTTGAGGAATTTGATGGCGTCTGCACCGCGAAACCAGACAATTTCCGGGGCGGGGGCAAGTCCTGGCTGCATCAAACCGAGGATAGGTCCCTGAGGAAAGGTACCGCTTCGAACCAGCGCACGATCATCGCCGACAGGTCGCCGACCCGCCCGGTGACCATGAGCACGCCGAACCCGGCAAGCACAAGGCCTGAGACGATGTTGATAGTACGCAGATAGGGTTTGAGCCGCCCGAATACTTTGAGTAGCCCCAAACCGGAGAGAAGGAACGGGACACCCAATCCCAGCGAATAGGCGACCAGAAGGCCGACCCCCGCGGGCAACGATCCCTGGGTTCCCGCGGTGGTCAGGATCACTGTCAGAACCGGGCCGATGCACGGAGTCCATCCGAAGGCGAAAGCAGCCCCCATCACCGGCGGTGCCCACTTTCCGAGCCTCGAAGGACGGACTGCGACCCGACGGTCCTGATTGAAGCCGGCAAGGAATCCCCGATTGGAGATCGCCATGGCAACCATGAGCAATCCGAAGGCAATAATGATCACGCCCGCGATGCGCTCGAAAGTACCAAGATTTCGGGTGAGCGTGGTGCCGAGCGTCGTCGCAGCTGCACCGAGCAGAGCGAAGACCACGGTGAACCCGCCGATGAACAAGAGGATTACCCGCACCATTCGCCCTGTGGACACGTCTCCCTGTTCGATCTCGGCGGTCGAGTAGCCGGACATCATCGACAGATAGCCAGGAAGAAGAGGGAGGACACACGGCGACACGAAAGAGATGACACCTGCGCCGAAAGCGATCAACAGCTGGATTAGGTATGTTGCCGAGTCGACGTTTTCGAACATGTAGAGCCTGTGCATCCTGGTTCGGGGCCCCGATGTTCCCACACCGGCGATACATACGAGATAAAGATCCCCCGGGTAGAACGGGGACGGGGTCCGTCTCCTACGCTGGCCGCGATGCCGTCCCGTCTCCGCAGACTGCTCGACCCAGTGCTCCCGGTGGGGAGCTTCGACCGGAACGCACGGCTGTTGGTCGCGATCATGTGGCTTGCCGGACTGATCCAGGGCTTCGCCCAGTCGCAAGCGGCGACAACCCTGCCCTTCACCCGGGCCGGCCTCGGTCTCTCCGAAGGCGAGATGAGCCTTCTCCTCGGTTTCGCCCGCCTCGCCGCTTTTGGCGCCCTTCCCTTCGGGTGGTTCGGCGACCATGTGGGTAGGAAGAAACCCTTCCTGTGGGCGCTCGCTCTCATTCTCGGCGGCGGGACCATCGCCGGCCTGGCGTTGGAAGGCTGGCAGTTCGGTATTGCCCAGGGCTTTCTGCGCATCGGGACGACAGCCGCCAGCGGGCTGGCGATCGTCATCATCGCTGAGCAGGTCCCGGCCAACATCAGGGCGTACTCGATCTCTTTCTACGGTGCGGCGGTGTCGCTCGGAGCGGGCATCTCGCTGATGACTCTGCCCCTGGCTGACGGTGGCGCCGAAGCCTGGCGGATCCCCCACCTGCTCATCGGAATCGGCTTCCTCGCGCTCCCTCTCATGATCAAGAACGTGCCCGAG
>JBGTCK010000060.1:0-9280 GCA_041748855.1 Acidimicrobiia bacterium
ACTTGAATAGGGAATCCTGTGGCGGTCACGGTGACGATTCGGATTCGCCGTTTGCCGCACTGAAAGACTTGTTCGATTCCTGAGCTATCAAGGAGAGCACCTCATGGCGGTGCCAAAAAAGAAAATGTCGCGCTCCCGTACCCGCAGGCGCAAGGCAGCATGGAAGGTCGAGAGATCACCTTCTGTTGCCTGTGAGCAGTGTGGTACACCTAAGCTGCCACATCGCGCCTGTCGCAACTGTGGGACTTACGCGGGCCGCGAAGTCATAGACACCAACTAGGAGCCCGTTGCACAATGCATGTCACCCACCTTGACGGCCATGCATCACCACTCGCAGCGTTCTCGGCCCCGCCATTCCGACCCGAGGAGTGGCGAAACCTCGGCCTTGCGAGTGGCGCGCCTGGCCGCCAATCTGGGCAACGGCATTATCCAACAGACTCCTGGAACCTTGGCAACGATTGCCCTTGACGCGATGGGGGGCGACAACGCCCCGGTCGAAACCGTTGCCGGAGCAGTCGATGCCTCCGGTCTCGGTGTCGATGTCGTGCTTGTCGGCAGTCGCATCCTGCTCACGGCCGAACTGGAAAAGCACGGTGTCGAGTTACAGATCGTCGACGCTCCGGAAACCATCGGGATGTCGGACAATCCGGCCAAGGCGCTGCGGGAGAAGCCCAAGGCCTCGATCACGGTTGCCGCACGCCTGGTTGCGAGCGGTGATGTCGGGGGACTGGTCTCGGCGGGTTCAACTGGTGCGGCGATGGCTGCCGCTGCGATCCTCATCGGAAGGGTCCAGGGTGTGGCCCGGCCTTCCATAGCTTCCATCTTCCCCACGCCGAATAGCCCGACCCTCGTGCTCGACTCGGGCGCGAACCCCGAAGTCACCGCCGCCCAGCTCTACCAGTTTGCCGTGATGGGCTCGATTGCCTCCGAAGCCTTGCTCGGTGCCACTCGCCCCCGGGTTGGCCTGTTGTCGATTGGTGAAGAAAAGGGCAAGGGGAGGGCTGTGGAGAAGGCGGCGTTCGACCTTCTCGAGGCCAGTCACCTCAACTTCGTGGGCAATGTCGAGGGCCGGGATGTCGGCACCGACCGTGTCGACGTGATCGTCACCGACGGCTTCACCGGGAATGTGTTTCTCAAGACGACCGAAGGGACGGTCCGACTGGTCTCGGCGTACATAGCCGAAGAAATGGCCGGCCTCTCCGAGGCAGCAAGAGCCGAGGCTATGCCTGCGTTGCAGCGGGTGGCCGACCGCCTCGACTATGAGACCTATGGAGGTGCGCATCTGCTCGGGGTCGAAGGCGCCGTCGTCATCAGCCACGGCTCCTCCACCCGTAAGTCGATAGCCAACGCCCTGGTCATGGCACGCGACGCCGTGGAGACAGATATCCCCACCCGCATCCGCGAGCAGCTGGGATGAGAGCCCTGTCCGAGATACTGGGGCTCACTTTCCGCGACCCCATGCTGTTGGACCTTGCCCTCACCCACCGCTCCGTTTCTGCGGAGAACCTGGACCGCTCCGACAACGAGCGCATGGAATTCCTCGGCGACGCGGTCCTGCAACTGGCCGTGACAGATCGTCTCTACGCGGATTACCCGGGCCTTCCTGAAGGGCAACTGGCCAAGGTCCGGGCCGCCGTCGTCAGTGGTTCCTCACTGGCGGAGGCAGCCCGCGCCATTGGACTCGGCTCCTATGTCGAGCTATCGGCTTCGGAGGAGCGTTCCGGGGGCCGGACCAAAGACTCGATTCTCGCGGATACCCTCGAAGCTGTGATCGGGGCTGTGTACCTCGACTCGGGTTACCCCGCTGCGAAGAAAATGGTTCTGAGCCTTCTCGGCTCCCGCATCGAGGAGAAGGCCCTCAACCCCGGTTTGAAGGACTACAAGACCCGCCTCCAGGAGGTCCTGGCGGTGGCCGGGAAGCGGCCGACCTATGCGGTGACGGGGGCCGGGCCTGACCACCAGAGGACTTTCTCCGCGATGATCTCCGTCGAGGGGGAAGTGCTCGGTGTCGGAGAGGGGAACTCGAAAAAAGCCGCCGAACAGGTAGCTGCACAGCGGGCCCTGAAGCATTTGATGTGAGCGCCCCGCCCTCTAGTCACTCATTTCGACCAGGTAGGGGCCGTCGGTCCGGGCTCTGAGGTTGAGGTACCAGGTGGTAGTCCCCACCGCGATTGCAGCCATGATCAGGCCCTGGCCCACCACCCCGATCGCAAACGCCAGCCCGAAGGCGAATGACGCCTCCCCGGTCACGAACAGGGGGATCGCGACCAGTTGGAACAGCTGGCCGGCAGCACCTCCGATGAGACCGACGATCAAGAGAAACCCGACCGTCTCCCAGAAGTAGCCTTTTACCAGTTCGAAGCTTCGTCTCAGTGCCGCCATCGGCGACTTCCCCTCGACTGCAATCACCGGCGTGTACATGTTGAACATGATTGCCAGCCAGATGCCGGGGATTATGAGCAAGAAGAGCCCGGCGATGACGGCGATACCGACCATGATCGTGGTGATGAGCCAAATCGGGAAGAGCCTGATCGCTGCACCTACCACGGGGGCATCGTTGCCGATGGCGTGGGCTTTGCCGACAGCGCGGGCAGCAGTCAGGTAGATAAACCCGTAGACAACGGTCGAGACCAACGAGACGAGCATGATTCCCGTGCCGAGCCGGACCAGAGTGTCGACAAGCTCGTCGTCGCTCATGAACTCCAGTGCCTCAGGGTTGTCGAGGACCAGCTCGAAGATGGCGAAGGAGTCGGTCGTCTCGAAAGCGAAAATCGTGAGCATGCCCATGACCACGCTGGCGATGATCGCCGGGCCGAGAAGCGGTCTCCACACCTTTCCGAGGTTGGCGACGACGTCGCCGAGCGAATCGCCGAAGCTGCGGGGTTGTATCTCCATATCGCCGGTACGGTAGCCCTCCCCGAGAAGCGATATGCCCGAGCTACCCGAAGTCGAAATCACAAGAAGACATCTCGCCCCTGCGATGGTGGGGCGGACGTTCGACGCGGTGGAGGTCACCCACTCCCGCACCGCGCGCCACAACGGCGGAGATACCTCGATCGTCGAGAGCAGGCTGCGGGGCCGGCTGGTCACTGCCATGGCCCGTCACGGAAAGTTCCTGGTAGCGCCCCTCGATGCCGGGTTCACGATGGTCTCCCATCTTGGAATGTCGGGCCGTTTCACGGTCGGCAACGGGAGCGAAGCAGTCCTGGCACACACCCACTTCAGGGCCTGGATGGACGACGGATCCGTCATCTCCTTCATCGACCCCCGCACCTTCGGTTTCGTCGCAGTTTTCGATGAGGTCGAATTGGAGACCACAGGCCTGCGCCGTCTCGGCCCTGACGCCTGGGAAGGTCCGCCCTCGGCCGCCGAGCTCGGGGTTGCCCTGAAGAATCGAACTGCGCCGATCAAGGCGCTCCTTTTGGACCAGGGACCACTTGCAGGTCTGGGCAACATCTATGCCGACGAGTCACTGTTCCTGTCGGGGATCGACCCGAGGACGCCGGGTGGTGAGGTTGACGACGCCGGCCTGAGTCGGTTACTCCGGTCTGTGCACGACGTCCTGAGCGTTGCCATCGACAACGGCGGGACCAGCCTCGACGACCTTGCCTACCTTCTCCCGGATGGGCGGGCAGGGGAGAACCTGGGCCAGCTCAAGGTGTACGGAAGAGACGGAGAGCCGTGTTATGTGTGCGGTGAGATCATCGACAAGGTCGTCATCCGGGCCAGGTCGACCCACTTCTGTCCGGAGTGCCAGCGTGGCTGATCGCGCCATCCGGGCCAGAGTCACCGGCAGGGTTCAGGGAGTGGGTTACCGGCAGAGTTGCCGCCAGGTGGCAAGGGCGATGAATCTCGTCGGTTGGGTGAGAAACCTCGATGACGGATCGGTGGAGGTGTTCGCCCAGGGAGAACACGAATCTCTCGACAAGCTGGTCGACTGGCTGTGGTCCGGTCCCGGCCCGGCACGGGTCACCGGGGTCGAATCAGATACGGTCGCCCTCGATATCACCCTCCGCGACTTCTTCATCCATCCCAATCCCTCGAAAACACGCTGATTTGCTTATCGCTGTTAGCCTGATCGGGTAATCACAACCTTGTTATTCACCAGGAACCCAATGTGTATCTGAAGTCGCTCAAACTCGTCGGATTCAAGTCGTTCGCCGACAGGACCCGGCTCGAGCTGCGTCCGGGTGTGACCGTCGTGGTCGGCCCCAACGGCTCCGGCAAGTCCAACGTCGTCGACGCGATCTCGTGGGTCATGGGCACCCAGTCGACAAAGGCACTGCGAACTTCGAAGATGGAAGACGTCGTGTTCGCCGGCACCGCAACCCGGCCTGCTCTGAACCGCGCCGAGGCGACCGTGGTGATCGACAACTCCGACCGAAGCCTCGACCTCGACCTCGACGAGGTGGCAATCACCAGACGCCTCTACCGGGACGGGTCTTCTGACTACGAGTTGAACGGAATCTCGTGCCGTCTACTCGACATCGAGGATCTGCTGTCCGACTCTGGTGTCGGCCGACACCAGCACGTGATCATCGGCCAGGGCCAGGTAGAGCGGGTTCTCAACGCCTCCCCGGAAGACCATCGGTCGGTTATCGAGGAGGCGGCCGGAATCCTCAAGCACCGCAAACGCAAGGAGAAGTCTGAGCGCCGTCTCGAACGCACCGACGAAGACATGCTCCGCCTCCAGGACCTCCTCGGAGAGATAACGCGCCAGATGCGCCCGTTGCGGCGCCAGGCAAAGGCAGCGGAGAGCTATCAGGGGATCAAGGACGAAGCAACCGCACTAACTCTGTACCTCTCAGGGCGGGAGCTGGCGGACGTCATTATGGAAACCAGCGAAGCATTGGACCGCCAGGCCGGTCTGCGAACTGACATCGAGGCTCACTCTGCCCGAATCGGCACGTTGTCGGCCCAGGTCGAAGAGTTCTCCGCTATCGCCGGTGACCTCAGCGCGCGGCTGGAGAGAGACAGCGCGGCTGCAGCAGTCCTGGAAACGAGCACGGAGCGACTTCGTCGCATCGCTGCAATCGCCCATGAGCGCAAGCGTGCTCTGTCGGGCCGTAGAGAAGCAGCCGTGGAGAGGAGTTCCGACCTCGCCGCCGAACGGGAGGCACTGCTCACTGAGCTCAACGAATTCACCTCCAGCCACTCCGAGGCCGTTTCGGCTGCCGAGATCGCAGAAGAGCGATTCCGCAACCTCGAAGCCGAACAGGAGTCGATAGCCACCCAGAACGCTCTTTCTCCGGAAGGGGCCCTCGCTGCGGTGCGCGGCGAGCTGAGCGCAATCGAATCGGCCTCTCTGCGCGACGAACGGGAACTGAAAGCAATCCGGAGCCGGATCGAAGTCGTGAACTCCCACCAGCAAGACGAAGCCGGAGAAGTCGAGAAGATCAACAAGGAGATCCGGGCGCTCGACGTCCAGATCGGTGAACTGCAGAATTCGTATTACCGCGACCGCGACCGGCGGATCGCCGACCAGGAGGCGTGGACCGCAGCCGAGGTGCGTTTCGCCGATGCGCGGCTGGTCGCTGCCGGCGCCGGCGCCCGGGTCGAGGCCATCAGGGGTGCGCTCGCCGGCCAGTTCGATGCGGAGGCGAGGAACCGGGTGGAGACGCGTAGCGGCGCACTGGGCTCCCTCGTCAGCTGTCTCGACGTCCCTGAGGGCCTGGAGGCTGCGATCGAATCGGCACTAGGCCCATGGGCTAGTGCTGTTGCCTTCGATGGTGTTGGCTCTCTCGAAGACTCTGTTGAAGCCATCAAAGCCGGTGGGCTCGGTGGCATTCCTGTGGTCGCAGCGGTTTCGCCGGGTTCATCCCCGGCCCGCGAGGTTGCCGGGGCTCTTGGAGTCGACGCGCTCGTCGACCGGCTTGGCCCCAAAGCGCACCTCGACCTCGCGGCGCGATTCCTCGGCGATGTGCTCCTGGTCGAGGGTTGGTCGACGGCTTGGCGGCTCGTCGCCAAACATCCGGCTCTTCGAGCGGTTACCCCTGAGGGGGACCTGGTCAGCGTTTCGGGGATCAGAATCGCACACCCCGACGGTGCCGGTGTTGCGATGCTAGAAGCCGCCGAAGTTGCCCTGGAGCAGGCCAGCACCGAACTGTCCCGCGCCGAGTCGCACCACACTTCGGCAAAGCGGGACTTCGAGAAGTCGCGAGAGATCGAACGGGAAAGCCTCGAAGCTCTGGAAGGGCTCGAAGCGCGTCTCGCCGGTGGCACCGAAGCTCTGGTCCGTCTCAAGAAATCGGTCGAGACTCTGGGTCACGAGAGAGAGCGTCTCGAAGATCGGATTGCCTCGATCAGTGAAATCGAATTGCAGCGCTCCATCCAAGCCGCACAGCTAAAACGGCGTTTGACCGCCCTCGAAGGCGAAGAGGCCGAACGGATGAAGGCGTGGGAGGAATTGGAATCACGCCGGGTCGAGATCGCAGCCGAGCGCGAAGTGGCGCGATCGGAATGGCAGCAGGCCTCCGAGCGACTCCGGGCCATCGAAGAGCGCACTCGCCTGCATGACGAGCGAATCAAGCGGATCGACGCCGACCTCGGACGTCTCGAAACCGCCGATGCCACTCCGATGTCGACATCAACACTCGAATTCGTCGAAGACCGTGCCCGGGTGGCGGTGGAGCTTCTCGACCGCCGCCTCGGAGAATTGAGACAGCGCCAGGCCGAGTTGCGGTCGTCGAACCGGGATGTGATCGAGAACCTGGAGAGTGCCCGCAGCGAGTATGAGCAGACCCGGACCCGGCTCGACACGGCCCGTGAGACCCTTGCTCGACTCGACGTGAGACTGACCGAGCTCCGGCTCCAGAAGGAGAGTATCGCCGAGCGGCTGCGCCGCGACGCCGATGCGACTCCCGAGATGGCCCTGGATGCGCCCCGACCCGACCTCGACGAGTCGGTCGACCTCGAGTCCAGACTGGAGTCGCGCCTCGCTGAGCTGAGCCGCCTCGGCCCGGTGAATCCTCTTGCTGCAAAAGAGTACGGAGAGTTGAAGGAGCGTCACGACTTCCTCAGCGACCAGATGGCCGACGTCGAATCATCCCGCGCCGAGCTGCGCAAGGTCATCAGCTCGCTGGACGAAGAGATCGAGTCCCGATTCAACACAGCCTTCACCGAAGTGGCGGGAGCGTTCCAGAAGTACTTCTCGATCCTCTTCCCCGGAGGGAAGGGACGAATCAGGCTCCTCGAAGAAGACAACCCGAAGTCAGGTCTCGAGATCCAGGCCCAGCCCCTCGGAAAGAAGGTGTCGCATCTCAGTCTCCTCTCCGGTGGGGAGAAGAGTCTCGCCGCTCTTGCGTTCCTGTTCGCAGTCTTCGAGGCCAGACCGAGCCCGTTTTATATCCTGGACGAGGTCGAGGCAGCCCTCGACGACTCCAACCTGCGTCGCTTTCTCAAGATCGTCGACGAGTTCCGCCAACAGGCGCAGCTGGTGATCATCACCCACCAGCAGCAGACGATGGAGGCTGCAGATGTCCTCTACGGGGTCACCATGGAGCCCGGTGGGTCGTCCAAGGTGGTCCGCAAGGTGATGTCGGAGATAGAAGCCTCCCAGGTCGCCTAGCCTCCATCTCGTGATGGATCCTCTTTACCTCATCGTCGGCGTCGCTTTCGTGGTGGTGCTCGTGGTCGGCTTTCTGTTGTGGCAGCGGGGCGATTCCGACGACACCGTGGTGATTCCCCGCCGTCCGAAGATCAGCGGTCTCGGTGGTGCACTCCGCAGCGCCTGGGGGAGTGGCATGGGCAAGGGCGATTGGGACTCGATGGAAGAGGTGCTACTCGGCGCCGACGTAGGGGTTGCCGCCACGACCGCTGTCATCGAAAAGGTGCGGAAACAGGGCCCCGAAACCTACGAAGACGCCATCGAGCTGCTCGGCTCCGGCTTGAAGAGCCAGTTCGAGTCTGCAGACCGCTCCCTGAATCTCGAGGGAAGCCCTGCAGTGATACTGGTGGTGGGTGTCAATGGGGCCGGGAAGACCACCACCATCGCCAAACTGGCCCATCGGTTCCAGGAGGACGGGCGTACGGTGATCCTCGGGGCGGGCGACACTTTCCGGGCTGCGGCGGCCGACCAGCTCGTGACCTGGGGTGACCGTCTCGGTGTAAGGGTGGTTCGGGGCAACGAAGCCGCTGATCCCGGCTCGGTTGTGTTCGACACACTGGCCGCGGCTCGTGCCGCCGACGCTGACGTCGTCCTCGTCGACACCGCCGGGCGTCTCCATGGCAAGAAGAACCTGATGGCCGAGCTGGAGAAGATTCACCGGGTCGCGTCGGGCGGGGGAGAAGTGGCAGAGGTGCTCCTCGTCCTCGACGCGACGGCAGGGCAGAACGGACTGGTACAGGTCCGGGAGTTCGCGGCTTCGGTGCCGATCACCGGTGTGGTCCTCACCAAACTCGATGGTACCGCCCGGGGCGGGATCGTCATCGCCGTGGAGAAGGAGTTGGAGGTGCCGGTCAAATTCGTCGGGCTCGGCGAGGCAATGGAAGATCTCGAAGTGTTCGATCCGAACCGATTTGTCGATGAGCTATTGGAGCAATCATGACTGACCACCAGTTGTTGTCTGGCGCACGAGAGGCGGCAGAGCGTGCCTACGTGCCCTATTCCAATTTCAGGGTTGGAGCGGTGGTCGTCGCCGACGACGGGCGGGTCTTCACCGGAGCGAACATCGAGAACGCCTCCTATCCGGCATCATCTTGTGCCGAGGCAACTGCGATAAACACCGCCGCCGCCGCCGGTGTGCGCAAGATCGAAACTGTGGCAGTTGCCTGTATCGATGCTGGAGATGTCGAAGGAGCCTATCCCTGTGGCCGCTGTCGCCAGATCATGTCCGAGTTCGACGTTGAACACGTCGTCGTGACCGCCGGGGAAGGCTCAGAGGTAAGAGAGCACACCCTCGACGAGCTTCTCCCGCACCGCTTCAAGCTGTAGGCCGCAACACCACGCGGCTGTGGGACGGTTTCCCGTCTTGTGGTGGTTACTGGAGTCTTCGGGCTGTGGGTGGTGGTTGGCGGGGTGGTCGGGGAGTTCACCCCTGGGGTTTCTCTGGTGGTTTTGTGTCGGGAAGCGAGGTTTCAGTCCTCCCTCCCCGCCGATCAGGATCGGGGGTGCTCCCCCCGTGCGGCTTCGCCTCCGGGGGGGAGAGGCGTCGACCTCGGTTTTCTTAGTCGGATGCGGCCGTGTTTGGGGTGTTTGTAGAGTTGGAAGCCTTGTTCGTGGATGACGATGTGGTGGTGGAACCAGCAGAGTGCGATCAGGTTTTCGGGGTCGGTTGTTCCG
>JBGTCK010000061.1:0-25008 GCA_041748855.1 Acidimicrobiia bacterium
ACGCAAGACGGATCACCTCACGACGCAGCTCACCATCAATCCGACGCCGCTTCCGAACCACCGAACCCACAGGACCCATAACAACCTCCAATCAAGGCCGTCATCCTCGCCGCGTTGCAACGATCAGTTGAACCCGCCTTCGCTTCCCGCACCCTCTTGCACTGTGCAATCAGGGGTCCGGGGGGAGGCACCAGTCGATTGGTTCCCGCCCTGCGGCTTCGAGCGCGGCGTTCGCCCGCGAGAAGGGGCGGCTCCCGAAGAACCCGCGATGTGCTGAGAGCGGCGAGGGGTGTGGTGACTGGATGATCGTGTGCCGCGTGGTATCGATCAACGCCTTCTTCTGGCGGGCTGAGGACCCCCACAGGATGAACACCACCCGCTCCCGTTTCTCGTTGACCGACCTGATGACCTGATCGGTGAAGATCTCCCAGCCCTTCTTCTGATGACTGGCCGCGCTCCGGGCCCGGACCGTGAGGGTGGCGTTGAGAAGGAGCACCCCCTGATGTGCCCAGTGCTCGAGTGAGCCGTGCTCAGGCACCGGACAGCGCATGTCGGATTTGAGCTCCTGGTGGATGTTGAGCAGAGAGGGTGGCGGGGCGATACCGTGGCGGACCGAGAAGCAGAGTCCGTGAGCCTGGCCGGGGCCGTGGTAGGGATCCTGGCCCAGGATCATCGCCTTCACCGACTGGTGAGGGGTCATGTGCAAGGCAGCAAACACCTCCGGTTCTGGGGGATAGACGGTGTATTTCTCCCGTTCCGATCTGACAAATGCCATCAGCTCCGACCAATAGGGCTTGGTCAGTTCCTCGGCCAACAACGGGTTCCAGTCGGTCTTTGGTGCCACGCGACGATGCTACGGCGCTTCGGTGTCCTCTTTCAGGGCAGATCTGTCCCCAGGAATCGCCCTGATGGGCGTGGCCCCGCAGCCGCTCGCAATTACCGTCATCACCGATGACCGGACCGATCGAAGCAATCAAGAAGCTACCCGCTGTCAGTGTTATCGCACGTAAGGAAACGGGCCGCTTTCTCGTGGTATCGGCCCTGGTGGGGGTGGGTGTCGGCCTCGGTGCGGCAGCCCTCGTCCTTCTCATCGAGGCAATCGCTGATTTGACCTCGGACCTGCGGATTCACGATGGCTCGGTCTGGATTCTGCTGACCGTCCCGGTGGGCTTCCTCCTTGCCTGGTGGCTGGCGCGGAGCTTTGCTCCTGAGATCGCAGGAGACGGCGTCCCCGAGGCAGCGACGGCCTTGGCCGTGACCGGTGGACATATTCGAAATCGGGTCTTCCCCCTGAAGATCATTGCCACCGCCCTTACCGTCGGCTCGGGTGGGTCTGCCGGACGGGAAGGGCCAATCGTCCACATCGGTGGATCGGTGGGGAGCGTCATCTCCCGCTGGTTCCGTCTCGGGGAGGACCAGGTGCGCTCGCTGGTCGCGGCGGGCGCTGGTGCCGGGGTGGGTGCTGCTTTCAACGCTCCTATTGCCGGGATGCTGTTCGCCCTCGAGGTCATCCTCGGCAGCTTCGCCACCCGGCATATGTCGGCCACCGTCATCGCCTCGGTGACTGCCGCAGTCACCTCCCGAACCCTGGTCGGCGAGGAGCTGGCCATCCAGGCGGGCCGGTACCAGCTGGGCAATTTCATGGAGCTCTTTGCATACGCGGCAATGGCTCTGGCGATTGTCGTGATCGGTGTCCTGTTTTTGCGCATGCTCGATGCAATCGAGAGTTTCGCTGCCGAGCGCAATGCCAGGCTCGGATTCCTGAGGCCTGTCGGATCGGGTTTGCTGGTAGCCGGCCTGATCATGATCGAGCCTCGCCTGTTCGGAACCGGGCAGGAAGTGACCAATGCCCTGCTCAACGCCGAGAGGCTTTCCGCCGTCACCGGAGAGGGCGAGGTCTTCTGGTGGGTGCTCATCCTCCTCGCGGTCGGCAAGGCGGTTGCAACCTCCCTCACTATCTCGTCGGGAGCCTCCGGAGGGGCGTTCATGCCCTCCCTATTCATGGGAGCCGCGGTGGGCACCGCCTTCGCCAGGATCTTCGAGCCCGTATTTGCCTTCGAACTCGAACCCGGAGCCTTCGCAGTCGTAGGTATGGCTGCGATGTTCGCCGTCGTGGCACGAGCACCGCTTACCGCCATCTTGATCGTGTTCGAGATCACCGGTGCTCGTGACTACGGGTTGATTCTGCCTCTGATGCTCACCGCCGTCCTTGGGACGTTCCTCGCCGACCGGCTGTCTCCCGACTCGGTGTACACGCTCGCCCTGAAACGGAAGGGCATCCGGATTCGTGCCACCGGGGACGTCGACCTCCTCGACACTATTGACGTCAACCGGGTGATGCGTCTGCCGGGATATGTGGCGCGTCCAGAGGAGACCCTGGAAGCTGCCACCGCAAACCTCGCCAGGCATCGCTCTCATGGAACAGCCGTGGTTGGCGATTCAGGCCTGGTCGGGATCATCACTGTCACCGACATCAACCGATCTGAAGAAGACCATGCAACCGTGACAGTCGAGGAGGTAATGACGCCTCGCCCGGTCACAGTGGTTCCGAGCAGTCCGGTATCCCACGCTCTGGAGAGGATGGCGGTGCTCGGGGTGGGCCGTCTTCCCGTAGTCGACGAGCACGACCCCACAAGGCTGGTCGGGCTATTCCGCCGCGAAGATGCGGTGCGGGCCTATCACGAGGCGCTCGGGTCCTCCACCGATGCCGGTTTGGAACGGGCCCGGCTGGCGCAACGGGTCGATCCCGGTGCCGGGTACTACGACTTCCGCATTCCACCCGGGTCGATTGCAGACGGCCGCAAGGTGGGAGAGGTCAGCTGGCCGGAAGGCTCGACTTTGGTATCGGTGCGGCGGGACCGCCAGGTCCTGGTGCCGGACGGCTCGACGGTCCTCCTTTCCGGAGACGTGGTGACGGCATTCGGCACCGGTGCGTCGAAACAGGTGATGATCGACCGCCTCAATTCGGGTGCCGACGAACCCACCGCTGAAATCCCGATCGTGGAGTTCGGACCCGCATCGCCTAGTCTCCATGATGAATTGGACACTGATTCGGTGAGCGAAGAAAGAGGATCCGATGCTTGAGGCCATTCTGGCGTTGATTGTTGTTGTGGTGCTGGTTGTTGTCGGCCGGAACTGGCTGAAGAAACGGACTGCTGAGCATGCGGAGGGATTAGATGCCTCCGGCGAGAGAGAGACCGGGGCCCGGAGTGAGGGCCAGCGCGCCCCGATTTCGGAGTTTCACGTTGTTGGGTCCGAGTTCCGGGTCACTTTCGATGTGCCGCTCGATGACGAGGACGACGAAGTCCTCAACGAGATCCTGCTCGACGAGGCAATGGAGGTATTGCGGGGTAAGAAGCACACTCTTCCCATTGCCGATGTCCACGAAGTCGTGGTGTTTGCCGGAAGAGGAGCTGTCCGCCAGGTAGCCAGGGCCAAGCTGCCCTCGCCAGGTGTGCTTCCACCGCCTCCTCCTGTGAGCCTCCTCCACCTCGGGAATGTCGCACCCGACCCCTTCAAAGCAGAATCGGACTTCCAGCCAGCAGCCACCTACGAGACGAAGTCGAAGGTCCCTGCCGACGAGTTGCCGCCAATTGGCAAGGAGTTGAAGATCCCTAAAGGCCTGCAGCGGGGTCTGCGCGCTGCAGGCGTCGACATCGATCGGGCCAGCGGACCAGAGATCATCCTCGGCCTCCTCAAACTGTTCGGCTATCAGATCGAAGCCTCACCTGAGCCCGGTGTGTTCAACGCAACCAAAGACGGGGAGACCACCCTCGTCGTTGTCGAGGGTTACAACCCCGGCGATCACCCCGAGGTCGATGAGGGCCGGGTCAGGGCTTTTGCCGGCCGGTTCACCATGTCCGGCGCGAGGCGAGGGGTGTTCGTCAGCGAGAAATACGCGCCGTTCATGATCTACGACATCGAGCGCAATGAGCCAAGGCTCCGCTTCATCACCAGGGAGCGGCTCCAGGAGTTCATCGACTCGATGGCCATCAGCTAAGGCGCCCTGCTGGGTAGTCTGATTGCAGTCGAAGGAGGTCCGTTTTGCTCAGAGGACAGGAATGGTTGATCGTTCTGCTTGTCGTCGTTCTGATTTTCGGGGCACGGAAGCTTCCCGATCTCGCCCGTTCGCTGGGGGCATCGGCCAAGGAGTTCCGCAAGGGCCTCGACCAAGGCGTCGACGAAGAGTCAGAGGCCAATACACCCGATTCCTAGTCGCGACCGGGAATTTCCGACCAGAACTCTCCGAGTCCAGTGTCCTGTCCGGTGGATTCGCTTGAAATACCAGCATGATCCGCCGGATAGGGCACCGGGAACCTTCCCACCTCGCGTGGCGTTCATGGGGGTGAGTAGTTAGTGACTGAATCTGCACCACTGACCTGGGAAGAAGTAGCGCGTGTATACGGACGGAAGATCTACAACTTTGCTTATCGCCTCACGGGCAACCCCAACGACGCCGCCGACCTCGTCCAGGAAGTCCTCCTCCGGGTCCGCAAAGGGCTCGAGCATTACCAGCCGGGCAGTTTCGAGGGTTGGTTATGGCGGATCACGAGGAACGCTTTTCTCGACAACGTCCGTAAGGAGAATCGTCGACCGACCACACCGCTACCCGAGGAGATCGACCGCTGGAGTCTCGCCCAGAGTCCGGGTGCAGATGTGGAATTTGCCAGAGTCAACCTCGGCGATGACATCCAGAAGGCACTGCTCGAACTGCCGATCGAGTTTCGCGAGGCGGTCGTGATGTGTGACGTGGTTGGGCTCAGCTATGACGAGATCGCGGCGGCGGTGGCCGTCCCGGTAGGGACGGTCCGGAGTCGAATCCATCGCGGTCGGAGACTTCTCCGGGAGAGCCTGTCATGAGGCACCCGAGTGAACTGATCAGCGCATACCTCGACGGTGAGCTCGGGGGGAGTGAGCTACGCGGCCTCCTCCAGCATCTGGGTGAATGCGGACGCTGTTCCGACGAAATGATGGAGGTCCAGCGTGTGAGGGCGGCGGTCCGCTCGCTTCCGGTGATGGAATTGCCCGAGGGTCTGGTGCCTCTCGCCGAGGTAGTTCCCCTGCGTCGGAATCGCGGATTCTGGGCAAGCGCCGCAGCCGCAGTTGTCATCGCCGTGATCGCAATTGCCGCCCTGGTTACACCACCTCCGACGACTATCTCAGCTGATGACCTCAACTCCCATTTTGCCGCCCGGGTTTCTCTAGATCCTGCGTTCGGGCCGGCCAAGGTGATCCTTCCTGCCCTCCTCGAGGTTCCCGAATGAGGCGGTTCCTCGTGCTGATCCTGTTGATGGTGCTTCCTCAGAGCGTTGCCCTGGCCGTCGACCTCGACGAACTGCTCGAAGAGTCGCGATCTGCTTCCTATTCAGCCGAGCAGTTGATCACCTGCTCCACGCCCGACGGCACCCGCGACGTCCTCATCGAACTCGAGCAACGTGGTGGCGAGGTGCGCTACGGAGGAAAGAGCGAGTCCGGTCCGGAGGTATGGTCCGGCTACGGCGGGTGGGTGGTGCAAACCGATGGGTCCGTCGTCGATAGCGCTGCGGTCACGAGCGACGAATCCGCAGAAGTTGAGTCGTCGGATCCGGACACCTACACGGTCGAGGAGACAGAAGAGATGTCGTATCTGGGGCGGACCTCAAGCCGCTACCTCCTTCTCGACGGCGATGTCCCGCGTGCAGAGCTTGTGGTCGACATGGAAACCGGTGTGTTGTTGATGGTCACGACATTCGACGGCGACGGCGACCCTTACTGCGAACGGCGTTTCGTCTCATTCAGCCCGCAGGTACCCGAGTGGGAGATAACCGAGCCAGCGCCGGGCGCCGAACTGGCAGTGACATCGACCAGCCTTCTCCCCGACACCATCGGATTTTTCACTTTGCTCGATGCCTACGTCGACGATGCCGGCCTCACGTTTGGCTACTACTCAGATGGCTTTTTCTCGTTTGCAGTTTTCGAGAGCACAGTCGAGATCGTTCTCGATGGCGGAGCAGATCACATCCTCGAGGGACATCATTACCTGCGCCAGTACAGCCCTGGCCAGGTCACATACACCTGGCCGGTACACGGAGGTGGGATGGCCCTGATCGGCGACCTGCCACCGGACATGCACGATCAGGTGTTGGGCGAACTTCCCACGCCGCACGACGCCGGCTTCTTCCGCAAACTCTGGCGAAATCTGTTCGGATAAAACTCAACTCTCCCTCCACTTGCCAAGGGAGTACCCCATCACGCGCCTACTCCCTACGCTTGCGGAGGGAGTACCGGCGACGAACCCAATCTTTCCCTCCGCTTGCGGAGGGAGTCCGGCGACGAACCCAATCTCTCCCTCCGCTTGCGGAGGGAGTACCGGCGACGAAGGAGCCGGGGAGGGTGGGGTGTTCCCACCAACGCTGATTGACGTATTTCCGTTGACGCGTCCGCTCTCGACTTGGAGAGTCTCGGTCCCCCATACCTCCGCCCACCGTCGTCGGGCGCAGGAACCTTTCCCCCATTCGACTTCGTCTCTGGGGGAACAGCCGCTCGCTTCGCTCGCTGGGGCCGGCAGGGACCTTTCCTCCGTTCGGCTTCGCCTCCGGAGGAACAACCGCTCCCTGCGGTCGCTAGGTCGTCCAGCCGTCTAATAGGACCCTTGCGGCCCAGGCGGTGGGGTCTCTGAGTTCGGCGGCTGAGGGCATCCGGGTCGGGTCAGCCCAGAGCGTGACTAGGGCGTCGTTGCCGTACCGCGACTCGACTTCTTGGTTGAATGCGTCGCCCAGGACGGTCACCTCCGGCGGTACTGCACCGACACCCATCAGCCCCGGAGCGGCATCGATATCGGTTTCGCGGAGAAGGTCGCGGTCCGCTGAAATGACGTCGAAGTTCAGGGATAGCTCGGCGGTGCTGCGCCGCGCGAGGAGTCGGGCACACCCGGTGATGGTGCCAAGGAACGCCTCGAGCTCTAGGCGCGGGCCTTCGGCCTCTTCGCCCCCGATCAACTGTTCGATGCCACCGGCCTCTTCAATGGCGGCTTCTATGGCGGCGGGGTCGCTCCCTCCCATCATCAGCCCGCTGAGCTGGGTTGGGTCGATCTTCACCGCCTCGGCGTACCGCTCTACCAGGCGGGCGAGATGATCTTGAATCCAGGGGATCGAGCTGACCGCACGGAAGGCCACCTCGTTGGCGACGACCCAGAGCCTCACCTCCTTCTCGTCGATAGCGGTGGCGGCGAGCAGCTTCTCCACATTCGGGGCGATGATCGAGAGTGCTCCAGGTCGGTCGGGTGGGATGCCGGCGTCAAACGTGGCAACGCTCCAGGTCGACAGTGATCCGACCAACGATCCCACCTGGAGGCCAATCATCGCCGGCTTGAGCTGGGCCATCAGCGGCGCAGCCGGTCCTTCTGCGGCCACGGAGTCTCCGAATGGCTCCACCACTCTCCCGTAGCTCTCCAGATGGGTTTCCGCCCACTCCCGGGCGTCGACCGGGGTCACATCGTGGGCCGGGGTGACCCGGAAAGGTGAGATCGGCTCCAGCCGGTATTCGACGAGTCGGGCCAGCTCCCTGTACTCCTCCGCCGCCCACGGCTCCACTGGCACGCGGTCGCCGGTGATGCTCCGGGCTACTTCGGCTGCCAGCTTCCAGTTGATGGGTCCGGGCTGGTCGAACAGCTCGAATAGTTTGGAGAAGATGTCATCGTTCATGATTCAAGTAATCCCATTGTGGCTTCCAGCTCGAGTTGTGTGTCACGCCTGAGAACCACCATCGTTGAGACATCCCCTGCCCGAAGGGACCGGATGTGAGTCAACAGCTCTTCGAGCGTGTCGATCGGCAGGCCGTCGATAGAGGTGATGACATCGTTGATCTGGCCACCCGCCGCCTCGTAGGCAGAGTTGGCAAGGATGTCGGTGACAAGCACTCCGACCGGGAATCCGGCACCACCTTCGCTGGTAGCGAATGCGGTTTCTCCCTGGATACCGAGCACTGCGTGAGCAACCTCTCCCTCTTCGATCAGGTCGGCGATGACTGCGGTTGCGATATCCACCGGAACTGCAAAACCGAGGCCCTCGGCGCCGACATCACTGACAGCAATCGCGGTGGTTATTCCGATCAAGCGGGCGTTCCCATCGAGCAGGGCGCCCCCGCTCGAGCCCCTGGTGATCGGGGCATCGGTCTGGATCAGGCCGTAGAGGCGGGTCCCGGCCTCGACATCGAGAAACCTCCCGAGAGCACTCACGATCCCCGCGGTGACGCTCGGCCCGCCGGCGAGTCCCAGAGGGTTGCCGACCGCGATGGCGGCCTGCCCGATCTCAACCCCCGCGGAGCTGCCGATGTCGATCGAGGTGACGTCAGAGCGTTCGACCCTGAGCACCGCCAGGTCGGTGAGGGGATCGGCCCCGATGACCTCAGCGGGAAAGCGGGCGCCATCGGAGAATAGGACCGCAATCGAAGACGCCCGGTCAACGACGTGACTGTTGGTGATGATGTAACCGTCGTTCCCGTAAACGACCCCGCTCCCACCCCCGGTTCCGAAGAAGCTGGAGACCTCTACTGTCACGATCGAGGGGATGGCGCGTTCGGCCACTGCCGAGACGGTTGAACTGTCGAGAAAGGTCGGTGGGGGAGACGTGGGGGGTGGCGCGGTGAGGGTGGGTGCCGGCGGGATCGTGGGCACGGTCGGCTCGGTGAAGACACCGGTGAACCCGAGGACTGCGAAAGTTACCCCGGTCCCGAGCAGGACACCGCCCAAGATGCCGAGCACCACCGTCCAGGCGTCTATTGGCTCCCGCCTTCGCTCGCTATCGATCGGCTCGTCAATGTCGTAATTGACGTAGAAGTCCTCATCGGTCTGCGGCGATCTGTCCGGACCTTCGAGTGTCATATATCCTGAATTCTATGGAAGGGCTTCAGCAATCGGTCAGGGTCAGGGTAGGGGAGGATGCAATCGACGCCGCTGCCCTCGTTTCCGAGGTCGGCCGCGCCGATTCGGGGGCAACGGTCCTCTTCCTGGGGACGGTCCGTGACCATTCGAATGGCCGCGACGGAGTGACCCATCTCGAATACGAGGTCTATGAGCAGTTCGTCGAGTCCAAGATCGAAGAGGTAGTCGCTGAAGCGAAGGGGAAATGGCCGATCCTGGCGGTTGCAGTTGAGCACCGTTCCGGGGAGGTGATGCTTGGCGAGGCATCGGTCGCGGTTGCCGTGGCCACCGCCCATCGCAAGGACGCATTCGCAGCAGGTGAATACATCATCGATGAGCTGAAGGCCCGCGCCCCGATCTGGAAAAAGGAGCATCGCCCCGGCGGAGCAGAGTGGTCGCGAGGGTCATGAATCGGTAAGAACCGGCGGATTTTTCAGGTTCTCGCCTCCCTCAGGGGAGAAGCATGCCTATTGTCATGCCCTCGTGAGGAGGACCAATTGAATGACCACACTCGCTGAGCGACCCGGCGCTCCATCAACCGGTGCCGGTTTCAAGACACCGGCCGCCCTCGTCCGCGACCGCGCCATGTCCAACCCCGACGGCGTGGCCATGCGCGAGAAGGACTACGGGATCTGGCAGGAGATCACCTGGGGTGAACTCTGGGAGACGATCCAAGATGCCGCCCATGCTCTTGTTTCGCTGGGCCTCGAACCGGGCGATCGGGTATCGATCCAATCCGAAGACAGGCCGGAATGGGTCATCCTCGATCTGGCCACCGTTGCCGCCCGCGGAGTCACCGTCGGCCTCTACTCGACCAATCCGGCTGCCGAAGTCGAGTATCTATTGACAGATTCGGGCGCTGCGATCCATCTCGCCGAGGACCAGGAGCAGGCAGACAAAGTAATGGAAGTCGAAGGCTCCCTGGGCCACGTCAAGACGATCATTCACGTTGAGCCGAGGGGTTTCCGCCAGTGGAGAGACGACCCCCGATTCCTGTTCTGGGACGATTTCCTTGCACTGGGCAAGGAGCATCGAAATGCGAATCCGACTGCTGTCGAGCAGCGGATGGCCGAGGCCACGGGCGATGACATCCTCACCCTGGTCTACACCTCGGGAACCACCGGGCCGCCCAAGGGTGCGATGCTCACCAACGACAACTTCGAGTTCTGCATCGAAACCCTCGTGAGATCGGAAGGAAGGACTGACGGCGCGCCTGTCGGCCCCGACGATCTTCTCTTGACCTATCTCCCGCTTTGCCACGTGGCAGAGAGGATCTTTTCGACGTGGACGATGGCTGCCAACGGCCCATCGCTCAACTTTGCCGAGTCGATCGAGACAGTCCAGCAAAACCTCAGGGAGATCCAGCCGACGATCTTCTTCGCGGTCCCGAGGATCTGGGAGAAGATCCACGCTTCGATTGCGATCAAGGGAAGGGACGGAACCTGGTTCAAACGAATCTGGTTCGGCCTCGGGATGAAGATGGCGTCATACATCGGGAGGGTGCGGGTAGAGAACGACGGTCAGCACACTCTCGCCACCCGAATTCTCTACGCCATCGGCTACCCGCTCGTCTTCCGGGCCCTCCATGAGAGAATCGGGCTGCGCAGGGCGCGATATTCGGCGTCGGGCGCGGCTCCAATCGCACCTGAGGTACTTCGCGATTTCCTCGGGATGGGAATCGACATCTACGAGTTGTACGGGATGACCGAAAACGCGGCCGTGGCTACGACCAATTTTCCCGGCCGAAACAAGGTGGGCACTGTTGGTGAGCCGTACAAGGGAATTGGCTTCAGGATCGACGAGGAGACCGGGGAGATCCAAACCAAGCACCCCGGGGTGTTCAAGGGCTACTGGAATAAGCCGGAGAAGACCGCACAGACCTTCACCGAAGACGGCTGGTTGAGGACGGGCGACGTCGGAGAGTGGGTCGACGGCACCCATGTCAAGATTGTCGACCGGATCAAGGACATCATCGTGACCTCCGGGGGAAAAAACATCTCACCGTCCGAGATCGAGAACAGCATCAAGACTTCTCCTTACGTCAAAGAGGCGATGGTGATCGGAGACGGACGCAAGTTCCTCAGCGCTCTGATCAGCATCGAGTTCGACGTTGTCGGCGACTGGGCCACGCGCCGCGGGCTGCCGTACACGACTTATCGGGACCTCACGGAAAAACCCGAGGTGATCGAGCTGATGCAAGGTGTGGTCAACAAGACGAATGAGAAGTTCGCCCGGGTGGAGAACATCCGCAAGTTCAAGCTCATTCCCAAAGAGCTCGACCATGAGGATGGCGAGTTGACCGCCACCCAGAAACTCAAGCGGTCGGCGATGGAAGATATGTTTGGCGACCTGATCCAGGACATGTACAGCTCCTGATGCCCGACATGATGGTGCTCGCCCAGGCGTCAGAGCAGGAAGTGTCGGAGGTCGCTCAACTCTTCGTCCAGGGTCTGGCATTGGGTTCGATCTATGCACTGCTCGCCATGGGCTTTGTCATCATCTTCAAAGCCACCCAGGTGCTCAACTTTGCTCACGGTGCAATTGCAGCGTTGGGTGCCTTCTTCGTAGCTGTGTTCGCCACGATCTGGGATGTTCCGGAACGGTGGATGCCGGGCTCTCCACCATGGGTGAGTTGGACTCTCGCGGTGCTTCTCGCTCTGGTGGTTGCGTTTGGCCTGGGGATGCTTCTCGAGAGGACGTTCATTCGCCCGATGATCGGTGAAGAGCTTTTTGCCGTGGCCATTGTCACACTTGGTGTCGACATCGTGTTGCGGGTGATCACCAACGACTTCATCGGCACCAACGCGCGCCCACTTGGCGACCCATGGGGAACCTCGATCCTCGACCTTGGCTGGGTCCGCATCGCCCACACCGAGGTCGTCCAGATGGCTGTGACAGTCGTCCTCGTGGTTGCGGTGGCCCTGTTTTTCCGCAGTCGCACCGGTATCGCCATGCGGGCTACGGCATTCGACCAGGAGGCCGCCCGGGCTCAGGGCATCGCCGTCGGCAGGATCTTCTCCGTGTCCTGGGGAATAGGCGCGGTCCTCGCCGCGGTTGCCGGAGTCTTCCTGTCCTTGTTTCCACGTCGGGCCGCGGGCCTCGACACCCAGACTGCGTTCTTTGCGTTCGCCGCGTTTCCGGCAATTGTCCTCGGTGGGCTCGATTCGATCGTCGGTGCGGTAGTCGGCGGGCTCATCATCGGACTTGCCCAGTCATATTCGGCGCTTCTCCCGTTCGAGTTCCTGGGCACGGGGTTCGGTGGCGTCGTCCCCTATCTCGTGATGTTGCTCGTCTTGCTGGTGAAACCGCATGGGCTGTTCGGCACCGAGGAAATCCGACGGGTATGAGCGAACCATACAGGGGAGGGTGTCGATGAGGGGTCGACCGATGCTCTACACGAGCTACGAAGCCGACCAGGCCATGGTCAACACCACCACCAAGCGGGTTGCTCTGTTCCTGTTCGTCGCTTTCTTGGTGGCGATCCCGCTGTTCCGGGAAGGTTCGATTGGTGGAGGCGACAACCCGATGGGCTCATTGCCCGGGCCGAGTTTCCTTGCGGAAGGAGACTGGATGCGGCTTTTGACCACAGTCTTGATCTTCGCCATCGGAGGCCTGGGCCTCAATATCCTCACCGGTTTGGCCGGTCAGGTCTCACTCGGGCACGCCTTTTTCATGGGTCTCGGTGCCTATGTCGCTGCGGTCTTGGGCATGCCCGGCGGAGGGCTATGGGGTCTGGGGCTTCCTATATGGATATGGCTCCCACTCGCCGGCCTCATCCCCGCCCTCGTCGGAGTCCTGGTTGCGCCAACCGCGGTGCGGGTCCGCGGCCTCTATCTGGCGATCGTCACTCTCGGCCTCGTCTTCATCGGCGAATACCTCTGGCGCAATCTCGATTTCATCACCGGGGGTTCCCAATCGGGCCGGTCCCATCCGCCGTTCGAGATTCGGCTGTGGAAGGAGGAAGAGCCACTGATCAATTTTGCCCAGGACGGGACCTGGTTCGGGATCTTCAATCTCAACTCCACGGGCAAGACCTACCTGTTCCTGCTGGTGCTGACTGTGCTGTTCGTCCTCTTCGCCAAGAACCTGCAGCGGACCAGGGTGGGGCGCGCTTTCATGTCGATCCGCGACCGCGACATTGCAGCTGAGGTGATGGGGGTCAACGAGTACAAGTACAAGACCCTCGCCTTTGCGATCTCGTCCTTCTATGCGGGTGTCTCCGGGGCCCTGCTGGCCAGTTTCGTGGGACGGTCCATTCCCGAGACCTGGATCTTGTTTCTCTCAGTCCAGTTCATCGCCATCGTCCTGATCGGCGGGGCGGGGACCGTATCGGGCACGCTGATGGGGTCGGCATTCGTGATCCTCCTTCCCAGGATCATCCGTGACGTCACCGGGTGGATGCAGGATGTGGTCCAGGCCGGAGACAGTTTTCTGGCGAGCATCTTCGACTTCGTCGTATCGACAGATCAAACAGACTTCGGTTTGATCAACACCGCCCCTGGGGTCGCGCCCGGTCTGGGCATAGATCAGCTGAACCTAGTCATTTACGGCTTGTTGATCATTGGCTTCCTAATCTTCGAGCCGTTGGGTCTTTACGGCATATGGCTCAGAATCCGCAATTATTGGAAGGGTTGGCCGTTCACATATTGAGCGGTCTGACAAGGGGCCCTCGGGTCCCGCTTACTGAGGAGGAAAGGAAAGAATGAAGATCAAATCGAAATGGTTGTCGATCTTCCTCGTCCTTGGTCTCGTGCTTGCTGCCTGTGGCGGCGATGGCGAAGAGACCACGACGACGGCGGGAGGCGAAGCAACCACCACGACCGAAGACATGGGCGAGGAGACCACGACGACCGAAGACATGGGCGAAGAGCCCATGGACATCGCGACCGATGTCGGTGTCGATCTGGATGCCGAGACCATCACGGTTGGACTGCTGTCCGACCTCACCGGTCCGTTCGGTCCGCTGGTAACGGCCATCGTGGCCGGCCACAACGCCTATTGGGGCCAGGTCAATGCCACCGGCGGCATCAACGGCCTGATGGTCCAGTTGGAAACTGTGGACACGGTCTACGACGTCACTAACCATGTTCAGTTCTATGAAGAGCTGAAGGGTCAAGTGGTGGCCTTCGGCCACTCCACGGGCTCGCCGCACACTGTGGCGATCACAGATGCCCTCGAGGCCGATGGGATCCTGGCGATTCCGCTTACCTGGTACTCGGGTTGGACCGATCCCGCGATCAACTCCAACCTGGTGCCTCACGGCGTTCCGTATTGCATCGAGGCGATGAACCTGATCGAGTACATGGTCGGTGAGTCCGGGATCGACAGTCCGACCATCGCGATTGCATCGATTCCTGGTGACTACGGGCTCGACTCGGCAGCCGGTGCCGTGCTTGCGGCTGAGGCGCTTGGGCTCGAAGTCGTCTACGACGGTATCGGCCAGGTCATCCCCAGTGACGAGACCACGTTCGACGAGGTTGCAGCTGGTATCGCCGGAAGTGGCGCAGATCTCGTGTTCTACACGGCGACACCTGGTGCTTTCTCGGCCGTCTACGGCCGTGCGATTGCCACCGGATTCACCGCCATGTGGTCCGGAGCTTCGCCCTCGTGGAACCCGGCGTTCGTCGCCGAGGACTCACCGATCCGGGAGGCCATTGCCCGCGACTTCATCGGCTCGTCGTACTACGAGCCGTGGGACGGTACCTCTGCAGGTGCCGGCAACGTGCGTGACGTGATGACAGCCGCCGGTGCGCCCCCGACCGACTACTACGCCGAGGGTTTCATCGAGGCATCGATCCTGCATCAAGCGCTGCTTGCGGCGTACGACAACGGTGACATGACTCAGTCCGGAGTCCTGGCTGCGGCCAAGTCGCTGACGTCAGTCGAGTTCGATGGACTTGGCCCGACCGAGACGTACACCGGCGAGCCCAACGACATCGTGCAGCGGGTCCAGTGGATCACGCGTCCGAGCCTCGACAGCGAGACCGGGACGATGATCGTCGAGAGCAACTACACGTCGGACATCGCAGCTGCGTACGAGTTCACCGGAGCTTGTTACGTGCTCGAGGGTTGATCTAACCCCATAGTGGACGGTGGCGGGCCCTTATGCCCGCCACCGGGTCCACATTCCTCGAGCCGTTCGTTGTGGGCATCCAGTGCCCAGACCTGATGGTTAGGAGAAGGTGGCGCAGATGTTGAACCTGGAGAACCTCGAAGTCGTTTACAACGACGTGGTCCTGGTGCTGCGCGGGATCTCGATCGAGGTTCCCGACGGCCAGATCGTCGCCCTGCTCGGGGCCAACGGTGCGGGAAAGACCACCACTTTGCGGGCGATCACCGGCCTGCTCGAGGTACACGAGGGTGACATCACCAAAGGCGAGATCAGGTTCGACGGCGACGACATCACCCACGAGGAGCCTTCGGCGCGGGTTCGCCGCGGGATCAGCCAGGTGATGGAGGGTCGGAGGATTTTCGCCGAGATGTCGGTCGACGACAATCTCCGCGCCGGCGGATACATCAACAGAGATGCGTCGGCGGTTAGTGAGGCCCACGACCGGGTGATGACCCTGTTTCCGCAGTTGCAGGACCGGCGAAATTCGACAGCCGGGTATCTGTCGGGAGGAGAGCAGCAGATGCTCGCCATCGGGCGTGCCCTCATGCAGAACCCGAAGCTGCTCATCCTCGACGAGCCTTCGTTGGGTCTCGCCCCACTGCTGGTTCAAGAGGTGAAGAAGACCATCGTCGAGATCAACGAACAGGGAACCTCGGTGTTGTTGATCGAGCAAAACGCCAACATGGCGCTTTCGATCGCCCACCACGGGTACGTGATGGAGACGGGGAAGATGGTTATGGACGGCAAACCGGAGAAGCTGCTCAAAGACGAGGACGTCCAGGAGTTCTATCTCGGCCTCCACGCAAGTGGAGAGCAAAAATCCTTCCGGGACGTCAAGCATTACAAGA
The DNA here is from genome assembly GCA_041748855.1 of Acidimicrobiia bacterium. Taxonomy (GTDB): domain Bacteria; phylum Actinomycetota; class Acidimicrobiia; order Spongiisociales; family ZC4RG35; genus MA-ANB-1. The sequence continues at coordinate 15,860 of JBGTCK010000061.1, forward strand.
GAAGAAAAAGGTGGCTCTCATGATCAAAGCCTTGAGTGGGAGCGGCAGCTCCGGCCGACCGGCGTCTGTTTGGCCGACGGCGGTGTTTCCTTCGCTACGGGCTTCTGTGGTCCCCGACTTCGGGCCGCCCGGTGGGTTTTGGAGCCATGCGGCCAAAGTCGGCCGGCAATCAGGTAGGTGGCTCTCATGACCACGACCCGCGGCACCCTGAAGCGTCGAGCCGAGCGCTCCGGGCCGAAGAGCTACGACCATCTACTCGAGGTCAAAGACCTCCATCTCTCCTTCCAGGGTGTAAAGGCGATAGACGGGGTGTCGTTTCACGTCGACGACGGGGAGCTCTTTGCGATCATCGGGCCCAACGGGGCGGGTAAGACCTCACTGTTCAACTCGATCAACCAGGTTTACCGACCCCAGGAAGGGGAGATCCTCTGGAAGGGCGAGAGCTTGATGGGTCTGAAACCCAATGTCACCGCCGAGCGGGGAATCGCTCGGACCTTCCAGAACATCGCACTCTTCCCGCATATGACGGTGATCGAAAACCTGCTTACCGGGCGACATGTCCGGATGACCACGGGTTGGCTTGCCGGTGCCTTTTGGTTCGGCAAGGCGAAGAACGAGGAGATCAAGAACCGTGCAATCGTCGAGGACATCATCGACTTCCTCGAGATCGAGCAATGGCGTAAATATCCGGTCGGATTGTTGCCGTATGGGATCCAAAAACGTGTCGAGCTGGGACGGGCCCTCGCTATGGACCCCGAGCTCCTGATGCTCGATGAGCCGGTGGCGGGAATGAACCTGGAGGAAACCGAGGACATGGCCCGTTTCATCCTCGACGTACAGGACGAGCTTGGCATCGCAATTCTGCTGGTGGAGCATGACATGGGTCTGGTGATGGACATCGCCGACCGGGTGCTGGTGGTGGACTTTGGTAGAGCGATAGCCATCGGGCCGCCCTCCGAAGTGCAGCGCGACCCGAATGTGATCAAGGCCTATCTCGGCGAGGCCACGGAGACCCTGTAGTGAATGCCGGCGACCGCTCGTCGATGCGCCCGCCCTCACTTCATTGGTGAAGCGGCTCCCCGCTCCCGAGTTGCCGGAATGGTTGGCGGCGCTGGTTCCTTTCGATCGCTACCGGGTCGAGATCGAGCCGGGACTGGCCGTGCACGTGATGGAGCAGGGCAAGGGCCGACCAGTTGTCCTCTTCCATGGCAACCCGACATGGGGGTTTCTCTACCGGAAGGTTGCAGCCGAACTGCACGGTGAGCCCTTCCGGCTGATCATGCCCGACCTGGTCGGGCTGGGCTTGTCCGACCGGCCCTCGAGTGTTGCTGACCACACCTTTGAGAACCATTCGAATTGGATGTCCGCCCTTCTCGGCCAGCTCGACCTGGCAGATGTGATTGCTGTGGTTCAGGACTGGGGTGGGCCGATCGGTCTCCACGCCCTCAGCCGTCACCCGGGAGTGATGACGGGTGTCGTGGTGATGAACACCCTTATCGAGCCCCCCAAACCAGGGTTCCGCCCGTCACTGTTCCACCGCGTGTTCTCGACGAGGGCCGGTGAGCTGTTGAGCCGATATGGAGGTCTGCCGCAGAGGGCACTCGGCTTCGCCCAGGGAGATCGGAAGTCGATATCGGGCGACGTGGCCCGGGCCTATGCCTATCCATTGAAACGGAGTAGCGGCAACGAGGCTGTGGCCGCCCTCGTTCGCATGGTGGCCGACGACATGGAGCATCCAACAATGGCTCTGCAGGCTGAGGTCAGGGACTATGTAGCCGACTTCTCCGGCAGGTCGGCATTGGTTTGGGGAACCAAAGATCCGGTGCTCGGCCGCCTCCTTCGCCGGCACGAACGGTTGTTACCTGAGGCCCGGGTCACCACCACCAGCGCCGGCCACTTTCTGCAGGAGGAAGTCCCCGCCGAAATTGCCGAAGCCATCAGATACGTCTCCGGCTGATCCCACCGGATCTGGCGTCCGATCCGGTCTCAGGCTACCCGCACGAACTCGCGGACCGCGCGGCGCGCCATGGCCCTGGTTATTGGATCGTGCAGCAGTCCGACCGGGATGAAGTAGAGCCGCCCCCGCCATCCGTGGAAACGCACCACTGTGGTCACCCGGAGCAGGCGTTGTCCCTGGTCGACAGCAACACCGGCGCGGAAGTCGAGGTGGCGGTCGTCTGCGGCGATCAGAGCTTCCTCGCCGACGACGGCTTTGACATCGAAGACTGACGACGGTGCCCGCTTCACTCCGATGAGCCGAACCAGAACCTGGCGCAGGCTCAGTAGCAAAGCGATCCATCGGGGCATCGATCGCAGACTGAAGACCCGCTCTGCCCACCACGCCGGGTCGTCGATGAGGGGATGGGCTGTGGCCGGTATCGAGACCACCACGACGTCGGCAAAGTCGGGCTCGGGGATGTCGTCGAGGGCCGCCGATCTGAACGCAGGCTCACCCGCCCGCCCTGAATTGGACGACAACACGTTCAGCGTCTCTCACCGAGCAATTTCCATGCTCCAGGCAGGATCAGCCCGGCCGCCGTTGCTTTGATCACATCGCCGAAGACGAACGGGACGACGCCGTTGGCGATCGCTTCGGAAACACTCATGCCGGTCGCGGCCATCAGGCCGACCAGGCCGAACGAGTAGATCACGGCAGAACCGGCGATAAAGGCTGTGAACATCGTGGGAAAAGTTCGGTCCTGGCGACGTTCGGCCATCCAACCAATGAGCCCTGCTGCAAAGACGAAGCCAATGAGATAGCCCCCGGTTGCGCCGGTGACAACGCTTATCCCTCCTTGCGCTTCACTGAAAACCGGAGCTCCGAGGGCCCCAGCGGCAAGGTAGAGCAGTTGACCGGCCGCACCGAGCCGCAGGCCGAGAGCGGCCCCGGTGAGCAGCACTGCAAAGGTCTGCCCTGTTATCGGAACGGGTGTGAACGGGAGGATGATTCTCCACTGGGCAGCGACTGCGGTGATTGCCGCGGCGCCGACGACCAACAGGATCGAGGTGGCAATGCTTTTGGGCAAGATGCGCTGGGTAATGGCTGCTGAGGTCATTTGCTACTCCTGGGATGTTGATGCGAGCTTAAGACACAGACCTCTAGTTGCGGTCGACAGTTACCATCTCACCGTGCAAGACACGCAACGGACGACCCCCGCCTGGCCCGTTTATCTGGCGAGTTTCCTTCTCTTTGCTGGCGTGCTTTCCGTTGTCCTCTGGAATGTCCAGCTGCCCTATTTGGCGTGGTCTGCCGGCCCGATCTCCGACGCTGCCGACGCAATCCAAATCGAGGATGTCGAGGTGTTTCCTCCTGGCGGTGAGTTGTTGATGCTCACGGTGCTCAGCCAGGACGTGAATGTCTTCGAAGCTGTGATCGCCGGTTTCGACCCGACGATCGACCTGCTCAGAAAGGAGCGGGTCCGGCCGCCGGACGAGTCCGACGAGGAGTACCGGGAGCGGGTGCTTGCGCAGATGGATGATTCACAGGTCCGGGCGATCACTGTGGCTCTCGCCTCGCTTGGCTACGAGATGACCCCGACCGACGTCATCGTCATCGAGATCGTGGCCGATCTTCCGGCCGACGGCGTGCTCGAGCCGGGTGACTCGGTGAACACGATCAACGGTACCGAGATCGTTCGCTCTGCTGACGTCCCCGAGGCGCTGGTTGGCCTCGCTCCGGGAGATGAGGTGACCATTGGCATCACCAGGGCGGGCTCGGAGTTGGACGTCACCCTGGAGCTGGCGGCCCGCGACGACGACCTCGAGGCCCCGATCATGGGGATCGTGGTCCGAGAACTGACCGAACCGCCATTCCCGGTGTCGATCCAGGCCGGTAATGTTGGCGGGCCTTCGGCAGGAATGATGCATGCTCTCGCCATCATCGACACCCTCACTCCCGGTGATTTGACCGGGGGACATGTGATAGCCGGCACCGGGACCATCGAATACGACGGCTCGGTCGGCAATATCGGTGGGATTCGCCAGAAGGTGGCTGCCGCCGAAGCGGCGGGGGCCTCGGTGATCCTGGTCCCGGCCGGCAACTATGAAGAGGCCCTCACCGCCGAACGTGACTACATCGACATCGTTCCTATCGCGTCCCTCGAAGAGGCGATCGAATACCTGGAAAACCTGGAAGCTGCCTGACAATCGCCGGGAAAATCACACTTTCTCGGTATCTTCTAAGGATATGCCCTCTGAAGTGACCCCGGAGACGGTCCGCGGTGCCAATTTCCGCACTGTGATTCGAGGCGCCGACCCTTCCGCCGTCAAACAGTTCCTCGACGAGGTGGCCGGGGGATTGGAAGAGTTACAGAAGGATCGTGAGCGGCTTGTCTCCCGATTGGGAGAGTTTGCTGAAAGGGATTTGAAGTCCGAGTTCGAGAGTGTCGGCCGAGAGGTGACGACGGTGCTCGAGGCAGCCCGCGAAGCCGCCGAGACCATGCGGGAGCGTGCCACTGCCGACGCAGCCCGGTGGAGATCGGAGTCGATGGCAGAGGCCGAGCAACTGCGCAAGGAGGCAAAAAACGACGCTGAGGCGCTCAGGAGCGACGCATGGGCCGTCGGCAGTGAGTTGCTCAACCAGGTGGTCGCGGAGGCGAGGAGCCTCCGCGAATCGGCAGAGAGAGACGCGATAACCATTGCCGGCGAGGCCGAGCGGGATGCTCACCGCCTGGTGTCCGGCGCCCGACGCGAGGCGGAGGACATGCTTCGGGCGGCGAGTATGGACGCTGAGAAGATCACGGCCGAGGCCGAGAAGAGCCGCGACGACATGCTGTCTACCGCCCGCAAGCAGGCGGAAGCGAGCCAGGAGCGGACCCGGGCACTCGAGCAGCGCCGCGAAGAGTTGATGGAGGAGCTCGAGGGGGTCAGGGCGGCGCTCCATCAGATGGAGGGGACCCTGGAAGCCAAACGCGAGGATCTGAACCTTTCCCGGACAGGCGACACCTCGGTGAAGGTGATACCGGGCAATCGCCTGACCGAGCCCGTGCCCGAGCCTCAGGTCACGTGGCAGCCGGGCGAGACAGTCCGGGTCATCCGCGACGAGCGTGAGAAGCTGGCGTCACAGCCACCAGTGCGCGAAGTGAGGGAGCCGGAACCGCCAGCGGAAACAGTCCCGGCTCCACCAGTCGAACGCGAAACCGAAGAGCGGCCGCCGGTCAGCGAGCCAACACCAGCACCGACACCGGCGGCTGCCGAACCTGAGCCTGTGACTGCTCCGGCCCCCAATCAGCAGGACGAGGTTGAGGCACTCTTCGCGTCGTTGCGCCGTCCTGGAGAGCGCGGTGCTGGAGTCCCGCCCCCCGCGGTGACTCGACCTGAGGAGGCGGCGTCCGCGCCCGTGCAGGCGGGCGAACCGCAACGCGACCCGGCGCGGTCACCGGAGCCTTCGATCCGCGCCGCCGACGATCTGATCGAAGAGCGCGATGGCGCTCTGCTGCCGATCACGAACCGCGCGCTCCGTGGCATCAAAAAGGCTGTGACCGAGGCTCAGAACGTCGCTCTCGACGGCCTGCGGACCGACAGTGGATGGGAGCCGGACAGGACAGTGATTGCCGAGACACTTCGTGCCGACCTCATCACACTCTGGGCAGAGAGCTACACAGCCGGACACGACCGGGCCCAGGCGATGGCTGGTGCCAGACTGAAGCGTCCGTCGACCCCTGTCACCGATTCGCCTGAGGTTTTCGGCACCGACCTAGTCCAGAATCTGAAAGAGCAGCTGAATTCGTCGTCAGACGGGCAACGGGAGCGCCAGTCCGCCGCCTCCAAGGTGTTCCGAGCGTGGCGAACCGATGAGGCCGAACGCAGGGTGCGGGCACTTGCCCTCACCGGGTTCCACCGTGGCTTCGCCGAGTCAGCCGGCGGGCGGAGCGTCGAGTGGATCGCATCGGGAACCCCGTGCAGTGCGTGCCGGCAGGCCGCCGCCGACCCGATAGCGAAGCTGCCCCCGGTCCACCCCGGGTGCGAGTGCACGCTTGCTCTCTAAGTTTCTGTGAACACTTAGACTCGAACTCGATGTTCACCAGGGCACCATCGGAAAGACCCGCCGTAGATCGCCGTCGTCCCGTCAGTTTCATCGTCGGCATCGTCGCCGCTATCTACCTCGTGTTCACCGCGGCCGGGTCGCTCTGGACCGAGTACCTCTGGTTCAACTCGATCGGATACGACGATGTCTGGGTCAAGAACTGGGGCGTTTCGATTCTCCTTGGAGTGGTAGGCGTGGTTGTAGCGTTTGCGGTTATTTGGGGGAGCCTTCGCCTTGCGGATCGCCTGTCACCGCGCTGGGTTCCTTTCGATCTCACCGAGGAAGAGGAGCTGATCGAGCGCTTCCGGGACTGGGTCGAACCTCGCCTCAGCCTGGTGCGCCTTCTGGTGAGCCTTGGCCTCGCACTGCTGCTCGGCCTCGCTGCAGCATCGTGGCGCGAGGAGTTCTTCCTGTTCCAGAACGGCGATGATTTTGGTGTTGTCGACCCGGTCTTCGGGTCGGACATTTCCTTCTGGGTGTTCCAGCTTCCGTTCCTGAACACGGCTCTCGACTGGATATTCAACCTATTCCTCCTCAGCCTCGTCGCCGTGGCCGTGGTTCACTATTTCAACGGGGGAATCCGTCTCAGTGGCCGCGGGCTGAGTGTCACCAGCGGCACCAAGACCCACATTCTCGTGATGCTCGCCATCCTCGCCCTGATCAGGGCAGTGATCTACCGCCTCGACATGTACGCGCTGCTTCTCTCCGGCCGGTCGGAGCCCGCCTTCTTCGGCCCGGGTTTCACCGATGTGAATGCCCGGTTGCCCGCATTGCGGCTCCTCATCGCGGTCGCCTTGATCGCCGCCGTGATCTTCATCGTGAACATCTGGCGCCGCGGGTGGACTCTCTCCATCGTCACGGTGGTTTCCTGGCTGGTGGTCTCAATCGCAGCCGGCGCCATCTACCCGACGGTGATCCAGCGCTTCCAGGTGACCCCGGTCCAGCTCGACAAAGACCGCGAGTACATCGCCAACAACCTCGAATTCACCCGTGCTGCTTACGGAATCGACGAGGTCGAGGTGCGCAGCTTTGCGGCCTCCGGGGAACTCGATGCCGAGGGCATCGAGGCGAACAGGCTCGTCATCGACAATCTCCGGTTGTGGGACACGTCGGTGCTCCCCAGGACTTATCAGAACTTCCAGGAGCTCAGGCCTTACTACTCGTTGGGTCGCGTCGACACCGACCGCTACATCCAGGACGGCGTTGAGAAGCAGGTGATGATCTCGGTACGAGAGCTCGAGGAAGCAAATCTCCCTCGCTCCGATTGGCAGAACGAGACCCTGTTCTACACGCACGGTGTCGGGGCGGTGATCAATGAGGCCAACGTCGTCGAATCCAATGGCCAACCGCGATTCCTCCTCCAGGACATCCCGCCGCAGGCATCGGTCGACAGCCTCGAGCTCGACGAGCCGAGGGTGTATTTCGGCGAGACCTATACGCCGGGCCGTCCTGTGATCGTCAAGACCGGATCGTCCCCCCAGGAAGTCGATTTCCCCCTGCCTGGCGGAGCAACCGACTACAACGAGTATCAGGGTGAGGCCGGAGTGCCTCTCGACAACATCTTCAAGAAGGCCGCATTCGCGTTGCGGTATCGAGATCTCAACCTCCTGATCTCCGGCGAGATCCGACCCGACAGCCGGGTACTGGTCGAGAGAAACGTACGCTCCATCGTCGAGAAGATTGCGCCGTTCCTGATCCCCGACACCGATATGTACCCGGTGGTGATCAATGGCCGGATCCTGTGGGTCGTCGACCTGTACACGGTCTCGTCGGAGTACCCGTACGCCTCTCCGTTGACGTCCGATGCTGTCGGCCGTTTGAACCGGAGCTCCGACATCAACGTCGGCACCAACTACATCCGGAACTCGGTGAAGGCCGTGGTCGACGCCTTTGACGGGGATGTCACCTTCTACCTGTCAGACCCGGACGATCCGGTGGCATCCACCTGGGCCGAAACCTATCCGGGCATCTTCCAGTCGTTGGATGAATTGCCCGATGGGCTCGTAAACCACCTGCGGTACCCTCAGGACCTCTTCCGGGTGCAAGGCGATATCTACCTCGAGTACCACGTCGATTCTGAGGGGGAATTGTTTACCGGTAACGACGCCTGGTCACTGCCGACCGACCCCTCGACGATCACCCGTGACGCCGAGGGCGGAATCAACCTGCTCAAGGGTGACCAGTTTCTCGGCCAGGCCGGGCAGTGGAACTATCTCACGGGTCTGCTCCCGTATTACCTACTGACGAGTCTCCCCGGGGAGGAGGATCTCTCATATCTGTTGCTTCAGCCCTTCACGCCGCGCGAGAGGCGAAACATGTCCGCCTTCCTGGTTGCCGATTCCTCCCCCGAGACGTATGGCCGGCTGATCGACTTCAGGATGCCTCAGGGAGAGCTGGTTGACGGAACTGAGCAGGTGGGCCAGCGGATCGAGCAGGACGCCGAAATCTCCCAGCAGTTCACGCTGTGGGACTCCATCGGCTCCGAGGTGATCAAGGGTGATCTGATCGTGGTGCCGATCGAGGAGTCTCTTCTCTATATCCAGCCGATCTTCCTCGAAGCCCAGGGCGGGGGTTTCCCCGAATTCCGCCGGGTTGCGGTGGTCTTCGGCGAGCGTGTCGAATGGGCGGACACCCTCGACGGCGCGCTCTCTCTCGTATTCGGTGAGTCGATCGGTGGCGGAGATCCCGACGACGACGGCGGCGAGATCCCTGACGCCGAAACCGTTGCCGGGCTCGTCGCACAGGCGGCCGAGGCCTTCGCCAACGCCGAGTCTGCACTGGCCGCCGGTGATCTTGCCGACTATCAGCGCTGGGTGGACGAAGCCGAGCGGCTCGTTGGCGAGATCGAAGGGATTCTCAGCGGAGAGTCCGCCTGAGGCCTACGCGGGGCGGGGTAGGCCGTGCTGCGACGGCCAGCCGACTTCTCGCACTGGTCCCACATCGCCTATCGTTAGCAGTCGGTAATCGAAGGATTTATGGCAAAAGACACTGAAGAATACATACGGATGCGCGGCACCGTCATGAAGATGCTTCCCGACTCCACATTCGAGGTGAAGCTCGATAACGGTTTCGAATTGCTCGCCAAACCGTCAGGCAAGATGCGCCGCGGCCGTGGTATTCGAGT
>JBGTCK010000062.1:0-101288 GCA_041748855.1 Acidimicrobiia bacterium
AAGCGGGACCGAGAGCAGTGGAGTGGATGGCGATAATGGCCTTGAGTCCGGATACTTTGTCGTAGCCGTAAAGGACCTGTTCGTGTCCCTCGACGGCAACCTCATCGAATACGGTCAACTGGCCGTTCCTTTCGTGTCAAAGGGTGAGTAGCACTCGAAGCTGATCATACCCAAACCCCCGACAACGCGCTCCTGGTGGCCAGTGGCCTGTCGCCCAAGTACTGACGGCGTATCTCCGGCCCTGACTGCGTCGAAGTGCTCGCCGCAGCTCCCCGTGCGAGACGCGCGCTTCTGCTTGTCAGATGAACTCGATGACTCGGAGCTGCGCGCGCCCTATTTGAACGACAGAATTTGAACGACAGACCACTAACGCTCTGCCCCTGGCACCATATGGGTCATGACCAAGACCGCGTTCCTGAGGGTTTACTCACCTGTCGGGCCTTATGACGAAGAACCGGTTCCCGGCTTCGTCCGGTCGTACGGAATGCTGTCCGAGTCGGCACACGATCCGTCACACGTGGTGGAGTGGGAGGGTCAGCGGATGTCGTGCCCGAGCTATTTGAGGCTTCGGGTACTGGAGTCGACGGTTGCATTCGCCAACTCCTTCCAGGGGCTGGGTGCTTCCCTTATCCCGGAGGCGGCCGCCGAGGCAGCCGACCGCGAGCTCCGCAGCTACCGCGCCGAACATCCGGAGCATCGGTCCCACGTGCTGACCTCGGCCTGGCACGTTCCGGTTCGTTGGTTCGTCGGCTTCTTGCCAGAACAACGGGAAGTGTATGGCGACGCTGACGCCCCTCGAGTCAGGTACCGGTCTGGCATCGTCGGAGTCCGCAACTTGCTGCACCAGGGGGTGGATGTCTTGAAGGAGGTGGGGATGGTTCATGGCCCAACCGTGGAGATGGAGCACTTGATCTCCTGGCTGGCACCCTTCCCCGACGAGTCGATGGTCGAATTGGACTTTGCCGATGTGTCAGACCTCTTCGCACCTGAAGACCTTGTACTCGACGACTCGGTTGCACTGGTGAGAGAATCGGTCGACGCACTTGCGGCCGGGGACCTGATGCGCGCCGGTGAGCTGTACGGCACCGTAGTTACCCGCTGGTCCCATGCATATGCGGTCACCTTCAGCAGCTGAGCACTTGCAAAAGCAAGCAAGACAGGATTCGCTCCGGCCACACTTAAGCGTTTCTTTCCAGCCAAACTTCCAGGGCAAAGTTGTCTGGGATTTCTGAAGAACCGGGAATTTTAGTTAGCACCCGATGCGTTTATCCTTGTGAACGAGATCACAAGGCCTTCGAGCCCTCACGGTTTCCGCCATTGCGATGTGGAGCGGATTCCGCTCCGCCCGAGCGGTTTTCTCCTCCTCCTCAACCGCTCCACATCGCATAACGTCGAAAGGCCCGAACCCACCATTCGGGCCTTTCGATATCCCAGGCCGAAGCTGGCCCGGACCTGCTGAGCCCTCTGGCCGATCGATGCCCGTTACGCTTCAAATATGGATCTGATCGATGTCCTGGTCTGGCTCGGCACCCTCACCTTTGCGATCACCGGAGCCTTGGTTGCGGTCCGTAAGCGGTTCGATCTGGTGGGAGTCGTCGTCCTGGGCGCGGTCACGGCGATTGGCGGAGGCTCGATACGCGATCTGATGGCGGGTGTGATTCCTCCAACCACATTGACCGACCCCGCCCTGCTCTGGGGAATTGTCCTCGCTGCCGTTGCCGTCTTCTTCCTCCATCGCTTCATCGCCGAGGGAACCATCTTCTACTCGCTCGACACGCTCGGACTTGCCGTGTTCGCGACGCTTGGTGCCGAGCGCGCCCTCGAACTCGGATTCGGCTTCTGGGGCACGGTATTTGCCGGTGTTCTCAGCGGCGTTGGCGGAGGTGTGATTCGCGACGTCCTCTCCGGCGAAGTCCCCGGCATCCTCTATCGGTCGGGCGACTTCTATGCGTCCGCTGCCGCCGCAGGTGCAGCAGTCGCCTTCCTGCTGATACCCGTGAACCCCAATCTCGGGCTCTTTGCAGGGATCGGTGTGGCTCTGGTGCTCCGGGTGGGGAGCAGGATGGCCGACCTCTCCCTTCCTGTCCCTCGTCAACCCCACAACCCGGACACCGCAAATGCCCTGGATTGATGCCCCGCACGAAGACGAGTGGGAGGGAGATCTCGCCCGATTGAAAGATGGCGTCCTCGATCCGAATTGGAACAGGGTCGACTGGGTGATGCGGATCCATGCCCTCGACGCGGGAAGCCTCGAAGCGCATGACATGCTCTACCGGCAGGCCATGCGCAGCACAAAGACGTTGCGCAAGGTGGAGCGCGAGATGATCGCCATCGTTGTCTCCGGGATCAACGAGTGCCACTACTGAATAGCCCACCACCGGCGCGGTCTGCGCCGTTTGCTCCGCGACGACGATCTGGCGGCCCAGATCGAGGAGGACTATGAGACAGCAGGCGTCTCCGGCAAGCGCCTTGCCATGTTGAGATATGCCGAGAAGCTCACGCGCGAACCGTCGGCCGTAACCGAGTCCGATGTGGTGTCACTGCGCAGCGAGGGATTCACCGATACCGACATCCTCCACATCGCCGAAGTTGTCGCGTACTTCGCCTACGCCAACCGAATCGCCGACGGCCTCGGCATCCCGCTCGAAGACTGGATACCCGAGGACTGATGACCACACTGCGGAGCAGTCGGGTTGTCGTGGGTTCGGAGATGCGGCCGGCCACCGTGAGATATGAGTCAGGGGTTGTCGTCGCGGTGGGCAGCGGTATGGCGGATGAGGATTACGGCGACCTGGTGATCATGCCCGGCTTGGTCGATTCGCATGTGCATGTCAACGAACCGGGACGGGCGGAGTGGGAGGGATTCGGCTCGGCCACCCGGGCTGCGGCCGCAGGCGGCACCACCACGATCGTCGACATGCCGCTCAACTCGATACCGCCCACGGTCAGTGTCGAAGCCCTCAGCGAGAAACGACGGGTCGCTTCCCCGAAGATCAGCGTGGACACTGCCTTCTGGGGAGGCATCGTGCCCGGATCCGCTGCTGAGATTCCCGGCATGGTCGGCGCGGGTGTCGCCGGGTTCAAGGCATTCATGATCGATTCCGGAGTGGAGGAGTTTCCCCCTTTGGATCCCGGTGAGCTCGAGTCGGCGATGAAGGCTCTGGCTGCAGCGGGAGTGCCTCTTCTCCTTCACGCCGAGGATCCCGAGCTGGTGCTGGGTTTCGAAGCGGATACCAATTCATACGAGGCGTATCTGGCGTCACGTCCCACAGACAGCGAAGTCCAGGCCATCACCCTCGCCGCGGATATGGCCGAACGGTCGCGGGCCAGCGTCCACATCCTCCATGTCTCCAGTGGTGAGGGTGCGGAGACGATCGGCTCGTCGCCCTGGTTGTCCGGTGAGACCTGCCCGCATTATTTGGTTTTCTGTGCCGAGGAGATTCCGGGCGGGGCCACACCGTTCAAATGCGCTCCCCCCATCCGGGGCGGCGACCATCGCGATGCGCTCTGGAGCGCCCTCGAGGCCGGCCTACTCACCATGATCGTTTCCGACCATTCGCCCGCGCCGGCGGACATTAAAGAGATCGAGTCGGGAAATCTGGCACGGGCGTGGGGAGGGATCGGGTCGCTCCAACTCAGGCTTCAGGCGACATGGACGGCTGCTTCGGCCCGCGGCTACGGGCCAGAGCGCTTGGTCGGTTGGCTAGCGGAGAATCCGGCCCGGCTCGCCGGCCTTGCCCACCGCAAGGGGGCAATCGCGATTGGGATGGACGCCGACTTTGTTGTCTTCGACCCGGACGGGGCTGTCACGATTCGAGGATCCGACCTCCATCACCGTCACCCGATCACCCCCTATGAGGGGATGAACCTGCGGGGAACGGTTGTGAAGACGATCCTGAGGGGACAGACTGTATATGACCGCGGTGGCCTCACCACCGGTGCCGGACTTATGTTGGAGCGAAATGGCTGATCTGATCTCGGAACGAGTAGGCGGGCGCATTGTTTCGTGCAACGACGAGTTCTTCGCCGAGGCGACCAACCTGATCGAGGTCGCCGACCCGATCTGGAAGCCATTTGAATACACCGATCGCGGCAAGTGGATGGACGGTTGGGAGACCCGCCGCCGCAGGGAGCCAGGGCACGACTGGTGTGTGATCGCACTCGGAATTCCTGGCCAGGTCACCCAGGTCACGGTGGACACTTCGCACTTCACGGGCAACTATCCCGAGGAGTTCTCTCTCGAGGGCTGCGGGGTGGGCAGCGACGAGCGTCTCGGCGGCGCCTTCTGGGTCGATCTGGTGCCTCGCACCGCGATTCACGGTGACTCGGTAGCCCGGTTCGACCTGAAGGCGAGCGGGCGGCTCACCCATGTTCGCCTCAACATCTTCCCCGATGGAGGTGTCGCCCGATTGAGGGTCGAGGGTAATCCCGTGCCCGGGCTCGACGGCGTGTGCCCCGAATTCGGCCTTGTCGACCTCGTTTCTCTCGCCAGCGGTGGTGAACCGACCGACGCATCTGATGCCCACTACTCCCCGCCATCGAACATGCTCAGGCCGACCGACCCGGTTGGGATGTGGGACGGTTGGGAGACGAGGCGTCGCCGGGGGCCCGGCAGCGACTGGGTGGTGTTCAAGCTGGGTATGTCCGGGACGATGCGCGAGGTTGTGGTCGATACCCGGTATTTCAAGGGCAATGCCCCGGGATGGGTCAGCGTCAGCGTGTCGGACGACGGCACAGTCTGGAACGAGGTGCTCTCCCGCGCTGCGGTCGAGGCCGACTCGGTGAACCACCTCCCCCTCGTTCGCGAAACCACGGCGAGGCTGTTGAAACTCGACATCCATCCTGACGGTGGGGTTGCCCGGTTCAAGGTCATGGGCATGCCCGACGCCGAGTCGGCGACGACCAAGCGGCTCCACTATCTGAACTCGTTACTTGGCCAGTCGGCAACTGGCTTCTTCCACACGGCCTGCCAGTCGACCCGGTGGGTGTCGTCGATGCTGGCGTCGCGCCCGTTTTCGACAGTCGGGCAGGTGGTTGAGGCCGCAGAGGTCTTCTTCCTCGAGCTCGAAGAAGAGGACTGGCTCGAGGCCTTTGCCGGCCATCCGAGAATCGGGGAGCAGGGCGATGCGGTTGCAAACCGGGAACAGGCCAGTTCGCGGAATGCCGACGCCGCCGTCCTCTCCTCCCTTGGTGAGCTGAACCGTCGCTACGAGGAGAAGTTCGGCTTCACCTACATCGTCTATGCCACGGGCAAGAATGCCCGCGAGATGCTCGAGATCGCTCAGGAGAGGATCGAGAACACCCGTGGGACCGAGTTGGAGATCGCTGCCCGTGAGCAACAGAAGATCACGGCGACAAGACTGCGTCGAATGCTCTGCATCCAGGAGGACTGATGATCTCAATCTCGACCCATGTGCTCGACACCGGCTCAGGTGAGCCTGCCTCCAATGTGAGGGTGGTGTTGCAACGGCGCGCCGGCGAAGAGTGGGTGGAGGTCAACTCTGCAGTCACCGATGGCGACGGCCGCGTTGGCGGGCTCGGGGCTGATCTCGCCGCCGGTGCCTACCGCATCCGTTTCGACACCGGCGGTTACGGCAACCGGTTCTATCCCGAGGTGGAGGTGGCGGTCGACCTCGACGACAGCAGTGACCACTATCACATTCCGCTTCTCCTCAGCCCTTTCGGCTACTCGACATACCGGGGCAGCTGAGGTGGCGGAGCTCGGGACCAACCAATGGGGTAAGTCAGCGGTTCGCCTGTCCAAGTTGATCCGCGGCGACGACCAGGACGAGTTTCTCGACCTCGAGTTCTCGGTTCTCATGACGGGCGATGTCGGGGCTGCCTACCTGGAAGGGGACAACGCCGCGGTCCTCCCCACCGACACCACCCGGAATACCATCTACGCCCTCGCCCAGGACCACCTGACTGGAGACCTCGAGTCGTTTGCCACCGTTATCTGTGACCACATGCTGGCCAAGGCGGGTATCGAGTCGACCGAGGTTGTGGTCCGGCAGCGCCTGTTGCATAGGGAGGGATCCACCGGTTTCACCGGCGGAGGTTCGGAGCGGCGTCTGGCCCGGGTGCGGGGAGTGGGGTCCGGTAGCCGGGAGACCGAAGCCGGGATCGAAGGCCTGGTGGTTCTCAAGACCGGTGGCTCAGCCTTCGTCGGCTTCCCCAAGGATGAGTTCACGGTTCTTCCCGAGGCAGAAGATCGTGTGCTGTCCACCTCGATCAATGCTCGTTGGGGGTACACCGAACTCCCGGCGGACACCACCCACACCTGGGAATCGGTACGCGAGGTCATGCTGGAACGCTTCTTCGCCGACTGGTCGGCGTCGGTCCAGCACCAGGGCTGGCTGATGGCCCAAGCGGTCCTGGATGCGGTATCCGAGATCAGCGAGATCAGCTTCGAATTGCCTAACCAGCATCACCTGCCCTTCGACCTGGCTCGCTTCGGCCTCGAAGACGGTCGCACGGTCTTCCACCCAGTTTCCGAGCCCTACGGCGACATCCGCTTCACAGTAACCCGCTGATCCCAGACCGTTCTGTGTCGGTTTTGATCCGCCCGGCGGACGATTCCAGACACAGAAGGGTCGGGTGGGCCGCCCTCTTACAAGGGACTTGTCGGGCTCCTCGTCGTTCGGCATTCTTGGCGAGTGGGGAAAATTGACGAATTGTCCGTTGCAGCGGATCAGGGCTTCCAGGTGACGCGGGCCGATGTGCTCAAGTTGGGTGGATCGGCGTCCATGATCCAACGACGACTTCAATCGGGTCGATGGCAGCAGCGTCAGGCGGGTGTCTACCAGATTGACCGGCGTCCGCAGGCGTGGGAGGAGAAGCTTTGGTCAGCGGTATTGGCTGGAGGAGAGGGTGCTCTCGTATCACATCGCACAGCGCTGCTCTTCTGGAATCTGGACGGGATTTCGGCTGCGCCGCTCGAAGTCACGGTCCGTTTTGGGTCGTTGCCGATGCCTTCCGGTGTTGTCGTCCATCGCACGAGGCGGGTCAGGGATCGCGAGGTGGTTGCCGGGCTCCCGGTAACGAATGTCCCTCGGACCCTGCTCGATTGCGCAAGCATTCTTCCCCCGATCGTCCTGACGAAGGCCGTTGACAGCGCCGTGCGCTCAGGTGTCGCAAGTCTGGACGAGCTTGCAGACTTCGTTGAGCAGCGGGGAGGTCGGGGAGTCACAGGCACCCGGCGCATGCGAGGCGTCTTATCGCTATTCGGCCAGGATCACGGAACGGGCTCACCTGCGGAGTCCGAAGCCTTCTTTCACATTCGGCACAGCAGTCTTCCTCGGCCAGTCCTGCAAAAGGAGTTCTTTACCCGGACCGGTCGGCGGGCCGTTCCCGACTTCTATTGGCCCGAGTTCAACAAGGCAGTTGAAGTGGATGGTCTCGGTGCTCATCGATCGGCCGACGCTCTCGACGATGACCTACAGCGACAGAATGAACTGCTCGACCTGGGTATCGAGCTTCGACGCTTCACCGCTCGACAGATACGACGCGATCCTAAAGGATTCATCGCTGACCTGGACCGCTTTCTATTTGGCGATTGAAGTCGGCGTCTCCGACCGTTCTGTGTCGGTTTTTGTTCTGATAGAGGACGATTCCCGACACAGAATGTGAGTTGCTGGAGGGTGGCCTCTTTCTGGGTCGGTTTTGGTTCGCATAGAGGACGATTTTCGACACAGAACGGTTCCGGTTCCGGTTCGGGACGGGACGCGGTCAGGTGCGGGATTCGAGGATCTTGACGAAAGAGCGGGTGTGGAGTTCGTCGAGGGTGAGGCCGGTGCGCTCGGTCGCCTCGGCTTCGCTGATTGCCCCGCAATTGATGGCGCGGAGGAAGAAGTTCAACAGCCCCTGCCCGGTTGCGGCGTCATCGAAAACCTCACCAACGAGGGTGGCCTTGGCTGCCGACTCGACGAAGCTCGACAGGCGTTCAGCGGCCTGGTCGAGACCTTCGAGAAAGAAGGCGTAAACGGCGGCGTAGCGAGTGGGGAGCTGTGCGGGGTGGAGGTCCCATCCCTGGTAGTAGGCGTGGCTCAGCGAGTGCCGCACATGGTCGTAGTGGAGCCGCATCGCACGGTGCACACTCTCCCGGTTCTCTGCATCCTGGTCGGAGCCAAGGTCGTCGCCGCGGTGAACCGGAACGGGCATCACGTTGGTGGCGCCATCGGACAGCCAGACCCCGGACCCGGCAAGGCTCACCTGGAGAACGTGCCTGGCGAAGTCGCAGGCAGGGTGGGTCATTGTCTGGTGCGCCGCGGTGATATTCATCGATGCGGTGTAGTCGTAGGTTCCGAAGTGAGCCCCCCGGATCCTCCCGTTGCCGGCCGCGACGAACTTTCGCAGTCCGCCGGTCCCGTCGTGGTCGATGATCATCTGCGGGGTTTCCACCATCAGTTCCACGGGGATCGACGCGATACCCAGATTGTCCTCGAGTTCGGAGAGAGCTTCGTCGAGCACTGCAACCTGGGCTTCATCCTGGATCTTGGGGAGGGTGATCACGAAGTCCTCCGGGAGGTTCCCGGAGTTCTCGACGAGGGTTGTCACGAATAGGTCGAGCGTCCGCAGCGACCGTCGGTAGAGCTCGCCGGAGAGCGGCTTGATCCTGATGCCAAGGAAGGGCGGCAACGTCCCAGCCTCCATCCCGGCCGCGACCTGTTCCGCCGACGACGCGGCGTGCCCGTCCTCCTCTTGGTCGGCGCGGTTCCCGTAGCCATCTTCGAAATCCAGCCGGAAGTCCTCGATGGGCTCGCGCTCGAGCTTGTCCCGCACCAGCGAGTGGACCGGTCCGGCCAGGCTGCTGTCGATACCGAGCAGGTCGGAGAGATCGCTGCCACTGGGGACCCAGGTTTGGAAAGAATCGAGGGCTAGCTCTCCCAGTTTGCTCGCGGTGTCCGACCGGAAGAGGTGGGCTCCCCCATAGACGGTGTGAACCGGTTGCCGCTCGGGCCCATCGCCGGGGAAGTCCGATGCGAGGCGGGCATTGGTCGTGTCGAGGCGCTCAGCCCAGCGGGCAAGGGAGTCGTTGGATAGTCTCATCGGCGCCAACTCTATCGGCTCGCGCCATCGTCGCTCCGACTGTGTGGCTGGTGTCCCGTCCGGCAGATCGTGCTCGCATTTCAACGGCCCTTGTCTTCCCTGGCTGCGTCCTCGTCCTTGACGAACGGCGCGGTCCGCCTGCGTCCTGCGTCCTTGCCAGGAATGACAATGCGGATTCCATCCGTTGGAGTTTGAGCAGCTCAAACTCCATTCAACCCGACTTGATCGGGTTGACCTCGCCGAAATAGCAAGCGAATCCACCGGACAGGACACTAGCTTCAAACGATGGGAACCCTGCTCCTGAGCAATATCCACACCCTTGCCACCATGGATGGCGCGGAGATCGAGAACGCGTCGGTCCTGGTCCGCGACGGTTGGATCGAACAGGTCGGTCCGGTGGACGCACTGCGCGAGGATGCTGACAGGATCGTCGACCTCACCGATCACATCGTGCTACCGGGCCTGGTCAACACCCATCACCATCTCTACCAGACGTTGACCCGGGTCATCCCGGGCGCCCAGAATGTCAGTCTGTTTGGTTGGCTGACGACTCTGTATCCGATCTGGGCGAAGATGACCCCCGACCACGTCCGGGTGGCCACCACTCTCGGTCTCGTCGAACTAGCCCTCAGCGGGTGTACCACCGCCGCCGACCACCACTACCTCTGGCCCGACGGCTCTGGTGTCGATGACCAGATCGAAGGTGCCGCCGATCTCAACATACGTTTCCATGTCTCCCGGGGATCGATGAGCCTGGGCAAGTCCGACGGCGGCCTGCCCCCAGACTCAGTCGTGGAGGACGAGTCGACAATCCTCGAAATGAGTCAGGAGGCTGTCGAGAAACACCACGACCCGGCCCGCGGTGCGCTGCGAAGGGTTGTCCTGGCCCCCTGCTCGCCTTTCTCGGTGACGGGTGATCTGATGCGGGAATCTGCCGATCTGGCGCGGAGCCTCGGCGTCCACCTGCACACCCACCTCGCCGAAACCGAAGATGAAGAGCGCTTCTGCAGGGAGCGGTTCGGGCTGCGGCCAGTGGAGTTCATGGAGAGCCTGGGCTGGGCCGGCGTGGACGTCTGGTACGCCCACGCGGTCCACGTCGCCGACGACGAGGTTCTCAGAATGGCCAGCTCAGGAACCGGCGTTGCCCACTGTCCCACTTCGAACATGCGACTCGCCAGCGGGGTGGCCCCGGTTGCCCGTTATATCGACGCCGGGGTGCCGGTCGGGCTCGGAGTCGATGGTTCTGCATCGAATGACTCCTCAAACATGCTGGCAGAGGTGCGCCAGGCTCTTCTGCTCAACCGGCTTGCCGTTTCCCCCGGAGTGGGCCAGGGCGATCTGATGACGGCACGCCAGGCTCTCCAACTGGCGACGACGGGAGGGGCAGGTGTGCTTGGACGCGACGACATCGGTCGCATCGCCCCTGGATACGCTGCGGACGTGATCGCAATCGACCTCAACCGTTTGGAATTTGCCGGTGCGCTCCACGATCCGGTTGCCGCAGTCGTGCTCTCCGGACCTTCGAAGATCGACCATTCATGGGTTGGAGGTAAGCCACTCGTTGAGGACGGCAGAGTTGTCGGAATCGACGCTGGTGGCATTGTCGCCGAGCACAATCGACTGAGTACCACGCTGATCGGGTAAGTTCCGGAACGTGAACGTCACTTACCCGGACTCCCTTGCCGATGCGCTTGAAGCAGTTGGCGCAGGTGCGATACCGCTCGCTGGTGGTACCGACCTCATGGTCGAGACCAATTTCGGCCACGCCGACCCCCAGGACGTGGTGGTGCTCCGTCGTCTCGATGAGCTTGCCGTTTGGGAGGGGAACCTCCTAGGGGCCGGAGTCACCTGGAGGAAAATCGAAACGGCCGGCCCCCGAGCGCTTGCCCAGGCAGCGCGGACCGTTGGATCACCCCAGATCCGCAATGCGGGCACTATTGGCGGGAACATCGGGACCGCAAGCCCGGCCGGTGACGGGTTGCCGTTTCTTGCCGCCGTCGACGCCAGCATCGAGTTGGCTTCATCTCGCGGAACACGCTCGTTGCCCTGGGACGAGTTCTTTCTGGGCGTCAAAAAGACTGCCCTCGGCCCGGATGAGATGATCACCGGTGTCCGTTTGCCGGACGAGCTGCCGGAGCGCCAGGAGTTCGCCAAGATCGGCGCCCGCAATGCAATGGTCATCGCCACCGTCTGTTGTGTCGTCACCAGGGGTGACGGCGGAGCCACCCGGGTGGCTCTCGGGTCAGTGGCACCAACCCCGATCCGGGCCCGTCGCGCCGAAGAGATGATCTCATCAGTCGCAACGCCGACCGACAACGACCTGGCCGAGTTTGCCAGGCTGGTCTCCGAGGAGGTCACGCCGATCACCGACCATCGCTCCACAGAGGAGTACCGCCGCCACGCGTCCGGAGTGCTCGCGCGGCGGCTGCTGGAACGGTGCTTGCGGTGATCGTCGTTTTCAACCTCAACGGTAAGCGCAGCACCGCAAGGGTGATGGCACCGACCAGCCTGCTCGACGTGTTGCGGGACGAGATGGGGCTCCCCGGATCAAAAAGCGCATGTGAGCAGGGTGAATGCGGCTCTTGTTCTGTAATGCTCGACGACGTGCTGGTCTGCTCCTGTCTGGTGATGGCAGTCGATGCGGAAGGTTCCGACATCAGGACCGTCGAAGGCATGTCCTCTGGGGATTTTCTCCACCCGGTCCAAGAGGCGATGCATCAGGCTGGTGCTGTTCAGTGCGGATTCTGCACCCCGGGGTTCGTGGTGGCGGCGGTCGACCTGTTCGAGAAGAACCCGAAACCGAGCACAGAGGAGATCAAGGAGGCACTCGCCGGGAACCTGTGCCGGTGCACGGGTTACGGAGCGATTCTGAGAGCATTCGAAGACCTGGCCGGGGGAGCGAAGTGACCACTGAGACGATCCGTCCGGTCACCGATATCGAAGGCGTCGTTGGTGACTCTCCGTTGCGTCCCGATGGCATACCCAAGCTCAAAGGAGAGTTCTACTTCGCCCAGGACCTGACCGCTGACCTGATGTTGTGGGGCGCCACGGTGCGTAGCCCGCACCCTCATGCCCGTATCGTGTCAATCGACATCGCCCCCGCCCTCGCCATCGGTGGGGTGCATGCGGTGCTCACCGCCGACGATGTGCCGGGCCGCGCCGTGTTCGGGCTGGAACACCCCGATCAGCCGGTGCTTGCTCGTGGCACTGTCAACTATTGGGGCGAACCGGTAGTTGTGGTGGCCGCCGAAGACGAACGCACTGCACAGGCCGCCGCGCGAGCAGTTGTCGTCGAGTACGAGGTGCTCGAGCCTCTGGTTGATATCGACGAGGCAGACCGGCTGGACGAGGTGTTCCGCCGGATGAGAATCCGGCGTGGCGACCAGGACGTCACTGGCGAAGTGATTGTCGAAGGCACCTATGAAGTGGGGATGCAGGACCAGGCTCCGCTGGGTACTGAGGCCGGCCTCGCCGTTCCCGACGGCTCGGGTGGTGTCGACCTCTACGCCACTTCCCAATTCGTCCATGTCGACCAGGAGCAGGTGGTGGCATCCCTCGGCCTGCGACCCGACCAGGTCCGATCGCACCCTTCGGGGATCGGCGGTGCCTTCGGAGCGCGGGAGGATGTCAACCTGCACATCCATCTGTGTCTGCTTGCCCTGCACACGGGTCGTCCCGTGAAGATGGTGTACCACCGGTCGGAGTCGTTCACCGGCCACGTCCATCGTCACCCCGCCAAGCTCTGGTACCGCCACCACGCAGACCGTGACGGCAGGCTGGTCCGGGTGGAGGCCACCGTTGCGATCGATGGTGGTGCCTACGCATCGACAACGGCCGCCGTGCTGGCGAATGCATCCTATTTCGCGGTCGGACCTTACCGGTGCGACTCGGTCGCAGTCGACGGTGTGGGTACCCGGACCAACAATCCACCTTGTGGTGCCATGCGAGGTTTCGGGGCGGTACAGGTCTGTTTCGGGTACGAAGCCCAGATGGACCGCCTTGCCGCCGAAATCGGGATCGATCCACTGGAACTGCGGCGTCGGAATGCGCTTGCCACGGGCGATCCGATGCCGACCACCGGCCAGATAATCGAAACTCCGCTCCCGACCCTCGATGTGATCAACTCGTTGGAAGCGATGCCACTGATGGGCAATGTCCGCAACGAGAGCCCTTTCGATCTTCCCGGTGGGTCCGGACTTACCTCCGACGCTGGACATGTCGTATCCGGAGTCGGATATGCGCTGGGAATCAAGAACCTCGGATTCAGTGAAGGCTTCGACGACTACGCCCAGGCCCGGGTTCTCCTCACTGAAGAGGGTGCTGTGGTCGAGACCGCAGCAATCGAGGTCGGTCAGGGCCTGGTCAGTGTCCTGGCCCAGATCCTCCGCACCGAGCTGGGAATCTCACGGGCGGCCGTGCGACACGTCGATACCTCACAGATCGATTCTGCCGGCTCGACTTCGGCATCCCGTCAAACCCAGATCTCCGGCGGGGCGACCATGGAAGCTGCCCGCAACCTGCGCGGGCAGATTCTCGAGGCACACAACGGCGACCGCCTCGACGACAACGGAGTCTGGAAAGGTGACAAACTGGTAGCGCCCATGGCCGCGGTCCTACGTAACCACTGGGAAGAAACCGTCACATTCCGCCATCCTCCTACGTTCACGTCCGATCAGGATGGCCAGGGGGTGGTGCATGCCGATTTTGCGGTTGCCGGCCACCGCGCCCTGGTGAGTGTCGACGCCGAGCTCGGCTTGGTGAAGGTCCACCGGGTGGATACGGCCCAGGATGTCGGTAAGGCGCTGAACCCCCAGTCGGTGCGGGGGCAGATCGAAGGCGGGATCATGCAGGGGGTGGGTCTCGCCGTCATGGAAGAGCTTGTGGTGAGTGGGGGTGTGATCAAGAATCCCAACTTCACCGACTACCTGCTCCCGACGATTCTCGATGCCCCCGATGTGGAGGCCTTGTTGATCGAACAGGCGGGCTCCTGGGGCCCGTATGGCGCCAAAGGAGTCGGTGAGTCACCAACGATCTCTTCGACCGCTGCCGTCGCTGCGGCGATCAGGGACGCCACCGGCCGGGAGATCTCCCGGGTCCCGGTCCGACCCCAGGACATCGCCCTTTGATGTTCTTGACGGATGCCTGCTGGACGCGCTGAAATGGACCCGATGCGTGACCTGATCAACCGGCTTCCCAAAGCCGAGTTGCACGTCCATATCGAAGGCACTCTCGAACCCGGCCTCATGTTCGACCTTGCTGCGCGCAACGGTCTCGAACTCCCATACGCCAGTGTCGATGAGGTGACCAGCGCTTACCGCTTCTCCGACCTCCAGTCATTCCTCGACATCTACTACCGGGGGGCAGCGGTGCTGCAGACTCCCGACGACTTCTACGAGTTGATGTCCGCCTACCTGCGGCGGGCCGCTGCCGACGGCGTGCGACATGCCGAGATCTTCTTCGATCCCCAGACGCATACCGACCGGAGTGTGGGGTTCCCGGTCTTCATGGAAGGTTTCCACGGCGCAATCGCAGATGCTTCCGGGGTGAGCGCCGATCTCATCATGTGCTTCTTGCGTCACCTGTCCGGTGAGGAGGCGGTCGCGACACTCCGGGAGGCGGAGCCCCACCTCGACGGTGTTATCGCGGTTGGGCTCGACTCCTCGGAGAAGGACCGCCCCTCGCACCTGTTCGAAGAAGCCTTTTTGCAGGCCCGTGAGCTGGGACTTCGGGCGGTGGCACACGCCGGGGAGGAGGGACCGCCCGAGTACGTCGTCGCGGCGCTCGACGTGCTCGGGGCCGAGCGGATCGATCACGGTGTCCGCAGTCTCGAAGACCCGGTTCTGGTTGAGCGGCTTCGGGTCGACCAGGTTCCTCTCACCGTCTGCCCCCTGTCCAATGTCGCCTTGAAAGTGGTCGAAGACCTGAGCGAGCACCCGATTCGCACGATGCTCGACCACGGTTTGCACGTGTCGGTCAATTCTGACGACCCGGCGTACTTCGGGGGCTACGTAGGTGACAACTACATGCAACTAGTCGAGGTACTCGACTTCGGACTCGAAGAGGTTGCCGACCTGGCGCGAATGTCGATCACTTCTTCGTTCCTCGACGAGGACCGGAAGCTGGAGTTGATCGACGAGCTTGGCGCTGTCGTCGCGGAGGGTCACGCCTGGTAGGGCATCTCCAGGCGGTGTTGGCGGAGGAGCTGCTCGTCTCCGAGCAGATCTGCAGTCTCTCCGTCGGCGACGATCACCCCCGCGTCCATGATCAGCGCCCGGCTGCGCAGCTCGAGGGCGAAGTAGAGGTCGTGGGTGATTACGAGCTGGGCGACGTCGAGGGATTGCAATACTCCGATCAGCTCCCGCCTGCCCGCCGGGTCGAGGCCGGAGGTGGGCTCATCGAGGACGAGTATCGACGGATTCATGGCGAGCACGGTGGACAGGGAGACTCTCCGTCGCTCCCCACCACTGAGGTGATGGGGTACCCGACCTCTCAGGTCTTCAGCTCCAACTGCTCCGAGCGCATCGGACACCGCCTTCTCGAGTTCGTCTCCGGACACCCCGAGATTTGCAGGTCCGAATGCGACATCCTCGGCGACGGTGGGCATGAAGAGCTGGTCGTCTGGGTTCTGGAATACGAGCCCGACCCGCTTGCGGATCTCGCCCAACGTTTCGTCACCGAGGGTGAGGTCTCCGACGGCCACCACCCCCCGATCGGCCCGGCGAATTCCGTTGAGGTGGTGGGCGAGGGTCGTCTTCCCCGCTCCGTTGGGGCCGAGTAGGGCTACCCGCTCACCCGGCATCATTCGGAACGAGACGCCTGAGAGAGCTCCCTGACCGTCGGGGTAGGTGTAGTGGAGGTCGGCGACTTCGAGTGCGACCCTCACGTCGTCGTCATCGCAATCAAGGCGACGGTGGCTGCGAGGAGGGGAAGTGCCAGGGTCCCGACCCACTCCCGATTTGTGGCGGACCGGGAGTCCAGCGCCGGCATCACACCGTTGTACCCGCGGGAGAGCATCGCGTCGTAGACCCGCTCGCCGCGCTCGTAGGACCTGACGAAGAGAGTGCCTGCCGATGCGGCGATGGGACGTGCCTGGGAGAGCCAGCGGGGGTCGTAGCCGCGAGCGGTCATCGCAGTGCGCATCCGGGTCAGCTCGCCCGCGATCACCTCCAGATAGCGGATCATGAAACTGGCGATTCCGGTGATGACCGGGGGAACTCGAAGCCTTCCAAACCCTTTGACTATCTCGGGCACCTCGGTAGTTGCCGCCAGCAGGATGCTCGCCGTGGCCCCGAGAGTGGCTTTGGCCAGGATGTTCCACATCGCCCAGATCCCCTCGCTGGAGAGGCTGATGCCGAGAAAGTCGATGTTCTTTCCCACTCCGATGAAGGGAAGGAACAGAGCAAAAACGACGAAGGGGGCGACGGCAACGAGACGGGACAGGACGAATCGGACCGGAACCCGGGAGACGGCGACGAGGGCCGCTTCCATGACCGCATAGGCGCTGAACGCCCAGATCGCCTCCCGGGGAGTGACGGCAATGGCCACAACGAAGAGGAAGGCGCTGAGGACTTTGGTTTCAGGGGGGAGTCGGTGGACCAGCGAGTGCTCGTGGACGTAAAGCGTATGGGCGTGTCGAGCGCCCACTACACGGGCACTTTCTCCCGGGGGCGGATCGCCTTGAAGAGCCCGAAGCCGACTGCAAGCGTGATCAGCACTCCGGCAGTTCCAGCAATCGCGAGAGATAGAGCCTCGTTGTTGATGCCCGACGTTGCGTAGTCGGCGAATACCGAATCGCCGAGACCGTGCTCCTCAGCGCTCGAGATGAAGCCGGTGTCTTCGGCAACGTATTCGAGCCCGTCGGGGTTGTCGACCGCGAACTGACTGACGACCGTGGCGACGAGGAACGTCACGGCCAGGCCGCCGATTATGAACGCGCGGAGCGGCACCTTGTCCGACTCCTGGAGCTGGGCCGGGTCGAGGTCGCCCGCCCCGAACACGAGGTCCGGGCGCGATGCCAGGACGGCTCCGACGGTGAGTGCGCTGATCAAGCCTTCACCGATCCCGATCAGGAGGTGCACCCCTACCATTGCTCCGAAAACTGTGTCGAAAGGAACCGGTGCAGTGGCCCCGAATAGCCACTGGATAGAGAAGGCCGAAGCGGACAGCACCACCGAGAGGCCCGCGGCGAGTCCGGTCGCGGCGATCACGCCACCTTTCCTCTTGGGTAGCAGCTTTCGGAAGCCCGAATAAACGGCAAATCCCCCGTACGCAGGGACGATCGCCATGTTCAACACGTTGTAGCCAAGGGCTGTCAGCCCGCCGTCGGCGAAGGCCAGAGCCTGGATCATGACTACGACCGTGACCACCAGCGCCCCGATATGGGGTCCGAGCAGGATGGCGGCGAGAGCCCCGCCGAGGAGATGGCCCGTCGTGCCCGCAGCGACGGGGAAGTTGACCATCTGGGCTGCAAAGACGAACGCCGCGGTGATTCCGGCGAGGGGGACCATCTTCTCGCTCATCTGGGACTTGGCCTGTTTGAGGGCGACGGAGACGGTGCCGACGCTGAGTGCCCCCGTGGCGATTGCGGTTCCTGCGGTGAGGAATCCATCTGGTGCGTGCATCCAACAATCCTAGTTCTTGTTGCGAATCGTTTGCAACAAGTAGAATGACGGTGTGACTATCGAGAGGGAACTGGCCGAACTACTCCGTGACCGCGGCAATCGACTCACCGAGCCCCGACTCCGGGTCTGGGAAGTCCTCAATCGCGCCGGCGGCCATCTCACAGTCGAGGAGATCGTCGGGGAGGTGCACAAGGCAGACCCGACCATCAACACCTCTTCGGTCTACCGCACCCTCGCCCTGTTTGCCGATCTGGACCTGGTGCGTGAGTCAAGTCTGGGCCCCGATGAAGGGGCACGCTGGGAACTGGGGCACCCCGATGACCATTTTCACCTTGTCTGCCGGGTGTGCGGCGATGTCGACCACCACGAGGGAGACCTGGTCGAACAGATCCGCAGCCATCTTGGCACGGGCCATGGCTTCAACGCCGAGGAGATCGACCTCGTAGTGACCGGCACCTGCGCCCGTTGTGCAGCGGACGGCTGAATCACTCAGCCTTGGCAAATGAGTCCGCTGGACCCATACGTCTGATCCAGGCTCTTGCCGATGTTGAGCCCATGAGTTTGATTTCACTCAAAGGTGACCGCGGCGGAGGCCTTGTCGAATATGCACTGATCGTGATGTTGATCTCGGTCGTCGGCCTGACGGCGGTTGGGTTTGTGGGGGAGCAGACTTCTGACAGCTTCGAGGCTATCGGCACGAGCTTCGGTCCCGATACCGAGCCCGAGATGAGCCCTGAAGAGAAATGGGACATGGCGAAAGCCGACTACGACGATGCCATTGCGGACGCCAAGGCGAAGCAGGCAGAGGACAAGGAAAAGGCCAAGGCTGAGTACGAAACGGCAGCTGCTTCGAATAAGGATCTGCCCAATAAGGAGCGCAAGGAAGCGAACGCCGATGCCAAGGCCAAGCAAAAAGATGCCAACAACGCCGCCAACGCCGACTACAAGGCGTCCACCGATGCCGCGAAGGCTGCGAGAAACGCAGCCCAAGCCGAATACAAAGCAAACAAGTAGGAGCTTGCCTGTTACCCGGCAGTAGGTAGTTAAGTTCTTGAGGTGAAACCCTCACGAATCAATCTCAGCCGCGAGCATACGATTGCAGTGGCCATCATCACTGTCCTGGTCTCGGTCGGCGTGGTCTGGCTGATGGTTTCCGTCGCGATGAATGGCACCCCCCCGACTACCACCGCCGCAACCTCCGTACCCCCTCCGACGGAGACGACAACCTCCGTATCTGAAACGCCTACGACGGCCGCAGTGACGACCACGACTTCGCAGCCGGACCCGACGTTCACCGTGGGAGTGTTTGACGAAGTAGCTGCTGTCGAAGAATTCATCGACGACTTCGCCGGAGCGATCGAATCAGGCGATTCGGAGTTCCTCTTCGAGCGACTTCACCCGGCGGTGAAGGCCACTTATGAGGAGGAAGCGTGCCGGGGACACATCGATGAGCGGGTGCTCACCGTCGATGGCTATCGCCAGGAAGGTCCGGTGGTCGGTCCGTTCGATGCTGAGTTCGGCGAGTTCCCGATCACTTCCTACGAGGTGCTTGTCAATTTCGAAATCGATGGCGATCCCATAGAGGAGTCCGCCGTCTTCTCGCTGACCGAAGGTGTTGTCCGCTGGTTCGCCGAATGTAGCTGACCGTTTTCCCTTCATCCGTGGGCTGCCACACTGGCGGAATGGAGAGGTCATCGAGCCTGAATCCCCGGCAGAGAGAAAGCGATCTCGCCCGCATGGAAGAGGAGGTCTTCGATGTGGTCGTGATCGGGGGCGGTGTCACCGGGTGCGGGGTTGCGCTCGACGCTGCCAGCCGGGGACTGTCAGTGGCCCTCGTCGAACAAAGGGACCTCGCCTCGGGAACCTCGAGTCGCTCCTCGAAGCTGATTCACGGCGGTCTGCGTTACCTCGAGCAGTTCAATTTCGGCCTGGTCCGCGAAGCGCTTTCGGAGCGCCATCTCATGCTCAGCACTCTTTGCCCCCACCTGGTCGAGCCAGTCTCCTTCCTGTACCCGCTCCAGCATCGAATCTGGGAGCGCCTATATGTCGGTGCGGGAGTCCTTCTTTACGACCTGCTTGCGCGGTTGGGCGGGAGTTCGCTCCCGCGGCATCGGCACCTTTCGAAGACCTCAGCACTCAAACTGGCTCCCTCGCTGGCGCCTGACGCCCTCACGGGGGCGGTTGTCTACTGGGACGCGATGGTCGACGACGCGCGGCACACCCTGGCGCTCGCCCGCACCGCAGTTTCCCAGGGGGCACTTTTGGCGACGAGCACGAGAGTCATCGGGATGGTGATGGAGGGGAGCCGGGTGGCAGGGGTGGTAGCTCGCGACCTCGAAGGCGGACGGACCCTGGAGATTCGTGCCAGATCGGTCATCTCGGCCACAGGGGTATGGACCGATGATGTTCAGGGGATGGCTGGTGATCACGGGATCGACGTGCTTGCCTCCAAGGGAGTTCATCTCGTAGTGCCGCGATCGGCGGTCGGCTCGAACACTGGATTGATCCTGCGCACCGAGAAGAGCGTCCTCTTTGTCATCCCGTGGGCGGAGCACTGGATCATCGGGACGACGGACACCCCATGGTCTCTGCGTCGCGCCCATCCCGCTGCCAGCCGTTCCGATATTCAATACCTCCTCGATCGGGTCAATACAGTCCTCCGGAAGCCGCTCACCGCCAGCGATGTCGTGGGGGTCTATGCCGGGCTCCGCCCCCTGCTCACCGGCGAGTCCGAGGAGACCTCCCGTCTGAGCCGGGAGCACGCAGTTCTGGTATCCGATTCGGGGCTGGTAAGTGTCGCCGGCGGGAAGTACACGACCTACCGGATCATGGCTCGCGACGCTGTCGATGCCGCCGTCGAAAGCCTTGGAGCGGCTGACTCCATTACCGATGAGATAACCCTGGTCGGCGCGGACCGGCCCGGCGTCCTCCAGGAACTAGTCGCCGCCCGCCCGGAGCTCGCCGGGAGACTTGGCGAGACGCGGTTCACCAAAGCCGAGGCCTTGTATGCCGTGACCGACGAGGGGGCCCTACACCTCGACGACATCCTCACCCGTCGGACGCGTATCTCCATCGAGTCTGCGGACCGGGGCGTTGATGTCGCCGCCGAGGTCGCCGGCTTGGTTGCTCCGGAGTTGGGGTGGTCCAAGGAGGATGTGGCGCGGGAGGTTTCCCACTACCTGGCCCGGGTCGAGGCTGAACGCGACTCCCAGACCAGGCCCGACGATCGCACCGCCGATGCGGCAAGGATGGGGGCACCGGATGTGAGACTCGGGGGACTCGATTGACTGGACCGAAGGCAGGCACGATCTGGGTTTGCCTTGGGTTGGCCCTTGCCGCCTGCACCACGTCTGATGGTGGAGGGCCGACCAGCGCTCCCATCGAGGAAGAAGAGTCACCGGGCCGGATAGTGGTGTTGGACACCGAGGGCGACGTCGTCACTATGGACCCGGACGGCTCCGACCGGATCTCGATCACCGACAACGGCGATTCGGCGACATACTTCCAGCCGGTCTGGTCGCCCGACTCGCCCACTGTTGCGTGGAGCGTGTCTGATGAAACCGGCTTTGCGGTGATGACCGCAAGCGACGACGGTGCAGACCGGCGCCGGATCGATGTTTCGGGTTTTCCCTTCTATATCAATTGGTCCCCCGACGGCGAGCAGATCGGCATCCTCTACGCTGGGACCGGAGGCACATTCGACCTCGGCCTGGTCAGTCCTGAAGCGGGCAGAACTAGCCAGCTCGACAGCGGATCGCCCTACTACTTTTCCTGGAGTCCCGACAGCGAAGCGGTTGTGGTGCACGTGGACGGTGACAGGCTGGAGATCTTCGATGAGTCCGCAACGCCGACCGATATCGGACCGACATCGCCCCGCTTTTTCGCTCCTCGTTGGGTTTCTTCCGGCATCTTCTATCTAGCCCCTGAAGGGGTGACCCTGCGCGCAAACGATGGAAGCACCATCGTGTTTGCCGCTCCGCCATCCGGCCAGGTCAGCATCAATCCGAACGCGCAGGGCTCATTGGTGGCCGTCCACAGCCTGGGCGGCACAGGCGGAATGACCGTCGGACTTGGACCTACCGCCGTCGACGAGCCGCACACCGTTTCGATCATCGACACCGAGTCCGGGGCGTCCGAAGTCGTCTCTACCACCCTGTCGGTTGGATCTTTCTGGAGCCCAGACGGTGCACGCCTTCTCGTTCTCGAGGTCAACGCCGACGAGAGAGCCGTCGATGTCGTCGTATGGGAAGCCGGTGAAACCCGACTTCTCACCACGATTGAGATCCCCGGATCACTGATCACCGAAGCCCTTGCCTTCTTCGACCAGTACGCTCAGTCGTGGCGGATGTGGAGCCCGGGGTCGGATTCGATAGTCCTTCCCGGAGTGATCGAGGAGGGCGAAGGGATCTG
The DNA here is from genome assembly GCA_041748855.1 of Acidimicrobiia bacterium. Classification (GTDB taxonomy): domain Bacteria; phylum Actinomycetota; class Acidimicrobiia; order Spongiisociales; family ZC4RG35; genus MA-ANB-1. The sequence goes on from JBGTCK010000062.1 coordinate 22,080, forward strand.
GGTGATCCCCGTCGATGGTGGCGATCCGATCAACATCTCGGATGGAGAATGGGCGGCCTGGTCCTACGGGACCTGAGACACCTCAGGGGACATCGGGGCGATAGTCACCTCGGCGACCCTACGGCCCCTAGTGGTTCGCACTCTGACCCGCCACGATTCGGTCTCGACTGTGTCACCCCGCCGCGGTACCCGTCCGAGGCGGTCCATCAGGAATCCGCCGACAGTCCCGTACTCGCCTTCCGGTAGGGCAACACCCGCCTCGGCAAGGTCCTCGATCCGGAGCGTTCCGGAGACTACCATGCTCCCATCGTCGTTGACCTGGATCGGAGACTCCTCCGGGTCATGCTCGTCGGTTATCTCGCCAACCAGCTCCTCGGCTATGTCCTCCATGGTGATTATCCCAGCGGTGCTGCCGTGTTCATCGACGACGATCCCGATGTGGTTGCGGGATCGACGCATCTCGGTGAGGACCGACTGGATCCGCGCTGTCTCGGGAACGGCCAGAGTGTCCCGCAGTGCGCCTTCGTCGAATGGCTGATCGAGTGCGTCGCCCTCGATCGCAATCAGGTCTTTGATGTGCACGAAACCCCGAACATCGTCGAGGTCGCCGGTATGCATCGGAAGACGGGAATGACCGGTTGTCCGCATCAGGTCTAGGATCTCTGAGGCGGCGAGCGAGAGGTTGGCGGCGACGACATCCGGTCGCGGGGTCATCGCAACCGAGACATCTCTCTCAGCGAAGTCGATTGCTCCCGTCAGCAGGTTGTGGGCGAAGTCGCCGATGACGCCTTCTTCCTGGCCGGCTCCGATGACCATCGCCAGGTCCTCGGCCGAGTGTCCGACATCGAGGGCGTCGGCAGGGCGGACTCCGAACAGGCGGAGAACGTTGTTGGCGATTCCATTGAGTAGCCAGATCAACGGCCTGAACACCAGCATGAACGCCCTGAAGGGAAACGCCATGAACATCGCCGATTTCTCGGGGCTCGAGATTGCGATGTTCTTCGGAGCCATCTCTCCGATGACCATGTGGAGAAATACGACGATCATCAACGCGAATACCAGGGAGATCCCGTGAATGACGTTCTCGGGCAAGGCGGTCAGGCCCAGACCTGCCTCGAAAAACCCGGCGATGGCGGGTTCGGCTACCGCCCCGAGCACGAGAGAGGCCATGGTGATTCCCAATTGTGCGCCGGCAAGGCTCAGGGAGAGGTCCCGGTTCAGCTTGACGGCGATCTGGGCGGAAGCGGACGCAGTCTGCTCCAGTACGTTGCGCCGTGCAGTTATATAGGCGAACTCCGCGGCAACGAAGAAGCCGTTGGCGAGCAGGAGTAGGACCAGCCAGACGAGGGCGAGCCAGTTCACTGCTGCACCTCACGGCGGCCGGTCCTGGTTACCTTGACCTGGTCGATGCGGAGGCCGTCCATCGTGAGCACTTCGAAGGCAAATTCGTCCAGCCTGACCACATCACCAGGGACCGGGAATCTCCCGCGGTGGGCGACGATCATTCCGCCCAGCGTCTCGTAGCGGCCCTCCGGCCATTCGAGACCGATGAGTTCCTCCACCTCGTGGCGGTGAAGCAGCCCGGAGAGGATCTCCACCTTCTCAGGGTCGGCGACGACGCCGGAGTCGATGTCGTATTCATCCTCGATCTCACCGAAGATCTCCTCGAGCAGGTCCTCAATAGTCACGATTCCGGCGGTGCCGCCGTACTCATCGACAACCACGGCCATCCCTTTGCCGCTGGTACGCAGTTCATCGAGCACGTACTCGAGCGAGGACGTTTCGGGGACCTCGAGGGCAGGCAGGCTTATCGAGCCCACTTCGGTGATGGAGAGACGGGCCAGGGGAATCTCGATTGTGTCTTTGATATGAGCAATGCCGATCACTTCGTCGAGGTCTTCGTTGTAGATCGGGAACCGGGAATGACCTGTGCTGATCGATTCTCGGCGAAGGTCGGCGATCGAGTCGTGTTTGTTCAAGCCGACGATGTTGACCCGGGGGATCATTGCATCACTGGCTATCTTCTCGGTGAAGGAGAGGGCCCTGGTGAGCAGCTTGAGCTCGCTGTCATCGAGCCATCCAGCTTCCCCTGAGGACCTGATCATCAATTCCAGTTCCTCCACAGAACGGACGCCGGCCAGTTCCTCCCGAGGTTCGATTCCCAGCCGTCTTACCGTCCAGTTGGCCGAACTGTTGAGGAAGAGGATCAGTGGTCGGAGTAGAGCATTGACGATTTGCATCGGGATCCCGAACCACACCGCCGAGGCATACGGCTTGGAGATAGCGAGGTTCTTCGGCACGAGTTCACCGAAAACCATCTGCGTTGCGGTGGCGAGGACAAAGGCCACTACAAGGGAAACGGCCAAACTGGTCTCGGCAGTGAACCACTGTAGGTCCGCCACCAGCGGATCGATCAGCCGGGCGAGAGTGGGTTCAGCGATGAATCCCAGGACCAGGGAGGTCACCGTGATGCCGAGTTGGGCCCCCGATAGTTCGAATGAGAGATTGCGGAGCGAGCGGAGGATCCGGGACGCGGACTTGTTGCCCTCGCGTGCCCTGCGCTCGATGAGACTCCGATCGACACTGACGATGGCGAATTCGCCGGCCACGAAGAAGGCGTTGAGCAGGATGAGGACCAGGACTGCGAGCAGCCCGACGAGGTTGCTTATGGGGCCACCTCACGGCCGACGACAGACGTGGAATCGGTACCCGAAGATCTAAGGCTCTGCGGACTCGAACCGCACAACCAGAGGCGGCTAACAGGTTGAGGAGGCTCGTCGCTCGATTTGTCGGGTTCCACTCAGCAAAAGTATAAGCGCCGCCGGATATTCGACGAACGGGCGCAGTATCGATGAGGAAGCCGGGGTTAGGAGTTCTTGGTCATCCCTGGATCAGACCCATTCGGATGTCATTTTCGGGATCACCGTCACGGGAACCGGGCTATGCCTGACCACCCGTTCGGCGATACTGCCCAGCTTCCATCTCTCGAACCCGGACCGACCGTGCGTGGCCATCACCACCATCCTGATTCCATCGCCGTCGGCGTAGTCGATGAGGGCTTCGGAGGCGTCGTCACCGCTAATGAGCGAGTAGTCGGCCGGGATCCCGTCCACGGCCGAGGCGACACTGCGGAGGTAGGACTCGATCAATTCGGGCACTTCGATCTGTTCGGAACTCGCCTGTGCTATCAGGTCGGCGCGAAGGCGCAATCCCGAAACGGTGACGAGCACCAGCTCGTCGCCGAGGGCTTTGGCGAGGACTGTCGCCGGGCCGATTGCCCGGGCGGCGACGTCTGAGAGGTCCAGAGGAACCACAATCTTCATGTCAGGTCTCCTGAGTCGATCGAGGTTCGCACCCTAGTGGCTGGCGCCGGGACACCCTCGATTCAGGAGATAGGCTGAGGCCAGCAATAGATAGGTAATGATGGCTTCTGCACCCAGAGTCGGCTCCGTGGTAATCAACACCGGCAACCCTGATCGGCTGGCGGCTTTCTGGACCGGGCTCCTCGGGGTCGGAATCGCCCGACGCTCGGGCCCCTACTTCATCTGGCTCGAACCGCAACACCAGGGCGGGATTTCGGTTGCCTTCCAGAAGGTCGACGAGGCGACTGAAGGACGGCGCCGAGTCCACCTCGACATGACCGTCGAAGACCTCGACAGCTCGGTGCAGCGAGCCCTTGAGCTGGGCGCCTCCCACGTCGAAGAGCACACCTCGGGGGACTTCAAATGGGTGGTACTCGCCGACCCGGACGGCAATGAGTTCTGCCTTGCCCCGGGCCACTGAGCACCCGGCGGGCGCGGGCGGTCAGTAGTCCCTGTCGTCGGTGGGCTCGGTCGTGGCGGTGCTTGCCTCCGGTCCGCCGATGACGGAACCGTTGCCATCAACGACGAACCAGACGCCACCGAAATCCTGGCCGGTGGTGTCACCGGGGTTTGCGTCGGGGATGTAGAGGTATAGCGGCATACCGTTGACGGTCAGCTGTTCAGATCCGTCGGTCCTCGTAGTGGTTCCGAAGATCGTGGAATCGAGACCGGTCGAAACGGATGTTTCGCCGGAAACGGGTGGCCAGAGATCGGCGCAAACGTCGTAACAGGTGCTATCCCCGTTGGTGTCGTCAGTGAATATGTAGAGAGTGAATCCGTGGGGATCGACGAGGATCTCTCCCAGTTCGGTCGAAGCGGTGTGCACGCCATCCATAGCCTCCTCATCGTCTCCTACCGCAGTCGTGGTCGTATCGGCGCCCCCCGCCGTGGTGGTGGTATCAGACTCAGGGAGGGTGGAAGCGTCCGCCCCTGTGTCGTCCCCACCACCGCACGCTGCTACCAGAAGCAGGATGGTGGCGAGGAATGTAAGACGTGGACTCAACTTGTCTCCTTGGTTCTGTTCACCACTACGTCTCGGCCCGGTAGATGGTTCGCGTGCCAAAATGGCGACGTGGATGCCGAAGTGCTCGGGCGGTTCCGGGATGGCGACGAAGAAGCGGTAAAGGCGGTTTACAACCGGTTCTCGGGAGCCGTCTACGCCATTTCCGTCTCCATCCTTCGTGACCCGGGACGGGCTGCGGATGCCACCCAGCAGACCTTCGTCAAAGCCTGGCGATCTGCTTCGTCGTTCGATCCGAACCGGGAGTTTGCCCCGTGGGTGTATTCGATCGCCCGAAGGACTGCCATCGACATCTACCGCAAGGAGAAACGCCGCATCCCATCGGACAAGGTCGACGCGGTTGCGGAGGGAACGTCGATGGAGCGCGTGTGGGAGGTGTTCCAGGTGCGGTTGGCTGTCGACCAACTCACCGTCGAGGAGCGCCAGGTGGTGGCGATGAGCCACTTTGAAGGTCTTACCCATGCCGAGATCGCTGAGGGTCTCGACATCCCTCTGGGCACAGTCAAGTCCCGTTCGCATCGCGCCCACCGTCACCTGGTTGAACTTCTCGGCCACCTCGACGGAGAACCAGAATGAACCGTGTGGCGTTAACAGGCGTAGAACTGATGAGCAATGAATAGAGATCGGGAAGCGGAGTACCTCGCCACCGGGGCCGGGGAGGCCCCGGCGAATCGAGAGAGCCTGGACGCAGCGCGCCAGATACTTACCAGCCCGGCAGCGTGGGGAGCCCCCCCGGATGCTGTCGCTGAGGAAGTGCTCGGGGAGATCCGAGCCCGGACCAACCCGTTCCAGGAGACCCGCCGTCGGATCTCGCCGATACGCCTGCTTGCAGCGGCGATGACCATGGGCGTGATCTTGTTGGTGACCGTCTTTGGCCTGGGATCGCTGCGCGATGACAGCAGGGTCGATCTGGCGGGCACCGATCTCCAGCCATCTGCCACCGGCACAGCATGGCTCGAGTCCACCGACGCCGGCTGGTCGATCCTGATCGACCTCGACGGCCTCCCCCCCGCCGAGGACGGTTACTACTACGAAGGCTGGGTCTGGAGTGACGACGGTGATGGTGTCAGTATCGGGACCTTCCATCTCAGGAATGGGTCCGAGAGGCTCAACCTCTGGTCGGGCGTGGATGTCGTCAGCTACCCGTCGATCTGGATCAGCCTCCAGGCAGAGGGTGGCGGCCCGGGTGTTTCCGAGGAGATCGTGATGCGCGGCCGACTCGCTCGCGGCGACGAGAACGGGTAACCCGAGCCTGGATGCGTCTTGACTTTCGACCGCCAGCCCGTACCATTCGTCGCAGATGACACGTCGTTTCTCGCTCTGCGCCTGCACTTGTTGTGCGGCCGCGCCGTGCGGGTGATGACGAACTAACCACAAGCTGATTCGACACCACGCCCGCAACGGTTACCCGCTGCGGGTTTTTCTATGCCCTGAGGACCCTTCACGTGACGACATTTGCCAGAACACAACTCGACTCTGACCGATCATTGCGGCGTTACGACGACGTGCGCGGCCTGCTGCCCGATGTCGCAAACCCTTCGCCGATAGTGCGGCTCAACCACGTCGCTCCCGCCGACAGGACCGAGACCTATCTCAAGCTCGAGTGGCTCAACCCGTTCGGGTCGGTGAAGGACCGAACGGCCTCGTACCTCCTCGCCGGGCTGGCAGAACGTGGTGAGCTGGATGGCAAGGAGATCGTCGAGGCTTCGTCGGGTAACACCGCGATCGCCCTCGCCGCGCTGGCGGCGCTCGCCGGGACCAGGCTGACAGCCGCCATCCCCGACGGGGTGCCAGACGAGAAGAAGATCATCCTGAGGATGCTCGGCGCCGAAGTCTGGGAGACCCCCGACGACCTCTGCCCGATCGATCACCCTAAAGACGGCGCCATCGCCCTGGCTCGGTCGCTGGCTGCATCGGAGGGAGGCAATAGGTTCGTGGCCACCGAGCAATACGAAAACGCGGACAACATCCGCGCCCACTACGAGACGACAGGGCCGGAGGTGTGGGCACAGACCGAAGGCCGGGTCGATTGGTTCATCGCCGGCTACGGCACCACCGGCACCCTCGTCGGCGCCGGGAAGTACTTGAAGGAGCGCAATCCGGACGTACGCATCGTCGGGGTCGAACCGGAGCCCGGCCACAGGCTCCCTGGCCTGAAGAGCTTCAAAGAGGCGAAGGTGCCGGGTCTGTTGGACACCGAACTTGTCGACCACTCATTGGTGGTCGGTGACGAGGACGCCTACCGGGTCACAAAGGACTTGTGGCGTCAGGAAGCGCTGATGGTCGGCCCGTCCACCGGTGCCGTGGTCCATGCCGCCACGCTGATCGATGCCGCGCCCGACGATGTGATCGTCGCCATCTCTGCCGATTCCGGAATCAAATACACCAGCTACTTCGGGGAAATCCTCGGAGACGAAGGGACACCAGCAATATGACCGAGACAACAACCGACATCCCAACGACCGTGGAAGCGACCGACCTGGACTGCTCCGGATTGCTCTGCCCCCTCCCGGTTTACAAAGCAGCATTGGTGCTGAACAAGCTCGAGGATGGTGCGGTTTTGCGTCTGGTGACTACAGACCCCGGAGCGCTCAGGGACATTCCGGCCATGGCCCGCCAGCGCGGCGACACCCTCGTCGAAGTAATCGAAGAGGGCGCCAAGCAGGTATTCGTGCTGAAGAAGGGGAGTTCAGAATGACCCAGACAGCAACGCCACTACCGGTCGAAGACCTGAAGGCACGCGAGCCGGCGCCGCGGAAGAAGCGGATCGCGTTGGTGGCATCTAAGGGCACCCTCGACCAAGCGTACCCTCCCTTGATCCTGGCATCGACTGCCGTGAGCATGGGATGGGAGGCTGGGATCTATTTCACCTTCTACGGGCTCGACATCCTTCACAAGGATCGCTTCGAGAAGTTGAAGGTGGCCTCGCTGGCCAATCCGTCGGGGCCGATCCAGCTGCCCAATGTGCTCGGGGCGATTCCCGGTGCCACTGCAGCTGCAACCAGGGTGATGCGCAAGTGGATGTCGGATGCGAGGATGCCGAGCGTGCCCGAGTTCCTTCAGATGAACCGCGAGCTCGGGGTCGAGTTCTTTGCCTGCGCCACAACTATGGGAGTGATGGGGGTCGAGGAGAAGGACCTGATCGACGGCTCGGACATCGCCGGAGCTGCTGCCTTCCTCGACTACGCAGCGGAAGCGGACATCTCGATGTTCGTGTGAAGTCGCCCGTCAGGAGCCGCTAGCAACTGGCCACGATCCTGGCGATCCCGATACTGCGCGACCGCACCAGCCTCCTCGTCGCCAACTCCAGGGGCCATTGGAGTGCTGGCTGACGGGGAAGTGGCCGGGGCGGTCGCGCGATTTCTGCTCGGAGTCGATGCCCCCCAGAGCGTCTCCGACCAGTGCTGAGCCCTGAGCAGGCACTACCCGGGAAGGGCTCGTTTGATGGCTTTGGCCACCAGATTGGAGTTTCCTTCAGAAACTCCCTTTGTGAGGCGGTGAACCAGCGACCTGCGCTGTCGGCGCTGTCGTTCTGAGTTCTGATGAGGGTACGGAGTCGATGGCACCGGCTTTCCGAGAAAGTCACAGAGCGCGGACCAACCATCGTCGTCTCCAGCTCTGAGGGTCATGAAATCGTCAGGTCTCTCGGCAAAGTAGGAAGCCACGCTGCGGTTGTGGCGCTCGTACACCTCGAGGTACCGACTCTCGTTGCCCCTGGGGTCTCCAACCCCGTAGATCCACTCCCGCATCGGGGTCGAGGTGCCCCCGAAATGGTTTACCACGCTCCGGATCCAGTCGTCGGAATCGCGCAGGGTGAGCACGAACTTCGACCCCGGGTAGGCAGCATCGATCTCGCGATACAAGAAAGGCCACGGGTTGTCCTGTGCGGCGTCGAATTCCTCGATGGTTGTCAAGGCATGCTTGAGAGTCGTGTCGGGGGCTTGGCGCTCGTTGACTCCGAATGGTCCTGTGACCCGGTACCCGAGCGTGCGGAGGGCGTTTGCGAACGATTTGGTGCCGGTCTTGTGCATCCCGACTCCGAGGATCTTGCCTGTTGGTTGGCTCATGGCCCGCACCATGGCGCCCCCCGGTGAACGGCTCCGGAACCTCGCGCCAAATCGGCATGAATGTTGGAAGAACTCTATGTTAGTGACTAACATCAACGGATGCCTAGAGCGAAGACGACCTACGACCGGCTTCAGGATACCGCCCTCAGCCTCTTCGAAGAGTACGGATATGACAACGTGACGGTTGAGCAGATCGCTTCGGCTGCTGGAGTCAGCCACATGACCTTCTTTCGCCACTTTCCCACAAAGGATTCGGTGGTGGTATCCGATCCCTACGACCCGCTGATCGCTGAGGCGGTCTCCCTCCAGCCGCAGTACTTGAGCGCGCTAGAGCGGGTGAGAAGGGGACTGATCGAAGTGTCGACAGCGATGGGAGACTCCATCGACGGGACAACACGTTCACGGATCAGAATCGGCGTTTCCCACCCCAAGCTGCGCGCTGCGATGTGGGAGAACAACGGCGTGACCGAGGACCTCCTGGCATCTGCCCTCATCGAGTCGGGCGAGTCAGAGTTCGAGGCACGGGTGGTGGTTGGAGCGTGCCTGGGAGCGGCGATGGCAGCTCTGGTCGATTGGGCAGAAGACGACTCGGGTCAGTCGCTCGGCGTCAGGATCAAGCGGGCCCTCGACTTCTTGGGGTGGGAATGATGTCAATTGTGGCCGAGTCCCTCACACGTTCCTACCGCGAAGACCTTGCAGTCGACCAACTGGACCTCGAAGTCGGCTCGGGGGAAATCCACGCGATCGTTGGACTGAACGGGGCGGGCAAAACAACCCTGATGCGGATGCTGGTGGGGATGGTCAAGCCCGACTCAGGTCGAGCGCTGCTTGACGGTGTGGACGTGGCCGCAGCCGTGCCCTCGACATGGGCCGACGTAGGCCACATGATCGAAACTCCATTTGGCTACCCGGAGCTGACGGTTGTCGAGAATGTCAATGCTGCGGCACGGCTCCGTGGAGTACCAACCGTTGACCTCACCGCATCGACTACTGCGGTCATTGAGCGATTCGAATTGGGCAGGTGGGCGGCTCACCGCGCCCGCGCTCTTTCGATGGGGAACCGGCAGCGTTTGGGGCTGGCGTGTGCGTTGGTGCACCGCCCGCGAGTCATCATTCTCGATGAGCCCTCAAACTCATTGGATCCGGCCGGTGTTGTCCTCGTTCGGGATCTGATGCGTCAGGAGGCAAACACAAACGCGGCATCGATCCTGGTCTCGTCGCACCACCTCGATGAGCTCTCCAGAGTCGCGCACCGTATCACCGTGCTGCACCGAGGCCGGGTTATCGGACGAATCGATCCGGAGGGCATCGACCTGGAGCGACGGTTCTTCGAATTGGTCCACAGAGCTGAAGCGGCGATCCGTACAGGTGATCTCAATGCGTGACGCCCTATCGGTTGAATTTCTCAAGCTGCGACGGTCCCCGGTAGCGCTCGTTGCCGGCTTGTTGATTGTCTTCTTGGTCCCGGTGATGTGTTTTGGTCTGGTCTCGGTTGTCGAAGGCTCGGGCGCCGGTCTACTCGCCGAAAAGGTGAGAGCGCTTGTCATCGGCTCGGGCTGGAGTGCATTCGGCGGTTTGCTCGACCAGCTGGCGGCAAGTGCTCTCTTTGTCGGAGTCAGCGTTGTGGTCGTCTGGTGTTTTGGACGCGAGTTCAGCGACCGAACGGTGGGATCACTCTTTGCCCTCCCCGTCTCGCGAGCGGGCGTCGCCGCGGCCAAGTTGATAGTGGTGATCGGCTGGTCGATCTTCGTCTCGGCGATGATGGTCGTCTTCGCAGCCGGATTGGGAGCGGTCGGGGGGATCGGGCCCTTGAACTCGACCGCCCGTGACGAGCTGGCGTCGGTGTTGGTGGTTGCGATCCTCACCTCGCTTCTTGCCTCGACACTGGCACTCCCGGCCAGTATCGGAAGGGGCTATCTCCCGGCCATCGGCGTGATGGTGATGATCCTGATGACCGCGCAGTTCGCCGTCCTGTTCGAGGCGGGCGCCTGGTACCCGTATGCGGCTCCCGGCCTATGGGCGGTTGCCGGGGATCAGGGGGATTCGGCAGTTACCGCCGCCCAACTGACGACTGCGCCTGTGCTGGCGGGTGTTGTGGGTGCGCTGACAGTGCGCTGGTGGCAACAGTTCGAACTGGTGTGATCAGCCGGCTTGTTCGCTGCCGAGGCGGGCGAAGGGTGTTCTTGAGAATATGACCTCGACCGGGACTTCGAAGTAGTCGGCGATCTTCAGGGCGAGGTGGAGGCTCGGGCTGTACTCGCCCCGTTCCAGGTAGCCGATCGTCTGATAGTGAACACCTACCGCTTCGCTCAGTTCACGGCGGGAGATTCCCCGCTCAGCGCGGATCATTGCAATCCGGTTGTGGACCTGATCGGTCACCGGACCCACTGGGCGGCTTGGTCACGGGCCGCTTCGACCTGTGAGCCGGACTGCCGCTGCGCCATTCTCCGGAGGACCCGGGGCGCGAGCGCCATCCCCGCTATCGCCCAGGCGGCGAGAACGAGAAGGGTCTCGGTCGAGCGCCAGGTTCCGCCGATCTCGATCGTGGCGGCCACCTCCGGGAGGAAGGCAGACCGCATGCCGAGACCTAGCCAGTAGATGGGAAATGCCTGTGCCACCCATTGAACCCAGGTCCAAAGGACCTGGATCGGGAAAAAGATCCCGGAAATTGCACTGAGGATCATCACCGGCAAGAAGCCCCACGTTCCCATCTTCTGAACACCGGGTACAACCGAGCCGAGGATGATCCCGATCGGAAGCGTGGCGAGTAGACCGAGCAGAACGAACAATACGACCCGCACCCAGCCGGAGGCGCCATTCTGCATCAGGCCGTCGAACAGGAATATCCCGGGAATCAGGATCACGGCGATGCTGGGGATGATGCTCGCCGAGTGGAGAACCACCTGGCCGGTCACGTATCCCGTGAGGCCGTGGGGCACTGCCTTGGCTCTGAGCAAGGTTCCATCTTCACGCTCCATGGCAAGCGAGTACCCGGGTCCGATTACGAGGCCGAAGGCGATCAAGGCGCCGAGGATGCTGGGCATGGCGAAAGCGGGAAGCGACAGGCTGATACCTTCTGCTTCGATCGGGTTATTTCGGTTGAGCCAAAGGTATCCGAGGACTGCGAAGGACATGAAGAGGTAGAAACCCTGGTCCTGGGGACTCTTCAGGCTGAGCAAGAACTCGGTCCAGCCCCGGCTAATGCCAGTCCTGATTGCGTGTCTGGTCGGGTTCACTCGGTAACCTGCTCGAACGCAGAAAACGCCTTGGTCTGCATGCCGCCCTCGTGCTGCTGAACGAGGGTTATGTATGTGTCCTCGAGCGTGGCCCGTCGCACTTCGAGGTCGGTCACCCTATTGCCGTCTTGGCCGAATAGCTCTCTGACAAACCCGGTCGCGTCGGGAGTCGAATGTACGAACTGCTCTCCGTCAACGCTCCACCGCACCTGGCTTTCCCTCGTTATCTCCCGGGCTAGTTGGTCGGCACTTCCGTCGGCCACGATCCGGCCCGCCGCAAGGATGAGGATCCGGTCGGCGAGTTTCTCGGCTTCGTCGAGGTCGTGGGTGGTGAGAAGGATCGTCGTGTCCTCGAGGTCGGTGAGCCGGTGCACGAGATCGTGGAACTCCCGCCTCGCCTGAGGGTCGAAGCCGGCGGTGGGTTCGTCGAGGAAGAGCAGTTCCGGCCGACCGATGATCCCGACCGCCACGTCGAGCCGGCGTCGTTGGCCGCCTGAGAGAAGGCGGATCTTCTTATCTGCGCTCTCGTCCAACCCCACCATGTTGATCAGCTTCTCGACCTCGTGGGGCCGGGGCCGTTCTGCTGTCGAATACGGCTCGTAGTACTCGCCGAGATGGGTGAGAAGCGCCCGGGGCGTCCAGCGCGCGTGGTCTCGCCAGGACTGAAGCACGACGCCGATCCGGGCTCGCCAATCTTCGCTCACATCTGCGGGATCGGAGCCGAGCACCGACAGGGTTCCCGCCGAGCGCATCCGGAACCCTTCGAGGATCTCGATCGTGGTGGTCTTTCCGGCGCCATTTGGGCCGAGCAACGTGACCACTTCTCCCCGTTTCACCTGGAAGTTCACCCCGTCGAGAACGTCGTTGTCGCCGTAGCGCATCCGGAGGTCGCTGACCTCGATGACCGGGGTTCCGTTAGTCATGGGAGTGCAAATGTACATGAGAGTAGTTCTGCTGTCAATAGCAGTACTACTACACTAGTTAGTCGGAGTATGGTCAGGGCTGGCGTGCGGGAGGTTGATACCCGCTTGAAAGCTCGGAGCACCGCTACGGCACTTCAACTGAGAGCGAAGGGGCCCCGGAAATCGACTAAATGGATCGGAACCGACTTAAAGCATCCACTAGTTCGCGTTGGGGGTGTTTGGCGACATTTCTCGGTCTCGGGTTCCTTTTCATCGGGCCGCAACTGGTGATCGCGATTCTGGAGGTGTCGCCGGCCCTGGCGTGGACTCCACGATCAGGCTCCGTGAGTCTCCCGAGATATTCGGCCGCTGCTGGTAGTTTCGTCACCGCCGGGTGCAGCGGCATACACCTGGCGCTGGCGAAAACCTCTCAACCCCGTCTAGCACCACCTTTGCCCACGTTCGTCTTGCCAAAAAGCCGACGCAAGTCGAGCTTTCTCCTGTGGACCAGGGCCGCTATCGCTGCGATGAGAGCGCCGAGGATGGCCAGATCCAGCTGCGTCGGCCAGTCATGAGAGCCGGGAATTACGCCTGGTGCGGCGTAGGACGACCCGAACTCCTGCCCCAGGGCCGGTGGCTCTCCCCAGTCCCCGACAAGACCCGCCGCTGTTGTGTCATGGTCGTCGTCTGGCAACGTGCCTTCGGGACCATTCCCGTCGCTGCCATCGGTTGCGCTTCCGTCAGCTTCTGCGGCCGATTCGTTTGGCTGCGATGAGTTGCTTGCGAGTGCGGCGTCGCTTACTGCCGTCGAGGTCGCCGCTGCGTTCGTTGTCGTCTCATTGGACGCGGGTGCTGTCGTCGATTCCCCGGGTGTCGTTGCAGTCGATGGGTCTGGACTCGTTGTGGTCGCCGGCCCTGTAGGTGTTGTGGTAGTAGGTCCTGTTGGTGTGGTGGTGGTGGGAGTTGCTGGTGTTGTGGTCGTTGGTCCTGTTGGTGTGGTGGTGGTGGTGGTGGGATTTGCTGGTGTCGTGGTCGTTGTGGTCGGCGACGGTTCGTCATCGTCATCGTCATCGTCATCGTCGTCATCATCATCGTCGTCGTCGTCTGTCAAGCAGAAGGTGACATGCCCCAACCCATCGAGCGCCAGGTCGATCGTTCCACCCTCACCAGGTTCCCACGTTCCGGAAAGGACCTGAGTGTTGACACCTGAGCCAACTTTCAAAACGACACGGAACACTGAGTCGTCGTCGTCGTCGCTGTTGTTAGTCCACGAACCATTGGCGTTCAAAGAGATCGCCCCGGCGACGTTGGTCTCGACCGTGCTCAACGCACCGTTGACGATGTTGACCTTCCAGTAGTCGTCGTCCCATTCCGGGTCAGTGCTGGCACATTCCACGCTGGGTGGATTGCCCAAAGCTGGGGGTGAAATAACGACTATCAATGACGCGAGCAGAGCAGAAGCAGCTAGAAGTGCCAATGCCTTTCTACCCACCCCGATACCTTGGGTCGCATAAACATCCATCAGGTTTCCCATCCCTCTCGGCAATACTCAAAGGATCTTGTTGCGCGACTGAATGTCTCGAAGAGATCGGTCCACGAACAGGAGTACCCGTCGGTGGTGATCACGGCCATCGGCAGCCGTCGTTCGATTCTTCTTCCCTCACGGACTCCACTTGTCGCCGCCATGGAGATCCTCCCTTTCCTCCGGCCCCCAAATCATAGGACGGGCCGCCGTAAAGCTACCCCGATGGGCCGACGCGGAAACACCGGATTAGAAACTCTGTCGCTGGCGGCGTCTGGCGCCGTGGCGCCGCGGAACTTCCAATCATACGATCCGGCATGATCTGTAAGTCAAAGTCGAGACTGCCCGGGTGGTCGGTATCGACGCTGAAGACTTCGTCGGCCTGGACACCCTGCGACGCCAGCTCGCCAGCCGAGGTGTGTTACCGACCGCCCCCTGAACCCGGGCCCTGTTCATCGAACTCCCTCTCGGGCCTGACCATTGGTTGCATCTCGGTGGTTGTTGGAAACGAGCGGTGCCAGCCCGAGCCCTCCACCACCTTCGTAGTGAGTCTGCGCCAGTCGTAGGGTTCGTTGGCCGGGAGCTCGCGGAGGATATCTGGAACCACTTTGGCCCAGCCGACTGCTCTCAGGGCAAAAATCATGACGGTCCCGGTCAGGGCGACGACGCCGACTGCGGCAAGAAGCACCACGGTTCTGGGCAACTCGAGGGCGAAGAAGTCGCGAAGGGCCGGATTCGTCATCGTCACCAGTAGCAGTCCGGCCATGGTCGCGATCAGACCCTTCTTCCATGGCACCAGCGGACGGGCGACGATGCCCAGTACAAACAAGCCGATGGCGGCAAGGACGAGAGTTGCGGTCGTACGCGCTTGTTCGATGGACGAGCCTTCGAGATCGGCGAGCCAGTAGGCAGCGAACGTGGCGAGGGTCGCCGTCAGACCCGTTGGTAGAGCGAACTTCAGAACTCTGGACACGAAACCGGCACGACTAC
This sequence comes from Acidimicrobiia bacterium, assembly GCA_041748855.1. GTDB lineage: Bacteria > Actinomycetota > Acidimicrobiia > Spongiisociales > ZC4RG35 > MA-ANB-1. The sequence continues at coordinate 37,180 of JBGTCK010000062.1, forward strand.
GGCGCTTGGAAGGAGCGAGGGCGAGGAAGAAGGCGGGGATGCCAATGGTCAGGCTTCCGACCAGAGTCAGGTGGCGGGCAAGGAAGGGGAAGGGCAGCGTCGAGAGGACGATCGCCAACGACAGCCCAACCGCATAGACGGTGCTGGTGATGAAGAGGTTGGCAACGCGTTCGATGTTGGAGGTGACCCGTCGCCCTTCAGCCACAATTCCGGGGAGGCTGGAAAATCGCCCGTCGATGAGCACAAGCTGGGCAACCGATCGGGAGGCCGGGGCCCCGCTCCCGATTGCGATGCCGATGTCGGAGTCCTTTAGCGCGAGCACGTCGTTGACGCCGTCGCCGGTCATGGCCACGACGTGGCCACGCGATTGCATGGCGCGGACCATGGCCCGCTTCTGGTTGGGTGACACCCGTCCGAAGACGTTTGCGGTTTCCATGAGTGAGGCAAGTTCATTGGGGTCTTCGGGGAGGTGGCGGGCATCAACGACACGGTCGGCCCCATCGAGGCCGACCTTGCGGGCAATGGCCGCCACGGTTTCCGGATGGTCGCCTGAGATGACCTTGATCTTCACCCCCTGCTCGGCGAAGTAGCGCAGGGTCTCGGCTGCGTCGGGCCGGACCTGATCAGAGAGAACGAGGATCGCGACCGGGGTCACGTCGGGCGGCAGGAGGCTCCCCGACAGCGGCCTTCGGCTGCTTCCGACCAACAAGATCCGATTTCCCCCGGCCGACAGTTTGGAGACCAGCTCCATCGCACGGGTGTCGTTCGGTGCCACGACATCGGGAGCTCCGATGACCCATGTCCCATCGCCGAAGAAGGTGATGCCACTCCACTTTCGGGCAGAGGAGAATGGGACCGAGACCTGAACGCCCCATCCGGGATCGTCAGGGAACGCTGCGGCGATCGCCGCAAGAGTTGCGTTGGGGTGGGTCTCCGAGGCGGCGATGGCCGCCAACGCCGGCCCGGGGTCTTCGCTGGTGAGGAGCACCAGCTCCTCGACGGTGAGCGTGCCCTGAGTCAGAGTCCCCGTCTTGTCGAAACAGACCGTGTCGACGCGGGCCAGGCCTTCGATGGCGGGCAGCTCCTGTACGAGCACGTTTCGTTGTCCCAGCCTGATCACACCTACAGCGAACGCGATCGATGCCAATAACACGAGGCCCTGAGGGATCATGGCCACGCCGGCCGCTACCGCGCCGCCGAGACCCTCCTTCCAGGTTCCCCCACCTCGGGTCGCACTCCATACCAGGAGCACTCCCATGGGGACCACGACCCAGCTAACCACTCCGAGAATCCAGTTGATCCCATCTCGCAGTTCGGAGCGGACCAGCGTGAATCGTTTTGCTGCGTGGGCTAGACGTGCCGCGTAGGAGTCGTCGCCTACCCGCGTCGCTCGGTACCGGCCCGACCCGGCGGCGACAAAGCTTCCCGAAAGGCACTCATCGTCGGGCTGTTTGAACACAGGGTCGGACTCTCCGGTGAGCAGTGATTCGTCGATTTCCAGACCGTTTGATGTGGTGACTAGCCCGTCGACAGCCAACTGATCGCCGGGCTGAAGCTCGATCAGGTCGTCGAGGACGATCCTCTCGACGCCAACCTCTCTCACCTCCCCGGCCCTCACCGCCCGGACTTTGGGAGCTGCTACCAGCTCTAACCGATCGAGTGTGTGTTTCGCCCGCAACTCCTGGACGATCCCGATCGCCGAGTTGACGACGAGGACGATTCCGAACAAGGCGTCCCTTGGCTCGCGGAGGACCACGAGGACAACGATGAGCAGGGCCCCGAGGAGGATATTGAAACGGGTGACGACGTTGGCGCGAACGATCTCACCGGTGGTGCGCGTCGGTTTTTCGGAGAGCCGGTTGACCAAACCGGCTTCCATCCGCTGGCGTACCTCGCCTGGGGTAAGCCCCTGTTCTGGTGAGGCTGTTTCGAGGGTCGTCATCCGGAGCCAGCATACGTGTGCCAACAGCTCGAAGAGAAGGTTGATGCACCACTCAAGATTTGGCCTTCACGATGCCGATGGAGAGATACGGCCCGTCGAGTTCAGGAGCGTTTGGATGAAATGTGTGAAATGTGGCAGGCGGGCGGCATTCATATGTCCCATTGGCACCATGTGCCCCACCGACGCTCTGCTCACTGCGGCGTTTCACGACTGGATCCCGGCCCATATCCGATCCGAGGACCACCTGGAGCGAGTGCCGGCTGAATACCTCAAGACTTTCCACCCCTGGAATGATCCCTCCGTTTCGTCTCAACCAGCTAGCGATGCTCCCGCTCCCGGAAGTCGTACCTCGCCTGCACACTGACCTCGGCATCGACGGACAGCAGCCATGCCAGTCGGCTGCCTCAACGAGCTTCTGATTTCTCGTATCAAAGTGACCGACGCGCCTCTCTCAGAGGTCAGAGCTTCGGAGAGTCCGAGGTTCCCCACCCCTGAGAGGCGAAATCGTGAGAAGGATCCAGGAGAAGTTGTCGGTCGAGAAGACGATCTGGCAACCGATATCGGTGCCGATGGCTCGGTTCATCGCGTTGGAGCAGATGGCGAGGTCAGCGAGGCCCAGAAGCCGTTTCAAGGTCGCACTCCGCCGAACCAGCCTCCACACCGCCAAGAACGAGCTCCGGAAGCCGTTGACCCAGTCGCCCAGTGTCTGACACCCTGGCTTTGGATTAGCGTCAGGACACTTCCACGATCGACTTGCCCCTGGCGTGACCGGCCGCCTGGTACGCAAGCGCGTCAATCGCATTGTCGAACGTGAACCGGCGGTCGATGACCGGCCGGAGCTTTCCTTCCTCGACCATCCGGGCAAGAAGCGCCCCGTCTTCGCCGCTTGCTGCGGCCGTCTTGCCGGCGATGCGCTGGCTCCAGAACTTGGAGCGGATCGCTCCCGCGAGCATTCGGTCGAGAGGGCGGATCCACTTTCCCTTTTCGCCGGTGACCATCACAAGGACCCCGTCGTCGGTGAGCATCTTCTTCGACTCGCTAAGGCTCTTGCTGCCTGCATTGTCGAAGAACACGTTGAAAGTGTCGTCGATCTCGGTGAAGTCTTCTTTGGTGTAGTCGACCACCCGGTCGGCACCGAGTGACCGTGCGGTCTCCACATTTGCTGTGCTGCAGACTGCGGTGATGTGGCTGGCGCCGAGGGCTCGGGCGATCTGAATGGCAAATGTGCCCACACCACCGGAAGCTCCGTTGATCAGGACGCGGTCTCCCGGCTTCATTTCAGCCCAGTCGCGGAGACCCTGGAGCGCGGTAAGGGCGGCCACCCCAAGCGTGGCACTCTCCTCGATGGGAAGACTTGCGGGTCGGTGGGCGAGGTGCCGTGCCTTACCGGTTGCATACGAGGCAAAAGCACCGCCACCGATTTCTCCGAACACCTCGTCTCCGGGCTTGAACCCGGTGACCTCAGACCCGATCTCAACGATAGTTCCAGCGACGTCTGCGCCCGGGATCAACCTCTTCGGGGTGCGGAAACCGTTCTGGAGCCGCAAGAAGTAGGGAGTTCCGGTCATGAAATGCCAGTCGAGGGCGTTCACCGACGATGCTGCTACCCGGATCAGCACCGCGTCGGGCTCGATTTCGGGAATCGGCACAAAGCCCCACTCAAAGACATCATGGGCAGTTTCGCCGTATGCGTTCTGCCTCACGGCTTGCATCGTCGTGGTGGTTGGTGGTCTAGGGACCGTCTGTTGGCGATCTTCCATTTGATTTGCTCCTTTTACAATGTAAGGGCAGCGTACTTGTACAATGTAAGGCTGTCAAGACTTATGATGTACGGCTAGAGTTGATGGAGCAATGACCGCCGAAACGGACCCGGAGACAAACATAAGGCGTCCGCTAACCAAGCAGCGGATACTCGCCGCCGCAGTGGCCCTGGCCGACGACGGTGGTCTCGATGCCCTCACCATGAGAGCATTGGCCGATGCTCTCGGTGTCGAGGCAATGTCGCTCTACTACCACGTCGCCAACAAAGAGGCATTGCTCGATGGTGTCGCCGAGGTGGTCGTCGAGGAGATCCTGGAAAACAATGCTGACCTGCCGCCCGCGACAGGCCCCGGAGACTGGAAGCAGGCGATGCGGTCTCGCATTCAGGGTGCCCGCCAGGTCATGCTCCGGCACAAGTGGGCGCCATGGGTTCTCGAGTCACGGACCACGATGAACGGCGCGGTCCTGCTCTACTTCCACGGCTTTCTCGAGATCTTCCGGGCCGGTGGCATGTCCTACGACCTGGCTCACCATGCAATGCACGCTTTGGGTAGTCGGGCTCTAGGTTTCAGCCAGGAGATGTTCAACCCGGCGCCCGGGACCGAAGATGAGGGAGATGATGAGGAGCTATTCGCCGAGATGGCCGCCGAACTCCCCTTGTTCTTCGAGTTCATGGAAGCCATTGCTCACGATGACCCCGATGACCAAACTCTGGGGTGGTGTGACGATCAGACCGAATTCGAGTTCGCTCTCGACCTGATGCTCGACGGCCTCGACCGTCTCCGACAAGAAGGCTGATTTCCCCCAGCACGTCTGGCTCAAGACCGCTTTGCCGTGGTTCATTCTCGCACTCGGTGAAGTCTTCCTTGACAATCTTACGATGTACGGTCTATCTTACACCGTATGACTTACATCGTACGAACGACGAGACGGAGCAGCACCAGTGCAAAACATCATTGAGGCGCGCGGCCTGGTCAAGAGATACGGGGACATCGAGGGTTTGACGGGGCTCGACCTCAGCGTGCCTGAGGGGTCCGTCTTGGGGTTGCTAGGTCCGAACGGCGCAGGAAAGACGACTGCGGTTTCAATTCTCACCACCCTGCTCGAACCTGACGCCGGCACGGCAAAAGTGGCTGGAGCAGACATTCGAAGTGAGCCTGGCGAAGTCCGCAAGCGCATCGGCCTCAGCGGCCAGTACGCCGCAGTAGACGACTACCTGACCGGTTTTGAGAACCTCGACTTGATCGGTCGGCTCTATCACCTCGGGCGGAAGCAGGCGCGAAGGCGTGCTCACGAGTTGCTCGAGAGGTTTGATCTTGTCGAGGCCGGCAGCCGCCCGGTCAAAGGCTACTCGGGCGGGATGCGCCGCCGCCTCGATCTGGCGGGAGCCCTCGTCGCTGCGCCCCCAGTCTTGATCCTCGATGAGCCGAGCACCGGTCTTGATCCGCGCAGCCGCGCACAGCTATGGGACATCATCCGCGAGCTGGTCGACGGAGGGTCCACCTTGCTGCTCACCACGCAATATATGGAAGAGGCCGACCAGCTCGCCGAGGACATTGTGGTAATCGACCGGGGCCGTGAGATCGCCCATGGCTCACCCGATCAGCTCAAGAAGATGGTTGGCGGCGAGCGCATGGAGATAGCACTCTCCTCGGAGGCAGACTTGGATGAGGCGAAGCGGACTATCGCTCCTTTTGCTGTAGGTGCTATCCACGGGACAAGGACTGCGGTGACGGCGCCGATCTCCGGAGGGGTGGACACAATGACGCTGGTGCTGCGCGCTTTTAGCGCCGCCGGCATCGAGTTGGAGGACGCCGGACTTCGCCGGCCCACACTCGACGACGTGTTTCTCTCCCTAACCGGCCACGGCACTGAGGGAGCCACCGAGCCCGCACTCGTCGACATGAAGGAGGCGAGCTGATGGCGGTATTTGCCGACTTCTTCGCCGACGGATTCAACATCGCACGTCGGAACATGATCAAGGTGCTCCGCGTCCCCGAGATCCTCGTCTCGGTGCTGGTGACACCCGTCATCATGGTGGTGATGTTCGCCTATGTCTTTGGTGGAGCCATCGATATCCCGGGTGGTTCCTACCGCGAATTTCTCGTAGCCGGGGCATTCGCCATGAATCTCAGCTTCGGCGCAACATTTACCGGAGCCGGCCTCGCCGAAGACATGCAAAAAGGGATCATCAGCAGGTTTCGTTCTCTGCCCATGTCTCGGTCGGCTGTCGTGTTCGGTCGTACCAGCACCGATGTGCTCTATAACATTATGACGCTCGTAGTGATGGCCGGAGCCGGGCTCCTGGTCGGCTGGCGGATCCACAATGGGTTGGCGAGTGCGGTCGCAGGCTTCGCCGTGTTGCTGGCGTTTGCGTACGCCCTCTCATGGATCATGGCGTACGTCGCCCTGCTCGTACCGACCCCTGAGATCATCAACAGCACGGCGTTCATGGTCATTTTTCCGCTGACCTTCATTGCCAACACCTTCGTGCCTGCAGAAACTCTCCCTGGCCCGCTGCGGGTGTTCGCCGAATGGAATCCCGTTTCGGCTGTCGCCCAGGCTGCACGTGAAGCATTCGGCAACATCCCGCCGGGTACACCTGAGCCGACCGTTTGGTCCTTGCAGAATCCTGCGCTTTACACCCTGATCTGGGTCGTCGTCATCGTCGCCGTCTTCGCCCCGCTGGCGGTGCGGCGCTACCAGAAGATGGGCTCCTGAACCTCGGATTACCTATCTCGAGGACTGCGATCTGCCGATCCGTTCGCTAGCTGACGCTATTGATTCCCGTCAACCCCCGCCCCGTCTTCGGTCTCCGAAGGATTCGCGATCATTCGCTCCGCACCTGGTCCAGCGGGGCGGGATCCCGGAGGATATTCCTCACCTGTCGGTCCCGGGTTCTCGGGCAAGTCTCGTTCGGTGCTGTCCTCGGGATGTCCTTGCCGGAGCAGTGCCATTACTGCCCAGAACGCGCCCAGACCCACGAGTATGAGCAGAACGATTCCGAAGGTGTCCATGTCGAATGCCTACCCCGGAGACAGGTGGTTGAAACCAGGCACCCACGGTTGGCCGGGCGGGACGTCTCATGGGGCTGGTTCGACGAAGCGGGTGACCACCCAGCGGCGCTAGGGCTTCTGATACTCTGGCCGCGTGGAAGGTCGAAAGCGTTTTGGCAGCCGTGAAGTGCGCAATATCTCCGGCAGCCTCGCCCGCGACCATCTTGCCAACGAACGGACCTTTCTCTCCTGGATCCGCACCTCCCTGGCCTTTGTCGGGCTTGGGATCCTCCTCTCCGAGCTGGTCGAAGTCGAGGGAACCAAGGCCGAACTTGTGGGACTGGGGCTCATCGTTGTCGGAGCGGTGTCTGCGGTGAGTGCAACCGCGCGATACCTGCGCCTCGGGCGCCACATCGACGAGGGCCTCTACGAGTCTTCGACGTTTGGGCCGCTCTTCGTGGGATTGGTCACGATCGTGGTCGCCATTCTCGGGGTTGTCTTCATTCTCAGCTGAGGAGGGCCGTTTCCTCAAGAGCCCAGAGGTCTTCGAGTTTTCAGTTTGACAGTCTTACGTTGTATGATTACCTTACGCCGTATAACAGACCCAATGGAGGAACAATGGTCAATGCGCTGGCGACTGCCAGGAATAGCAAACTGGATGGAGCCTCGAGCTCGAGTTTTCCGGCATTGAAGAGAACGGCCCGGGTTACCGGGCTTTGGTATGCCGCACTTGCAATCACAGGAATGGTCGGATTCTTGGTCGTTCGCCCGCAGATCTTCGTCGAAGGTGATGCTGCGGCGACCCTCGCCAACCTCGTCGGAAACGAGTCACTGGCCCGCTTGGGCCTCGTGGCGGAGATGGGCATCGTGGGGGCGCAGGCACTTGTCGCGGTCTGGTTCTACAAGCTGTTCCGGAGCATCAACCATGGAGCGGCGTGGGCGCTGGCAATCTTCGGGATGATGAACGCGGTGGCCATCCTGGCCAGCGCTGCTTTCCTCGCGACTGCGTTGAGCGTCGCCGGTGACCCCGGCGTTGCCATCGGCGGCGATTCTGCCGGCACGGTCCAGCTCATGTACGAGCTGAGCGCCAACAGCTGGGGTGTCGGTGCGTTGTTCTTCGGCTTGTGGCTGATCCCGATGGGATACGTTGCGGCCACCTCTGGTCGCATGCCCGTGTGGCTGGGACGGATCCTCATCGTCGGTGGGGTCACCTACATGCTGAGTACCTTCGTGGGATACGGCATTGCCAACGCCGAATCGTGGTTGGTCGAAGGTCTGCCTTACGTCGCCACCATCGGCGAGTTCTGGATGATCGGCTACCTCCTGACGGCCGGAATCCGGCCGCCGGATCTGTCTAATGATGGGGTCGCTTAGAGTATTCCCGGTGACCGCTATGCCGTGCGAGTGAATCCGCGACCCCCACAGGTTGAAACCGCCCTTGGCCCAATTCCAGCCGACAGGCTGGGCATGACTCTCATCCACGAGCACATCTTTCATGACCTCACCGTGCTAGTACGCGCCCGGACTAGAGGTCGGGTTTTGCGCTGTTTATGGCGTAATCCTCGACCAGACGTCCGCCACGGACGGTGGAACCGATCACGAATCCTGCCGAGATGAGAACGGCGTTCTTGACGATGTATTGGCCCTCGAGAGTCAGCACCAACGGGAAGTCTGACCAGATCTGGCCCGGGAAGATGAACAGCGGCGTCAGTGTGCCGGCCATCTGGAGAAAGAGCAGCAGCAGCGTCACCCTCAGGAACCGACCGACCAACAACCCGAATCCGATGACGAGCTCGAGGCCGGCGAGGCCTAATCGGGCGGCGTCCTCCGACAGGAGTCCGAAGGTGAGGGCCATCGTGGTGTCGGTGGCGATCTGGTCGGCTGGGCTTAGGCCGGGAACGAGTTTGAGGGCGCCGAACCAGATGAAGATGAGCCCGATACTGCAACGGAGAATTGTGATGCCGAGCTTCGCCATCCAGTGGGTGACACGCTGATCGACTGTGTCGAAGAGATCCCGAAAGCCCATGAGCCCAGGCTAGGGCACGTAGTATCTGAGAGGACGTCCCTGCGAGCGCATCCGGATTCGTCTTCGGGCTGGACAACCGGCCGATTGGAGGCGCGGGGCCCTACCAACCAGCTCGTGCAGCAACCGGCCCTTGCCGACTCCGGCGGACCCGAGGATGGCGATGCCCGTCCCCGATTCGATCAACTCCGACATTTGGTCGAGAGCGGCCTCGCGTCCTACCAGAGGCCACTACATTCCTGCATAAACCTAGACGATCGATCGAACTCATGAAGTCCCGAATGAGTGAGCGCGGCTGCACAGAGGACTGGACTTGGATTTCGGCGGCAGAATCTCGCCTTGGCTCTAAACCTGGGACTTCGCGAATATCCCTCGGAGGGGAGTGGTGGTCAGGGACGGCGTCGATCCGTCGACCTCCGGTTTTTCAGACCGGCGCTCTACCGACTGAGCTACCTGACCTCCCGAACCGAAACCCGGAGGGGATTCGGTTGGCGGGAACGACGGGATTTGAACCCGCGACCTTCGGCTTGACAGGCCGACGAACACTCCAGACTGTTCTACGCTCCCAGGAGTTGCACCTACAGAGTAGGTCCAGGGAAGTATATCTCCCACCGGGCACCACTCAACATCGCTTCGACTGGGGAGGGCGTCAATCGATATTCGCGAGACTCATACCTTTACGGCGGAGGAGAAAACCCATCGGGAAAGGGGACCCCGATTCTGGCCGGAGTCGTCGAGAAGTGTTGGAGGAAATCCGAGCACCAATCATAAAAACCCTGTTCCGGGGCACATTTTGGAACTTCATCCCATAGAATCGGGGTCAACCCGACGAGGAGGAGCGATTGAGCCAAGAAGAGACACCTGCGGTTACGAGCGAAACGACGAAAGGACCTCTGGGGCTTTTGGTCATCGGGGCGGGGTTGATAGTGGCCATCTGGGTGGTCTTCGGGTTGATCGCCGGTGAGTGGAACCCGGGCACCATCTACACCGCGCTTGCGCTTTTGGTGCTGCTTTCGGCCTTTGGCATCGGTGGCATCTCGATCGGGGGGCAGACCAAACGGGTAATCGGGTGGTTTTTCGGGGTGATTGCCTTGTTGATAATTCTCAACGACATCCGTTTCAACGGATTCCCCAACGATGCCGTTGATTGGATCGCCTACATCCTGTTCATCGCCGGTTCAGTGATGATGTTTCTTGGTGCCCGCCAACTCGCCGACTGACGTCACACATTCCGGTCAGTTATCGAAGAAGGTTTGAAGCTGGGTGCCGAGGAACGTGATACCTTCGCGGGTGACGTGGCATAGATCACGCCTGAGATGCGCGACGCTCAGAGGGCCGAGGTCGGGACCTCGCTCGACCAGCTCGTAGTTGGCGGCGAGCGTGTCGGCGATGACGCTGCCTTCATTGGGGATCTGGTTCCCGTTGGTGACTTCACACTCCTCACCTTCATAGAAGTTGAGTGGTGACACCCATACCGGGATTCCGGGGTCGATCTCCCAGATCTTGGCCAGAACGGTTTCGGCGTTCTCCAGGGTCAGACCGGCAGAGGCTCGTTCGCAGAGGTTGAACCAGGCTCCGTCGAAGCCGCCTTCGGGACGAAGCGGGAGATAGTGCTCGTCCCATCCAGCATCGTTCACCGCCCAGTACTCGACGGTGTGGCCTGCTCTTGCCGTATTGATCAAGTGGTCGACGCTTGACACGTCGAGATACCCGGATGCCGCATGGTGGGTGTTGGAGCAACCGATCACCGAGACAGCGTGGTGGGGACCTTTCGGAAGCGTTGTGGTCGTTGTGGGATCGGAGTCAGGGTCAGAGCTCGTAGTGGTGGTGGTCTCATCTGTGGAAGTGGTGGTCGGGGCCACTGTGGTGGTTGTCGTCGACTCCGGAGCGTCATCCATCGATTGACACTGGGGCCGATCCGGCTGCTGCTCGCACCTCGGGTCATTTGCCAGTGCCGGCAGCGCAACTGCGAGGACTCCCAGGACCGTTGTCGCCAGCAACCTCCGCGTCCATTCGACTTTCATCGGTGATTCCCTTCTCGGCTTGATCACAACATGCCGGAAGGGCTGTCAAGAGCGCTTCAACGAAAGTTAAAGGACACCCAAACGCGGATGACCGCGGTGGCGGAATGCCGCCACCGCGGTCGGTGAATCGGCCTAGGGGAGGTAGACCGACTCGATGGTCGTGACGAATCCGTCTTCGATGGTGATGTTCATCGGGGCTGGCATACCGGGGCTGATCCCGTAGACCGGCTCTCCGCTGTAGGAGCCGTTGAAGAGAGACGCGAGAGTGTCAGCATCGATGGTCAGGTACGTCTCCGGGCTAGTGCCAGAGATAACCTCGATCACAGCGCTATCGGCGAGATCGAGGATCTCGACATCGTCCTCCGGGTCGAAGATGAAGAAGTCGTTGGGGACGTCCTCGCCTTCTTCGATGACACCGGCGTCGACAGCCGCCTTTCGGGCCTCTTCTCCGGTGAGGATCTCGGCGAGGTCGATCGTGACGACCGTAGAGCCGTTGTCACCGTTGACTGTGACGAATCCAAACCACTCGCCGTTGGACAGGCCTGTCGCTGGCTCTTCCGTTCCCGGAGGAGCCGGTACCACCGGCGCCGCCGGGCTGCCGTCCACGACTCTGGATGTGGGTATCAGCGCAGCGATGGCAAGCACGCCACCGACTACGACAACTCCGATACCCACGACGATTCCGACGATCCATTTTGTTGTTGTGTTCATTTCTCAGGCGCTTTCTTTTCTAGATATAAAGGGGCGTGCCGGACCGTTCTGATTGGGCAGTATGTGTCCGACCCGGAATCAGACGTCGGTGCTCGCCCACCGGTTCCGGGAAATTCTTGAACTCTTGTTCGCGGATCAGCTGAGCTGCTTCTTGGCTTCGGTTTCGCCGTCGATGATGCGGCCGGTGATTTCGTATCCCCGCTTGAGGTACATGGGGGCAGGCGACCCTTTGCCCTCTGACCAGCTCACATATAGAGCCGCGGCTCCGCGGGCCCTCATCTCATCTTCGACCAGGTCGAGCGCCTTGGCTCCGATGCCGCGACGTTGGTGGCGGCGGTCGATGAGCAAGCGCCAAAGGTAGGGGTGCGGGTGATGCTCCGTGCCCAAAGCGAGCATGACAAAGCCCACGAACTCACCATCGGCGGCTATCGCCCGCATCCACGGCAGCAACGGCGCGCCATCGACCTCCTCCGGGAAGAGCGCGTCGGCATACGACCACAGCATCGGGGCGACGAAGCTCTCCTGGGTCTTGTGGGTGGTAAGCTTGGCGACTGTCCCGTAGTTCTCCGCGGTGACCTCGATCAACTCGACCTTCTCGGGCGGTCCCTGCGGGCGGTTTTTCCAGTCCTCCCAGTCGGAGCGCAGCAGTCCGTAGATCCAATCGTCCGATACCTCGCCATCGAGCCAGAACGAGGACCGGGTGTGCCCCTCAAAGAGAAAACCGCTTCGCTCCAGCACCATTGCCGAAGCCGGGTTGTCGGGGTGAAGCATCCCGAAGACGCGGGTCACGCCGAGCTCATCGAACAGGTATCCGAGGAAGGCATCAACCGATTCGGAAGCGTATCCCTTGCCCCAGTTCTCGCTGGCGAAGGTGTAGCCGATCTCGGCAGATCGCCCGTCTTCGCTCATATGTAGAGCGAGATCGCCGAGGACCTCTCCATTGGAGCGGTCGCAGACGGCTGCCATCCACCACTCGCCGTTTTCGGGGCCACCCATGGTGACGACCGAGGCGACCATCGTCTCGGCCCGCTCGACGGGGTAGGGAACTATCCAATTCTGATACTTCGCTACCTCGGGATCGCTGCGGCGCCGGGCGAGGTCGGCGGCATCGTCAGGTACAAAAGGTCGAATGAGCAGGCGTGGGGTTTCGATAGGGGTGAACACAGCGATATTCAACCAATTCGGCGGCCGAGAAGTCGGTTGATTTTTTGCCGTTCAGTCGGACGGATCGTCCTCGGTGTGCTCTCTGATAGCGCGGGCGTCCTTGCGCTCCTGCTCATGGCGCGCCCCGTCCTCTTTGCGTTCCGCTTCGTAGCGTTCGTTCGACTCGATACGTTCGCGCTCGTGCCGCTCAGCTCTCTCTTGATCTGTTTCCATGACCGGCCTTTTCCTGCGACGTCGATTGAGGATCGCTATCCAATTCTACCCGTGATCCCGACGAAGCTCCCAAGTTCCTCCAAACCGCTCCCGGATCTTGAGTGCAGCTTGACCGTGTGTTGAAGCGCCCTTGAGACGGTCGGGCGCAGGGTGTACCCACAACTGTGAAAGGAACCGGAAATGGCAACTGTTTGGATCGATACCGACGAGTGCATGGGAGCCGGGACTTGTGCCCAAATTGCCCCGCAGATCTTTGTGGACCGTGGTGACGGCGTATGGGCAGTGAAGGAGAGTGCCACTCTCTTCGACCGTGAGATCATCTTCGACGGGCTGGACGGCGAAGGGCATGGACCCGACGGATGTGAGGGTCGCGCCAGGATCCCCGGTTCGTTGCTCGAACTCGTAATCGAGGCCGCTGAAGAATGCCCTGGAGAGTGCATCCATGTCGAAGCCTGAAACCAACCCGGCTCCAGAGTCTCCGGCCCCGCGGATCTCGAGAACGCCCCGGGCGAAGCAGTCTGTGCCGGTCTCGGTATTCGTGGGGATCATGGTGGTCCCCCTCGCTGCCGCAGCGTCGATGTTCCTGGTATCACCCCAGATCGATGAGCCGGCTGCATTCGCTGCGGAACCGATCGACGCCGGGACGGCAGTAGTTCCCGACCTCGCCCAGGACCTCCTCGTTGCATGTGGACCGGTTGCGACCGAGATGATCGAACTGGAGAAGGCAGGGGAGTTGACCACCCTGCAGGCGGCGGCCCTCGACGCGCTCCGACCGATCTGCGCCCAGGAGGGTCTGCCCCTCCCCGAGTCCTTAGATTCTCAGACGGTGCAGGTGGTCCTGACCAGGTCGAGCCCGATCGCCAGCGGTGATCCCTCCGCCGGGTCTGACGACGACGGAGAGGACGATTGGGACGACTCGCTCGACTTTGACGACTCCTCAGACGATTGGGACGACTCGCTTGACTCTGACGACTTTTCCGACGACTCGGACGACTGATATGGAAGACGTGACGACCCCTGTGATCAGCGGAATAGTGGTGCTCCTCGCCGGTCTCCTCGCTTTCATCGTTGTTGCCAGCGGCGAACCCGAGATTGCGGGGCCCACCGTCGCCGGAACCGCAGTGGGACCGACCACGTTCTCCGACCTCGACCCGGCGGTCGAGCGTGTTCTGCTCAGCACCGGCGACGCCTGGATCTTCCCGTCCGACGCTGGACCGGGACTCCCTGCCGAGCTCGGCCGGGTGCTAGATGCCTACCAAGCAACCCTGATGATCCCCGTCGGGGAAGGCCAATGAGTCGCTTCGGCGAGGCCCGCTGGCAACGGCTGGCGGCTTGGAGCGGGGCGGCGTTGGCGTGGGGCTCGACGATCACTGCGGTGGTCCTCGAACCGGCCCGGATCGCGCCGTCGACTCCTGATGGGCAGGTCGAGACGGCCACCCTGCAGGCACCCCTGCCCGCCCAGCCCGGGTCCGGCCTCCTGGTCATCCGCTATCAGGCCGATTCAGGCGAGTCCATGCAATCGCCTGCCCTGGCACCAGCTCCAGCTCGGCCGGCTCAGGCCGCCCCCCAGCCCACCAGCAGCGGCTCATGAAGCAGGGAAGCTTCAAGGCGATGGGGACGACGGTTGAAGCCTGGTTCGACACAGTCGATCGCACGGCAGCCATCGCCCGGTGGTTCGAGGAAGTGGAGAGCAGGTGCAGCCGGTTCCGGCCCGACAGCGAACTGAGCCGGATCAATCGCGACACCCCTGCGGAATCGAGGCCGTCGCTAATGATGTGGGAGGTGCTGTCCGCTGCAGACCGGGCCAGGACTGCTACCGGGGGTCTGGTTGATATTGGGGTCGGGTCGGCTGTCGCCGGCTGGGGCTACGACCGCACCTTTGCTGAAGTCACCGACATCGCCTCAGTTCGCGACCAGTCTCCAACTTCCGGCTGGTCACTTTGTCGGGGCGATCGGGTGCTGCGCCGGTCGCCGCGGACGTCGTTGGATCTGGGTGGTATTGCCAAGGGATGGGCGTGTGACCGTGCGGTGGAGAAGGGTCTCGGCAGAGTGGTGTCGGCGGGCGGAGATCTTCGCAGCGCCGACCCCGGCACCATCACCACGGTGATGGACGGTCGGGAGGGGATTGCGGCCAGGATCCACGTCGGAGTGGGCGCCCTCGCCACGTCCTCGATCACCAAACGCCGCTGGCGTGTCGGAGGCCGCGAGGTGAGCCATCTAGTCGACCCCCGAACGATGGAACCGGTGGAGACCCCTGTGCTAAGCGCCACCGTGGTTGCCAGAACCGCTGTTGAGGCGGAGGCGGGCGCCAAAGCCGTCTTGATCAAGGGCGTCGACGGCCTCGCCTGGGCGGATGCGACCGAGTGGGTTCGGTCGGCGCTCGTCCTATGGCATGACGGTTCGGTCTTTGCCACCGCAGATGCGGAGCTGGTGGCATGAGCGGCGAGTGGCTGGTGATCCGCGGCTCGGGAATTGTGGCGTTCGCCTTGCTCAGTGCAGCGGTCATCTGGGGGTTGCTGGCATCGACGAAGCTGCTGCAGTCGGTAGTCAAGGCAAAGCCCCTCACCTGGTTCCACGAGTCGCTCGGTATGGGCGCTCTTATCGCGACCTTGGTTCACATATTCGTGCTCTCCATTCATGACTTCCTCGAGTTCAGCTGGGCAGAGATCTTGGTTCCCGGCTTGTCAGATTGGAAGCGACTTCCCGTCGCACTCGGGGTCGTCGCCTTCTACGGCCTGGTGGTCGTCTCGATGAGCTTCTATCTAAAGAAGAGGATCGGCCAGCGTGCGTGGAGATCGATCCACTACGGCTCCTTCGGTGTGTTCGTAGCGTCACTGATCCATGGGATTCATGCCGGTACAGACTCGGCGCATCCGATGATGATCGGCATGTACCTCGGCTCCGTTGTCGTGATAATGCTGCTTCTGGCGCATCGGCTGATCTCTGCCTCCTCAGCGTCGCCAGCACCGGGAGTTCAAAAGCGGTCGGTGCCTTCGGAATAGTTGAACGCTCAACGAGGTTGTTTCGGGAGACGGTTTGACGATGACCAGGGGAAAGTCTCTCCGTTTGCGGACTCTACGCTTTGCGTCGAAAGGAAACTTCATGGAATTAGGACTAACCAGCTTCGCCGATGCCCGCAAGAACCCCGAGACAGGGGAGGGGATCAGCCACGGCGAGCGTCTCCGCAATGTCGTCGAGGAGATCGTTAGAGCCGACGAGGTTGGTCTCGATGCCTATGGCCTCGGCGAGCATCACCGCGCAGACATGGCCGCATCGGCGCCAGCGATCACCCTTGCCGCGGCTGCTGCCCGAACGGAGAGCATCCGGCTCGGATCGGCAGTGATCGTCCTGAGCTCCGCCGACCCGGTACGGACATTCCAGGACTTCGCCACGCTGGACCAGATCTCATCGGGACGTGCTGAGCTGATGGTGGGCCGCGGCTCGTTCATCGAATCGTTCCCCTTGTTCGGCTACTCACTCGAGGATTACGACGCCCTGTTCACTGAGAAGCTCGAGATGTTGCTGACCATCCGAGACAACGAGCGGGTCAGCTGGAGCGGAAAGTTCCGCGAACCGATCCAGGATCAGGGTGTCTACCCGCGACCGTTCCAGGATCCGCTGCCGATCTCTGTCGGTGTGGGTGGTACGCCTGCCTCGGTGGTGCGCGCCGGACGTCTGGGACTTCAGGTGGTCCTCGCCATAATCGGTGGTGAGCCGGCCCGGTTCCGCAGCCTGATCGACCTCTATCGCCAGACGCTGGTCGAGAACGACTACGACCCGGCAGACTTCCCCATCGCGGTCCATGCTCATGGTCATGTCGCAGAGGACACCGACCAGGCTGCCGAGGAGATCTTCCCCTCCTACGCGGCGATGATGACCCAGATCGGGCGCGAGCGCGGTTGGCCACCGATGACCAGACAGCAGTACGACGCAATGCGCAGCCCGAACGGCTCGCTGGTGGTAGGAGACCCCGACCATGTCGCCTCCAAGATCCTGCAATGGAAGGAGTGGCTCGACATCGAAAGGTTCATGCTGCACAACCCCGCCCAGCTTCCCCATGAGAAGAACCTGCGCTCGATCGAACTGCTCGGCAAGGAAGTCTCATCGATTGTCAGAGGTCGCTGACCCGGGAGTCATCCTGCCAGACTGGCCGCCATGGGATTCAATCCGGTCAACCTGACGTTTCGCTTCCTGCTCGAGATCATCGGGCTCGTCGGACTCTTCCGGCTCGGGCTCGAGGTCGGAACCGGTCCCTGGAGGTGGATCCTGGCAGTCGGTTTCACCTTCGCCGCTATGGCTCTCTGGGCTACGTTCCGGGTCCCCGGTGACCGAAGCGCCAAGGGGGATGCCCCCTATCCGGTGTCGGGGCCGGTGCGGCTACTGATCGAACTGGTGGTCTTCGCGGCCGGTGCCGTCGGTTGGTTTGTCGCTGGGCCGAGTTGGATGGCGTGGGCCTACCCGGGAGCTCTGACCCTCCACCACTTGGTCTCCTATGACCGGATCGCCTGGCTGATTCGTGGGGGGACGGAACCGGTCCCGGACTCTAAGTAACCCGCGCCGGCACCGAGGACAGTGGGAGAGACAGCTCGAAAACCGTCCACTGGTTCGATCTCCGGTACTCGAGGTCACCACCCATGAGACGCGCTAGCTGGCGGGCGACGGCGAGGCCAAGGCCGACCGAGTCCGGTGCTGAGCCTTCACCCTGAGTCCGGTAGTACGGCTCGAAGATTTGCTCGACATCGATGTGACGCACGCCCATTCCGTTGTCACGGACGCTGACGAGGGCATTGCCGTCGGCTTCGGCGACTTCCACTTCGACATTGTCTCCTCCGTAGCGCGCTGCGTTGGTGAGGAGGTTGCGCAGGATTTGTCGGGTGCGGAGCGGGTCGGCATGAGCAGTGACGGGCGCTCCGTTGACCGACACTGCCACATCGAGTCCCGTGGACCGGACGATGTCGAAGCACTCGTCGAGGACAGAGATGTCGGTCGCCTGGATGGTCAGATTGCCCGAGGCGGCGCGTTCGGAGGTGAGCAGGTCGTCGACCAGGTGGGTCAGTTCGATGCTCTGGTTGTAGATCACAGAGGCCATCTCGGTCAGCTCCTCGGTTGCATACGCCTCCACTCCGTCGACAAGCGCTCCGGCGAAACCAACGACGGCGGAGAGCGGGGTGCGGAGCTCGTGACTCACAGCAGCGATGAAGCGGTCCTTGGCTTTGGCCAGCTCCATGAGACCCTCCCGGGCGGCCTCTCTTTCCCAATAGGCGCCGACCATCTCGGCAGCCCGCATCAAACCCTCGACCTCGATCCTGGTCCAGGTCCCTTCACGAATATGGTCGGTGTATCCGAGCGTTCCCATCCAGCGGCCACCGGTCATGATGGGTGCCATCAGTTCGGCCTTGATGCCTTCGGACTCGTATCGAGAGCGCAGAGGCATTGGCATCTGGGAAGTGATGATCTCCACCGGCCTTCCACTGCTCAACGTCTCGGCATACTCTTCCATCTGGGAATAGTCCCCGCTGACGAAGCTGAGATCGTTATCGGGATAGTCGGGATGCTGCGCTTCGGCGACGATCTCCCATCTGATGTCGCCCCCCTGGTCGATCCGGTTGACGTCGATGTAGGCGTAGTACGCCTCGGTGGCATCGAGCAGAGCAAGGAGGGCCGTGTTCAGCGGATCCTTGGTGCCCCGGTTGAGCAGCGCCTGCGAGCATTCGGCGAGGGCCTTTTGGATCCGTGCGTGCTTCTTCGCCGTCACCGTAGCGAACGCCAGTGATTCAAACATGCGATGGACGATCCAGATGACAACTGACTGCCCCAGGGTCCCCACCACAACAAACCCAATGACGGTGGTGCTCGGGAAGTCCGAGTAAAAGACACTCAACAATGTGAATAGCGCAATGCCCAGGACCCAAATTGCGGCCGGACGCGGCGACCTGTTGGTGGAGATTCCGATATGGGTGACAGCCACCAGCACCAGCACCGTCAGAGTTGTCCCTGGAGAAGTGAGGGAGATTGCGCTGGCCGCGATTGCGTCGAAGACTGACAACACACCCGAGACCAAACCCAGGTATACGGGAAAAAGGTAGACACGGGAAGGTCTTGTGAGTAGCACTGCCGAGAGCGCTCCGATCGACAGATATACCGCCGACCGGATCATGCTGTCGAATGACACCGAGTTGAGCCAGAGGTCGGCGGCAATCCCAAGGGGAGCCACCAGGATGCCGCTGAGTAAAACGACGCGGGCGACGTGTTGCCGATCGCCGGCAGAAGCTAGAGCCATGCCGGGTTATCGGTGCAATTGGGTCGATTCTGTAGAACGCTCAGATCAGCGGGCGATGGCGACTTTCCCGACCTGCTCGCCGGAATCGAGATAGGCCATTGCCTCCGGAAGGTCGGCGAAGGCGAAGGTTCGATCGACAAAGGCCTTGGCTTGCCCCGAACCGACATAGTGGGTGGCCCGGGCGAACTGGGCATGGGTCCCCATCGACGACCCGACGATCTCGAGTTGCTTGAAGAACAGATAGGGCAGGCTCAGCTCGTACTTGGCTCCACTGGTCCCCCCGCAGATTGCGATCCGGCCACCACGGACTGCCGCTTTTAGCGACTGGCCGAGGGTTGCCGGCCCGACATTTTCGATGACCACGTCGGCCCCGCCGAGAGCGGCCATCTCCTTGCCGAACTCACCGTCGGAGAGGAATCCGCCTGTGGCTCCTTGTTCGACGGCCCAATCGAGCTTTTCCTGGGAACGCGACGTGACGTATACCTCGGCATCGTAGGCAAGCGCCAGCGACATCGCCGCAGTCGAGACTCCACCGCCGATTCCCACCACCAGCACCCGTTCCCCCTGTTGGAGATTGACGCGTTCCAGCATTCTCAAGGCCGTGACCGTCACCAACCCGAAAGTTCCGGCGACATCCCAGTCCATGGCTTTCGGCTTGCGCACCGCGTTGATGGTCGGGATTACCACCGACTCGGTGAGCGTTCCATTCAGGTGTTCCCCGAGGATCTTGTAGTCGGCGCAGTACACGATGTCGTCGCGGCCACAGTGGACACAGGTCCCACACGAAACGGTCGGATCGATGATGATCTCGTCTCCGATCTCGAACCCGGACACACCCTCTCCGATTGCGTCGACCCTGCCAGCCCCGTCTGCGCCGAGGATATGCGGCAGGTGGTGTGGCTTCGGCAGCCCACGGCTCACCCAAAGATCGAGATGATTGAGGCCGCTCATTTCCAGCTTGACCCTGATCTGGCCGGTTCCGGGCTGAGGCTCGTCGATCTCGACCGATTCGAGGGCTTCGGGTCCAGTGGTGTCGTTTAGGTGCCAGGCCTTCATGGATGCGAGGGTAGCCTCCTGGCCAACAGGCTCACAGGAGAAGGATGACCGTCCAGGTACCCGCCGATCGCGAAGTCCACGAAACGTCGCTGAAGGTTCGCTTCTACGAACTCGACCCGTACGACCATGTCAACCACACCAACTACTTCTCCTATTTCGAGACGGCTCGAATCGAATACCTGACCGACATGGGTTGGGGGCTCGACATCTTGAAGGAGAACGGGTGGCAATTCGTCGTGGTTGAGCTGCAGGCCCGCTTCCGGGCCGCAGCGCGATACGGTCAGGAACTGGTGATCCGCACCTGGATCGAAGATGTGGGCCGGGTGAAGTCGACCTGGCAGCAGCTGATGCTCCGTGACGACCTGGTGGTGGCCGAATTGGAGGTTTCCGCGGCATTCACCGACCTCGAGGGCCGTCCCCGGCGAATCCCAAACGAATTCGTGGATGAAATGGTGCGAATCAGAAACGCCGGGGGTTGATTCAAGTCTTACCGAAGCGGGACATCCCCTTCACCACCACTTAACAATTGGCACGGATACTTCTCCCTGTCAGAACACAAAGGAGTGTCCGTGAAGCAAAAACTCTTGGCCGCAACCGTTGCCGGAGGTCTCCTGATTGGAGCGGGGTTCGTGACCGCAGCCATTTCCAATCCCGGGGTTGCTTCAGCCCAGGACGACTCACAAGTCTCATCGGAGGAAACCTATGTCGGACCGTTCAAAGATCACGGCTCCGTTCTCGAAGATGTCCTTTCCGACCTCGTCGAAGACCGGACCATCGATCAAAGCCAGGCTGATGCAATTGTCGAGGCTCTCGATGCGAAGGCCGCCGAATTCCGGACCGCGGCCCAGGACGTCCGAAGCCTGATCGCAGGTTTCCTCGACGACGGTGTCATCACCGCGGAGGAACTGGAACAGTTGCCGGACGTCTTCCCGTTCAACAATCTCGAACGGTTCTTCGGCGATGCGCTGGAAGACGGTGAAGTGACGCCGGAGGAATTGAGGGAGGCTTGGGCGAGGTCCAAGCGTGGCGCCTTCGCCGCGGGAGTGCGTTTTGGTGCGTTGCTCGACGATGGCGGCATCGACCAGTAGGAGTACGACTCTCTCCCGTTCCTAAGGCGTGGCGTATCACATGTGATCGCTGGGGCGCGGAGAAGGGGATCAGCCGAGGAAGTCGGCCACCCACTGGTCGGCCGGGGCGGCAACCAGTTCGCTGAGGGTGCCGGTCTGGACGATCCTCCCCTCCCTGAGCAGGGCAAGCCGGTCACAAATCGCGTCGGCCTCCCCGGCGTCGTGGGTGACGACGATCGCGGTTGCCTCCCGGTCCTTCAACAGTTCCCTGGTCTCGGTGACGAGGCGACTGCGCAAGTTGCGGTCGAGGGCGCCGAGTGGCTCATCAAGCATGACCAAACGGGGGCGCGGGGCGAGCGTACGCGCCAGCGCGACCCGTTGCTTCTCGCCGCCGGATAGGTCGTCGACCGTGCGTTCGGCGAACCCGGTCATACCCACCCACGCCAGCGCCTCCTCGACCTGACCATCCGCTCCCTTCTCCAGCCCGAACCCGACGTTCTCGCCAACGGTGAGATGGGGAAAGAGGGCATAACCCTGGAACATCAGCCCGAATCGGCGTTTATGGGTGGGCACGTGGGTGATGTCCTCGCCATCCCAATAGATGGCACCCGCGGTTGGTTCGATGATCCCGGCGATGGCACGGAGGAGTGTCGACTTCCCCGATCCCGACGGTCCGAGAATCCCAACGATCTCGCCGTCCGATACACCGAGATCGACTTCTCTGAGGATCCTCGTGTCCTCGATCCTGACGTGAAGGTCCTGTACCCGGAGCATCAGAAGGAGCCTATGTCGCCGGCACGGAATCGGTCGACCCAGAGGATGATCCCTGCGGTCAGCGCGGCGAGGATCACCGACAGTGCCATCGCCATGCCGAAGGAGCTCTCTCCTGGCCTGGATAGCAGTCGGAATATCAAAGTGGGGATCGTGGCGGTATTGGGACGGGCCACAAAAGAGGTGGCACCGAACTCACCGAGGGAGATGACGAGTGAAAACCCGGTGGCGACGAGCGCTGCCTTGCTGACCAGGGGCAGATCGACGCGACGCCACACCCGCCAGGGCGAGGCTCCGAGGACCGATGCCGCATTCCTCAGGTCGGGGTCGATGGAACGCATCGCGGGGAGGGTGATTCGGACCACGAAGGGGATGGCGATGAGGGCGTGGGCCATCGGGACGAGCAACAGCGACGCCCTGAGGTCGATGGGCCAGTCGAGGGCGACGATGAAACCGAGCCCGATTGCAACCGCGGAGGTGCCGAGCGGCAGCATCAGGGTCGTGTCGAACCAACGCGATAGCTTCCCGGAGCGATGGCTGACGAAGGTGGCAGCCATGATCCCGACGACCAGGGCTGCTACCGCTGCCACCGCCGCGGTGAGCAGGCTGTTGCGAATCGCGGCAGCGGGGTCTCCGACTACGAGGTCGGCACCGAATAGGTTCTGGTACGAACCCATCGAGCGTCGGACCAAGGCGAAGAGGGGCAACGACAGGGCGGCGAGGGTCCCAGTCACGGCCGCGTACACCCACAGTCTCGAGCGCCCGGTTGGCGAAGGAACCGATGCGTCGGAACTGACTTCCCACGAAGTCGAGTGTCGCTCCTGGTAGCGGGAATACAGATAGAGAGCGGTACTTACTCCGATCAGCTGGACCAGCGCCATCACCGCGGCGAGGGGAATGTCGAATAGCACAATGGCTTGCCGGTAGATCTCGACCTCGAGGGTGGCGAACTGGTACCCACCGAGGATCAGGATCACGCCGAAGGACGTGAAGGTGAACAGGAACACGATCGAGGCTGCTGCTGCCAGTGACGGCCGGAGCAGCGGCAGGGTGATCCTCCGCATCACCTGGCGCGGGGAAGCTCCGAGCGAGGCTGCGGCATGCAGGAGGTCGGGGTCGAGCCGGCGCCATTGCGAACCGACGGTGCGCACGACAACGGCCACATTGAAGAAGACGTGGGCAGCGAGGATTGCGCCGATCGAGTCGCGCCAGCCCAGTGCCACGAAGGCGGTCCCGACGACCACGGTCGGAAGGACGAACGGAACCGTCACCAAGGCCATCGCCAGCTTCCGCCCCTTGAACTCGTACCGGCCCACAGCCCAGGTCATCGGGGCGGCGACCAGGAAGGTGAGGGCAGTCGACACCACGGCCTGCCAGAAGGTGAACCAGCCGACCCGGAACAACCGATCTTCCACCCCGGATGCGCCCACCCCGAGTTCGGATAACCCCACGGCAAGGATGCGGGTGAGCGGGTAGAGGAAGAAGTACCCGAGAAAGAGCGCGGGGACAGCCGCAACAGCCAACCAGCCCCACCTGAACCTCCTCCGCCGTGCCACTAACTATCCATCAGATCTGACCATTGCTGGATCCATGACTCCCGGTTCTCGGCGATGTAAGCCGGGTCGAGCTGGGCCGGTGATTCCGGTATAACCGTATGGTCAACGAATTCCTGGGGAAGATCTGCATCGCCGTTAGCTGGGAAGACGAACCAGTTGAGGGGGATCGTCTCCTGAAACTCGACCGAAAGCATGAAGTCGATCAGGTCGCCCGCAGCGTCGGGGTAGTCGGTTCCGTCGAGAACGCCGGCGAATTCGACCTGGCGGTAACAACCGGCTTCGATGACTCCGGTCGGTGCCTCGTCGGTCGGCTCTTCAGCGAAGATCACTTCAGCCGGCGGTGACGACGCGTAGGACACAACCAGGGAGCGGTCGCCTCCGTATCGGGTGAAGTCGCCGTAGTAGGCGGAGTTCCAGTCAGGCGCCACCTTGACCCCCCCAGCCTTCAGGTCGGTCCAGTAATCGAGCCAACCGTCCTCGCCAAACTCGTCGATGGTTGCCAGCAAGAACGCCAAACCCGGGGAAGAGGTTGCCGGATGTTCGACGACCATGGCGCTGGCGTACACGTTCACCCGGAGGTCATCGAGGCGGGTCGGGACGTGAAGTTGGGCAGTCGCGAACCAATCCTTGTCGTAGTTGAGGCAGACATCGCCGTAGCTGATCGGCGTCACCAGATTTTCGGGGCCAAGCCTCAGGCTCTCCGCGACGCTCTCGATCAACTCCGAGGTGTGTTCGGTGAACAGCTCCTCGTCCAGGGCGCGGGACAGGAACGTGTCGTCGACACCGAACATGACATCGGCGATGGGGTTGCCCGCGCTGAGTGCGGCCTGGGTGACCATGCCTCCGGCATCGCCGGCAGCGAGTACCGCTACCTCGATCCCGGTTTCTTCGGTGAAGTCCGCAAACGTCTCATCATTGACAGCGTCGGCAAACGAGTCGTGAGCGACGAGGGTGAGGCGATCCGGGGTCTCTGCTGTTTCGGTGCCGCAGGCCGCCGCGACCAGAGCGAGCCCGATGAAGGCTATCGACATTTTCCGCATTGATCTCAACTCCTAAAGCGGGAGCCAATTGCGGTGGAGTCTCCCTGCGCTGGCATTACCCAGATCAGGTTCTTCCGGTCGGAGCCTTTCGAGACTCCCTCTCAGCCCGGTCTCACCGAGCTCCCGTACCAGGACAAGGTTAGTGGTACCGCGGAGTACCGGAAAAGGTCAGGCCGGGCCGAAGGCGAGAACGGTGTTGTGGCCCCCGAAGCCGAACGAGTTGGAGAGAGCTGGCCCCGGTGTCCACTCTCGGGCTTCGAGGACGATGTCCGTGAGGGGGATCTCGGGGTCCTGATTGTCGAGCCCGAGGTTGGGTAGCAACTCACCGCGAAGCATCGACTCGACCACCATTACCGCCTCGATCGATCCCGAAGCCCCCAGGCCGTGGCCCGTTGTTCCTTTTATCGACGAAACCGCCGGTTGGTTGCTGCCGAATATCCTCTCGATGACCACTCCCTCAGTCCGATCGTTGAGTTCGGTGCCGGTGCCGTGGGCGTTTATGTAAGCGACGTCGCCTGGAGCGAGCCCGGCATCCTCGATGGCGAGCCGCATGGCACGTTCAGCACCGTCACCCTCCGGATGGGGTGCGGTGATGTGGTAGGCATCGGCGGTCGACGCTCCTCCCAGCACTTCGGCGAGAATTGTTGCACCACGGGCACGCGCCGTTTCCATCTCTTCCAGAACGAGAACCGCTCCGCCTTCCCCCATCACGAAGCCGTCGCGGTCGATGTCGAACGGCTTGGCCACAGACGTCTTCGAAAGTGCTCGTGCCGATGCAAAACCTTCCCGGGCCGACTTGCGGGCTGCTGCTTCGGTCCCACCGACGATGGCGACATCGGCGTATCCCCACTGGATCATTCGCATGCCGTCGAGGATGGCCTGTGCTCCCGCGGCGCAGGCGACAACCGGGGTGTTTGCCTGCCCGCCAAACCCGTACTTGATCGAGATGGCTGCTGCGGCGGCATTGGCCATCATCATCGGGACCAGGAACGGTGAGACTCTGGGGTCGTCCTTCTGGCTCTCGTTGACCAAGATCTCGAGGGACTCGAGGCCGCCGATGCCGGTTGCGACCGAGACGGTTACCCGGTTTGGGTCGGCTGCGAATTCTCCAGCCTGGCTGAAGGCTTCGTCTGCCGCCACCAGGGCAAACTCAGTAAACCGGTCGAGACGGCGAGATTCGCGCTTGGGGACGATCGGATCGGGATCCCAGTTCTCGATGAGGTGTGGCCCCGGCCCGGGAGGACCCGACATCAACCCTTTCCAGAGTGCGTCGACGTTGAGGCCGGGTGCAGCGACCGCGCCGGTGCCGGTCACCACGACACGTTTCTTATCCATGGAAGTCATCCTGCTCTTGTCGGTTATTTACTTAGTCACTCCGGGAACACGGAACGTTGCAGCTTCCGCATCCCACCGAGCCAGCGTTCGTAGTCGTTTGCCTTGTTCTGGAAGAACTTTCCCACATCGTCGTGCGGGAGTATCAGGAACTCTTCGGAGGCAATGCCGGCAACCACGGCGTCGGCGACTTCATCGGGGGAAATCGCGTGTGGGGAGAGAAGGTCGTGGAACTCGGTCGCAACATCGAGGAGAGGAGTGTCCACCCCCATCGGGCAGAGACAACTCACCTTGATCCCCTTGTCGCCGTAGGTGATCGCCAGCCATTCGGCGAAAGCAACAGCAGCATGTTTTGTCACCGAGTACTGGGCTGCCTTGAGGTTGGTGAGGAGGCCGGCGGCCGATGCTGTGGACAGGAAGTACCCCTCGCCCCGCGCAATCCAACCGGGAATGAGCGCTTTGGCGGCATGCACGTGAGACATCGTGTTGATCTGCCACATCCGATCCCATTCCGAGGGATCGGTCTGCTCATCACCTATGAACCCGATTCCGGCATTGGCGCAGAAGAGGTCGATTGGCCCGAATTTCTCCTCGGCCGTGTCCACCAGGGCCTGGTTGTCGTCAGGTGAGCCAACGTCGACGCGCATACCTAGTGCCCCGAGGTCGGAAGCGACCCGGTTCACCGAATCTTCATTGATGTCGGCGAGCACGAGGCCGGTCGGAGACTCCCTGGCGAATCGTCGGGCGAGGGCTTCGCCGATCCCGCTCCCCGCACCGGTGACGACTATGACGCGGTCGTTCAGTTGCACATCGGTTACGTTAGTGAAGATCAGTCGCCGCGCCGCCTGAACCCCCGTGCGACGTTCAGCCGACTAGAACCTTGCGTCCTCCAGAAGGCTGGCACCACCCTTGATCGTGGCGAGCAGCCCGGTGGTCTGGGGGAGCAGGTGTTCGCCGTAGAAGCGGGCTGTGTTGACCAGGTCTCTTCTGAATTCGGTGTCGTTGTCTGCCGAATCGAGGGCTGCGCGCGCCCCGCGGGCAACGAGCCATCCGGAGACGACACTGGCGAAGAGCTCGAGATAGGGGGTAGCACCGGCGAGACCTTCGTCG
Organism: Acidimicrobiia bacterium; assembly: GCA_041748855.1. Classification (GTDB taxonomy): domain Bacteria; phylum Actinomycetota; class Acidimicrobiia; order Spongiisociales; family ZC4RG35; genus MA-ANB-1. The sequence continues at coordinate 64,226 of JBGTCK010000062.1, forward strand.
ATGTTCTTCTCCCTCAACGCTCCCAAGAGCCAGGCGGATGCGTCTTCGAGCGCGCCGATGGCGCTGGCGAGTTCGGATCCAAAGGCCTTGAGCTCGGGATGGTCTTCCATCTCTCCGAGACTCGTCTTCATCTCATCGATCAGTGCCTTGACCACTTCACCGTCTTCCATCGGCAGCTTGCGGGTGAGCAGGTCGATGGCCTGGATACCGTTGGTGCCTTCGTAGATGGGGGCGATTCGACTGTCACGGAAGTACTGCGCGGCGCCGGTCTCCTCGATGTAGCCCATCCCACCGTGCACCTGGATTCCGAGGGATGCCATCTCGACTCCGACGTCGGTGCACCAGGCTTTGACCAGCGGGGTTAGCAGCGCTACCCGGTCGTCGGCGATTTTGCGACGTGCATCGTCGTCGGAGTGGTCGGCAAAGTCGGTTTCGGCTGCCGTGTAATAGAGGAGGCATCGCATTGCCATTGCATAGGCTTTCATGGTGAGCAGCATCCGCCTCACATCGGGGTGCTCGACGATCGCCACCTCTTCGGGTGAGTCCGAGCCTGCTTTGCGGCCCTGGACCCGCTCGCGGGCATAACCCACGGCCTGTTGGTAGGCGGCTTCCGTGATGGCGAGACCTTCGAGACCAACGCCGATGCGGGCGATATTCATCATCGTGAACATGTTGCGCATCCCCTTCTGCTCTTCGCCGAGAAGGTAACCAACCGCTCCATCGCCCTCATCGCCGAAGGAGACGACACAGGTGGGGGAGGCGTGGATTCCGAGCTTGTGCTCGAGGGAGACGATCTCGATGTCATTGCGCTCGCCGGGGTTGCCTTCGGCGTCGGGTACGAACTTGGGCACGATGAACATCGATATGCCCCTAGTTCCGGGCGGTGCGTCCGGTGTTCGCGCCAGGACCAGATGGATCACATTCTCGGTGAGGTCCTGGTCACCCCAGGTGATGAAGATCTTGGTTCCGAACAACCGGTAGGAACCGTCTTCCTGAGGTTCTGCCCTGGTCCGGAGGGTCCCGAGATCGGAACCTGAGTGGGGTTCGGTCAGGTTCATCGTTCCCGACCATTGGCCTGTGGCCAGTTTGTCGATGTAGGTTGCCTGCTGTTCGGGCGTGCCGTGCTCGATCAGTGCGTCGACGGCACCCTGGGTGAGCATCGGGCAGAGCGAAAAAGCCATGTTGGCGGTCTTGAACATCTCCTGGATGACGATTCCCACCGTGTATGGGAGCCCGCCCCCGGACCATTCCTCCGGGAAGTGGACTGAGGACCATCCGGACTCGACATACTTGGCATATGCGTCCTTGAACCCTTCGGGAGTGACCACACCATCATCAGTGAGGGTCGATCCCTCTTGGTCACCCGACTGGTTGAGCGGAGCGATGACTTCTGAGAAGAACCTGGCTGCTTCTTCGAGTATCCCCCGGACGGTCGCCGGATCGGCATGCTGATATCCGTTCAGCTTTGCGACATCTTCGAGGCCCGCAACGTGATTGAGGGTGAAGTTGATGTCTTCGAGAGGCGGTTGATATCCGGTCATGCTCCCAGGATACAGGAGCCCTCGGCTACTCCTAGAGGGTGGCGAGAGCCACGTTGGTGATGGTTCTCCCGTAGGCGTCTCGCAGCGCGCACTTGTGCTCCAGAGCCGTAACCACCGCATCGGCAAAATTGACCTCGGCGTAGTGGCCCGCGCTGCCCAACCCTCCAGGGCTGAAGACGTTGACTTCCATGAGCTTGTCTCCGACGATGTCGAGGCCAACCAGGAACATGCCGTCCTTGATCAGCTTGGGTTTGACAATGCTCACCAGACGCAGCATCTCGTCGGTTACTTTGACAGCCACAGCCTCGCCCCCGGCGTGCATATTCGAGCGGACGTCGGAACTCTCATTGACTCGGCGGAACGCTGCGTATTTCCCGTCGTGCTCTAGAGGCTCTCCATTCATCACAAACATCCGGACGTCGCCCTCTTCGGCGGCTTCTAGATATTCCTGAGCAACCACGTATCCGTCCCGGCTTATCGTCTCGATGATCTGGTTCACGTTTGCCTCGCCGTCGCCACCGACGAGGAACACACCCTGGCCCCCAGAGCCTTGGAGGGGCTTGAGCACGGCACGGTTGCCGGAGTCGGCGATGAAACCCTTGATATGGTCGGCGTTGCGGGAGATGAGGGTCTTGGGTCGCACCTCCTCGGGAAAGTGCTGGAAATACGCTTTGTTGATCGCATCAGCGAGGTGGACCGGGTCATTGACCACTATCACCCCGTTGGCGGCGGCGAGCTGGCCGAAAAGGACTCCTGAGGTCTGCGCCCAGGGCCGATCGATGGCGTCCCCCGCCGGATCGTTGCGGAGCATCAACACATCGAGGTCGTCGACGATGATTGGCTCCGACCCGCTCTGGATGTCACCCAGATAGGTCTCGAGCGACCGGTAGGTCTTGGCCTGGGGAGCAGATGCCATTGCCACCACCCGCCCTTCAGCGTCCTGTCCCAGGTCCCCGGCGCCCATCACCCATGTCTCGTGATCGTGGTTGGTCGCGGCCATGGCGAGCCGGGTTGTCGAGTACCCGGATTCTTCAGTTCTTACGTCGTTGACGACGAATCCAATTTTCATGCTGCAAGCTCTCCTAGCTCGAGAACATCCAAACCCTGTTGTATTCGCTTCATTCGCTTCCGCGCCTCCGGGTCGACCAGATACCGCGGCACCAGCGGCGGTGTTGTGAGTATCGACCGATCGAGAAGCTCCCGCACCAGCGGCAATGCCTCGAATGAGACTTTCCCCACCAGAAGTGGCGTCATATCGAGTTCGTCCATCTTTTCGATCAGCCCGAGCAGTCGGATCAGCCCTCGCAGGTACATGGCGTCCTTGGTTATCCCGCCCGAGCGGTAGGCCCGCATCACGGTGGTGAAGGCAACCTTCTCCGAGCAGCCGAGTCCGGTCAGGTGGGTGAAGGCCTCCCGAAAGCTCGCAGTTTGCCCGCGTAGGTGGGCGGTGATCACCCGGTAGGCGAGGACACGTAGTCGCGAAGCGGGCAGACCACCGCCTGCCAGGTATTCGGCGAGAACCCCGAGCGCCTCCTGCAATTCGTCGTAGCGGGCAAGGCCAACGGACAGCATGTGCAGTGGCTGGGCGCGCCCGTTCTCGAAGGTGACAACGTGCGTCCCCACTTCGTGCTGGAGCAATGGGTAAACCTGGCTGCGGACCAAACGAATATCAGTTGCAATGAACAGATGGCCGGCTTGGACCATCACGCCGGTGGTTGTCGAGCTCACATTCACGGTTGCAGAAAGCTCGGGGAACTGCTCCTGGTAGTAGTCGATCTCGGTGAGGGCCTCCGCAGCCAGCTCTGTGGCTCCGATCCACTCTCCGCGCGTCTTGGCTTCTGGCACCAGGCTCAGGATTCGATGTGCTGCGTCGAGGATCTCGTCTTCGACATGTCCGAACAACTCGACTGAAGTGAGAAAGAAGTCAGGGGAGTTTCTCCTCGAGAGCATTTCGACTTTCAACTTCAACTCACGGATCAGCCCCTCTGCCATATGAGCGATGGTGGGGTCGTTCGCGTCGTCTGAGCTCAACTGGTCCAGTGCATGTCCGATTTCTTCGAGGTCGGGAAGAGCCCGGTAGGAAAACTCCGGCTCCTTTCCGGAGAGAAAGGCGGCCCGGGCCTCGGGGACGTTGGTCGGGGTGACCAACCGGAGCAGGGCTAGCCGCCCGGAGAGGTCCGACAACTTGTGGTCGAGAGTGAGGTCCGCATCACACACTGACATTGGTGCGCCAGGCTGCGAGGACGGGATCGACAGAAGATTCGAGGAAGACGCCGAGTCTGTCGAACTCCGCCGGGAAGATTTCGTCGCTCCATTCGTCCATGAAGGACTTCTTGAATTCGATGGCCAGGGCAAACCCTACATCTCCGAACTTCTCGTGGACCCAGGCGGCAACCTGCCTCCCCTCGAACTTCACATTTTCACGTGCGTCGAGGCCGGCCGCCCGGGCAGCCTCGAGAAATATCTCGGCCACGGATTTCCACTTCGGAGGTAGGGAACCTGTGCCCAGATTCAAATCGGGGTTCTCCTCCTGGAGGGCGGGCGCGGCTGCCGCTCCGTCGCGACGATGGTTGTAGGAGTGGATGTCGTAGAGAATGAATCCACCGTGGCGGAGCACGAGGCTGTCGAGGAGCTCACCGAGAACCGAGTAGAAATGGTCGTACTGGGCGAGTGAATCGGCAACGATGTCGAGACCTGGTTCTGCGTTCCAGAGCTCGAGACCCCAGGCATCGTCGGGGCCCAGGTACACAGCGTCCTCGCGTGGCCGATTCAAGTCGACTTCGAAACGCGAGCGCTGCACCACGATCGAATTCGGCAGCCGCGCCGCGAGAATGCCAGTGTAAGGGTCCTCCTCCCGGAGTCTTGTCGCCTCGTCGAGAACCATGTTCGCCTCCACTTCAGGTCGGAGCTCATGGCCATTGTGAACGGCGACACCGACGACGGGCATCTCCAGATTGGTATTGGGAGTGGCGAATGGCACCCGGTTATTTGCCCCGGAGGCCGCTCCGATAAACGGAGGTCATTTCCGGGGTGCGATCTCCAGCTCGCTTGTGATCGTACGTTGGGTGGTCTCGAAACCGAGGCCTGTGTAGAGCTTCAAGGCGTCGTTCGGGTTCGCGGTGTCGACTCCGAGAGCGGCATGGGTGAACCCGGATTCGATGAAGGCGTTGAACGAGGTCTTCATCAGAGCCGTCGCCACACCCTTTCGTCGCCACTCCCTGACCACGCCGAGGGTCTCGATCCAACCGTCGCGTCGTCCGAGTAACTCTTCGTCCTCGGGATAGTGGGCATTGAGGCTGAGCCCGACAACCTCTCCTTCGAAGAGAGCGAGAAATGAGAGGTCGAGGGCGACTCCTTGTCCATCGAGGCGGTGCTGGTAGCTGGCCCTGTCGGTTGGCGAAGAGCCCCAGTGGTCGGCAAAGGACCGGTTGAGGACCTCCATTGCGGACGCATCTCGGGAGCGTTCGTAGGGGATGATCTCGATGCCGGGTGCGAGTTCGAGCGCCTCACGCCCGTCGAGGGGCTTGATCATCTCGGTGAAGTATCGGACCGGCTCCATCCCGAACCGCCGGTACATCCGGTGCGCCTCTTCGATCCAGTCCCATTCGTCGGCGCGCATGAACCTGGGAATCGGTGCCGCCACGTTTTCGAGGATGCGTGTTGCCGTCTCCACTTGCCAGCCAAGCAGGTCCCGTCCAATCCCGCGCCCCCGGTAGTCGGGGTCGACGCGGCCCTGCAGATAGGCTCGCTCCAGGATTTCCCCGCTGGGTCGGTGCCAGATCCGCCCGTAAGCGACCATCCGGTCGCCGTCCCAAGCGGCGCGAGTGCGCGTATCGAGGTCCATGTGTGGCTCCGTTAGCTCCTCCTCCACCTCGTAGAGCGGGGTGACCAGAGGAACGTTCCAGAACGACTCCCAGCGTCGCGTCAGCTGGTGGACATCGCTAGCTTCATCGAGGCGGACAGGTCTCAACTCCATCGGCGAAACTCTAGGAACCGACGGTCCGGGTCAGGGGCGGAATTATTCGAGGATCGCCTCGACGAGTTCTGGCAGGTGCTCGCCGATCGACCCGTCGATTCTGGCTGCTGCGAGATGGTCGGCTTCGGTCTCACCTTTGTTGATGATGACGATCGGTATCGGTAGGAAGGCCGCCCGGAGCACCACGTCGGAAGCGGGTGACACCGCAACAGTAGAACCGAGCACCAACATCGCATCAGACTGGCTGAGAAACAGGAACGCCCGGCTCATGGTCTCCGGCTCGAGCATCTCCCCGAACATGATCACGCTGGTTTTGATCACTCCGCCACACCTTTCGCATTGCGGGTCCTCATCACCAGCGTCGACCCGGATCAGAACTTCCTCGGTGGACCACGTCGCTCCACATTCGACGCAGTGACAGGACTTCACATTTCCGTGAAGCTCGGAAATGGCCTCATCGGGCAATCCCGCCGCCTGGTGGAGCCCATCGACGTTCTGGGTGACAACCCCCGACATTCGCCCCTCGTCCCAGAGCCGGACCACCGCATCGTGACCCCGATTGGGCACGACCCCGGACCGGGCCCCCCAGCGCTCGCCGTTGATATGCATCTGCCAACCCGTGATCCGGAGATCGGGGCGGGTCCGGTAGCGGGTGATGTGGAAGTCGTCGGGATCCACCTTGGTCCAGATGCCATCCGGGCCTCTGAAGTCAGGTATTCCCGATTCAGTGGAGATCCCAGCGCCGCTGAACACGAGGATCCTGCGCTTGTCGGCGAGGACCGCCTTTGCCTCCTCGAATTCACTCACATCCGACTCCTCACAATGTTCAAGTTTCCCTTTTTTCCAGACGATAGAAGATCAGACGTTCGCACTATGTAGGAGATTTTTAATGAAACGCCTGCGCCTCTCGGCCAAGCTGGCACTGGCAATCATCCCGATCGGCCTCGTGGCACTGGTTGCCGCGGGCTTCATCGCCTTCACATTCCTGAGCGATTCTCGCGCGCAGAACGAGACAGCTCACGCCGCAACCGTCGCGGCCGATGCCATCGACACCCTGAAGGCTGTGTGGGACGAAGAGGGAGAGGCACGTCGGGTCTACCTGTTCGATAGCGCCGATCGCGCCGACAATCTCGCATCTGCGATCGAGCGGACCGACGCCGCCCTTCAGGATCTGAGGGAATCGACCGCAGACCTTGAGGAGAACACCAGCGGGTTCTTCAACGAAGTAGCCTTCACCGCTTCTGCCGACGTCCGTCGGGTATCTGACACCCTGAACGCCATGCGCTCGATCAATTCCCCGGACGCCACTGAGATTCGGGGTTACCACGACGTCGCCAGCGCCATCCTCGCCGTCTTGCCCAAGACTTCGTCGATCGTCTCCGACCGCATTCAGGCACGAGAGCTATCAACCGCCTACTACCTGGCCGAAGGTGGTCAGGTGTCACTGATCCAGGAGCAGCTGATCGAGGAGTTCCGGGCTTTGGCCGCCGCCGACCCCGAGTTCGACAACCTGAGCACCCGGGGAAGCTTGCAGTCGACGCTGGAGGTTCTGGAAGGTGAGTTCGGCGCCTGGGCTCTGCGAGCCAATCAGACCGCCAACCAGATGAGTGCGGCGATTCTGCGTTACACCCGACTCCCCGATGTAGACCTGAACACCTTCCCCCTCCGCCGTAACGAGGACATCATGAATACGTCGGAGTCAATGGCTCAGGCAGTGGCTGACGACTCGCAGGTGAGTGCGGCCGACTCCCAGCGAGAGGCCTACCTGGTTGCCGGAGTGGCCGCAGCGATCCTCCTCATCGCACTGTTCGGTTCATATGCAGTCATTCGTTCGGTAGTGCGCAGGGTCCGGGGGGTCACCGACGCCGCCGTCCGCGTCTCCGAAGAGGACCTTCCCGCTCTGGTCGATGCTCTGCAAAACCCCAACGAGGACATCGGCGACCTCAAGCCGACCAGGATCGAAGCGGCCGGGTCCGACGAAGTCGGCGAGCTTGCAGCGTCGTTTACCAACCTTCACGCCACCCTGATCGACGTAGCCAGCCAGCAGATGGACATTTTGCGCAAGGGCGTGTCGGAGATCTTCGTAACTCTTGCTCGGCGGAACAGGAGCCTCGTCGACCGTCAGCTTGCGCTGCTCGATGAGCTCGAATCGCGGGAGGAAGACCCCGAGACCCTCGGCGGCTACTACAACCTCGACCACCTGGCAACGAGAATGCGTCGAAATGCCGAGAGCCTTCTCGTGCTCGCCGGCTCCGAGCCGACCCGGATTTGGTCCAAGCCACTCGAGGTCAGCGAAATCATCCGTGCCGCACTGGGAGAGGTCGACGATTACCAGCGTGTTGACATCATGGCTCTCGAGCCTGCCCTGGTTTCGGGCCGGGCCGTCGCCGACGTTGCCCACCTCATGTCAGAACTTCTCGACAACGGGACACAGTTCTCCTCACCTGTCGATCGGGTGCGTGTGGCCGGCCTCTACGACCCGGACGGGTACATGCTCACAGTCTCCGACAGCGGTATCGGGATCTCCAACGAGAAGATCTCCGAATTCAATGCGCTCCTGGCGAACCCTCCCGTGCTCGGCCTTGCCCTGCAACCAACGCTCGGTATGTACGTGGTCGCCCGGCTTGCTGCCCGTCACGGAATTCGGGTCCAGCTCATCTCGGGTTCGCCGGGAGTCACCGTGCGTGTTTTTCTGCCGAAAGCACTCCTCGAAACCTCCACCGCCGACAACGACGGCAGAGAATCACTGCCCCCGGTGGCCTACAGGCCGGCGGTCTCCTCGCCTCTGCACAATGGGGCCCGGAGCTCGGGCGACGACTCGGTTGCTGCGCCCCCGGATGCTGGCGATGTTTCTGCTCCAGCCGCGGAAGCGTCTCCTTCGCTCCCGGGCAAGATCAAAGGTCGCCATGAACACCCCGGTCGCTCCAGGTCGGTCAAGGTCGACAGGGAGAGGGAAACCAGACAGGGGAGCCCGTTTGCCGACGAAGTCGGATCCGGGTCGCGAATCGGCGAGCTCAAGAAGCGAGTTCCCGGCGAGGCGCTGTGGCTCGAACAGACCGACGAGGCCGAGGTTGCGGAGAGGTCCGTGCCCCAGGTGTCGTGGGAGGTTCACGCCTCCCGAGAAGAAACTGGAGACGACCTTCCGCAAGAAGACGGGCATGCACATGAGGAGACCGAAGTGACTGAGCCCCAAGCTGTCGACGACTCTGCAGTGGTCAGCGCTGAGCAGGCCGATTTCGAAGATACCGCAGACACCGTTGAGGAAGAGACCGCGGAAACCGTTGAGGTGGAGGCTTCCCACGCATCTGCATCGGACGATTTGGATGTGAAGGAAGAAGAAGGCGATGCATCCGACCAGCCGTGGTGGGTCGACAGAGAGACCTCCGTGCCGGATGCCGGGGATTCGCCAGAAGACAACCAGATGGTGGCACATGAGTCGTCAGCTGAGGCAAAGGCTGAAGATGACTGGGAAGCGGACCGCACTCTGACACCGGTTGCTCAGTCTCATGCTCAGTCTCAGGAGAAACCAGTGGAGGAAATGCGCACCAAGATAACCCCGGGCGGACTTCCGGTTCGAACGCCTGGCGTCTCCTTCCGTGATGCCGACGAGACGGCGAGCAGTTCTTCAGCTTCCCGTTCCGGCGCGATCGGGATCAAATCGGCCCTTACCGATTTCAACGACGGTCGGGCAATGGCCAGCCAGAAGCTCGATGTTCGCGAGAACGACTCCGACGAAGAGGAAGGCAGGGACGAATGAGCACCTCAACGAGCAACCTCAACTGGCTGATCGATCGGTTTGCCCAAACGGTCCCCTCGATGAGGCACGCAGTGGTCGTGTCGTCCGATGGGCTGGCCCTGGCCCTCTCCAACGGGGTGGACCGGGAGACTGCGGATCGCCTTTCGGCGGTTTCTTCGGGCATGATCGGGCTTGCTTATGGCTCCGCCGGGCGATTCGGCTCCGGCTCGGTGTCCAATGTGATCGTGGAGATGACCAACGGCTGGCTCTTCGTCACCGGGATCCGGGACGGCAGCCTGCTCTGTGTTCTCACGAAGCGGGAAACAGACATCGGCGCTGTCGCCTATGAAATGGCAGTCTTCTCGGAGAAGGCCGGAGACATTCTCACGCCTGAGGTCCGGGAAGAGCTGAAAGCGGACCTGATCGGTATCGATTGAGCGACATGGCACGTCATTCGTCTGAGGGGCGCCTGGTAAGGCCCTACACAATGACTGGTGGTCGTACCGGTCAGGACGTGCCTGCCATTGCCCTCGAGAGTCTGATATCGGCGACCGAGGAGGGTCGGGCCACCAAGCACCAGTTCCGCTGGGAAGCTTCACGCGTAATCGAATACGCCGGCCAAGGAACCGCTCTAATCGAACTCGCCGCTCTCATCGATGTGCCCATAGGTGTCATCCGGGTTGTCGTGGCCGACCTCGCCCAACGGGGGGCTGTCGAAATCGTCGACTCTGCCGGCGGGATGTCGACGGACCTCGACGCAGTTGCATACACAGATCTCTTGAAGAAGGTGCTCGATGGCATCCGAAGCCTCTAACAAGCCAAAACAGACCCCGGTGAAGATTGTCGTCGCCGGCGGATTCGGCGTGGGCAAGACGACATTCGTCGGCGCAATCTCCGAGATAGAACCGCTGCGCAGCGAGGCGCTGATCACCCAGGCCAGCGCCGGGGTCGACGAGCTGTTCGAGAACGGTTCGAAGACAACAACAACGGTCGCCATGGACTTCGGGAGGATCTCGCTGAAAGACGGCCTCGTGCTCTACCTGTTTGGCACCCCGGGACAGGACCGTTTCCACTTCATGTGGCACGAGCTGGCCAAAGGCGCGATCGGTGCCGTGGTCCTGGTCGACACCCGCCGTCTCGATGCGTGTTTCGCCGCCGTCGACTTCTTCGAACAACGAGACACGCCGTTCATGGTTGTCGTCAACACCTTCGACGGCAGGCTGAACCACAGTCTCGAAGATGTTCGTGAGGCGCTGAACGTCTCGCCAGAGGTCCCGATGGCCTATTGCGATGCCAGAGTCAGGGTCGATGTGCAGAGCACTCTCTATCAGCTGGTCGAATATGCGCTCCTGCGGGCATTGCAGGGAATCCCGGTCCCATGACCGGCAAGAAGTACAAGCCTGCACCACCGGGGACCCCGAAAACGCCAGCTGAACCGGGGGAATCACAGTCGCGTCTCGAGGCAGCCGAGTTCGCCCTCGCCAGCCTCGCCGAGAACGCTGAGGGGGAGATCGACACCAGGGTGAAGGGTGCGATCGACGCGGCGGTCGTCGAGGTGGATCGGATCCTCAGCGACGGGAAGCAGAAAGCCGAATCGCTGGTTCAGGACGCCGAACGCCTTCATGCAATCGCTAGCACTCAGGCCGACGAGGCGGAATCACGAGCGCGCGAGGCGGTAGCCGGCGAAGCCCGGGAGCTACTCGAGAACGTCCAGCGTTTGCAATCCCAGGCCGAGGAGAAGGCTGCGAAGATCCTTGCCGAGGCGGAGGCCCGCGCCGCCCAAACCGACAGAGAGATCGACGCCCGCCTTGCTGAGGCGGAGGCAATTTACGAGAAGGTCGAACGGCACATTGCGGCCCGTGAGGACATCCTCGCCGAGGTGCGCAACAAGGCCGACGCCATAATCCGGACAGCCAAGACCACTGCCGAAAATGTGAAAGAGGAAGCCAGGGAGGCTGCCCGCAAGACCACCCAGAACGCGGCGATCGAGGCGGAGCGCCTGATTCAGGTGGCCAAAGAGGAGGCCCGACAGCACATGGAACGGGTCACCACCCAGGAGCGAGACGCCAGAGAGCGCCTGGAGGCGGCAAGGATCCGCTCACAAACCGGCTGACCTCGTTGCACAGCGCACGGGGTTGCGGTTTTCGCACCTTCCTGCACAGTGCAGGGGTCTAACGCTCAGTCGTCGACGTGTCGCGGGGGAAGGCCAACCCGTTCGGCCAGCGCTTCTTCACGATCCCTCACTATGCGGTGCCCGATCTGGCGAGCGGCGTTGGTGATCCACATCGAGGTCTGAGAGGCTGCTGTGTAGTCGGCTTCGCCGAACGCGTCGATGCGTCGCTGTTCGAGGAGTCGGTTGGCCTGTCCGAACTCCACTTCTGAGCCGGGGCGGTAGACGGCGTACGTCTTGCCACCGTTGGCCCCGACCACCGAAAAGACGGGTACGTCGGAGGGGCCGTCGGCAATGTAGATCATGTTCTGGAAAGGAACCCGCCGGTCTTCGGGGGCGATCTTGGAGTTGACGTCGATGTTCGGGTTGCGGTTCGTCCCCTTGTTGATCTCGAAAATCGCCCGGGTCTTGGTTGTGTTATCGATGGAGTAGACGAGCTGGCGGATTTCCCGGTCGGGCGAGAACAGAGGCTCCTGGCCTTCGGTGTAGCCGGGTGGGGCGACCAGTTCGGCGAACTCAGTTGCCCAAACCTCGGACATATACGGCGCTATCGCAGAGCCCATGATCATCTGACGCAGGCCCGTCGATACCACGTAGTGCTCGACGACGATCTGGTGCTCGGCGAAGCCAGGTTCGGACTCCACCGTCTTGTCGAGAAGGTCGAAGAAGTCGGGGATGCCGGCATAGAACTCGATTTCGTCGCCCAGGTCGTACAGGACTTCGTTGCTCAGACCGGCCATCTTTCCCTCGCGGACATAGGTGAGGATGTGGTGGAGGTACAAGGCGTCACGTGCCACGCGGTGGGCGCCATGGTTGAGGTAGAAGTCCTCGAGGCCGTCTACTTCGGCCCAGAAGTCGGGTTCGTTGACCTCGAAGCGACGGAACATCGGGCCCTGCATATTGCCGGGGATGAGGGTCTTGTCGAAGTCCCAGATGACCGCGATGACGTTTTGGGGGAAGAGCTGTCGGTTCATTGTTTCTCTCAGGCTATCCACAATGGGGGAAATGGCAATGGTCGGCACGTCTGGACCGGGAGGCGTTAGCGTGGAGCCATGGAGTGGATCGAAGAAACCCTGGGCATTTCGTCCACGGACCAGGTAAAGATTCTCGCCTCGATCGCGGTTATCGCCGGCGTCATCATCCTGCGATCGCTGATCCTGCGTTACATCCATTCCCGGGTAGACGACGAGAGCGAGACCCAGGGCCTCTATCGGGCTCGGAAGATAGCCAGCTACACCGCGACCGTCGTCATCTTGGTGACGCTGGTCTTCATCTGGATCGACGCCTTCGACAACCTGGCCACCTTCCTCGGGTTGCTTTCGGCGGGTATCGCCATTGCGTTATCGGACCTACTCAAGAACATGGCGGGCTGGGCATACCTCCTGACCCGCCGGCCGTTGAGCGTTGGCGACCGGATCGAGGTCGACGGCACGGTCGGAGATGTCGTCGACATAAGGCTGTTCCGGTTCTCGCTGATGGAGGTCGGCCACTGGGTCGACGCCGAGCAATCGACGGGCCGGCTAATCCATGTGCCGAACGGGATCGTGTTCAGTCAGAAGCTGGCGAACTATACCGAAGGCTTCAGCCACATTTGGGAGGACCTCCCGGTGCTGATCACATTCGAGTCAGATTATGAGCTCGCCGAGCAGATCCTCCGCCGGATCCTCGCTGAGAAGGCGCCCGACGTCGAGGCCACCGCGGGAGCGAAGATCCGCCAGACTGCCCGCACCTATCAGATCAGGATCGGCACCCTGACGCCCACCGTATATCTCTCGGTGCGCGATAGCGGTGTGCTGCTCACCGCCCGCTACCTCGTCGAGACACGTTCCCGCCGCGGGACATCGCAGGCGATCTGGAGGGCGGTTCTCGAAGCGTTCTCCGCAGAGGAAAGCCTCGACTTCGCCTACCCGACCTACCGCATCGTTGGTGGAGGCGTCCCGCCGCAGCCGGACGCCTGACCCAGTCTTCAACTCGGAGAAGATGACGACCACGCAACTGTGGCGGTCTGACCGGACTCAGCCATCGAGGAACGAGAGTTGGACCTTCCTGGTGTGATTGTCGATGTTGGTGTCTACCAATACCAGGGACTGCCAGGTGCCCAATTGGAGCTGACCGTCGAGGACGGGGACGGTCACCGAGGGGCTGATGAATGCGGGCAGCACATGATCCCGCCCGTGGCCCGGCGAACCGTGGTCATGCCGCCACCTGCCCGGCTCTGGAGGTAGAAGCTGGTCCAGCGCCTGGAGCAGGTCGGTGTCGCTACCTGCTCCTGTCTCGAAGATCGCTACCCCGGCCGTGGCGTGGGGGACGAACACAGACAGGAGGCCGTCGCCGCGCTCAGCGCAGAAGGCAGCAACCTCGGATGTGATGTCTGCTGCAACCGGATTCGAGCCGGTCCGTATCTCCAGTGTCGTTGTCAGCACAGGTTGGATTTTGCCGAATAACACGGGGCGAATCAAGGAGGTGGTGCGCGACATACCAGGTGCTTCCATAGGACCTTGGCCTCCACCGCCCGGCGAATCGCCCCTCAAGATATTCCCCAGGATCCCGATCGGTAGGTATGCGGAAATGGTTTATTCTCAGTGGGCCGTCCCGCAGTCTCCCGGCGGTCATCGCAGTGGGGATTTACCTTCTAGCGTTTGCGCCAGTGCGGGCCGTGTTCGGGGATGCTGTCGGCTCACTTTCGGTCATACCTGTCCTGGTGGCCGGTCTCTACATGTCGCGAAAGTCGACCTGGCTCGTCGCTCTCGGGCTCACGATGATGAACGGCTTCCTGTTCGCCACAGTGGTGACCAACCCGTCCCCCGGTCAGGAGTGGTATGGCTCCGCCTTGGGGACTATCAGCCTCTTTGTTACCGCCGAACTGGTTGGACGGGCTCGAAATGCCAGTCTTCGGCTCAAGAACTCTGGCGAATCCAAGGACGAGTTCCTCGCCGGTGTCAGCCATGAGTTGCGCACCCCGCTTACGGCCATCGTCGGCTATTCCTCGCTTCTCCGGTCCGATCTCGACCGACTCGATAGGACCGATTTGGAGGACGTGATTGAGCTCATCTACCAGCAGTCAACGGATATGGCGGGCATCGTCGAAGACCTTCTGGTCGGAACTCGACTCGACAATCTAGAGCTGACCTTTGCCGAGACTCAGGTCCAGTTGAACGTCGAAGTGAATAGGGCGCTCGCCTCGCTCTCAGTTCCAGCTGGTACATCTCTCTCCGTGGCAGTGCCGGATACTGCCCGGGTGATCGGCGATCCCAGCCGAATCCGCCAGATCCTCCGAAACGTCATCTCCAACGCCTTCCGTCACGGGGGAGCGGAGGTGGCGATTCGGGTCTCGGAGACTGACGACACCACGATCCTCTTCGTAAACGACAGCGGGGCCGCCCTGGCCCGCGACGAGTGGGAATCGGTGTTTGATCCGTACTATCGCTCCCACAGCCAGCCGGGCCAACCCGACTCGGTAGGGCTCGGCTTGACGGTCTCCCGGCGCCTCGCCCGCGCAATGGGCGGAGATCTCATCTATATGGGCGTCGACGACACCAGTTCGTTCACCCTCTTGCTGCCTTCGGCCTGGCCTCTCCAGAGCGGAGCGCAAAGGAAGGCTGATGATCCGTGGCTACAGCCGGCCCTGGAGGCATAAGCCTGGATCGCGCTGCGACTCTGCTGCGCGGACCGCCTCGCTCTAGCAAGTGGTCCTCATAACTCCCGGTCAGGCGTCTTGGATCTTGGACGCACAGCCGGCGGAACGCTCAGAGCTAGAGGGCTATTCGATGTCTTCGGGGTCGATATCGATGATTTCCCCGCCTGTCGGGGGATGATCTGCTCGCCCGCTCCGGAAGGTCTGTCCTGCGGTTGTGATCACCGTGAATCGTGAGGTGAGTCGTTTCGAGGCCACTCCATAGATTCGGTCACGCACCGCCGGCACCAGCAGCAGGAACCCGATGACATCGGTGATGAAGCCCGGGGAGATCAGGAAAGCGCCGGCAACGAGGACTGCAGCGCCATCGCTCAGCTCCCGCCCGGGCATCTGGCTCTGTCGGATCCGCTGCTGGATCCGGGCGAGTACCGAAACTCCCGCCCGCTTGACCAGAATCGATCCAACGACCGCGGTGGCCAGCGCCAGCCCGAGTGCCCAACCCAAACCGATTCTGGATTCGACCCAGAAGAAAGTCGCCATTTCGGCCAGCGCGATGAGTCCGAACAAGGCGAGAAATCGCATGGGGTAACGGTAGAGCGGCGACGGGGTAATCCACACACTCGAACTGGTCGACCTGGATTCGATGATCGAGAGGGAGTGACCTGTTAGGCAGAGAAATGCGAAGAGTGGACACAATGCGAAGAAGTTGGCAACCCTGGGGCTAAGTGCCCTGTTCTTGACTATGGGTATCGGCACCGCGATGGCGGACGCACCCGTAACGGCTCAGGAGCAGACCAATACCGACCAGCAGACCAACAAACAACGACGACCGTCGGCATTTTCATGGGACTCGCTATCGCCCACTCGAGGTCATAGACAGTCACTGACTCAGAAGCACTGAGCCGGCCGTGCGGGGGCGGCCGGGGATGTCTGACAATGCGGTCGTGAACACGGAACCTTGAGCTGAGTCGTTGCGAGAACACCCCGTGGATCCGGTCGCGTACCACCGGAGGGAACGACACAACGGGATGCCTCGCCCATCCGTGCGACCTGTGATCACCACTCGCTGAGCAGCCAGACCTCTGGCTCCCAATCCCTGGCCCCCACATCGGCGAAGAGCGTGACCGCGTCTGTGAGCGCCCGCTTCGCTGCGTCGTCCTCGCCGGCCTGGTGGTGGAGATCGGCGAGGCGGTTGCGCAGCGCCGCTTCTCGGTGGCGGTGACCGGTGGCCAAGGCCAACGCGACTGCCTCCTCGACGAGACCGATGGCGGTATCGACGTCGCCGGCGTTTCCCAACAACTTGGCCTTGGTGTTGAGGGCACCCATCCGGTCTAATGCGCTGTCTCCGGCCAATTCGAGAGCCCGGTCGATGTGTCCCATCGCAGATGCCGGGTCCGTCTCGACCACAGCGAGGATGGCTTCGGCCCGGGACAGTCCCCGCTCGTCACCGCCCGCTTCGGCTGCCGCCAAGGCCTTTTCGGCCATATGGACTGCTTGGTTCCGTGAGCCGGTGCGGTGATGGAGCAGAGCCCAATCGGCATAGAGTGCGACGGGACTGGGATGGGCCGACTCGGCGAGGGCGAGACTCTCCTCGGCGAGGCCGAACCGTCCGAGCAATCGGTGTACTTGCCCGATACGATGCTCGACCAGGGCGAGTGTCGCCCCATCGGTCCTCGATTCGGCTGATCGGAGCTCCGTCATCGCCGTCTCGTAATCGCCGTCGGCCATCGCCAACTCGCCGAGGGAGAGGTGAAGATCACCTGAATCGGCGTCATCGAGGGCGATGGCCGACTGATACAGCTTTCGTGCCTCTGTAGTCGCATAGGCGTTGCGGGCCAGGTCTCCGGCACGCCGATACCACGTTGCCGCATCTGAAGCTCCTGCCATGTGGTGGTGGCCAGCGATCGCCGCCGCCAACCGGGCATCGTCGGCCGCACGGGGCAGCTCCGTCAACACCCGGGCCGCTCGCTTGTGGAGCAACCGACGTCGGATCAGAGAGGTGCCCTCGTAGACCATTCTCTCCGCCGCATCCAGGGCGAATCCGATCCCCTCATCTCCCGGGAGTTCACGGAGAAGGCCGGCCGACATGAGTTCCTCGACCGCTCGCACCACCTCGTCTTCCGAACGGCCGCTGGCGGTGCGGAGCATCCCCGCATCATGGCTCGTCCTGAGGACGGCCGCCGCCGATAGGACCTGGCGGGCAAGATCACTGAGCCCTGCCATTCGGTCTTCGATGTAACGGATTACCCCTAGCATCCGCTCCGCACCAGGATCCGCATCGAGGGCCTCGAGGACGAGGAGTGGCACTCCGCCTGTCGACTCCACGATCGCTCGCGACTGCTCGGGACCGGCGATGTCTTCGATTTGGTCGGCTTCGAGCGGTGTCAGCGCCACCACCTGCCCGGCCATGGAGGTGATCTCTGCTGCCCTTTTTCGCGTGCTCTCCTCGGTCCGGACGGCAAGCACGAGCAAGATTGGAACTACAGAAAGTCTCGCCGCAAGGAATCCAGTGAGCCTCATCGATCCGGAGTCAAGCCACTGCGCATCGTCGATAGCGAGGACCAAAGGCCTCACCGAGGCAGCCAATATCATCAGTTGCTTAACTGCCTCCAGGAATCGAAGATCGCCGAGGGGGTCGGTTTGGGGTGGGGAGTGGCGGTCAGACAGGGCAGGCATGATGCGACCCAACTCCTCCCGCACCCATTCGGGCACCTCTATCGACTGCTCGTCGATCAGTCGCAGGGCCTGGTCGATCACCGGAGAGACGGCGGCGTAGGGGACACTCTCCTCCATGCGCGAAGCGCGTCCCCTCATCACCGAATGGCCACGGGAGATGGCGGTCGCCGCTAACTCCTCCAACAGCCGGGTCTTTCCCATCCAGGAGTCACCCGTGATTGCGACGACCGTCCCGGTCTGTGTCGCTGTGCCGAGGGCCTCCCGTAGTATGTCGATCTCTACCTCGCGGTCGATGAGGTCGGGCAGAGAGGACTCAGCCGGGGCAGGCCGGGGCTGGGGCAATCTCCGCTGGCCTGGCGGAGGCGGCAGGTCTTCGTCCAGGATCGCCTCGTAGAGCTCAGTGGTCTCGTCGAGCGGCGGCACCCCCAGTTCGCGGCTGAGTAGGGCGACGAGGTCGCGGTAGCCGGCGACTGCGCCAGGTCTGTCGCCTGCCCATGCGTGAAGCAGCATGCGCAATCGATGGGCCGGCTCATGCAACAGGTCGAGGGTCAGCCAGCGATTGATTGCGCCGATAGCACCTGAATAGTCCCCGGAGGCGGCCTTCGCCATCCCGAGCCGGCGGAGAGCTTCCCCGGCGCGGAGCTTGAGATCCTCACCCACCGAGCGCACCCAGTCCTCGAATTCGGGGGCATCCCCAATTGCGAAGCCTTCGAGAAAGTCGCCGCGGTAGAGAGAGAGCACATTTGTGAGATGGGGGATGCAGGCACGGCATACATCGTGTGGGTCATGGCCATGGTCGAAGGTGGCTGCGATCTCTGCTTCGAAGCGGGCGACGTCGGTCTCTATCGGACCGATCAATGCGACGCGATCGCGATTGGATTCGAGGTGCTCTTCGCCGATGCCGGTCCGGAGGGAGGAGAGAGTGCGGCGAAAGGTGGCGCGTGCCCTGTCGGGGGCCGCTTCGGGCCAGAGCAGGGCTGTCAGATAGTCCCGGCTGGCAACTCCCTCAACGGCCAGATAGGCGAGAATCGCGATTGCCTTCCGGGTGTCCACCCGGAGCGGCGTCCCGGCGACATCGACCTCGGGATCGCCCAGCAGCCTCACATTTAGGACGGGCCCACCCATGAAGCCAAAGATAGCGCTAACACGAGGTTGGCGACCCGTTCCGGGGCACCAAACTCGTAATGTTCCCGTAACGCAGAGCCGGAATGGTGGTAGGACATGGGCATAGCCGGATCGACACCCCGTTGGCGCCAGATTCTCTCAGGGTTGCTTGCGGTCTATACGCTGGGTCTTCTCGCGCTGATGATGGTCACCGGTGACCCGGGGGGCGAGTCAGGAGTTGAGTGGCTCTACCTTTTACCTGTCCTGACGGCGGCGATCATGGGTTTTTTCCTGGCGCTCCGCCGACCTGAGAACGCCATCGGGGCGTTGATTTCCTTGACCGGAGCTTCCCTCATGACCCTTGGGACTTCGAACTACCTCGTGCCCAGAGCGTTCGAGGCAGGCGACGATCTCACAGTGGTCCTCGTCCAACTGGTCGCGGATGCGGCATGGATAACCCAGTTCTCTTGCGCGCTGGTCCTGTTGCCTCTCTGGTTCCCCACTGGCGCCCCGATGAATCGAACATGGGGTTGGGTGGGCCGGGTCGCGGTGGGGGCGGCAGTCGTTGGCTGGGTCTCATTCGTATTCTCCGCGCACGTCTGCGTCGCGTATGTGTCGCCTGAGTCATCCGTCTGTGCCACAACAGTGCCCATCCCCTGGGGAGTGGAGGGTTTTGCCGGATTCGAGCCGGTGCTTCTGGTAGGTATGGCCATGGCGATTCCTGCGATCGCGTCGGTGTTTGTGCGTTGGCACCGCTCGACGGGGGTGGAACGAGAGCAGCTCAAATGGGTGTTGCTGGCCCTGACGGTGGTGGCATTGGGCATCATCCTGTCTTTCGACAACTTTGACATGCCGCAATGGGTGAACGACTCCGTAAGTGCCCTGAGCCTGGCAGGCCTGTGGGTGGCGATCGCCGTGGCGATCCTCAGATACCGTCTCTATGACATCGACCGGATCATCTCCCGGACCCTGTCCTATGTCTTGGTGTTGATTGTGCTCGGATTGCTGGTCTTGGGTCTGGTGGCTCTGTTTGCAATTTTCCTCCCTTCGGACGATCCGCTTGTGGTGGCGATCTCCACTCTGGCTGCGGCGGCACTCTTCAATCCGGTGCGGAGACGGGTGCAGGTTGCCATCGACCGTCGTTTCAACCGGTCGCGTTATGACGCCCAGCGGGTGATTGGCCGGTTCACCGAATCACTACAGGAGCAGGTCGATCCAGTTGAGGTCGTGGAAGGATGGCTGGAGGTGGTGGAGGGCACAATGCAACCCGAAGCGGTCGGAGTGTGGGTGAAACGTTGAGGAGCCCACCGGAGACGGTTGCGGTCCGGGTCCCCCTGATCCTGCTGGCGTTGGCGTTGGTTTTCACCGTCGCTTTCGCCTGGTTGTGGATCATCAACTTGGGCACCTCGGTGCTGCTCGCATTCGGCAATCGCTCCACACCCCTGGTGCTAACCGCATCCGGCATCGTCTTCGTCGTGGTGGGGGCGATGGTCACCAGCCGCCGACCAGGCAACAAGGTGGGGTCGGTGGCCCTGGTCATCGGTTTGTCCCAGATCATCAGCACTCTCGCCAACGAATACGCCATCTATTCGACTCTCACCGAACCCGGATCTCTGCCTGGGGGAGACGTCGTCGCGTGGCTGGCCAACCTCGTTTGGGTGGTTCCTGTGGGCCTGCTGGGGACGGTGCTCGTGCTGCTTTACCCCGACGGAGATCTCCCGTCTCGACGATGGAAGGCCGTACTGATCGCATCGATCGTCGGGATGGCCGGGGCGATGCTCTTTTTCGCTTTGGCCCCCGGGCCCTTGACGAGTCTGGATTGGATTGAGAATCCGTTTGGGTTGGCAGCCTCGGAAAGCTGGATCGAGTGGCTGTCGCTGGGCTTTTTCCTGCTCGCGGCCACTGTGCCGCTAGCGGCCTGGTCGATGCGCCAGAGATATCGCAGGTCTCATGGCGTTGCCCGGGCTCAGATCAAGTGGTTCGCCGCCGCGGCGGCGCTGGTCGCCTTCACCTATGTTGGGCAGTTCATCTTCTCGGTCGCTACGGGGAGCCTCGAGGGAGGCTCCCCGGCGCAGCGCTGGATACAGACGCTGGCTATTGCGTGTTTTGGAACCATGGGTTTGGCGGTCGGGGTGGCCATCTTCCGCTATCGCCTCTATGACATCGACCGGATCATCTCCCGGACAATCGCCTATCTGCTTGTGGTGGCACTTCTCGGCCTGGTGGTAGTGGGTTTGGCCAGCCTGCTCGCCCTCTTTCTTCCATCCGACGACCCGCTGGTCGTCGCGGTGTCCACACTCGTCGTGTTCGCCCTGTTCACCCCGGTTCGTCGCCGGGTGCAAGCAGCGGTGGACCGGCGCTTCAACCGCTCCCGGTACGACGCAGCTCTGGTGGTGGAGAGTCTCACCGGCCTACTGCGGGAGAGAGTCGACCCGGAAGGTGTGGTCGACGATTGGAGGGAGATCGTGGAGGAGACGATGCAGCCAACAGCGGTGGGGGTTTGGGTGAGAGAGAAAGTGTCGCCATGAGCGTCGAGACGTATGACCGTCCCACCCGACCGATCCTCGGCATCGCCTACTCCCTTGGCTTGCTGGCCCTCCTCGGGCTTGCTGCGGTCGCAAGCGAGCAGGAAGGGGAGAGCGACATAGGGATAACTGTTGCCATCGTCTTGGTCATCCTGATCTCGGGTTTCCTGGTGGCCAAGCGGCCCGACCATCCGGTCTCGTGGCTGATGGCCCTGACCGCCCTCATGGGAGCCGTCGCCGGGGTCGCCGCCGACACGCTCCCGCCGGGGATAGCCGAGCTCGCGTGGTGGCAGGTGCCGTTGACCATTGTCAGCGGACCGGCCTGGTACGGGGTCCTCCTCACCGTGATGGTCCTCATCCCGTTGCTGTTCCCGACCGGGTCTCCTCCGTCGCCTCGGTGGCGATGGGTGGCGTGGGCCTCAGTGGGGACCGTCCTCCTCATGACCGTGATATGGATATTCCAAGAGGACTTCTGCACCGACTGGGGAGATGAAGACTGCCTGGCCACCGTAGCCAACCCGATCGGCATCAGTGGAGTGGTCAATCCGGAGGAATCGGCGGTCGGCGTCTTTGCCTACGGGTTGCTTGTCCTCTGCAGCCTGGCGGCCGTCGCCTCTCTGGTGGTGCGGTTTCGGCGCTCGACACGTGTCGAGCGCAGCCAGATCAAATGGGTGTTGCTCAGTCTCGGAGTCTTCGTCTTGGGCACCGTGGGCTTCGATGTCATCTGGGTGGAGATGCTCGGTCGACCAGAACCGTCCGGAACCCTCGCCACCGTCGTCGATCAACTCACTTGGGTGTTGGTCCCGGTGTCGATCGCTCTCGCCATTCTGCGCTACCGGCTCTACGACATCGACCGGATCATCTCCCGCACCTTGTCCTACGCACTGATCCTCGGGCTGTTGGGCTTGGTAGCGCTAGGCCTGGTGAGCGTGCTCGCTCTCTTCCTCCCTTCCGACGATCCCCTCGTCGTGGCGATATCGACCCTGGTTGTCGCTGCCTTGTTCAATCCATTGCGCAAACGCGTTCAGCAGACGGTGGAACGAAGGTTCAACCGGTCCCGATTCGATGCCGAGCGGGTGGTCCAAGGATTTGCGAGCACCCTGCAGGAGAGGGTCGATCCGGAGGGCGTGGTGGACGGTTGGTTGGGAGTGGTCTCCGAGACAATGCAGCCGGCAGCGGTCGGGGTCTGGGTGAGGGAGTCTGGGCATCATGTAGAAATTCCCGTAACCCTTCCGGAACGTTCCGTCACTAGATAGGGAGAAAAAAGGAGGTCCGAAATGACCCGTTCTCTCAGAGTCGCCCGATCGGCGGCCATCGCCTACACCGTGACATTCTTCGCCGGGAGCTATCTCTCGATCAAGCGCGGGTACCCTGCCCGGGCCCTCGGGCTCAATATGGGATCCGACGTGAGACGAGGCGTGCTGGGCGGCGTCCAAGGAGCTGGCCTGGCTGCGCCCTGGAACCTCGTCGTCCAGATGTGGGTGGCGGTTGGGCTGGCTCCGCGGGCGGAAGCGAATGGCCGACGCGCACGTGCCTGGCTCGCCCTTCTCTCGGCCTTGTTCGTCGCCGGGTCAGTAAGCGAGCCGGTGAGCCACAGGATCGTCACTCGTGATCTGCCACCGACCGACACGGTGGTGGCGGTAGCCAACATCGTGCTTCCGATCCTCATGCTCGTTGCGGCCCTGACGTCCCTCGTTGACGGCGAAGGAGCAGGCTCGTGAAACCTGTCGTAACGCCGGATGCGATTACCGCGGAGCATTCC
This sequence comes from Acidimicrobiia bacterium, assembly GCA_041748855.1. Classification (GTDB taxonomy): domain Bacteria; phylum Actinomycetota; class Acidimicrobiia; order Spongiisociales; family ZC4RG35; genus MA-ANB-1. Next base: position 87,350 of record JBGTCK010000062.1, read on the forward strand.
GCGGACGGGGGCTTGACCTGGCGCCGGTTGCTTTTCATCGCCGGCATCGCCGCCACATTGGCCATCGGGACGGTATCGGCGGTTCTCGGTGACCTCGAGGGAGTGGCGGTGACACTGGGGTTCGCCCTGGCCACGTGGCTCACCCGGGTGCGACAAGGCGCCGTGGGGGCCATCGGTCTGACCCTTGCCGGAGCGATCACCCTCTTCTTCATGCTGACCGCGGCGATGACCAACATCCGGGAGGGATCGCCGATGTCCTCCGTCCTGATCTCGTCGGTCTTGGCCGCGGTCTCGTTGCTCGTCCTCATCGCCGCTATCGGGTTCATGAACAACCGGGCTTCGGGGTCGACCGCCGGGCCACGTCTCGGTGTGGGCGTGTCTGTTCTGTTGTTGGGCGGCCTCGTGGTCTGGGGTGCGAGCATCAGCCGCGCCGAAATCGCAGCCGGGGATATCACGATTGTGTCCGAGAACATGGCCTTCTCCCAGACCGAGCTGACAGTCAACCAAGGAAATGTGGTCGTGACGATGGAGAACAAGGACTTGTTCTGGCACACCTTCACCGTCGAGGAGCTCGGCATCGATCTCCGGGTGCCGGTGGGGGCGAAGCTGGGAGCATCGTTCGAGGCGCCTCCAGGTGAATACCAATTCATCTGCGCCATCCCCGGACACCCCGAGGCGGGCATGGTGGGAACACTGACCGTGGAGGGCTGACGGTGGCCCCGAGGGGCATACGCCGCGTGTTGCTGACGGTGCTGGCCATCGGGCTGACCATGGATCTGGTCACGTTGGGCATCACAGTCCACACCCGAACCGCTCATCCAGAGGTTCCCACATATGACTACCTGGGTGAGGCCGCCGTCGGCGGCATATTCATGCTCGCGTTGACCTTGCTATTGGTGTTACGTCGACCGGAGCATCCGGTGACGTGGGCGCTCCTCGCCAGCAGCTCCTTCGGGTCGGTGCAGACCTTGCTGGGGAGCTATGCGGCGTTGGCCCTTCTGGCGGTGCCCGGACAGCTCCCGCTGGGCCGACTCGCACTCGTCGGGAGCGCGATCGCTCAGACCTGGTTCGTCATGGGGTTCATGCTGATGGTCAACCTGTTCCCTACAGGAAGGCCTCTCCCGGGATGGTGGAAGTGGGTAGTTTGGAGTCTGCTGCTCGTGGCAATTGTCGCCGGCGGGGTCACGTCCCTCAGCCCGATCGAACTCGGCGGTGGGGAAATCCCACCGTTGATCGAGAGCAACATCAAGCCATTTGGAGATATGGCCAACATCGTTCTGACCGTGTTCTTCCTCTCTGGCACGACCGCACATGTCGTCACCCGCTTTGTCAGAGCGCGCGGCCTGGAGCGTCAGCAGCTCAAATGGTTCGTGTTCACCCTCATCGTCGGAATCGTCCTTCTGGTCCTGCCCTGGACCGAGAACGACACCATCGGGGCGGTGTTGTGGACAGTCGTCCCTGTCTCAGTAATTGCCTCTATGGCTGTAGCCATCCTCCGCTATCGCCTCTATGAGATCGATCGGATCGTTTCCCGCACCGTTTCTTATGCTCTGGTCGTGGTGGTGCTCGGCCTGGTGGTGTTGGGTCTGGTCAGTCTCTTCGCTCTCTTCCTTCCCTCCGATGACCCGCTGGTGGTGGCGGTGTCGACTCTGGCGGCGGCTGGGTTGTTCAATCCGTTGCGGAGGAGGGTGCAAGGGATGGTGGATCGTCGGTTCAACCGTTCCCGCTATGACGCCGAGCGGGTGGTCGCCGGTTTCGCCGGGACGTTGCGGGAGCGGGTCGATCCGGAGGGGGTGGCGGACGGCTGGGTTGGGGTGGTGTCGGAGACCATGCAACCGGCCTCAGTCGGAGTTTGGGTCCGAAAACGATGATCCAGCCGGCTCTCGTAACGGATTCGTTGCGCGGTGACCGGACAATTGGGCAAACCGGATAGAGGAGAAAGCCCATGCGACACCAGTCGACGTTCACATCCGTTTCGTGGATTCCGTCGGAGGCGATCCCGATGACCTTGATAAAGGTTCCCATTCTCTTGGGCATAGGCCACTACGACCCGCCGCCCCCGGATCGGCTTGTTGACCTCGAGACCATGCACCAGGCAAGCGAGTTCCGTTTCGCCAACCGTCTCGGCGCCTGGATCGAAGTCGAGGGTGGTGAGATCGTCGAAGCCGGTTACGACGGAGGGGGCCTTATCTCCAAGACTGTGGCTGATCTGAAACTGGGCTCGTTAGCCTTCCAGCCCGTGGCCCACCCGGACATCCGAAAAGAGCCCGAGCACGGCGACGGTTGGGTCCGTTTCGTGCAGACCACCGGGGGCCGCACCGGCTCGCCGATGCCACGGAAGATCAACCGGCCGCCCTACGTTCTGATCACGGCACCGACCGTCTGGACGACCCTGGCGCTGACCATCCACTCCGACGGACGGACGGAACACGAAGTGGTGGGGGCCAGCCCATTCCCCCGACATTGGTTCTATAACGATGCGGGTGAGTTGGTGAAGAAGTCAGGCCTGGCCGCCTACCGGGAGTGGGCGGAAAACATGAGCGATGACAACTCTCCGTGGAGTGATCGCGAGCACGAGTTGCTCGTCGCCGACGCCGAGACGGAACTGGAGCGCACAATGTCGGCGGCGATCATGCAGGGCGGCGCACGTCCTGCAATCCGGCGGCTCGAAGGAGGAGAGGTTCTTTTGCGACAGGGCGATGAGGGCGACGAGATGTTCCTGATACTGGACGGAATCGTGGCCATCGACGTCGACGGTGAGCCGGTCGCCGAGGCCGGGCCTGGGGCGATACTGGGTGAACGCGCCATCCTGGAAGGGGGAAAGAGGACCTCGACGGTGACCGCCCGGACTCCGATAAGGGTGGCGGTGGCGTCCACCGATCAGGTGGATCGGGAAGCCCTCACCGCTCTGGCGAGCACCCATCACCGTGAAGACCACTTCGAGGCCGACACGCTCAGATGAGGCTCCATGTGTGCGGGAGCCGGGGCTCGAGCCCGACGCCTGGCATCGAGTTCGCTAAGTATGGAGGCCATACTTCGTGTGTCGCTGTGGAGGGCGTCGACGGACGCCCAGACCTCATCATCGACGCCGGCACCGGTTTGCGCGTAGCCGACGGGCTCTTCGGGGGGCACCCCTTCGAAGGTGTGATGTTGTTAGGACATCTGCACTGGGATCACACCCAGGGCCTGCCGTTCTTCCGCGCGGGTGATCGGGATGACGCCCGGGTCGACGTCTATGTCCCGGCTCAGGACCTGGACCCCCTGGCGGCCCTGGAGAGAATGATGAGCCCCCCGAACTTCCCGATCACCCCAACCGAGCTGAAAGGTGCGTGGACTTTCCTCACATTGGAGGAGGGACTACACCAGATCGGACGCTACGAGGTGACAGCCCGGGAGATCCCCCACAAAGGCGGGCGAACCTTCGGATACAGGATCGACGACGGCCGCGCTTCGATCGCCTACCTCTCAGATCATCACCCCCTCCTGATGGGGGAAGGACCCGACGGGCACGGGGTCGTACACGAGGCGGCGCTGGACCTGGCTGACGGCGTCGATCTGTTGATTCACGATGCTCAGTTCGTCGGCGAAGATTGGCCGACCCGAAGACAGCTCGGACACTCCACGCCCACCTATGCCGCCCGGCTCGCCCGGGAGGCGAACGCACAGAAGGTTCTTCTGTTCCACCATGATCCCGCCAGAACCGACGACCAACTCGACGAGCTGGCAGCAGCATGGGCCGGGACGTCCGAGCCCGATGTCCTGGTGGCCCAAGAGGGGATGACTCTTGATGCCGGCGCCCAGTGAGGTGTCCCACGGCCTCGAGCCGTACGTGCCAAACCTCTTGGCGGGGTGGGTGGGGGAGATTCCCGGCCATCGCCCGATCGAAGGCACCCTCCTCTACGCCGACGTGTCGGGGTTCACCCGGCTCAGCGAGCGGTTGGCCCGTCGCGGGAGATACGGGGCGGAGGAGATAACCTCCACCATCTCAGATGTGTGGCGGTCGCTGCTCTCGGTCACCGGAAACGGCGACGCGCTCAAGTTTGCCGGCGATGCCCTGATCATCTTCTTCGATGGGCGTGACCACGCTGGGAGGGCGTGTGCGGCCGCTCTGGCAATGCAAGAGGCCCTGGCGTCATGTGCGAGCATCCGTGTCGGGCGAGGATCGGTGCGTCTCCGCATGTCCATAGGCATCCACACGGGGCTGTTTCAGATGATGGCTGTCGGCGGAGGCCATGTCGATCTCTTGATCCTCGGTGAAGCTGCCTCCCGCACCGTGCTTACCGAGGAGGCGGCGGGCGCCGGCGAAGTTTTGGTCAGCCAGGAGACAGCCACCCGCCTGGGTGACAGGCTGAAGGTGAGAGATGAGAGGGAGGCAGGGGTTCTGATCCGCGAGGTGGCCGGAGTCTCCGAGGTAGTCCCGGATGAGTTGACCCGCAGAAGACGGCCCGACCTTTTCGTCTCACCCCTCCTACGCGAACGGCTCGGAGCAGACATCGCTTTTGAACATCGGCGGGTGACCATCGGATTCTGCCAATTGGGTGGTATCGATCGAATGCTGCAGCAGCGTGGAGTAGAAGTAGTTTTCGACGAGATGCAGCGCTTCGTGATGCATCTCATGAACCTCCTCGACGCGCACGGGGTTCTGCTCAGCTCCTGTGATCTCAGCCAGGACGGAGTGGTCTTCATGATCACTGGCGGGGCGCCTGACGCCGGAGACGGCGACCACGCCAGCCGGTTGATGCACCTTGCGACCCAACTGCTGGCTGATCCGGGTCCTCTCCAGGCGCGGATGGGGATCAATTCCGGGCATGTCTTCGTCGGCCCGGTTGGGCCCCCCCGTCGACGGGCATATGTCACTATGGGTGACACCACCAACCTGGCCGCCCGCGTCATGACCAAAGCGGCCTGGGGCCAGATTCTCGTCACCGCCTCCTCGATCGATGCCGCCACCGATCGCTTCGTAAGCAGGGAGGTCCCTGCCTTTCAGGTTAAAGGGAAGCGCCGTGCCGTGGAGGCAGTGGAGATCGAAGCCGTCGGTACTGCCCCCGAGCAACGGTCGGTCTCGACGGGCCCGTTCGTCGGCCGGGACGGCGAACTCGCCCTGCTCGAGAAGTCCCTCGAATTGGCCCTCTCCGGAAGGGGTTGCGTCGTGGAGATTCTGGGCGAGCAGGGCGTTGGAAAGTCGCGCCTGGTGGCCGAATTCCGCTCGTCGAATGGAGATGCCAGGTGGGTGACTGTGACATGTGATCCTTTCGAGCGCACCACCCCCTATCACACGGCGCGCGTTCTGCTGCGTTGGGCAATGGGCATCCAACGGGAAGCGTCGGCGATTGAAGCCGGAATTCGTCTCAAAGACATGGTGGAGGAACACGCTCCTGATCTCCTGCCTTGGCTCCCTCTGATCGGGGTGATCGTCGACGCCGAGGTCGTCCCCACGGAGGAGTCGAGCAAAGTTGATCCTCGGTTCCGCCGGGTAAAGGCGCAACAAGTGGTCGCAGATCTGATGGAGGTCATAGGCCGAATGCCGGCAGTGGTGTCGATCGAAGATGCCGAGCACATGGACGACGCCTCGGCGGAGCTCGTCTCGGAGCTTCTAGGTCGTATCGACGATCATCGCTGGCTGGTTCTGATCACGAGGGCGCCCGGAAGCGTGGGATTACACCACGGGCGTGGGTATAAGGCGACAGTCATCGACCTCCTCCCCCTCGACCACACTCGAGCCTCCGAGCTCGCCCGTCGGATGGCGGAGAAATCGCCGGTGCCACCCCATCTCCTATCCGAGATCGTGGACAGGGCAGCCGGGAACCCTCTGTTTCTCTCGGAGATGCTGGTTCATGCCGGAACGGAGATACCGCACTCGGTTGAGGACATCGTCGCGGTGCGCATCGATGCTCTGGCGCCGTCCGATCGGAATGCCCTTCGCCACCTCGCTGTCCTGGGCGAGCGCTTCGATCTCGGGCTTGTCGGATCGGTACTGGGAGATCGAGGAGTCGCGCCCGACGACGCCGACCTATGGCGCCGTCTCATTGGCTTCGTCGACGTTGGTCGAGGAGAGGTCGCTTTCGCCAATCCGCTGGTACGCCAGGTCGCCTACGACGGTCTCCCCTATCGGGCCCGTCGCGAGCTCCACGGGCGGGTCGCCGACGCCTTGGGCCCGGCGAAACGGGATCAGCTTCCCTTCCACCTGGCCGCAGCAGAGCGTTGGCAGGAGGCCTGGCATGCCTCCCGTCAGGCCGCCGATCGAGCCAGAGACGCGTCAGCGAACGCAGTGGCCGGCGAACTCTACGAGCTGGCATTGAGAGCGGCGAACAACATCGACGATATCGACGACCACGAGGTGAGTCAGGTCGCGCAAGACGCCGCCCGGGTTTGGGCGCGGGCAGGTGTGGCGGATCATGCCCTGGATGCTTTGCGAGTGGCCATCGCCAAAACAAAAGACCCGATTGAACAACTCGAACTCGAGGCTTTCCGTGCTTCCATACACGAAGGCGCCGGGCGCTACCCGCAGGCACTGAGATTGTTCGCGACCTCACTCACCCGTCTCGACGACGTCGATGCGCCCGGCCGGGACCGCGCCCGAGCTGCGCTACACGCCGGCTACGCCTCCACGCGCCTTCTCCAGGGTCGATTCGACGAAGCACAACAGAGCGCCGAGGCCGCGGTTTCCGCCGCGGAGAAGGCGGGGGATCGACGGCTTCAAGCGCGTGGCCTCCATCTCCTCGATCGAATCCACGCAGCAGCCGGGGACTTCGAGCGCGCGCTGTACTACCGGGATGCGGCGTTGCCGATCTTCGCCGAGCTTGGCGACCTGGCTGCCCAGGGAACGGCACTGCATGACCTTGCGGCCGATGCCCATCGCAGTGGGCGGTTGGCCGAGGCGGTGTGGTTATACCAACGAGCCGCCGACGCACGTTCTCGAGCCGGCGACGTGGTTCGGGCGGCCGCCACCATCAACTCTCTCGGGCAGGTCGAGCAAGAACTGGGAATGTTCGATTCGGCCGAACAGCGGTTTACCGAGGCCCTGCGGAACTGGCGCGGCGCCCGGTCGCCCCAGGGGGTCGCCGAGGCCACGACAAATCTGGGGGAACTCCGGATGACACAGGGTCGGGATGAGGAGGCGAGAGAACTGCTCGAGGAGGCGGAGCGGCTTGCCGTCGATCTCGGCTTGGACGACATTCTGGCTAGAGGGCAAGTCGCGCTTGCGGAGGCCTACGTGGCGGTTGGCCGATACGTCGAGGCATGGGAAAGAGCTACCTGCGCGCTGCAGCATACGCCCCTCTCATCTCTCGAGCGCCGCGCCAGGTCGGCACGCGCAAAGGCACTGGAGGCGACGGGAAGCGCCGAACGTGCCATCAACGAGCGAGAGTTGGCACTCTCCCTCGACGGTCCGCCCGAATCGACCCGTGAGTTACGCGGTGGGCTGTCGTAACGCTCTCGTAGCGGCTCTGCGCCATTCTCACAGGCCAGGAAGTAAGGATTAAATGGCCTATTACAAGTTTCAGAGCGAATGGGCGTTGACCGCTGCGGTCGACCGGGTATTCGAATTGGCATTCCACCCTGAGGACTTCTCCACGTGGTGGCCGGCGGTGAAGGTATCCCAACTGCTCGAGGAAGGCAATGAAAAGGGTGTCGGAACTCGCGCCGCCTACACCCTGCGTAGCCCGCTCCTCTATTCGATGCGATTCGTGACGACGACCGTTGAGGTCCAACGCCCCAGCCGAATCCACACCTTGGTGCGGGGGGACCTCGTAGGCACAGGCACATACATCCTGGAAGGTGACGAGGATCGCACGAACGTTCGATTTGTGTGGAGTGTTTCCACCACAAAGACCTGGATGAACTTGCTCGCCCCGCTGGCCCGGCCAGTCTTCGTCTGGGCCCACCAGCGCGTTATGCAAGCAGGCGCGGTGGCAATGGCGAGACACCTCGATGCGACTCTGCTCTCCGCCCACACCGCAGTTCCGAGCGACCAGCGGTGACTGAATGAGAAAGCAACTGTCCGACTGGACGGGAGGATCAACATGGCGCGGTTGAGGCGACGTCGGCCCGACGAGAGGATCGAGGAGACCCCGGCACCGGAGCTCGCGCCGCGGACGCGACTCATCGACCCCGTAGAGATACCCCAAGGTGATCCCCTCGAGTCGGTCCTGTTGACGGCAGGAGGACCTGTTGAAATGGCTTCGTTAGAGGCCGAGTCAGACACGATCACCCATCTGCAGGCCGCTGGTGTCGAACTGGTGGTACCGCTAATCGGCCAGGGTGAGTTGTTGGGGGCTCTCTATCTCGGCACGCGTCTGTCCGATCAACCCTATTCGAGCGATGATCGCCGTCTTCTGGGCAGCCTGGCCTCCCAGGTCGCCCCGGCGATGAAGGTGGCGCAGCTGGTGCGAGAGCAGCAGGCCGAGGCGAAGGAGCGAGAGCGAATCGAACAGGAGCTCAAGGTCGCGGCTCTCATTCAACAGACTCTGCTCCCGAAGGAACTTCCCGCTATCGCGGGGTGGGGCGTCGATGCCTTCTATCGCCCCGCCCGAGCAGTCGGAGGTGACTTTTACGACTTCATCGAGCTAAGTGAAGGAAGACTCGGAGTGGTCATTGGCGACGTCACTGACAAAGGCGTTCCCGCGGCGCTGGTGATGGCCACATGCCGTTCGATGCTGCGAGGCGCCGCCCAGGCCAACAAAACGCCGGCGGCTGTGCTCGCCGAGGTGAATGACAATCTCGTCCCCCAAATCCCCCCAGGCATGTTCGTCACCTGTCTCTACGCCATCGTGGATACCGCAGCCGGGAACGTAGTGTTCGCCAACGCCGGGCACAACCTGCCCTACGTGAGGACTTCGGACGGCGTCGTCGAGTTGCGCGCCACTGGAATGCCTCTCGGGCTCATGTCTCAGATGGACTACGAGGAGAAGACCTACCGCCTGGAACATGGTGATGTCATGGTGCTCACCTCCGATGGCATCACCGAAGCGCACAACGCAGACGGTGAAATGTACGGATTCGGTCGACTGATCGGACAGGTGGCCAAGAAGACCAAGAATGACGATCTCGTCGCTTCGCTGGTCGGCGATCTCGAGAAGTGGAGCGGTCCCGGCGCCGAGCAGGAGGACGACATCACCCTGGTCGTGGTGCGTCGAACCGCATCGGCCGAGAAGTCTGCTTCTGCCTTCGCTGAACGTGCCGACGTGGAGCGGCTGGTCTCTTTCCGGCTTCCGAGCGTCGAGGGTAACGAGAGGCTCGCCATCGACACGGTGGTCGAGGCGGTGGCACCACTCGGCCTCAGTCCAAGTCGGCTCGAGCGTCTCAAGACCGCGGTAGGAGAGACGGTGATGAACGCCATCGAGCACGGCAACCAGAACGATCCGGCTATCGACGTCGGAGTAGAGGTATCGACGAGCGCGTCATTCCTGACGGTACGAGTTACCGATCAAGGCGGTGACACCGAGATCCCAGATGCCGAGACTCCCGATATCGAGGCCAAGATCGCAGGTGAGCAGACCCCGAGGGGCTGGGGCCTCTTCCTCGTTTCCCAGATGGTCGACGAGGTCAGACGGTCCACAGACAACGGGACCCACGTCGTCGAATTGGTCATAAACCGGCAAGGAGAGAGCTGATGCTAGGCAACGAACTCACAGCCAGAGTGGTGAGGAAGGACAGCGGGGCGGTGATTGCCTTGTCCGGAACCGTCGACAAGAACGCCAAGGACCCGATGGAGAACGCATACGAGGAAGCTTCCGGGGGTAATGGGGAGCTGATCCTCGACTTCAACGAGGTGGACTACATCAACTCGAGCGGCATCGCGGTGCTCGTTGGCATTCTGGCGATGGCGCGCGCTGAAGGTCAGGAGGTGGGGGCGATAGGGCTGACCGACCACTATCGGGAGGTGTTCCGGATCACCCGTCTTTCCGACTTCATGCAAATCTACGAAAAGGCTCCTTCCTAGAGCTGGGAGAAAGGGAATGGTTGCGAACAACCTGCAAATGGAAATCCGCCAGGTGAGCGAAGGGGTGCGTGTCATCGACATCAGCGGAGAGATCACTGCCTCCTGTGAGGACCAGATCACAAGCGCACACGCAGAGGCGGGCGCTGGCGCCGAGGCCGTGGTCCTCAACTTCGAGGGCCTGGAGTACATGAACAGCGGCGGGATCGGCCTGTTGGTGACGACCCTGATCCGCGCTCAGCGGGCGGGACACGACTTGCGCGCTTATGGTTTGAATGACCATTACCGCCAGATCTTCTCGCTGACCCGTCTCGATGAGGCGATCAGTCTGTATGACGACGAGGAGGCGGCAGTAGCCGGTTAACGGGTCGTCCCGTTGATTGATCAACCACCGCCTAAACGGCTACTTCCGTCCGGACTGAGGTGGGGCTCTTTTGGGCAACGTCCCAGGCCATCATCACGTCCTCCTCGACGGCGATGAGCGAACGGTTGACCAGGTGGATGCCTTGCTGGAACTAGGGAAGCCAGCAAGGACGGACGCAATCAACCGTTCCAATCTCGTCGACGGGATCGGCTGCGAGCTGTACCACCAGGCTCAAGCGATGGAGGACGCTTTTTGACGCCGTTGCGATGGCGTAACGCACGTCGGGCACGCTGGGGGAGAAATGACATGGTCGAGAAGGGCATCGATCGGCGTGCTGGCGACAGGAGCCGTGCTCTTGCTCACCCTCATTGTCCAGACGGCTTTCGGATCTGGGCACCCTTGGGGTGAAACGGCATTCTATGGAGGAGCCCTGGCCTACTTCTTGGTCCTGGGCACCGTGCTCATCTGGAGAGTCCCGGGGAACAGGATTGGTTGGATCTTTGCCCTGATGGGGGTTGCGCTGGGTGTGGCCGGTGTGTCTGGATCAGTGGGCAGCCAGGCTGGCGCCCTCTTCAACGCGATCGGCAGCGCCGCCTGGATGGGATGGCTTGGTGCGATCTTCCTGTTGCTCATCCTGTACCCCACGGGGCATTTCCTGGGTGGGTTGTGGCGATGGGCCGGTTGGCTGACTCTTGCGCTGTTGACTTTCGGCGTGCTGGGTACGCTTTTCTCGGAGGAGTTGTGCATCGAAGCCGGTTTCGACGCCTGCGATGTGTGGGCGGACAACCCGATCGGCATCGAGGGCGTTCCTAATCCCGAGTACTGGGGGCCTTTCGGATTGTTGGTCCTTTTGATGCTCGGGCTCTCGATTGCCGCGCTGGTCGCCAGATACCGGCGCGCCGACCGCGTGCAGAGGCTTCAGCTCAAGTGGTTTCTCTTTGCCGGCTCCGGCTTCGTCGCATCGATACTGATCGAAGTCGTCTACTCGGTCGGAGGGACTGAGCCACCGCTCTGGGTACGGATCCTCAATGGCCTAGGTTTGCTGGGGATCCCCATTGCGGCGACCCTGGCGATACTCCGCTATCGCCTCTACGAGATCGATCGCATCATCTCGAGGACGCTCTCATACGTCCTCTTGGTTGGGGCGCTGGGTCTGGTCGTCCTCGCTTCGATCGCCATCCTCGCGGCCTTCCTGCCTTCGGACGATCCCATCGTGGTGGCGGTTTCCACTCTGGCTGCCTCCGCTCTGTTCAACCCGGTGCGCAGGAGGGTGCAATCAGCAGTCGATCACAGATTCAACAGATCGCGCTACGACGCGCCGCGGGTGGTGGAAAGGTTCACCGAGACGCTGCAGGAGCAGGTCGACCCGGACGACGTGGTCGAGGGATGGCTGGCGGTCGTGGAGGACACGTTGCAGCCCTCGGCGGTCGGGTACTGGGCCAGGGAAGCGTGATACGTCCTCTGCTGACCCTCGGTTCTGGTGGGTGAGCGTTTCATTGATCCTCCCCTCCAATCCATCTCGATCCGGAACGGCATGTCCGCGGGTTGGTGAACTGGACACTGCCGCTTACGAAGCCGACTCCGGGGCGACTAGGAGTGAAGTCGTGAAACGGCTCATGGTGAAGGACATGCTCAGGGAGCGTATGAAGGAGCTATAGCGGCGTTGTGTCTGATGTGGGCCCCGGACGACGCTAAAAGCGTAGAGCCCAAGTCTGCACGGTAGCGACGTTTTTCGCGTTTCGCTAACCGCCGATGTCGATCGGAGGTACGGGTTCCTCCCCGCGGAGCATCCGAAACGCCCGACGGCCCCATGCCGGGTCTGTGTTCCGATATTCAGCGATAAAGGTCATGACACTCATCATCAACGCCGGGTCACGTTTGCCTGTTGAGGTCAAAGCCTCCGAGAATCTAGCTGCGCATGTCTCATGGGCGTCGAGTGCACTCTCTTGAAGGCACCACGGGCACCGTCCGCGCACCTGGTCGTCAGCCATACCGGAGACCCTCCCAAAATCCCGTTCAGACCGGCGAGGTTACCCTATCCGCAGCCCGGGTGTTAGCTCCTGGCGTCGTCCCTGAGCAGCCCATAGTGCCCGCTTCCCCTCTGGTGAGTTCGGACTAGTTCTCTCGAGATCTGGGCACGGCGCCAAAGAATGCGGGGTTTTCCCTCATCTCGTCGAGAACCTTCTGCGCGCACTCCAGATGGGCCTTCAGCCCACGACCGGGAATTGACCCGTCAGAATCACGGACACGAACCGGGCAGTAAACGCACCGGCAGATTCTGTTCGCCGATCGTCAGCACCCCAGACCACAGGGGGGGTTGATAACAGCCAAGTCCTAGACGCTAGGAGAGCGCGACGTTGGCCGTAGCCGCGATTATCGCCGTCTGACCTAAAGCTTGCCCCTCTCGGCGTCCGGTGACTAGTGCAACCCTGTGCCATGATTTAGTAGGTGACAACATAGGTTGCCCAGCAACACTGACTGCATGACATTCACTCGGACGCCTAGTCGTATTGACTGCCGCTTATGCGAAGGCGAAGCCTCTTTCATCACACCATTAGGAACCGTGTGCTTAGACCATGCGATCGAGGCGCTAGAGGTGCAGGAAGAGAGCGATGACGGATGGCTGCCGATCCCCATTCGCGGCTTTCGAGAGAGATCTCCGCGGGCTCCGTTTTCCATACGCCACCTGGAGCGTTAGGGGTCGGTGGACATCGACCACGTCCAGAGAAGCGAGTTCCATCTCCGAGTCGTCGATTCCGTGCTCATGTCGAATCCGAGGTCGACCTGCTGACAGTGCGTACTAGATCTTTCTCCTTCAACCATACCCCCACCGAGTTCGGCTGCCTGATTTCGGAAATGGTGTCCAGCACCTTATCGACGGTGCTGTCCGAGGCGGTTTCGTCGCGCACCCTGCCCGCCAGATGCTGGACGAGCCTCTCGGTATCGAATCGCCCCTCGTAGAAACGCCGATCGACCCAGGCGAGTCCCCGACGACGCAACGGGGTGACGGTCGGCAGCATCGAGGCTGCAACGCAAAGCGGTGCATCCCCGTCGATAACGGTCGTCCGCATAGTCTTCACGACAAGAACCTCGCCACGACACCAACTCAACCGAGTGTTCGTTACCGAAACGTAACGAAACCCACCGCCGCACTGCCGTTTCCTCGTGAGATCGTTGCGCTCTCCTAACGCCTGCGGTGTCCAATCGAAGAGCTGCTAGCTCTTCTTCAACCACTGACCCCTCCTACCGCATGGGGGATATTCATGACACACGAGCAGTACGGAGCCATCGGATGACGCCTTCGCTCAATTGCAGACGGAAAAACGACGGACGGACAAGATCTCATCTGGAAGGGTGGGTCCCGTGGGAATGAACCCACAACCTTCGGGTTGAAAGTCCGTCGGACGCCGTTCCCGACCGTGTTCTCGTGTCGCGTTGTGCGAGGCAATAACAGGAATTCCGAGACAGCTGAGCCGCATTCGTGTCCTCCCGTGCGTTCCTGTTTCCGTCCCGGCGTTTGCAGATCGGTTTGCAGGTCAACCTTCTGACGTTCGTCAGCGCGACTGGGTTGAAACCGATTCTGCGACTGGTTTGAAAGCATGGACCGCGATGTTGCGGCCATATTCGAAGAGCGACAA
>JBGTCK010000063.1:0-6575 GCA_041748855.1 Acidimicrobiia bacterium
CTGATCGAAAGCAATCGCAAGCCTCTGACCAGGGGGTTTAGACACCTGGAGGGGTGTCCGAGTGGTCGAAGGAGACGGTCTTGAAAACCGTTAGGCCCTTTTTAGGGGTCTCGTGGGTTCGAATCCCACCCCCTCCGCAAATAGTTGTTCACCAAAGTTCAGCGAAACGTTCACTTAAGTAGCCCGTTTCGAGCCCATCGCAGGGTTCGGGGCGGTCTCGAGCAGCTTTGGAGTTCTCTTGCCTATGACAAAACCCTCGAACCGTGAGTCCGAGGGTTTATGCGTGGAGGAGTACTGATTGTGGACGCGGTGAAACCACTTTGAAGAAGGTGGTTTCAGTCAGCGGGGGAGGTTCAGCTCAGTCGGGGGGTCGGCCTCGGGGCCGGCCTGACGGGCTTTTCGATATTCGGTCCTGGTCTCGTTGGGATTGTTTGCGTTTCCGGCGTCCCAGGGCCCGCTTCTGCGCTTTGGCGGCGGCGACCGTAGCCGACGACATCACCGGTGACACTTGACCTGAGATGGTGTGGGCTTGGTGTTGGCGTTTGGTCCACAGTCTTCCCATCCGCAGATTGGCTGCTGCTACCACCAGCGCTGACACCAGGGTCATTTTAGCTCGTCCCATCACCCGGATCGAGGGGCGACGTAGCGACTGTTCAGCTTCGTTTTTGATGTTACCGAACGCGGCTTCGGCGTATGCCCGGCGTTTCATCGAGTCGTAGTGGGCGTCGGATCCGAACGGGTGTTTTTGGTAGAGCCCGCCAACGTATCCTGTGGAGCGGTCAAAGGCGTTGGGGTCGTCGAGGTCGATGGTCACCGTTGCCTGTTTACAGATGTCGCCTTGTGCTCCTGGTGGTGGCACCAGGCTGGGAACGATCAGACCTTTCGAAGTTGAGATGCTCAACGACGCGGGCTTGAGGGGACAGCCGACTTTTCCAGCAGATGCGGGGCACTGGTAGCGGATCATCCCTTGGAGGCTGGGTTTGGCGCCGAGACGGCGTAGGGCGTACCGCTGTCGTTCTTCGATTAGTTCTTGGTAATGGTTGAGCTGTTTCATCCCGGTCCCTACTGCGGGCGGTTTGAGGTCTCGCAGTCCCTCTGGCAGCCCCGGTGAGTAGAGGCCGCCGTCGACAACGATTGCCCCGGCTATTGCACCTGTGACGCCGTGGTGGCCGGTCCACAGGTCGAACACCGGGTTGAACCCTGCTTGTCGCATCCCTGCGTTTATCTTGACGAACTGTCCGTACCCGGCGTCGTAGATTGCATCAGAGACCGGGTCTCCACTCTTCGATATCCGCATCGCCATGTCGACAACCACGCCTCGCAGGCCTGACTGGTTGGGGGTGAGTCTGAGATGTCGGGCAAAGGGTGGAATCGGGGGGCGTCCTTCTTCGGCCACCATCACAAAACTGTGCATTTCGAGCCCGAACCCGGATTTGCCGTCGCGTCTCCACCCGGGCCTCTCGTACCGGGACGAGTCAGGGTCGGCCACCCCGTACCGTTGCCGTCTGTAATTAGGTTGGTGCCGCCTTGTTGTCGAGACCCTTGTTTTCCGCCCTGACGGACCTATCCCTGCGGGGCGTTGTGACCTCGGTGTCGGCCAGGCCTGGTTTCGAGATGCCCGCCTTTTCTTCTGCTCGGAGATCCATGCTTTCCGGACGGGATCGCCTTCGGGAAGGTGACTGACGGCCATCGAACCGTAGTCGTTGTTCTTTAACCTGACCTTGGGGCTCGCCCAGGAGTCGACGTTGGTGCCATCGATCGAGTATGAGCCGTGATGGGGTACCCCCTCGGGGATCGAAGCGGCCAACAGCAGTTCGGTGACTTCGACCAACAGCTTCTCGCGGAGTGCTCGTTCCTCTTCTGAGATGCCTTCGCCTCGGAAGTGAGGCGAGGCGTCGATCGGGGTTGCGATCCGTTCGAACATGTCGGCCATCTGCTTATAGGTGAGCTCTTCACCGGAGTCTCTGGTGACACCCAACCGGGCTTTGTCCGAGTCTGGTAGCTCACCTAACACCCAACGCGCTTTTGCGATGTGCGGTGCCAGCCCGGCCTGAATCGCCAACATCATCCCGACCAGGAACGTCCGTACCGACAGTTCGCGGGGCCGTCCGGCGTCCGAAAGCAGGGCTTCGAGTTTCGGAGCCACCCCGGAGCGGTCAATACACTTCTCCACCTCTTGACACATTTCCTCCAGTGTCCGCGGGTCTCTTACGCTCATTTCTGGCCCTTTGCGTCCAACGCCATGATCTCGGCGGCTTGCTTTTCGTCGAATACCGAGATGTGTTTGAGCAGTTCGGCAAGCCTGGCCACGGCCCCTTTGCCGGCAGCGGCCAACAACACGTCAAGTCGTGTTCCGGCTTCGAGGTGGGCGACAAGCCAGGTGGTTCGCAGCGTCCAAGCCGACAAGGTCGGTGCCAGGTCGGAGCCGTTGATCCTCGCGTTGATCCCTGAGAGGCAATTCCGGGTGTTTGGCGAGCCTTCCCCTGTAACGAGGTAGGGCAGGTTCAACTCTCTTGCCTTTTGGGCCAGTTCGACGAGTCGGGCTCCATGAACCGCGATCACACCAACCTCCCGAGTTTCGCTGCCGGCAACTCCGAGGCGGACGTGGACCCTCCCGTGTTTTTCAAACACGTCATCGGGTTTGACGAAACGTTGTTCTGCTGGTTGAGCGCCCGCCCCTAACCCAATCCGGATCATCGCCTCGATCCGTAGCGAAAACGCTTCGGTTGGTTGACAACCCGCCAGCGCCAACAGCGCTTCCTGTTCTGCAAGGGTGTAAGGGTCAGATACCGGATGGCGGATGCTTCTCGCCGTTTTGCGGGCGCTACCCCCAAGGGCCATCCGCTTCAGGGCGGATGCGTAGGTGTCTTCGGTGGCCCTTGAAGAAAACGCGGAGTCCTCGAGGAACCACTCACGCACCGACTTGTCTACAAGGTCCACTTCTTTGAGCGGGAGCTTTTTGTCCTCCGCCCAACACACGTATTTGACTACCGCCGCCCCAATCGCATGAACCGACCTCAGGCTGTGAGGTTGCGCCCTTGTCACCAAGGCCAACACCACCGGGCGGATCCGCTGCCACTGGTCGGCGTCGATCTGTGGCGTGTAGTTCTCGAGACGCTCTTTTACTTCAGCGTTCATGCTCTCCCCTTCCAACGCTGTTGCGAATACACAACAACTCTAATCGAACATATGTTCTGTAGGCGAGGATTTTGAGGGTTTTCCCGCAAGCGAGTTCCCGGCGGAAGTACGGTGCGGAAATGGCTCGTCGTGGGATCTCCGGCCCTCCCCGCTCCTTCATCACTTCCGGCGAATGGCCCGACGGGGTGGTGGAGGGCCCAGCGCCTGTTCTCTACGCCGTCGAGGTCTCCCGTCGTCTTACTGCCGCTATCGATGGCAGGTCGCTTCGTGATGTCGCTGCCGAAGCAGACCTCGACCACACCACCCTCTGGGCGGTGCTGCGTGGGGAGCGTTGGCCGGACCTGGTGACCATCGCCAAACTCGAGACGAGTCTGGGCGTCCGCATCTGGCCGGACTGAGCTAGTTGTAAGTTTCATGAGTAAACCAGTGGCCTACCTCGAGGTGTGCACAGTCGGAGGCGGCCGCCCATCCGCGCATCACGCGCGGATGGACTGGGTGCGGTAGTGGACAGGGCAGGCGGC
This sequence comes from Acidimicrobiia bacterium, assembly GCA_041748855.1. Classification (GTDB taxonomy): domain Bacteria; phylum Actinomycetota; class Acidimicrobiia; order Spongiisociales; family ZC4RG35; genus MA-ANB-1. The sequence goes on from JBGTCK010000063.1 coordinate 3,660, forward strand.
CGCGGGTTTCGTGGCTCTCGATGCCAGATCCACAAGAACCGAGGAGTTTTCTGGTCGACCCGAAACGGTTCGGCAAGGAGCGTGCCGAGTGGCTCACAGGAGTTGACCTATCGGATAGGGAGATGAGAGTCGGCCTTGCCCGGGCGTACCTACAGCATCATGCTTCGGCGACGCTGCGTGCCGAAGCCGAAGCGGCCGGCTCAGATTTGGGTTCTTTCGCGACCGAACGTCTTCGCTACTCCGACCCCGAGGACTTCCGACGAAAGCTCCGGGGGGAGTCTCCATTTGTGCTCAGAGAGCTCCTGGAGTGGATCCTCGACTTCGGCATCGATGTCCTTCCGGTACTCGAGTCCCGCGATGGAATGCTCCCCTCCGAGTATCGGGCGGACAAGACCGTACCCTCGGATTCGGAGTAACCAGCGCCGCTGGGCGTTGAGCGTCTGGTCAGCGGTGGCGAAGGCCATTCAGACTTACTCGTCGGGTCGGGTCGGGTCGGGTCGGGTCGGGTTGAGGTTGTCGTCCGCTGGAAGAACCACCCCGGGGTCTCCTTGGGGCAGGATCAATGGTCCAGAACCGGGTGCGACATCAATCCAGAAACCTGCTCGATACTGCCGGTTATGAGTAGCTCTGGATCGCTTGACCGCAGGAGAGATATGAGCGTTATGCGCCGTCTGCCATCGAATCCCGAAGCGTTGACTGTTACAGGCTGATCTGTGTGTACCTACTCTGATCAACGCGAACGCGACCGCCGCCAAAGCAAACGGCCAGACGGCAAACCCCGCAAACGGCATAACGACAGTGGAATCGCCTTCTGGCAAACAGATCCGTCGACTAACTTGGCGATGTGTCCTTCAAGGCCGGGGTCAGCCGAGCCCGGCGACCTGCTCCTCGAGAAACTCCTGGTCGAGGATCCCGGTGAAGACCTCGACAACAACTCCGTCGGAGTCGAGGAAGTAGGTGACGGGAAGCCCAAAAGTTGGATAATTCTCACGCATCGCCCCCTCGTCGAAGCCGACGGTATAGGTCGGTTTTGCTTCGGTGACGAACTGTTTGAAGTCGTCGTAGCTGTCGTCGACGGCGACTCCCAGTACCACCACATCAGGGTTGGCAACTGCGAAGGCACTCAACTCGGGGATTTCTTCGCGGCATGGGGGGCACCAAGATGCCATGAGGTTGATCACGATCGGGCGGTCGTCGGCCGCAACCAACGCACTGAGGACGATGGACTCGCCTCCGACAATGTTTTCGACCTCGAACTCAGGCGCGGGCTCACCGACACCTGCGATGTCGTCGCCCTCTGAGTTGAAGATCCAAGCACCCAGAAGCCCCGCAGCTACGACAATGAGAAAAACGCCGGAGAGTCGGAACAATGGACCTTGGAGCGGGTCAGCGTCGTCAGACTCTTGCCATTCTTCAGACTTTTGCCATTCTGAGGACATAGTGCATGATGCCACCGTTGCGCTTTCTACCTCCCCCAAACGTCGTTACGCTTGCGGATTGCCATGCTCGTCGAGTCGAAATCACGAAAGCCACAACGGCTCGCAAAGCGTGCAAGGTCACTCAAAGCCGAGTCCGGCCGATCCACATTGAGCTATTTGCGTGGTCTCTGGGGCTTTTGAGTTCTTGGCCAGTATCTGAAAGGGGAATGTGCACCTAAGCACAAACGACTCGACACCGTGGCGCCGCTGGCCGAGGCAGAGACTTCAGCATGACTCCGAAAGCGTCGATGCCCTCGAGAAAGCCACATGGTGGCGACCACAGCCGGGCGTTCCGGTCCAAGCCGCCGACAGGAAGTAGGGGGTCGAGGAATCCGCGGAGACGGGACGGCATCGCGGCCAGCGAGGAGTCGGATCCTGTCCCTCTTCTGACTCGGCTCCGTTTCTCCCGAATATCACCAGTGTGGGAACATCAGAGCCCCGAACCAGGCTGCAAACACTCCCAATGTTCGAGAACGTCGACACGGCAACATACGCAATCCAGATGGTCGTCGCTTTCGGCGCAGGTGTCATCTCTTTTTTGTCGCCATGTGTCCTACCTCTTCTTCCCGGCTATCTGTCGATGATGTCGGGGTATTCGGCAAGTGACCTGGAGGAAGGCAACGTGTCGACTGCGCGGATGGTGCGCGTCATCCTCCTTTTCATTGCCGGATTCACGGTTGTATTTGTTTCAATAGGGGTTGCGGTGACGAACCTCGGAAACTTGTTCACCCGCAACCTCGGAACGTTTGAGCGGATCGCCGGGGTGATCATCATCGTCTTCGGTTTGCTCATAGTTGCCATGGCGATCTCCAACCGGGGATTCCTTGCTAGCTTCAACCAGGATCGCCGCGTCGACGTCCGACCCTCACGGGTCGGAAAGTGGGCGCCGCCGTTGATGGGGGCTGCTTTCGCCTTCGGTTGGTCCCCGTGCATTGGGCCCGTCCTCACCGTGATTCTGGCCACTGCTGGAACCCGTGGTTCGGTTCCCGAAGGAGTGGGGCTGCTTGTGTCTTACTCCCTCGGACTGGGGGTGCCTTTCTTGCTCTCAGGTCTCGGGTTGTACAAGATGTTTGGGCGGCTCAAGCCGCATCTACGCACGATCAACATCGTTTCCGGACTGATACTTGCCGGGTTTGGCGTGCTCATGGTCACCGGCCGGGTCGGGGACCTGTCGGCGATGATCGTGCGCTGGTTCGAGTCGGTACCTTTCCTCAGGGACCTAGCCTCAATATGAGGCGGCCATCACCCGCCACCGCCCCAGAATCTGTCGGTTACAGGGTGCGGAGCCATCAAGCTATAGAAAGCTAGCCGTCGGGTCGTTGCTGGGTGTCCCCGGTGATCCTTTGGCCGGGCACATCCCCGGCCAGGATGGTGTCGAGGGTGGCGCCGAGGATGAAGGCGTCCGCCTCGCCGATGATCTTGCCGACGACGGTACCCG
>JBGTCK010000064.1:0-62800 GCA_041748855.1 Acidimicrobiia bacterium
CGGGTACCGTCGTCGGCAAGATCATCGGCGAGGCGGACGCCTTCATCCTCGGCGCCACCCTCGACACCATCCTGGCCGGGGATGTGCCCGGCCAAAGGATCACCGGGGACACCCAGCAACGACCCGACGGCTAGCTTTCTAGAGCTTGATGGCATCCGCACCCCGAAAACCGACAAATTCTGGGGCGGTGGCGGGTGCTGGCCGCCTCATATTGAGGATAGGTCCCTGAGGAAAGGTACCGACTCGAACCAGCGCACGATGAGGATCGACAGCTCCCATACGTGGCCGGTGACCATGAGCACTCCGAACCCGGCAAGCACCAGGCCGGAGACGATGTTGATCGTGCGCAGGTGGGGCTTGAGCCGCCCGAATAGCTTGTAGAGCCCGAGACCTGAGAGCAAGAAGGGCACCCCCAGTCCGAGGGAGTAAGCCACAAGAAGCCCCACTCCTTCGGGAACCGACCCACGGGTTCCGGCTGTGGCAAGTATCACGCCCAGCACAAGGCCGATGCACGGGGACCAACCGAAGGCGAAGGCAGCCCCCATCACCGGCGGCGCCCACTTTCCCAACCGGGAGGGTCGGACGTCGACGCGGCGGTCCTGATTGAGACTGGCGAGGAACCCCCGGTTTGAGATCGCCATGGCCACCATGAGCAAACCGAAGACGATGATGATCACCCCGGCGATCCGCTCAAACGTTCCGAGGTTGCGGGTGAGTACGTTCCCGAGGTTCGTCACCGCAACCCCGATTGCAACGAATACAACCGTGAAGCCGGCGATGAAGAGGAGGATGACGCGCACCATCCTCGCGGTGGACACGTTGCCTTCCTCCAGGTCGCTTGCCGAATACCCCGACATCATCGACAGATAACCGGGAAGCAGCGGTAGGACACATGGCGACAAAAAAGAGATGACACCTGCGCCGAAAGCGATGACCAGCTGGATTGCGTACGTTGCCGTGTCGACGTTTTCGAACATTGGGAGTGTTTGCAACCTGGTTCGGGGCTCTGATGTTCCCACACTGGTGATATGTACGGGAGAAACGGAGCCGAGTCAGAACAGGGACAGGATCCGACTCCTCGCTGGCCGCGATGCCGTCCCGTCTCCGCGGATTCCTCGACCCCCTACTTCCTGTCGGCGGATTCGACCGGAACGCCCGGCTGTTGGTCGCCACCATGTGGCTTTCTCGAGGGCATCGACGCTTTCGGAGTCATGCTGAAGTCTCTGCCTCGGCCAGTGGCGCCACGGTGTTGAGTCGTTCGTGTTAGGTGCACATTCCCTTTTCTGATCCTGGCCAAGAACTCAAAAGCCCCAGAGACCACGCAAATAGCTCAATGTGGATAGGCCGGACTCGGCTTTGAGTGACCTCGCACGCTTTTGCGAGCCGTTGTGGCTTTCGTGATTTCGACTCGACGAGCATGGCCATCCGCAAGCGTAACGACGTTTGGGGGAGGTAGAAAGCGTAACGGTGGCATCATGCACTATGTCCTCAGAATGGCAAAAGCCTGACGACGCTGACCCGCTCCAAGGTCCATTGTTCCGTCTCTCCGGCGTTTTTCTCGTTGTCGTAGCTGCGGGGCTTCTGGGTGCTTGGATCTTCAACTCAGAGGGCGACGACATCGCAGGTGTCGGTGAGCCCGCGCCTGAGTTCGAGGTCGAAAACATTGTCGGAGGCGAGTCCATCGTCCTCAGCGCGTTGGTTGCGGCCGACGATCGCCCGATCGTGATCAACCTCATGGCATCTTGGTGCCCCCCATGCCGCGAAGAAATCCCCGAGTTGAGTGCCTTCGCAGATGCCAACCCTGATGTGGTGGTACTGGGAGTCGCCGTCGACGACAGCTACGACGACTTCAAACAGTTCGTCACCGAAGTAAAACCGACCTATACCGTCGGCTTCGACGAGGGGGCGATGCGTGAGAATTATCCAACTTTTGGGCTTCCCGTCACCTACTTCCTCGACTCCGACGGAGTTGTTGTTGAGGTCTTCACCGGGATCCTCGACCAGGAGTTTCTCGAGGAGCAGGTCGCCGGGCTCAGCTGACCCCGGCCTTGAAGGAGACATCGCCAAGTTAGTCGACGGATCTGTTTGCCAGAAGGCGAGTTCACTGTCGTTATGCCGTTTGCGGTGTTTGCCGTCTGGCCGTTTGCTTTGGCGGCGGTCGCATTCGCGTTGATCAGAGTAGGTACACAGATCAGCCTGCAACAGTCAACGCGTCGGGATTCGATGGCAGACGGCGCATAACGCTCATATCTCTCCGGCGGTCAAGCGATCCAGAGTTACTCATAACCGGCATTCTGCGCTCCCGGTCCCTCTGGTTGAGGCCCTCGGTTACTGCACTGACAGGGTGGTTGACACTGAAGTGGGAGGGGTGCGAAAACTCAAAGGTGGCGCTCGCGACATGGTCCCGACCACAGTGTCGCTGGGGGACTTGAACCCCCCACGTGGCAGCTATTGGCTTTGTCTCACTGGCTTGTCCTGGCGCTCGTCGCCAACAAAGTTCGTGGTGAGGATGGCGAGAGGCGATCGCGCTGCGATCCTACTGCTCCATACCGCGTCCATACCGCGAGAGGGTGGGATGGAAGGGGAAACAACGGGAACCGTTGAGAGGAGAAGACTCTGTCTGAGCAGGCGTTTCGCGGATTTTCCCAGGTCGGGGTGTTCCTAAGGATCGGGCTCATAACCCGAAGGTCGCAGGTTCAAATCCTGCCCCCGCTACTGAGAAACCCCCAGGACACCACTCCTGGGGGTTTTCTCTTGCCCGGCTACAAGCCCAGACAGGTGCCCATCGGGTGCCTGAATTCGGACCAGATCCCAAGCGTCTGACGGGTCCCGGTGCAACTTGCTCTCGGGCCGTTCCCGTATCCAAAGTCTGCATCCGGTCGATCGGCCGGGCGTTTCAGTCGTCCGTGGTCGCAGACATGGTGTGCTCGGTATCGGGCTGGAGCACGATGACCGGGATGGTGGCGCTGTCGACTCTTCGAAGGTTCTGAAGGCGTCGCTTCCCGCCTTATAGCGCTGGTACAGGTAGTCGCGTCCTCTTGCTCGGCCACTCGGGCCGTCACCTCGATTCGGTTCGACTCCACCTGAATCGTCGCAGCCTGGTTCGCCCTTCAGGTTGTGGTACCAGTCGGGGTCGCGGTCGCCCGCCATCCCGAAGCGGCCACGGCATAGGTTCGGTGGGTTGATGGCCCTCGTGGCATGGTGGGTTGAGAACGACCTGTCACATCCACCGGAAAACATGGCCAACGCCTTCAACGATCACCCCACCTATGTGAGAGGTCCACAATCCGCCCAGACTGTGGCGTTATACACGTCCCGGGAGTATTCGACGCACCGCGGAGATACTTGATATCTCCCCGGCCTAAGCTTTCGGAGGAGATATGACTTCTGCACTTGTACACGATGCATTCATTTACGACTCCGACACGGAGTTCGTCGACTGGATTGGCCCGTTCATTCTGGACGGGATGGAGCGCGGCGATGATGTAATGGTCGTAACCGGGCCGAAGAACTCAGCCCTGCTTCGTGACGCACTCGGGAAAACGGAGGGTGACGTCCGCTTCATCGACTCGGCGGAATGGTATCAACTGCCGGCGCAGACCATCGCCGGATACCAGACCGTAATGGATCGGGCCTTCGCCACCGGGTCTTCAAGACTGAGAGTTGTCGGAGAAATCGAATTCGGTTCGACCGAGATCGACAACGCGGAGTGGACACGCTACGAATCGGTGCTCAACACCGCCTTTGCGTCCCGGTCAGCGTGGATCGTATGTCCATATGACACGAGACGGCTGCCCACACATGTGGTTGAGGATGCCCGCTTTACCCATCAGAACAAGATTCAGCACGGCCTGCGACAAAGCAGCGACAGGTTCGATCCCGCCGCATACGCGACCTCCCTTCCTCTGCCGACAAACGGTCGCTTGATCGATGAGCTGGAGGTCGACGGGTACCTGAGGCCGGTGCGCGACTTCGTGGAGCGGGTGGCCAACCAAGCAGGATTCCTGCGCGATCGCATTGAGGATCTCCGCATCGTGGTCAACGAGGTTGCGACGAACGCTATTTTGCATGGCCAGCCGCCGGTGCGGGTACGGGCATGGGTCGACCACCCGACAATCGTCTTCGAGGTCACAGACTCTGGGTCTGGGCCGACCAACCTGCTCCAGGGCTTCTTGCCCGCCGACCCTGACCAGCTTGGCGGTATGGGTCTCTGGCTGGCTCGCCAGCTCTCCGATCGACTGGAGATTGCAACCAGTGCCGACGGTGCATCCGTCAGAATCGCTGCCTCTCAATGTGTCGGATGAGCCGCCGTACTTTCGGGTCAAGTGATCCTCATAGCGACTCACCCCGGCCTCATCAGTGGAGCTGAGCGTCGAGAGTGCTCGGTCTCGAGCGTCCGGGTTGTTGGAGATTCACCAGTCGCTTGCACGCGGGTTGCGGACTCGAGAAGAGAGATGGGGTACAGAGGCGTGCTGCCTGATGCTGCGTACCTACAACTCTCCCGGTCGGGCGCTGAGAATCGTGAGCACTCTGAGCTCAGGACCAATCAGTCGTGCGGTCCGTGAGCAGTACGTCGGTCTCTGGTCAGCATCACGGAAGGACGAGCGGCTTGCTGCTGCACATCACGTCCCTTCCCGGAGACTACGGGGTAGGCGACCTCGGCCCGGAAGCACATCGTTTTGTAGCCGACATCGCAGCTGCCGGTCAGCGTTACTGGCAGCTTCTCCCGGTGGTGCCGACCGGGGCCGGGAATTCCCCGTACTCGTCTACCTCGACTTTTGGAGGCAATCCGTTGCTCATCAGTCCGCAGTCATTGTGCGCTGCAGGGTTGATCGAAGCTCGAGAGTTGGAAGACATGAGACTGCCTGCTTCGGACAAGGTCGACTATGGCTTGGTCTATCAGGAAAAGATGTCAGCGCTGCATCGAGCGGCCGGGCGCTTCTCGAAACGGGCGAACGGGGAGATGAAGGCGAGATTCGAAGCGTTTCGGTCGAGAAGCGGAAGTCTCTGGTTGGATGACTTCTCGCTATATGAGGCCCTGAAGCATGTCCATGGCTTCCCGCCGGCAGGACGGACGCAGATCACAAACCGACTGCGCTTGGACCTCTCCGAAGAGGTCGAGACGCAGCGGGTCATCCAATTCCTTTTCTTCGAACAGTGGAGCGCTCTGCGTTCGATATGCGCAGACCATGGAATCGAGCTCGTCGGCGACCTGCCCCTCTATGTGGCAATGGACTCGGCGGATGTGTGGGCCAACCCCGGCAAATTTCTCCTCGGCCCTGACGGTCGGCCCACCGTCGTGGCAGGTGTTCCGCCAGACTATTTCTCGGAGACAGGTCAGCTGTGGGGCAATCCGATCTACGACTGGGAGGCGATGGCCCGTTCCGGGTTCTCGTGGTGGCGGGCTCGAGTTCGCCACGCCACGTCGATGTTCGATGTGCTGAGAATCGACCACTTCCGTGGTATTGCCGGCTATTGGGAGGTCCCGGCCACAGAGGAGACCGCCGTCAACGGTCGCTGGTGCCCAGGGCCCGGCGCCCTGCTGCTCAGTGCGCTCGAAGACGAAATCGGCCGCCTCCCCCTGATCGCCGAGGACCTCGGTGTCATCACCGATGATGTCGTTGCTTTGAGGGATGGTTTCGGGTTGCCGGGGATGAGGGTGGCCCAATTCGGCTTCGACGACGTCGCCGACTCGTCGATGCACCACCCTGACGTGTATCCCGAGAATGTCTGGGCCTACACGGGGACCCATGACAACGACACGACCCTTGGCTGGTTCTGGGATGACAATCCGCGACATCGATGGTGGCGGCTGCCCAAGGCACGACGAAAGCTGTATCGAGCCCTGGACGGCGACATCGCCGGGGGACTGGTGGCATGGGTCGCTCGATCGCGGGCGAACACCGTGGTCTTCCCGGTGCAGGACATCCTCCGGCTCGGTTCGGAGGCGAGGATGAACTTGCCCGGCACCCCTAGCGGGAACTGGGAGTGGCGTCTGCAGTCGGGACAATTGGACGACGACCCCCTCTATGAATTGCTCTCCGTCACCAGGGATGCCGGCCGTGCGTGATGCGGCTCGAGCCTTCTTCGGCGACCGTTTCCGTCGATCGAAAATGGGTATTGACCCCTCGTGACCGTCCTCGCCACCTACCGCCTGCAGCTGCGCTCGGGATTCGACTTCGATGACGTGGCGCGACTGGCCGAGTACCTCGCAGAGCTCGGTGTGTCCCATGTCTACCTCTCGCCGATATTCCAGGCGGTGCGGGGGAGCACCCACGGTTACGATGTCGTGGATCCCCGGGTAATCGACCCTGAGCTGGGCGGGGCGGGGGCCTACACGCGGATGACCTCGGCGCTACGGGAGCACGCACTGGGCCAACTGCTCGACATAGTGCCCAACCATATGGCCACCGATCCCGACAACCCCTGGTGGTGGGATGTCCTCTCCAACGGTCCGTCGTCACGATACGCAACCTTCTTCGACATCGAATGGGATGGGCCACGGGAGGCGTCGTGGTCAAAGGTGCTCGTCCCCGTTCTGGGGGACAACTATGGCCGGGTCCTCGAAGCTGGCGGATTCGAGCTCGTTCGTAACGGCAGCCGATTCGAGGTCCACTACCACGATGTGCGGCTGCCTGTCTCGCCCGAGTCGTCGAGCGGGATCCTCCTCACCGCAGCCCGTCGTTCCGGACTAGCTGAGTTGGCCGACACCGCCGAACAGCTTCGACGGCTACCTACAACCCGAGCCGACTCGAGAGCCAGGCTGGAACGACATCAGGCCATCGAACAGATCACCGGCCAGCTGGACCACCTTCTGGCAGACCCCGAAGTCGCCAAGGCCGTAGATGCCGAGAGGGAGGCGGTCTCGATCGACGTCGATCGCCTCGACGAGCTGCTGGACGAACAGAACTATCGACTGGCTCACTGGAGGATCGCCAACGAGGAGATCGACTACCGGCGGTTCTTCAGTATCGAGACTCTCGTCGGGGTGAGGACAGACGATCCCGACGTGTTGGCCGAGACCCATCGGCTCGTGTTCGACCTGGTGCGCGACCAGAGTGTCGATGCCCTGCGCATCGACCACATCGACGGGATCGCCCGACCCGCCCACTACCTGGACCAGCTCTCGGATTCGACCGAACGCATCTACACCATCGTCGAGAAGATCCTCGAAGAGGGCGAGGACCTCCCCGATGACTGGCGGGTTTCCGGCACGACGGGTTATGACTTCCTCAACAGGGTCAACTCGGTGTTCGTCGAGTCATCAGCGGAGAAGCGAATGACCGGGATTTACGAGAACTTCACCGGCGAGACCGCCGACTATGACGATGTGCTCCGAGACGCCAAGCGCCAGATGTTGAACACGTCTTTTGCCTCCGAGTTGCAGCGTCTCACGGGGATCCTGGCCCAGGTCTGCTCGCAGCGGAGACGCCATCGAGACCACACGCGTCGGGAACTGAGGGCGACGCTGGCCGAAGTACTCGTCTCCTTCCCCGTGTATCGCCTATACGTCGCGGCCGGAACAGACCCGTCGTCTGCCGACGTAGAGCATGCCGCAGCTGCCATCGCCGACGCCCTACGCCGGGAGCCTGATCTCGACCTCGAGCTGCTCGAACTGATCAGTGATCTCTCCCTCGGCAGGGTCTCGGGCCACGTCGAGGGTGGTTTCACCCGTCTGTTCCAGCAGCTCACCGCACCTGTCCTGGCGAAGGGGGCGGAAGACACAGCCTTCTACCGGTACAACCGCCTGCTTTCGCTCAACGAGGTGGGCGGCGACCCGGGCGACTTCGGAATCGACACCTCGGCCTTTCACCGCCGCACAGAGGAGAAGGCGAAGGCATGGCCCGCAACGATGCTGACGATCGGGACCCACGACACCAAACGGAGCCCCGACATGCGGGCTCGTCTCAACGTGCTCAGCGAGATCCCCGACGCCTGGGAGTCCGCTTTGTCCGACTGGAGGGCCCTGACCGAGCGTTTCGAGGTCGGCGGATTCCCGGACAGCAACGCCCGGTACCACTTCTACCAATCCCTGGTGGGGGCCTGGCCCATAGATGCAGAGCGGATGTGTCAATACATGACCAAGGCGATACGCGAGGCTAAGAGTCACACATCTTGGATCGACCCCGATACCGATTATGAGGCGGCCGTGGAGTCGTTCGTTGCCGCATCACTGGCTGACCCTGACTTCGTCGCTTCTTTGGAGCGGTTCCTCGAGTCCCTAGACCTGGTGGAACGGGGACGGAGCAACTCGCTTCGGCAGGTCGCACTCCTCCTCACATGCCCCGGCGTCCCCGACATCTACCAAGGTTCCGAACTGTGGGATCTGAGCCTGGTCGACCCCGACAATCGACGTCCGGTCGACTACGGCCTGCGTCGTAAGATTCTGTCCGGAGCCGGTGTGTCGTCCTGGCCCCCAAGCGACGACGACCCGGGCGCGGGGAAAATGCTGCTGATCCAGCGTCTCTTGCGGCACCGGAAAGACAGAGGCCTGCCCGACGGCTACCACCCGCTGGACATCGAAGGAGGGCGCTCCGGCGAGATCCTCGCGTACGTCAGCGGCGACCTGGCGGCCGTCATTCCGGTGAGAAGTGGAGGGAGTTGGGCCGGCACCTCGGTGAGGATGCCCAGAGGGGCCTGGCGTGATCTCATGACTGACCGGGAAGTCGACGGCGGCCCTGCCGATGTATCGGACCTCCTCGGGCCAGCACCACTTGCGGTGTTCTCCGGCGTGGGCGCGTGAGCCGAGCGTTTCAGGTGTGGGCCCCCCGCATCGGCGGAGTCGAACTGCATGTCGACGACCGAAAAGTGCCTATGCAACAGGGCGCTGGCGGCTGGTGGGACTGCGATGAGGAGCGCATTGCGGGGAGTCGGTATGGCTACTCTCTCGATGGGGGAACGGTGTTGCCAGATCCCCGTTCGGAATCCCAGCCGGACGGAGTCCACGGCCGCTCCGAGGTGGTCGATCACAACGGCTTCACCTGGTCGGACCACGACTGGCGAGGGATGGACCTCGAGGGGTCGGTCCTCTACGAGCTGCACGTGGGAACCTTCACCAGAGCAGGCACCTTCGATGCAGTTGTCGACGGTCTCGCCTACCTCGTGGAGCTCGGGGTCGACGCCCTCGAACTGATGCCTGTGGTCGAGTTTCCCGGCGCGCGCGGCTGGGGTTACGACGGCGTTGACCTGTTCGCGCCCCATCACATCTATGGCGGACCGGGTGGCCTGAAACGCCTGGTAGACGCCTGTCACGGACACGGGCTGGGGGTGTTCCTCGATGTCGTCTACAACCATCTGGGGCCCGACGGCAACTACCTGGCCCAGTACGGCCCCTACTTCTCGGACTCGCGACAGACGAACTGGGGGCCGGCGGTCAACTTCGATGGGGAGGGCAGTCATGAAGTCCGTCGCTACGTCCTTGACAACGCGGCCATGTGGTTCTCCGAATACCACCTCGACGGCCTCCGTCTCGATGCCGTGCATGCGATAGCCGACGACTCGGCCACGCACGTACTCGAGGAGCTTGCCATCGAAACCGAAGAACTCGCCACCGCTGTCGGCCGGCCTCTGTTGCTCGTGGCTGAGTCCGATGAGAACGATCCCCGCTATGTCCGGGACCGAAGTGGGGGAGGCATGGGACTCGATGCGGTATGGGCCGATGAGTGGCACCACGCCCTTCACTCCGTCCTCACCGGAGAGACCGACGGCTACTACGAGGATTTCGGAAGCCTGGACGAGTTGGCCACCGCACTCCGCCAGGCCTGGGTCTATGCCGGGCAGTACTCGGCTCACCGGGGCAGAGTGCACGGCGAGTCGCCTAAGGGGCTTCCAGGCGATCGCTTCGTGGTGTTCACGCAGAACCATGACCAGGTTGGCAACAGGGCCGTTGGCGATCGGAGCAGCGCTCTGATGAGTGCGGGTCGGCTCAGGGTTGCGGCCGCTCTGCTGCTCATGGGGCGGTTCACTCCCATGCTCTTTCAGGGAGAGGAGTGGGGTGCATCCACTCCTTTCCTCTACTTCACCGACCATCAGGATCCCGACCTGGGTGAGTCGGTATCGGCAGGCCGCCGACGAGAGTTCGCCCACTTCGGCTGGGACCCCGCATTGATCCCCGACCCACAGTCTGAAGAGAGCTTCACCAGGTCGCAGCTCGACTGGCACGAACAGTCAGAGAGCCCCCATCGCGAACTGCTGGCCTGGCATCGGCGGCTCATCGCGCTCCGTAGGTCGCGGGCCGATGTGGCGGGCCCGTCCGGGGAGGCGGTCGATGTCGAAGTGGATGAGGCCACAGGGACGATCGACCTTTCTCGAGACGGCCTGCGGGTGCTGGCCAACTTTGGAACAAATCCCGCGGAATTTACCGTCGGGCGGACCAGCGAAATGTTGCTCGCGTCGTACCCGGATGCCGCCGTCGCTAGGGGCCTGGTCCAGGTACCGCCCGATGCCGTTGCAATCGTGGCTGTCTGAGGGCGGGGCCAGCGATGGTGCTCGGGATAGGTTGACGCTTCGGGTCTAGATCATGCGGAATTGGGCCAGCTTCGCTTCGGTCTATGCACAGCAATCGGCCGCGACTGCCAACGCAGCGCAGATCTCACGCATGCGAGCGTCACTCAGCCTGCCCAAACGCTCGGTCAGGGTTCCAACCGAAACGCTCTCGACCGAGTCGAGATTGACAGCCGATTGAAGAGGGATCGGATCGTCCCCTGGTTCCAGCAGAACCTCACTGGCAAGACCTCGAATCGTCGTCGTGCAGGGAGCGACCATTGTCCTTCGGAGTCGTGGAATGGCGGCGTCTCTCGACAGAACCACAACCGGTCGACGCGAAATCTCGGGAAGCTCACACCACCACACCTCGCCCCTCGTTGGCACACCCATCACGACGAAGCCGCCGCCTCGCGAAACGAAGCCAAATCGCCCCATACGTCAGACTCGTCCAGCGGGAGGTCGTCGTACGCGGCGTACGCGGCGTCGATTTCGGCTGCTCGATGTCGCGCCACCAACGTGCCGAGAGCCTCGTCCAGGAGCGCGGCGTCATTCAGATCCGACCTCAACCGCCTCGCATTCTCCAGAAGCGACTCGTCCACAGTCGTGCTAACTCGTATGCGTGCCATGCCACAACTATGCCATTAATTGCTTGTGTTTACAAGAGACCAAGTCGCCGTCCCGTCTTCGTCGGTGGACTGTCGCTGGGCGTCAGCAGTCAATCCGGGGCAGGCGTGGTGGGTTCGGTGTCGGGCCGGAGCAAAATGACTGGAATGACTGAACCGGCCAAGCCCGTCTTGGACCCCTCGGACATCCGGGATCCTCGCCGATATCAGGGCAGCATTCCTGGCCGATTCTTTGATGGCTCTGGTGGCTTGGTGAGTGAGAATGACCTGTTGCACTCACCGGAAACCATGGACCAACACCTTCGACGAAATGACCTCATTTGAGTGAGATGAACCACAGTCAGCCCGGACGCGCGCACATCTGTCCCGACTGGGGGCACATCCGGACAAGTGGATCGTCGGCAACTGCGAGCATCAGCTTCGGTTCCTCCTAGCCGCCGTTCGCAACGAAAAGACGCGCGTTGGGTCGTTCGGATGAGACTCGGCTCGTAACCGCCATAGAAATTCGCTTCAGACGACGGGGCGCTTAGAGCCACCGCCAGGCGTACCAGACGATCAGGCCGTTGAAGAGGAAGCCAAAGCCGATCAGGAAATTGTCGTAGATCGAGGGATAGGGCAATCCGACCAAGTTGAAAACCACGAGGAACACCGACGCCACGAGGCTCACCCACTTCACGCCCGGGTAGGGCAAGGTCAGCGAACCTACGACCATCACGATTGGGATCAACATGACGACTGCCGCCCCCAACCACACCCACTCAGAAACCTGCTCGCCTCCGATTTCACCAGCCTTGAAGTCGCCAGCGAAGATCCGGAGCACGTCGCCTAACAAGTAGGTGAGCATCAACGCAACCCAAAGCCCGGAGAGGATGATCCTGACGTTTTCCATCAGATGGCCGGGTTTCTAGGTTGGCGGACTTCAGATACGTTGAGCGAGAGTTGGCTCGACCAAAAATTGGGTGTAGGTGAACTCCTCGATTCATGGTGAGCAGGCCGTTGCCGAGGAACAGCCGTTGGACGCGGGCCCAATCTGACAACCTGAGATGGAGGCGACGGCCGGGGTGAGTACAGCCGGGTTGTCCTTGTGAACGTCTCCGGGCTCGGCGGGTGCGGCGCGGCCAATGCAGAGGTTGCCGATCTGGATCCGTGGCCGGTGCCCCAAGACCGCTGCGGCGGCCCGAAGCTCGCTGGTGACGCGGACGAGAGGGCCATCGTTGCGACAGGATAGGACACGCGGGACCTTCGGCACGCCGAGGGCCGAACCGATGTGTAACTCGGCGCGCCGCCGAGGTTGAACTCGAGTCCGAGCGATCTGACGGGTGTCCTACAATGATACGGTGATGACTGATGTAGTCCTCCGCCCTGCCCGGCCGACGGTCGACGAGGGCGTACGGTTCGCGCGTTATATGAACCAGGCGTCGCACGGGTTGGTACAACGACTGTTTGGGCCTCGTTAT
The DNA here is from genome assembly GCA_041748855.1 of Acidimicrobiia bacterium. Classification (GTDB taxonomy): domain Bacteria; phylum Actinomycetota; class Acidimicrobiia; order Spongiisociales; family ZC4RG35; genus MA-ANB-1. The sequence goes on from JBGTCK010000064.1 coordinate 12,566, forward strand.
GAACTCACCATCGGTCGGGCCTACCTGAGCCCGGGTCACGACATGTCCTATCAGACTGCTGTGTTCGCTGAGCTGGGAGATGGGGAGATTGTCGGAATGGCGTCTGCCTACAGCTATCTAGAACATGCCGCCGCCTCAGACGGGCCGGTTCTGAGGGCCGCCGGATTCAGGATGGTTCGCATGATCCCGATCTGGATACTCGGTCGGGCTCTGTTCTCGTTTATCGACACCGTCCCTGACGGCGACTATTACCTGGCGGGGATGGCGGTGGATGACGCTCAGCGCGGAAAGGGCATCGGGTCGAGGCTCCTAGACGAGGCCGAGAACCGGGCGGTGACGCTGGGATGCAGACGCCTTGCCCTCGACGTAGCGGCCGATAACGAAGGCGCCCGACGCCTTTACGAGCGAAGGGGGATGACCGTGGACAGCCAGTCTCCCACCGTGTTCCTCATGCCTGACCAGAGCGTCTATCGAATGGTCAAGGTTATCTGAGCCAGCAGTGCTCGCTCCGAATGGGTTCGGGTACGAATGGGAGACATCGCCCGGCCCACGACGCGTTTGTGGGAGCGTTCCCCGATCGCGAGGATCCGCCGGACGGTGCCTGTGCCGAGACACGTCGTCCTTGGGGCGCGGTGGTTCGCTCATGGGCCTACAGCCGAGTGTCGACCGGCCCGAGCCAGTCTTTTTCGTTGACAAGGTCGTCGACCGGCAGTCCCCATATCGCACCCAGTTGAACTACTTGGGTGGTAAGGGGTTTGGGGGCGTGATAGCTGCGGGTATACGGCGCCCTGGTGAACTAGAAGGGTTTGAACCGTGGCAAGCAAGTCGGGTAAGCGGAGCGCAAAGAAGAGCAAAGCGACCAAGTCCACCGTTGGTGGCCCGGCGTCCCCGCCCGGAGGAGAGGACGCGGCCGCACGTCAGATGGAGGCGACGAACGCTACGGCCGCTGCCTTTTCGGCCAACCCGAACAAGAAAGGCGAATACGGCGAGGCCTCCCGGAAACCGAAGGCGGGGCCGACTGCGGACCTCGACGATCGGAGCGTCACCGCCAGCACCCTCACCGAGACCAACGTCTCGGACAAGGTCGGCACCCAGGCCCCTCCCGGCACCAACCCGGGGAACGACCCTCTCGACCGGGTCCGGGTGGACTCGGGCGGGCAGGCCCTCACCACCAACTTCGGCGCTCCGGTGGCCGATAATCAACACACGCTGCGAGCCGGCCTCCGTGGGCCGGCACTGCTCGAGGACTTCATCCTCAGGGAGAAGATCACCCACTTCGACCACGAGCGAATCCCGGAGCGAATCGTGCACGCCCGAGGGTCCGGCGCCCACGGCTATTTCGAATGCTACGAATCGCTCACCAAGCACACGCGAGCCTCCTTCCTGGCCGAGGCCGGGAAACGAACCCCGGTGTTCGTACGATTCTCCACCGTCGCAGGCGAGCGAGGCTCGACGGACACCCCCCGTGATGTCAGGGGATTCGCCACCAAGTTCTACACCGATGAGGGCATCTTCGACATCGTGGGCAACAACATTCCCGTGTTCTTCATTCAGGACGCTATGAAGTTCCCCGACCTGGTACATGCCCTGAAGCCCGAGCCTAATAACGCGATGCCACAGGCCGCCAGCGCCCACGACACCTTCTGGGACTTCGTCTCGCTGATGCCGGAGTCGACGCACATGCTCATGTGGGTGATGTCGGATCGGGCCTTGCCCCGCAGCTTCCGGATGATGCAGGGCTTCGGTGTCCATACTTTCCGCCTGGTGAATGCTCGCGGTAAGTCGGTGTTTGTGAAGTTTCACTGGACGCCGGTGGCAGGCACTCATTCCCTCGACTGGGACGAGTGCGTCAAGATCTCAGGAGCCGATCCGGACTACACCCGACGCGACCTGTGGGAGTCGATCGAGGCCGGTGTCTATCCCGAATTCGAGTTGGGGTTCCAGATCTTCACTGAGGAAGAGGCTGAAGGCTTCAGCTTCGACGTCCTCGACGCCACCAAGATCATCCCGGAGGAAATGGTCCCGATCCTTCCGGTAGGGCGGATGGTCTTGAACCGCAATCCCGACAATTTCTTCGCCGAGACCGAACAGATCGCCTTCGGGACACAAAACGTGGTTCCAGGCATCGACTTCTCCAACGATCCTCTGTTGGCCGGTCGTATTCATTCCTATTTCGACACCCAACTGCTCCGATTGGGTGGGCCGAACTTCCACGAGATCCCAATCAACTCATCAGTGGTCGAGGTGCACAACAACCAGCGTGATGGCTTTCACCGCCAAGCCATCCATCGGGGGCGGGTTTCCTATGAGCCCAACTCACTGGCGGGTGGGTGTCCTTTCCAGGCCGGGCCTGACGGGTACACCTCGTTCCCCGAGCCCATCGCCGATGACAAGGTACGCGGCAAGCCCGAGAAGTTCGCTGAGCACTACGCCCAGGCGACTCTTTTCTGGGAGAGCCAGACCGCTCCCGAACAGGATCACATCATCCGAGCGTTCCGCTTCGAGCTCACCAAGGTTCAGGTCCCCGCGATCAGGGAACGTACGGTGGCAATGCTGCGAAATGTCTCCGACGACCTCGCCAAAGCAGTCGCGACCGGAATCGGGATGCCGTTGCCCCGGCCGATGAGGCGGGCGGCCGAGCCCGTCGATGCGGAGGTGGAGACCTCGCCGGCTCTCTCGTTGACCGCTCGTCCCGGTGATGGATCGATCGCCGGACGCAAGGTGGCCATCCTGGTCTCCCCGGGAGTTGATGGCTCATCGGTCGAGTCGGTCCGGACAACTTTGGCCGACCGTGGCGCGGTGCCGAGGCTGGTGGCAGAACGGCTCGCCGTGGTGGACGCTGACGGAGTCGACATCATGCCCGACGCGACGTTCGAGACCATGCCGTCGGTCCTGTTCGACGCCGTCGTCATCCCCGACGGGGCAGGCGACAACCTGGCGTTGCGAGGGCACCCTGTGGAGTTCATCCGAGATCAGTACCGGCATTGCAAACCCATCCTCGATCTCGGATCGGCAGAGTCACTTTTTGACGCAGCCGGCATCCCCTCCGACCACGACGGAGACTGGGCGATGACCGCCGACATGGACGACTTCGTCGACGCCTTGTCCCGGCATCGGAACTGGGAACGCGCCGTCGACCCCCCGACCGTCTGAGAAGCCCGCCAATTTTCTCTTGTGATCGGGCAACTCCAAGTCGCATTCCGAGAGTCATGACCCCCTTGGGTCGTCGAATCACCTAGGGTGACGACGATGTCGTCGGCGGTCGTCTTAGCGTGGCGGGTCCTATCCGATCGAACGGGTCGGGACTAGACACGTGAAGTTCCTAGCGGTCATCATGTCGGCGTTGTCGGCGCCGTTGCGCGGAGGGTCTGTAAAGGCCGTGGTGCGGATCACCCTTGTCATCCTCGGTGCGGTCGCGCTGTTCAGTGTGGGCTTTCAGGTGATCATGGGCACCGAGGGCCGTGAGTTCAGCTGGGCGTCGGCGGTGTACTGGACCACCGTGACCATGACCACTCTCGGGTTCGGCGACATCGTGTTCACCTCCGACCTCGGGCGTCTCTATTCGATAGTCGTGCTACTCGTTGGCGCCCTGTTGATTCTCGTTATGTTGCCGTTTACCTTCATCCAGTTGGTCTACTTGCCGTTTCGAGACAGGGTTCGAGAAGCACAGACTCCTCGCAGTCTGCCCCCTGACACCAGCGGGCATCTCATTCTCACCAGCTCGGGATCGGTCGAGGATGCGCTCATCCAACGCGCAGATCGATCGGGGATGCCCCACGTGGTCCTGGTCGAGAACACCGAAGACGCTCTCCGATTTGCCGAGGAGGGCTATCGGGTGATGGTAGGCGCCCTCGATGAACCGGAGACATATCGGGCTGCACGCGCAGACCAGGCAGCGATGGTCTTCACTGGCCTGTCCGACGAGCGCAACAGCAATGTCATCTTCACGTTGCGAGAGGTCACCGACACCGCCATCGTGGTCACCACTGCCCGATCGGAGGACGCCGTCGACGTGCTCCATCTCGCTGGTGCCGATCACGTCATACAGCTGGGACGGTCGCTCGGATATGCCTTTGCCCGGAGGATCCTGACCGCTGATGCGACCTCCAGCGAGATCTCTCGCTTCGATGACTTGGTCATCGCCGAAGCGTCGGCAGCCGGGACCGAACTCGTTGGCAAGACCCTCGCAGATCTCGATCTGCGCAACCGTTTCGGGGTTTCTGTCGTCGGGGTTTGGGATCGGGGTCGTCTGCATATGGTGATGCCTCATCTCCTCATAGAGCAGTCTTCGATTTTGCTACTGGCCGGGTCGGAGGAGGCGCTCGCCGCATATGACACTTCCATGGTCCCGCCGGACTCAGAATCGAAGCGGACCCCAGGCCCGGTGTTGATCATTGGCGGCGGAAGGGTTGGTCGGGCGGCGGCTGAGGCGTTGACGGAGCGATCGGTCTCATACCGGGTCGTGGAACGTATCCCGGAACGAGTGCGTCACCTTGACCCTGCCAATGTGGTGGTCGGCGACGCCGCAGACCTCGATGTTCTGCGCCAGGCGGGTTTGGATGACGCCAAAGCAGTCATGGTCACAACTCATGATGACGACACGAACGTGTTCCTCACCCTCTACTGCCGAAGGCTCCGGGAGGACCTGGAGATTCTCGGTCGCGCCCGGGTGGACCGAAATGTTTCCACCCTGCATCGGGCGGGAGCCGACTTCGTACTGTCCTACGCCGGCACCGGTGCCATCGAGGCGTGGAATGTCCTGAAGGAGAATTCGACTCTGCTGCTTGCCCGGGGACTGGTGGTCTTTCGGCTGCCGATGCCCGCGAAGTTACACGGGAAGCGTCTCGGGACAGTGGACATCCCCGCCGACACCGGGTGCACTGCCATCGCCATGGTGGCCAATGGGCATGCTGTCACCCGTATCGATGGCAACACCGTATTGCGGCCTGACACCGATCTCATCCTGATTGGCGACGAACATGCCGAAGAGCGGTTCTTGGAACGATATGTGGCGGCCACGCATCGACTGGGTTTCTGGCAAAAGCTCGCTCGCCTGGCAGGTACTAAGCCCTAGAGACCCGGGCGCCACGACCGACCACACGGGTCACGTGGCTGGAAAGGGTTGGATGGATCCAACGTCGGACTTCTGCCGAAGGGAAATGGTGTTCCAGCCGACGCCACGGCATGCCTTGAGCACCGCCGACGCCGAAGATCGCCTTGGACCCGGTACTAGCGGGCTGAGCGAGCCGGAGGCTTCGGAGCTGAGTGTGAACGTCCTAACCGTCTGGAGGAGGAGCCACCCCCGCCGGCTTTGCTCGTCTTCCTCCGGCAGTTTCGCCGTCGGTTGATTTTTCATTCTGCTGCTGGCAATAGTGGTCACCTCCTGTTCGCCGAGCATGGCGATCGTGTTGGATCATGCGTGCCGGGACCGCTTCGGAGGGTGCGTAAAATGTCGACCGAAGCTCGATAGGAAACCCCGACCAGGAAGACAAAGGAGGTTTAGGCGTGAGCGATAAGCGACTTACTGCTCGGGCATTTCACGATGCTGGAGATGTTGATGACTGGCGCGTCTTGTACTGGGGTGCTTACGCCTATTACCGCACGAATTCCTTCGCCGAAGGAGCGGAGTTTGTGGGTGCGATATCCGAAGTAGCCGAGGAGACCAAGCATTATCCCGATATCGACCTCCGCCCGGAGGGAGTGACGATCCGGACCTTCACCGAGGAGAACGGTGCTCTCGGCGAGAGTGACATCGTTCTGGCACAGCGGATCTCAGTCGTGGCCAGGGAACACGGGCTCGAGCCCGACCCTTCCCAGGTGCAGTGTGTCGGTATCGCAATTGCAGAGGCCACCGACGTCGACGTGAGGCCGTTTTGGGCAGCCGCCTTCGGGTACAGCTACCTCGGTGAAGAAGACGCCATCGACCCGCATCGGCGCAATCCGCACGGCTGGTTCCACAAACTCGAACCGTCGAAGCCTGGGCGAGGCCGCTACCACATCGACGTGAGCGTGCCCGCCGACCAGATCGAGGCTCGAGTGGCTGCTGCGATCGAGGCCGGCGGCCGGGTCGCCGATGACTCGCATGCACCGGGTTGGTGGACTCTGGCATCCCCGGACAATCACGGCGTCGATATCGCGGCGTGGCCCGACTTCGAGGACAACGACCAATAGGCCTCTTGTCGAACGTTCGGCCTTGCAAAGGAGAAAAATGCCCTACCCGAGATGGCTTGCAAAAGTAAACAAGCGCTTCATCAACCCCAGGGAGGTAATGAGGGGCGAGAGGCCGGTAGTAGTCCACGTCGGCAGGTCGTCGGGGACGGTGTACCAGACCCCACTCGATGCGTACCCGACCGATCGAGGCTATGTGCTCGTCGTCAGGTACGGCCCCGGCTCGGATTGGGTGCGGAATGTACTGAGAGCCGGCGGAGCCAGTCTCAAGCTGGATGGGGAGCAGGTTCGCCTGGGCTCACCACGCCTGGTGCTCCAGGATGAGGCTGTGAGCCAGTTAGCTCCCGGCGCTGAGCCCGCAAGGGACTTCTTCAAAGCCGGGCACTACATGCTGCTGAACCACTCTGATTAGGGCAGGGTGCCAGCAGTTGCAGGGGATTCGAATCGGTCCTGTCCCAAATGCCAGGCTCGGACGGGTTGCCAGCCTCGCTGGCCGCTCTGGTCTAGAAGTCGATGTGCATCACATATCGTCTCAGGCTGGGATGGCTTGACTTCGAGGAATCCGGCGTCGGCGAAGATACTGCGGCTACCGACGTGGAGCTCTCCCCGGGTGATCTCCTTCCGGGCTCGGTGATCATCGGATAACCCTCAATCGCACGAGCACCGCGATCCCGAGCAAAATCGACGGCGGCGCTTGCAAGGACTCGACTCAGTCCCTGGCGCCGGAACCCGGCCCTGACGAAGAGGCAGGTCACCGCCCACACGCTGTCGTCTGACTTGTCCTCGGACCGCCCGAACCACGGGACCCGCGTCTTGCGCAGCAGGCGCGCGTAGGTTACCCGCGGTTCCACCGCACACCAGCCTGCCGGTTCGCCATCGATATAAGCGACCAGGCCCGCCGTCGTGTCCGAATCGAGATCGCCGCACTCAGTCTGGGGGCAAAGCCTGAATCCGAGTTTCGGGGCCGACTGAGTTCCACGACTCCCCGGGCCGCATCTTGTACCGCTGGCATTGGCACCTTTCCCCGTCGCCGCGGATGCCGAACACGGTCTGTAGGTCCTCCGAGGTGGCCTTGTTGGCAGGAACAATCGAGATATCGTCGGTTCTCATCCTTGGTACCAGCGCAGCATTCGATTGGCTGCCAGCCTAGGTTTGGGAAGATGACAGGATTGGTCCGCAATGCTTCCGGCGTCGGATTCTGAACGTGCTCCGTCTCTGAAACGTCAAGTTTCCTGAGGTTCTGTCCGATGTCGCGCTATGACTGGTGACCGGCCCAAGAGCAGTGAGGAGATGATCCGCGAGGCGAACAGCAGATTGCGGGTTCCGCAGGATGATCCGGTACCCGATCTTCGGCAGCAGGTTCGCCCTCCGCCCCCACCACCGGAAGCGCCCCGGGAGGTTGAAGCGCTAGAGGGGGGGTACGAGCTGGACAGCGAAGCTGGGCTCGAATACCTGTCGCCCGAGCATGGTCCAACGACGGAGCCTTACCAGCCCGATCCTTCCGCGCCGACCGAAGGTGGTTCCCGGTTTTCCAGGATCGCCTTACGACTCGGTCTGGGCATTGTGGTGTTCGCTGGGATCGGATTCTTCTCGGCAATGAACGATGCCAGCCGTGACGGGTCCGGGGAGTTGGTGGGCGCCGGTGACCTCGAAGTGATGGCACTCCAGGTAGGGGACTGCTTCAACGATCCCGAGGAAATCGAGGAGGTGGTTTTTTCGGTTGCGGCGGTTCCATGCTCGGAGGCACACGACAACGAGGTGTATTCGATGATTCCCTACACAGTCTCTGGGCTCTCCTTCCCCGGGGACGCCGCGCTCCAAGATTTTGCATACGATGCCTGTACCGGTCAGCCATTCAGAGACTACGTGGGCACCGATTACTTCGACTCAGCACTGGAGGTGTTCATCTTCACGCCAACGGAGGAATCCTGGGACACAGGCGACCGCGATGTCACCTGCATTCTCTACAGACTCGACTTGACCAAGCTCACCGGCACCGCCCGCGACAGCGGGCTCTGAACGGGAAGTCGCCGGATAGGCGCGCCGAGACCTCGCCGTCATGAGGAGTCACAACAGCAGGTTCAACAGCACCGTCAATACCACGGAAGCGATGACCGAAATGAGGATCATCGTCAGGCATCCCAGGCCGCCCCCGAGGGGCCGGATCGTGAATCGCTTCGGTGTCACTCGCTGCCTACTCCCTTGAGTTAGCGATAGCAAAGCCCATGAATACGCCGATTACCGCGCGCCAGCCACGACGGAGGCCATGTCAGAAATGCTGGCTACTCCGACGGCCATGACACCAGTCCTCTGAGTTCTAGGATTGTCAGCAAAAGTGAACGACGACCTCGTTCGCATGTTTGAGGAGATCGACGCTCAGGAAAGCAGATGAGATCGACCTCAAACCAGGGTTTGCGGTTCTCTCGACCGGTTCAACCGCCAGCTCGATCATCGAGTCCAGCTCGACCAGTTCGAGCAGTCGTCGCACCACCGACGATGGCTCTCTTATGGAGATCGTCTCGGGGCCATGCCCATCGACGGCAGTTAAAAGCGCTCGCAAGCCGCTGGCATCGATGAACTCCAGCCCCGGGAGTGAGAAGACGATCCGAAGGGGAAGCTCGGAGTTTCCGTTTGCAGCCTTGTAGGTATCAAGGTGGTGTTTCACTAATGGGATCGTGAAAAGGTCCAGTTCGCCTTGCACCTCGATCACCCAAGTGAATGGTTCTTCGCTCACTGTAACGACGAGAGGAGGAGGGTCGTGACCGAGCAGGCCGTCTCCAAATTCGGAAGTGGTCACGGTCATGTCCTGGCTCTCCTTAGTGGTAAGAGTGTCCGCCAGGGTCCAGGGCGTGTTCTGCGCTTGGCCGCCCACTATACACGGGCGCATCCGTTTCAGGGAAAAACGGGGAAACCCGACTCGGACCCGAGTGAGCTCATATATCCCTGGCGAACTTCTTCGAAGAGCATCCCTCAAGTCACTTACCAGTTCGATGGCCTTCGTCTATTCGGGGTCGACTCCGGATGCGCTGCGTGCCGTAGCCGATAGCTCGAATTGCCCCACTGGTTCCCCGATGCGCTCGAAGAGATTCCGACGCAGAGAGGCCCGCCGGCCTTCGTCCAATGAGACGCAGAAGGAGCCGGCCGGTCCGATCCCGGCCAGAAATCCTGACCACAGTTCATCGAAAGACTCATATACCGAGCTCACAGTCAAGGCCGTCTCGCTGATGTCGGTGAAACCGGCCGATGCCAACAGATCTGCGATTTCTCCAGCCCTCCCAAACCGCTTCGTCGTGACCTCGTCGGGCGCGGCCGGGTCGACGAGTAGGGCAGCGTCCCAAAAGGCCCGCAGCATCTCCATGCCCTGCTCGAAATCCCAGACGCACGCAGCGACGACTCCACCTTTGCGCACGACCCTTCTCAGCTCCCGGGCAGCCGTCTCCGGCTCGGTGACGAAGTGGAGGACGAGCTGGGCCATGGCCACGTCGAATCGGGAATCTTCGAACGGGATCGCTTCGGCCCGGCCGGTACGAATGTCGATTCCGGGATAGCGGCTCGCGCAGGCAGCTACGAACGATGGCGACGGGTCACAAGCCGACACCCTGTCGATGCCGACATGTTCGACGAGCACTCCGGTCAAGGCCCCAGGTCCGCAACCGACATCGAGTGCCCGCATACCGGGGGAGAGGTCAACAGTGTCAGAGAAAAGCCGTGCCAGGCTCGTCGAGTATCTCCCCATAAAGCGGTCGTAGTCGCTTCCGGTGGCTGTGAAGGTAGCGGCTCCTTCTGCTGGCTCTATGCGAGTCTCCTTGGTAGTTGTCGAATGATACTTCGACGTGCGCACCAGCCTTGTCGCTCAACCCCGACTGCTTAGCTGCCGAAGGTGCATTATGGAAAGGAACAGGCTGGTCGACCACACTCTCGGCCGGCTCAATCGGGGGCTGTTGATATTTCGCCTCGGCCTGTACGCCGCGGTGATAGTGGGCCTCGTCGAGCGTTTGGGGCAGGACTCCGCAATCGCGATCCCCGTGGTGGCAGCAGTCGCCCTACTTCCCGCGTTTCCCAGATTGCCCCGGAAGATCGAGGTAGGTGTCGCCACCACGCTTGCCCTGGAGTTTGTGTTGACGATGGCGGCCGGAGCTTTCCTCGCTCTTCAATTCCTGCCGCTGTTCTCGGTTGTGGTGGCATGTCTCCTCCTTACCCGGAGAGCAGCGCTTTGGGCGATTGGGGTAGCGATCGTGCTTCAGATGGCCACGATTTGGTTGCACCTCGCCGGCATGTTGCCACCGGGTGCCGAACTTGCCGATCTGATCGGAGAGACCCTGTTGGTAGCGGCAGTTGGCGTCGGGTTCCTCGACATAGGAGGCGTTCTGCGTCGCTATCAGACCCGGCTCGTGGCCCAGGCCGAAGAGGAGCTGCGTCTCACCGAAGTCATCGGGGCCAAGGACCAACTCATCGACTCGATTGCCCACGAGATCCGAACTCCCGTCACCGCTGTGCTCGGACTCTCTTCAGAGTTGAGCTCGGGGGTCTTTGCCCACGACGAGACTGTCGAGATAGCCACGTTGGTGGCCACGGAAAGTCGGCGCCTTGCCCATCTCGTCGACAATCTCGTATATCAGTCACGTCTCGAGATCGGCACGCTGGCGTCGAGCAGCGAGCCAGTCGTCGTTCGCGCCTCTCTTCTCGCGGCTTGGCGTCTTCTCGGTTTGGACACTGGCGCACTCCACGTCGATGGCGATCAGAACGTCACAGCCGACCGGCGTCGTCTCGAGCACATCTTCGTCAACCTCTTCGACAACTCTGCCCGACATGGGTCGTTGCCGGTATCCGTCGAGATCAGCAACGGGAATGGCCAGGTCGCAGTTCGCTTCCAGGACCAAGGTGCAGGCATTACCGGTGACCGACAGAAGCTCTTCGGTCGTTACGACGTCGAAGGTGACGGGCACCGTCCCAACACAATCGGACTGGGCCTACCTGTTTCGCGGATGCTGGCACGGCATATGGCCGGTGACATCATTATCGAAGACAACGGTGGGGTCGTGATGACGCTACCGATGGCGATAATGGTGGCAGAGGTATGACAGACGAAAGCTCCTACTTCTTGGCATTGCCCGAAGGAGGTCGCGGCCCCGGCGTGGTCGTGCTTCATGAGGGGTGGGGGCTGACTCTGGACATCAAGTGGGCCGCTGAACGTCTTGCCGGCTATGGATATGTTGCTTTCGCCCCCGATCTCAGACCGTCGATGAGGGGGACATTCGGGGCGTTGGCGCAGGTCATCGCGGGACGGGGTCCCGTTATCGCCTCGGTGACTGCATTTCTCGACTTCGTCGGCCAACAACCGGAGGTCGATTCCGGTGATCGACTCGGTGTGGTCGGTTTCAGCATGGGTGCAGCACTGGGGATGATCGTCAGAGACCATCCACGGGTTGCAGTTCTGGGCCTCAACTACGGCCTGGTGCCTCCAGGGACGGATCATTTGAACACCCCGGTGGTTGCCAGTTTCGGGGGCAATGACCGACTTCTGCCCCGCGCCGGCTCAGCCCTCAGGAGGTTGACTGCCAATTCGAAGACCGAGCATGACATCGCGGCGTACCCCGGGGTCGGTCACTCCTTCATGACGCCCGTTGATGTCCACCATTCGACTCCAGTTCGTAGAGTTTTGTCCATGGGTTACGCGTCAGATGCAGCTGATCATGCTTGGGCCCGGAAGAGGGCCTTCTTCGCTCTGCACATGGTGGTCCCCTCGAGCGGCTGACACGGTTGGATTCGCCCTCCTGAAGGTCGGGGCTATAGTCGCGCTCCAGGAGCGCTGGGAAGCCTGGTCAGCGATAAGTTCGACGTCGACCCTGGGTGAATATGTGCTCTTTTTCCAAGGGCGGGAGGAGTCCCGTTATGTCCTGGCCAATGTGGTCGCGGAACGGATACCCCCAACCGGCCATGCTGGCAAATCTGAGGTCGGGATACCCGGTCCGGTGTTGATAGCATCGAGTGGTCCCTACGCCTGATGAACGGAGCGAGCCTGTTCAATGAGGTAAACGCGAGGTCGGTCGCAGCGATCCTTCCGGTCGCCCGAGCCGTGGTGGTCCGGTACCGATGATCGGGCTCCTGGTGCTGCACCTATTGATTGCTGGCGTCATGCCGATGCTGGGACGGCGCTTCGGCAGCAAATCACTCCTCTTCGGTGCCCTGGCCCCGGCGGCCGCCTTCATCTATGCGGTGGTCGTCGCACCGGAGGTCATGGCAGGGTCGGCTCTGATCACCGAGCATTCTTGGGTTCCGGGGATCGGTCTTTCGATTCGCTTTGCGCTCGACGGGTTTGCCCTGGTGATGGTGGGAATCGTGTCGTTCGTCGGCGTACTGATCCTCGTGTACGCCCGCGGGTATATGAGTGACGACAAATCCGCCGGGAGATTCGGCGCATATCTCGTTGCGTTTGCCGGCTCCATGCTCGGTCTGGTCACGGCCGATGACCTGCTGATGATCTTCGTCTTCTGGGAGTTGACCTCGATCACTTCTTACATGCTGATTGGTTTGGAGGATCATCGCGCCGAAGCTCGGGCAGCCGCCCTCCAGGCGTTGCTGGTTACCGGCCTCGGGGGACTGGCGATGCTCGGGGGGCTGGTGATCATTGGGCAGGAAGCAGGCACCACTTCTATGTCCACCATTGTCGCCAACCCACCGCAAGGCATGGCAGTCTCGATCGGAGTTGGCCTGGTGCTGGTTGGAGCTTTCACCAAATCGGCGCAGATTCCCTTCCACTTCTGGTTGCCCGGTGCGATGGCGGCGCCAACGCCGGTCAGCGCGTATCTCCACTCGGCAACCATGGTCAAAGCCGGGGTGTTTCTCATCGCCCGACTCGCCCCCGCGTTCGCCATCACCGTCGGGTACTGGCGGCCGGTGGTGATCGGTGTGGGATTGCTCACAATGCTCCTGGGCGGTTACCGCGCGTTCCGACAGACTGATATGAAGCTGCTGCTCGCCTACGGCACGGTCTCCCAGCTCGGGTTCATGGTGGCTCTGTTCGGGGCAGGGGTCGTGCGACTGGCGGTGGCGGGGACGGTTCTGCTGATTGCCCACACGCTGTTCAAGGCTGCTCTCTTCCTCATCACAGGTGTGGTTGACCACCAGTTCCACACCAGGGACCTTCGCAAACTGCACCACGTGGCACGGAGGATGCCTTGGTTGGCCGCTGCCGCGGTGGTCGCCGCCGGTTCGATGGCGGGTGTGCCCCTCCTGTTCGGGTTTATCGCCAAGGAAGAGGCCCTGGCCGCGGCACTCGACCCCGCCACAGGGACGGCGATGGCGGCCATAGTCGGGCTGGTGGCCGGCTCTGCTCTGACAGTTGCCTACTCGATCCGGTTCGTGGTCGGCGCGTTCTTCTCGGCCGCAGATGAGGAGCCTGAGCTGGCGGCTGTGACTCGGGGTGGGTTGGCTCTAACTGCTCCGGTGGCGGTCCTGACTGTTTTGACCCTTGTGTTTGGTCTGTTCCCCGGGCTTCTCGACGGTTTGGTGACGGCCGCCGACGATTCGCTCTATCCCGGATTGGAACGCCTTCAGCTCGCCGTATGGCACGGCTTCAACCTGGCACTCGGGCTCTCCCTGACGGCCCTGCTCACTGGCTGGTTGCTGTGGCGTGTGCCGGGGCTCTGGGAGCGGTTGGGTTCTGTGACCGGGAGGCTGCCCGCCGCAAGCCGTGTCTACATCCGCTCGTTGGCTGGGCTCAACTGGCTCGCAGACCGGGTCACCGGAGCGCTCCAGAACGGCTCGCTTCCTATTTATATCGGAACAATCCTCCTCACCACAATCGGCCTGGCCGCACCGAATCTGGGCCAGGCGTGGACAGTGCCGCCCGATCTGGTCTGGGCGTTGAACCCGATGCAGGCCGGCGTAGTCGCACTCGTGATCGTGGGAGCGATCGGGACGGCGAGAGCAGAAGACCGGCTTTCCGCGGTTCTCTGGCTGGGGACAGTGGGCTACGGGGTTGCAGTGTTGATGGTGCTCCAGGGCGCGCCGGACGTGGCCCTTACCCAGATGTTGGTCGAGACCATGCTTGTAGTGATCTTCGTCCTCGTGCTGCGCCATCTGCCCCGCCGGTTCGACCGCATGCCCTGGAAAGCACGTCAGACCACCCGGGTCGCGATCGCTACCGGCGTGGGGCTGTTTGCTTCTCTTGCTGCATTTCTCGCAGCAGCCCAGCGTCCCTTGCGGGACGTTTCCGATGAGATGGTTCGACTCGCCGTGCCCGAGGGCGGAGGCGCCAACGTCGTGAATGTGATTCTCACTGACTTCCGGGCGCTGGACACGCTGGGCGAGATAACAGTCGTGGCTGTGGCCGCAATGGGTGTGATCGCCCTGGTACGCGCCGGGATGCCCGAGAACCGTGAAGGTCTTGTCGAACTGGAGAGGGACAACCAATGAGCAGACTCGACTCCCTTATCCTCGCCACCTTGGTTCGGACGATCGTGCGTCTCGCCCTGGTCTTCTCCCTTTTCCTTCTCTTCACCGGTCACAACGCGCCAGGCGGCGGATTCGTCGGTGGCCTGGTGGCATCGATTGCGCTCGTCATCAGTTTCGTCTCCCGAGGCCCTGCGATCGTGACCCGCTTCGGTCCTCTCACGCCGGAGATCATCCTCGGCGTTGGTTTGACGGTTGCTGCGCTCACCGGCATCGGCGGCTGGGTCTGGGGAGAGCATTTCCTCGAAACCGCGAAGACCACATTCACCGTTCCGGTTGTCGGGCCGGTTGCGTTCACCACGGCGCTGCCGTTCGACATCGGGGTCTATCTGGTCGTATTCGGCCTTGCAGCATCGATCCTCAACACCCTGGGCCGGGTGGAGGAGGACGATTCCCTATGACCATCGTCTTGGTGTTGGTGGTGGGTGTCCTCTTCGGCAGCGGCTCCTATCTGCTGTTGCAGCGAAGTCTGAGCCGGATCGTGATCGGGTTGGCGATGCTCGGTCATGGCGCAAATCTCCTGCTGCTTCTCGCAGGCGGTGCCGCCGGGCGCGCCCCGATCCTCGACGGTGAGCAGGTGGGGCGGGTCTCGGATCCGCTGCCCCAGGCGTTGGCACTCACCGCCATCGTTATCTCATTCGCCGCATCTGCCTTCCTCCTGACCCTGTCGTACCGGAGTTGGGCCCTGACCAACACCGACGAGGTCGAAGATGACGTCGAGGATCGCCGCATCTCCCTCTTGACCGAGCGCGCCCGGCAGCGAGAAGAAGCAGACGCTGAAGAGGAACGAGCCGGAGATGAACGGACGTGACCATCGTTGCCATTCCTCTCGTCTTGCCGCTGGTCGGCGCTGCGCTATCCCTGACCCTTCATCACCGCCCCAGGATGCAACGTGCGTTCGGGGTTGCGGTCGTTGCCGCGACTCTCGGATTCTCCAGTGTTCTCCTGTGGATGGTTCGCTCCGGCGAAGTCCTTACCAGTCGGATGGGAGGGTGGTCCGGACCAATCGGAATCGTCCTCGCCGCCGACCCGCTGTCGGCGGTGATGCTCGTGGTGGCGGCACTGATGGCCCTGACGGTGCTGGTCTACGCTATCGGCAGCCCCCGGACGGCAGACGAGACCGATTTCTTCCATCCCCTCTACCTGGTGATGTTGGCCGGCATTGCGATGTCCTTTCTCACCGCCGACCTGTTCAACCTCTTTGTCGGTTTCGAGGTCACCCTCACCGCGAGCTACGCATTGATCACCCTCGGTGGAGCCAAAGATCAGGTCCGCCACGGGATGACCTACGTCGTGATCAGCCTGATCGCATCGATCTTGTTCATCACCGCGATCGCTCTCACCTACGCGGCCACCGGGACCGTCAACCTGGCCGACCTCGCCCTGGCAATGGAGACGATGAATCCGGGCCTGAAGTTGTCGCTGAGTGGGCTCTTCCTCGCTGTGTTCGGGATAAAGGCTGCGATATTCCCGCTGTTTTTCTGGCTGCCTGACTCTTACCCGACCGCACCGGCCCCGATCACGGCAATTTTCGCCGGACTGCTCACCAAGGTCGGGGTCTACGCCATCATCCGGACCCAGACCCTGCTCTTCGGTTCTGACGGGCCGTC
Source organism: Acidimicrobiia bacterium (assembly GCA_041748855.1). Classification (GTDB taxonomy): domain Bacteria; phylum Actinomycetota; class Acidimicrobiia; order Spongiisociales; family ZC4RG35; genus MA-ANB-1. The sequence goes on from JBGTCK010000064.1 coordinate 28,798, forward strand.
TCGGCTGCTCCTGTTTCTGGCCGGGGCGACGATGGTGGTGGGCGTGTTGGGTGCAATCGCACAGAACGACGTAAAACGGATCTTGAGTTTTCACATCATCAGCCAGATCGGGTACATGATCTTCGGGATGGCCTTGTTCACTGTCGCCGGGATTGCAGCCGCGGTCTTCTACATGGTCCACCACATCATCGTGAAGACCACACTGTTCCTGGTCGGTGGTCTCATCGAGGAGACGACCGGGACCGGAGCATTGAGCCGGATGGGAGGGCTGGTCCATTCCGCGCCCTTCGTCGCCGGCCTCTTCCTCCTACCGGCCCTCTCCCTGGCCGGCATCCCCCCGCTCTCGGGTTTCGTTGCCAAGCTGTCTTTGGTGCAGGCCGGCCTGGATGCCGGTGCGTATGTGACAGTCGGAGTCTCCCTCGTGGTAAGCCTCCTGACTCTTTTCTCGATGATCAAGATCTGGGCTGGCGTGTTCTGGGGCAAGGCGGACCTCGTTGACGAGACCGACAATTCGCCGAAGGGCACACGCCAGCTGTCGAAGCTGATGGTCGGTTCGACAGCGACACTCGTAGTGGTCAGCCTCGCGTTTGTGGTGGGCGCCGGCCCAATATACGAGATCGGCCTCCGCGCGGGTGAGCTCGCCGCGGATCCCTCGCTCTACATCGAAGCGGTATTGGCGCCATGAGGAATTCGATCGCCATCGTGCTGGCGTTGACCGTGGTGTGGATGGCCCTCTGGGAGTCGGCGTCGGTTGGCACCATCCTTGCAGGGCTGGCCGTCGGTGGAACAGTGCTCTGGCTGATCCCGTCGTATCAAACCGGGGCAAGATTCGCGCTCCGCCCGATCCGTGTGCTCCGACTGGTGTTCTACTTCGGCAGAGCTCTGGTCGTGGCCACAGCCCTGGTGGCATGGGAGGTAATTACTCCGGTGAGCCGTATCAACCAGGGCATTGTGAAGGTACTGATGCTGGGGCAATCGAGAGGGCTGGTGACAATCATCGCCAACATGATTTCGTTGACCCCCGGAACCCTCACCATCGAGGTGCGCGAGGATCCAATGACTCTATATGTGCACGTGCTCCATCTCCGTACAGTTGAGGAAGTACGAGAGGACGTCCGGAAGCTGGAGAGCCTGGTGATCGGCGCCTTTGGCGACGATTCGGTTACTCCCTCTGGGGAGGTGGCGTCGTGAGCGCCGGGCCGGTGATCGCACTAACCATCTTGTTGGTGGCTGGGTCGCTGCACATCGTTCGCCTGGCTCGACCGGGATCGAGCGCAGACCGAATTGTTGCCGTCGACACGCTGCTCGTGGTCATCACTTCTGGCCTTGCTGTGTACGCGGCCGCAACCAGGGACGGCACTTATCTCGATATCCTGGTGGTTGCGTCCCTTCTCGGGTTCGTCGCTTCTGCGATGCTCAGCGGGCTGCTCCGAAAGAGGCGGGGACGATGATCGAGTGGTTGTCAGGGTTCCTCATGATCAGTGGAGCTCTCCTCGCTCTGCTTGCGGCGATTGGCCTTCATCGTTTCGACAACGTGTTCGCCCGGATGCACGCTGCGACCAAGCCAGCAACCCTGGGGCTCCTGCTCATCGCCATCGGGGCATCGTTCCAACTTTCCGACAGCGGCGATTCCGCCAAGCTTTTCCTCGTTGTTGTCTTCCAGTTCTTCACCGCTCCGATCGCAGCCCATCTCATCGGCCGCGCCGCCTACAGGTCGGTGGTCGAGGTCGTCGACACGATCAAGATCGACGAGCTCGCAGGCGACTCGGTGGACGAACGCTGAGGCGCTCGCTGGCTAATCTCCCTACGTGATCCTCTAATGACCGTTCTCATTGCCGTCCTTGTCATTGCGCTCATGGTCGCCTTCAACGCCCTCTATGTGGCGGCCGAGTTCGCCACAGTCGGTTCGCGCCGGTCCCGAGTCCAAGAGGCGGCGGAGGGAGGGAGTGCTTCGGCGGGCAAACTGCTGAAGATCCTGCACGATCCGAAAGCGCTCGACAACTACGTTGCGGCGTGTCAGATCGGAATCACCCTGAGCAGCATTGCGGCGGGAGCCTATGGTCAGGCGCAGCTGACTCCCATTCTCGAGCCCCTGCTCGGAGCAGCCGGGCGAACCGCAGCCATCGTCCTGGTTCTGATAGCCATCACCGGGGTTCAGGTGATTCTCGGCGAGCTGTTGCCAAAGACGGCGGCCCTCCGCTACCCGGAGAGGCTGGCGATGGCCACGATGGTCCCCATGCAGATCAGCCAGTGGTTGTTCCGCCCGCTGGTGAAGATCTTCAATGGTTCAGCTTTCGCACTGATGAAATTGGGGAAGCTCAACATCGACCATTCCCACGCCCACGTTCATTCCCCGGAAGAACTCGCCGGGCTCTACCGGGCCAGCGCAGAGGGCGGGCTGATCGACTCCGCCGAACGTGACATGTTGGCCGGTGTGCTCAATGTCGAAGCCAGGTTGGTCCGGGAGATCATGACCCCGCGCCTCCGCCTGGAGACCGTATCCGGCGGGACGACGGTGGGGGAGGCTCTGACCCAGACCGCGTCCAGCTCGCACTCCAGGTTCCCTGTAACCGGCGAGGATCCCGACGAGATCATCGGGTTGGTTCACCTTCGTGACATGTTCAACGAAGCGGGCGCCAACGCCGAGGCGTCCGTGTCCTCGGCTGTGCGCCCCGTGCTCGCCGTCGCCGAGGCCATGACCGTGCCCGGGCTCTGGCAGCATCTCCGGGACCAGGAGCAGCACGCGGCGATCGTGGTCAACGAGTACGGGTCCGTGACAGGGATGGTCACCCTCGAGGATGCAATCGAGGAGATATTCGGCGAGCTCCAGGACGAGTTCGACCTCGAAGACGAGCCGATCACCGTTGCCGGACGGCGAGTTTCGGTTCGAGGAGATGTCCTTCTCGACGTCCTCCGCGACCGATTTGGGCTTAGCTTCCCGGATGCAGGCGTCGACACGGTCGGGGGCTGGATCTGGCACCGTCTCGGTCGGCGCCCGGTGTCGGGCGATGAGGTGGAAGTCGAATCATCCGGTATGTCGATCCGGGTCGAGTCGGTCGAAGGCCGTGTGGTAAATCGGGCCAGCTTCGAGTTGCCTGAGGAGCCCGAATGATCCAGACCGTGGTGCTCCCGATTGTGGTAGTCCTCGTCCTCGTGGCGATCAACGGGGTCTTCGTTGCAGCGGAGTTTGCGCTGGTGGGCTCCCGACGCAGTCGTCTCCAGACCCTCGCTGACGGGGGCAGCCGCGTCGCCCGCTGGCTGGTGAGTGTCTTCGACGATCCGACCGGAAAGGACTCCTACATCGCGGTGGCACAACTCGGGATCACCCTGGCCAGCGTGGGGCTGGGCATGTACGGCGAGCCTGCAGTAGCAGCGTGGATCTACGATCCCTTGGAAAACCTGGGTTTGACCAATGCTACGGCTCACACGCTTGGGTTTATCCTCGCCCTCTCCGCTATCACTTACATGCACGTGGTCTTCGGGGAGATGATCCCCAAGGCACTGGCGTTGCAGGGGGCGGAGCAGGTGAGCATTCGAGTCAACCCTGCGATGCGGCTCTTCGGGTTCGTATTTCGACCCATGGTGAAAGTGCTCAATGCCGCCGCCTTTGGCTTGATGCGACTGCTCCGAATACCCGAGCCCGATCGGCGCCTTGCGCTCTACACGAGCTCGGAGCTAGCCATCGTCACCGATGAGGCCGCCGACAGCGGCCAATTGGGGGAGATGCAGCGAAATTTGATCAGCAGGATCTTCGATCTCGACGCTCGAGTTGCCGAGGAGTTGATGACGTCCCGCAGCAGAATCGAGGCGATCGATGTTGCGTCCTCGCCCGAAGAGGTGATCAGCAGAATCGAGTCGTCGCCGCGGAGCCGCTACCCGATAATCGACGGAAGCCTGGACAATGTCGTCGGGGTGCTCCACATCAAGGACTTCATCAGGGCGTTGGAGCAAGGCTCAACGCCTCGCCTCGAGAGCCTGGCACGGTCGTTGCCAACAGTGGCGGCAACCGCGACAGCGGAACAGCTGCTCTCGCGCTTCAAGAAGGACCACACCCACGCCAGTCTCGTCATCGACGAGTTCGGCAACACGCTTGGTTTCGTGACTCTCGATGACATCGTCGCCGAAGTCATGGATGACGAGCTGGAAAGGGAACCTGGCCTGCCGGCTGACAGACAGGATGGGTTCTTGAGTCTCGACGGTGAGACGACACTTCCAGAATTGAAATATGACCACGGAATCGAAATCGTCCGACCCGGCGTCACCACGATCGCCGGGTTGGTGCTTGCCGGGCACGGTACGGTTCCCGAAGTGGGCGCCTCTATCGAGGTTCTGGGCTACCAGTTGGTTGTCGAGGAGATGGAAGGCCGCAAGATAACCAGGGTATTGGTTCGTCCGCTCGATAGCGGAAACGAGTGAGTCGGCGTCGGTCAGCCTTTTCCGCGACTGGATAGCATGCCTGGATGGGGGCAAACAACGTGAAATGGATGCGCATCACCTTCGCAATCGCTGCAGGTGCATTTCTCCTGGGGGCTTGTGCGGCCGGAGTCAACCCCGAGATGGATGTGCCGGCCCCCGATGGCGGGGTTGCCGGGTTCTGGTTGGGCCTGTGGCACGGGATCATTGCCCCTTTCACATTTGTCATTTCGCTGTTCACCGACAATGTGAGCCTGTACGAGGTCCACAACAACGGCAACTGGTATGACTTCGGCTTCGTGTTAGGCGCCGGGATCCTCTTTGGTGGCGGGGGATTGGGGAGCCGGAGACGGTCCTAACCCGGGTGTCGGGGGTTCGAGACTCGTGACGACCAACCCCCTTCAGAGCTCAAGGAGTGCTCATTCCTCGACAATCAGTTCTGCGTACATGCCGGCTACGAAGTGAGGAGCCCCGCCCGCAACATCGGGTGGTCCGCCTTGTGCCACGGCAGCAGCTGCCATGTACTCGGCCGGATCGGCCCCTGTGGGAATGGCGCAGATGATCGCGTAGCGGCCAGGCTCGGTGAGTTGCCCGGTTCCTTCAACGGCGACACCCGCTTCGTCGGGTGGCGCAATCAGAACGGTGGTCACGGATGGGAAGTAGGCCGCGAGGTCTTCGGGGTTGCCGATGAGCTCCTCGACGGAGCGTGTTTCGTCATCGGGAAGCCGGATCGCAACCAATTCGTGGAGTTCGACGGAGCTGTCGTTGACCAGTGTCAGGGTTGTGCCCGCCGCGACCCGCTCAGGCAATCCGACGAACGCGAAATCGATAGCGCTGACTTCGATCTGCACTGCTGACTCGGTGGTCGAAGTGGTCGCTCGCATGGTGGTAGTTGCCGCATCATCACCGTCACCGCACGCCGCCAGGACGAGGAGCATTGCAATGGTGCCTGCAAGGCCCCGGCTTCGAACGAGGGATCGTGGCACCCTCTGGGCGGTCGACTTCTTCATTCTGCTGGCTCCTCAGTGATCGCGATGATCATCCGACGACCTCATCCGGCAGCGGCGCCGGGGGCGGTCCGACGATCTCGATGTCGTGCGCGGCGCAGACCTCTGCCACATGGGCGGGATCGATATATCCGGGCTCGGGGAGCGTGGTCCGGTCGGTTGGCGATCCGAGAGCCGCCACCATTGCGTCGAAACGGGGCGCCATGGTGTTGGAGGCGGTCACGTTGACAAAGCGGGCAGTCGTTGACAGAACCTGAAACGTGTGCGGTTCCGCCCGGGGCAGCAGCGCAAGTGTGCCAGGCCCCCCTGTGATCTCGATCCCACCGGTGCGGAACTCGAGTTCGCCGTCGAGGACGACAAAAAGCTCGTCTTCGTGCTTGTGGCGGTGTTCGGGCGGACCGAAGCCGCGTGGTGCGGTGAATTCGACGACGCTCATCGAACCGGACGACCCGGCTGCGAACTTGATAGTGGCAAGGTGGTTGAGAAACTCGAGGTGCTCGCCCTTGCCGGGCGCGACCACGAGGCTCTGACTGAGTGCTTGTTCGATGCTCATGCGGCGATATTGCCGCACAGCCCTTTCGAAAACCTTAAGAGTCTGGGTCGAAGCTTTCTATGGACACTCCGATCTCGGCCATGGCCTCCTGCCAGAACCGGTGCGAGCGACGCGCTTCTCCGACTTCTCCTCCATCGAGAAGGGACTCGACCACCAGGCGATGAGCGTCGTTGTCATAGCGGTCGGCCTCCAGCAGGCGACGACCCAAGGACACGGCAACCAGGGGATCACCGGCATCGCGACTCCGTTCTGCAAGTCGTCGCGCTGCGGAAACAAAGCGTGTGCGCGCTTCGTCGCGAGGCCCAGCAGTCCAATCGTCGTACCGGTCCTCGGGGAGGAACTCTCCCGAGTAGGCGGCAACCACCGCTGCGTCGTCAGTCGCCTTGTAGAAGGCTTCCAGATCGGTGGAAACCTCGTCGAGATCGAGTCGCACCGTGTGCCGGTCGGCGATGATTCCCCCACCCAGAACTCGCCTGATCGCAGAGAGCTGCACCGATAGGCGAGGGCCGAGCACCCGCAGATCCGCTTCGTCTGGCCACAGCATGTCGAAGAGTTCTTCTCGGGTCACTGGCCAACCGCGGGCAGCCACCAGGCGCTTGAGCAACTGGCGGGCGAGCCGCGATCCCCAGACCGACGTCGGCAGTTCGGTTCCGTCGACTTCGACAGCGAAGCGACCGAGGGTGATAATGCGTACCGCTTTTCCCGTCATCCGGGTAGCGCTCCGGGGTTTGACTTCACCGGTGACAAACCGTTCCACTTCGGTCATCCAGAGATCGATGTCACCTGCGTATGCAAAATGGTCTTCGCCTTCGAGTTCGAGGAGACGGGCCCCGGGGATGGAAGTCGCCAGCTCGCGTCCGAGAGCCAGGGGGATGATGCGCTCATCTTTCCTGTGGATCACGAGGGTCGGCACGTCGAGGGCCGGAAGAATCTCCCGAACATCCATCTCCGCCGCTAGGTCGAGGAGCTCTCGCATAGAGTCGGTGGTGGCGGATTGACGCTCGTACCTCTGATGCCATGTTCGGAACTCCTGGTCGGCTGCCAGCGATGGCGCAAATCTGTCGACGATCTGCGACTCGGGTGTTCCCCATTCGCGCACCTGACGTTCCCGGCGGACTATTCGCTCCTCCTCCGTGATCGGCGGGGTTAGACAAGCCCCGGTCCCGTGGAGAATGAGGCTGTTGACGCGTCCGGGGTAGGTAGCGGCAAAGAGGATCGACATCGGCCCGCCGTCGGATTGCACGAAGAGATGGGCAGCCTCGATACCGGCGTCGTCCATGACCCGCCTGACGTCGTCCACACGCTCATCGATTCCGGGAGCGGCGCTCCGACGATCTGATGCTCCGGTTCCCCGTTTGTCGAAGTGGAGATAGCGGCTGAAGGTCCCGAACCGGTCCAGCATTCGTTGGATATAGGGGGATTCCCATGCCACCTCGATGTTCTGTGCGAGGGGAGGGATGGCCACGATCGTCGCCGGGCCTTCACCCCATATCTGCCAGGCGAGACGCGCTCCGCGCGCTTGTGCGAATTTGATTGAGGATTTCTCTACCTGCATTGGCTCCTCTCCGGGCAGGGGGGCCGCCAAGCCTCCGATCAGATGAGCGATGCTAGTGCTGTCAGAGGCGGCCGGGGTACGGACACGGAGCCCCTCGCCAGGGTCGAGTTCGGGGTCAGCTGTACTCGTGGCGGAACATGACTGCGATCCTCGGGCCTGCCGACGCAACTTTCGGGACGCTGTGGTCGAAGGTGCGCTGACATGAACCGCCCATGACAATCAGGTCGCCGCGGCCGGCGGGCCAACCGATGCTACGGCCTCCACCCTTCGGCCTTACCCGGAAGGGACGTTCATCGCCGAGCGAGACGATGGCCACTGTCGCTTCCGGTAGATCGCGTGCTATCCGGTCGCCGTGCCAGGCGACACTGTCGCGGCCGTCGCGGTAGAGATTGCACGTTATTCGGCCCAACTTGGCCCGGTAGCGCTCCGAGAGCGCAGCAGACATGTCGCCTATGATTCCAAGGGAGGGCGGGGTGGATGCTGTCGAGAAATTCGCCACCTGCCTTGGCCGCGCCACTTCTGCACCCCGGATTCGTTCTACGCCATCCTCCCACTCGAGGGTCTCGAGAAGGGAGGTGAAAAGCTCATCGGGCCGGCTCACCCATCCGCCCTGTCGGTCGATCCAGGCACCCATGCCCAATTCCACCCGTTCCATCTGGCGGAACTGAATATCGTATGGCTCGGGGCCACCGACCAGATCGAGCAGCGATCCTTGGAAGCTCAGCTCGCGTTCCATGCCCCGATGGTAGCGAACATACGTTCTATTCGAGTACGGTCAAGGTGGACGCAGACACTTCTTCGATCAGCGTCTGGAACGCTGAGGTGAACTCATCCCATTCCGCCTTCGGCAGTTCTACGACAGAGTCTTCCAGGAATTCTTCGAGACCCTCAACCCGCTGTTGCATACCTTCGATATCGACGCGTGAGGGTCTGTGAACGAGATCGTGAACCACAGACCGGATGTCTCCCTCGAAGTCGCTCCAGGCCAGGATCAGATCCTCCTGGCCACCCGTCATCTGGGCCGATAGTTGGAGACTCACCTCGCTCAATGCTTCACCGACGTGGTCTGCGGACACTTCTGCGGTGCTGGCCGGAGTCAAGGGTGCGGGGTTGGTAGCTACCGATGGCACGCCACATCCCGCGGCGACCAATAGCGCTGCAACGAAAGGAAACCAGCGGATCAAACGAAACTTGTTCCCCGGTCGCCGGTGGTTCGGCGTCTTCATTTGCTATCCGTACCCATAGCCGGCATCGAATAAACGCGCCCCAAGAGGCAGCGCGATCGGAGGTGGGCGGGTTGGATCGGTGCTAGGCGGTGTGGGAGGCGGCGATGAGGTCGGCCGGGTCAGTCCCGTTTGTGGGGATGGTGAAATCGAAGCAGGCTCCACCCAGCAGCTCCGATTCCCGGTAACTGATTTCGCCACCGTGGGCCGTCACCAGGTCTCTCGCCACGGACAGGCCGATTCCGGAGCCCTGCTTGCTGTTGTCGTGGTTGTGGACGCCTCGTTCGAACCGGTCCCAGATGTCGGAGCGGTACTTGGGCGGTACCCCCTCGCCGTTGTCGTGGACACTGAAGCTGACAAAGTCACCTGCCGGTCGCGAAACCACCATGATTTCGGAGCGCCCGTAGCGTTGGGCGTTTGTGATCAGGTTGATGAGAACCTGGCGCACCCGGTAGGGCTCTGCCCAAACCGAGACATCCTCGTCCTCGTTCTCCACCCCGATTCCGGTTCCGCTTCCGAGCGTGGCGACGGCTTCGTTGACGAGGTCGGAAGCGTTGTATTTCACCCTGGTGAGGTCGACATTTTGGAGCCTGTCGCGGGCGACATCGATTAGATCCTTGACGATTACGCCGAGTTGTTGGGCTTGGGAGTTGATGGTGCCCAGCATCTCGACCCTCTCTTCGTCGCTCAGCAGTTCCCAAGACTCGGTAAGGATGTCGGCGTATCCTTGGATCCCGGTGAGCGGTGTTCGCAACTCATGGGACACCGATGCGACCAGGTCATCTCGCTGTCGTGCCAGGAGCTCTCCCTTCTCGCGGATGGCGAGGTTCTGGCGGAGGACGATGAGCACGGCGACGATCGTGGTCGCGACATTGAGCAGCAAGTCGTTTCCATCGCTGGTCACCAAACGCACCAGGAACAGAGCGGCGACTGCTGTGTACGGGGCTATCAGCTGCCACGTGGTCAACGATCGATAACTCGTCTCCCGTGACTGCGGCTTGCGGGTCACTACCCAGGCGGCAAGGGCGACCAGCCCGTAGCTGATGAGCCAGAACCCGTCGAGCCAACCCCATTCGGTATATGTGCCTGCGGCACTCTGAAGCGAGAAAATCACGTCGGCGACTGCGGTGAGGGCTACCGACGCGGCCAGGAGCACGATTCGGAGATCGAGCTTTTGCTCGGACCTCCGCATCGCCAGCACCATGAGGGCGGTCATCAGAAGCACATCTCCGAACGGGTAGGCGACGTTGAGGAGGCTTTCCAGGGGTGACATCCCCAGGCCCACGACATCGTGGAGGTAGGCCACCCACATGACAACCGCCAGGGACAACGCCCCGGCCGAAGCGTCGATCAGAAGCCGGATCCTCTCGAATCGCCCGGGCCGGAGATAGGGGAGGGCGATCACCCCAGCGAAAATGAGGGGATAACCCGCCACATAGAAAAAGTCGGCGGGTCCCGGATAGGGGATTTCTCCGGCTTGGGTCTGCATCGTCCAGACGACTTCCCCGATTCCCCAGCAGAGAACACCTGCGCCGATCAGTGTCCAGGCAAGCTTGGAGCGTCCATGGGCTGTTTGGGCGGCTGCAATCAGAATCAGTCCGGAGGAAAGGGCAGCAATTGTGTAGACCCATCCTGAGGTGGTGGGGTTGGCGAAGGGACGTCCGAGGAAGAGTGCTGCGCCGAAAGCGAGGGCTACGACAGCGGTCGCGATCGCTAGCGCACGAATCGCTTTGGCCGGACCGGCGTTTTCGGTGTTAGGGGGTGAAAGAAGGGCGATTGAAGAATATCGGCGGATTCGCTGCCGCGCTTGAGGCGGGAGCGTTCCTCCGACGGTCAGCAGGCAAGGAAAGGGGGGACGCTGGCTCAACCCGCCAGCTCTCGTCGTCTGACCTGGCTTGAGCGCCCCACACCGAGGGCGGCTCGATGCGGCCGGCCGCGAATTGCCAGTAATCCCGGAGGCTGGAGCACCTGCCTTCGGACTCGACAGCCCCGGACGTGCCCGGTGACACGCCGCGGTATTCTCGTTGGAATGAGGCGGATTAAATCCGGAGGTGGCCTTCCTGCCATCTGGTATAGCCTGGCAAAGTCCCGTCGGGTGGGTGGGCCGGTCAAGCTCTACCGGGCGCTCCGCTCCAAGAACGCTTGCAAAACCTGTGCGCTTGGCATGGGAGGGCAGTTGGGTGGAATGGTCAACGAGTCGGGCCACTTTCCTGAGGTGTGCAAGAAGTCGATCCAGGCGATGACGGCAGACATGCAGGGGGCCATTCCGGACAGGTTCTTCGAAGCCTTCGACCTCAACGCTCTCAAAGGACTCACATCCAAAGAACTCGAAGCCTCCGGGCGGATCATTAGCCCTCTCTATTCCGGGCCCCTCGACAGCCGGTATCGACTGATCTCCTGGGACGAGGCAATGACGAGGGTCAGTGAGAAGCTGTCGGCTACAGAGCCGGACCGGTCACTCTTTTACTTCAGCGGGCGCTCGTCGAACGAAGCGGGATTTCTGCTCCAGCTCATGGCCCGCATGTACGGGACCAACAACGTGAACAACTGTTCCTTTTACTGCCATCAGGCGTCCGGGGTTGGTTTGTCCAGTGTCACCGGGTCGGGGACCGCCACAGTCGTTCTGGAGGACATCGAGTCCCTTGGCGCTGGAGACGTGGTGATGATCATCGGGGCGAATCCGGCGTCGAATCATCCCAGGCTGATGACGACACTGATGCACTTCAAGCGTCGTGGTGGGAAGGTTGTTGTCGTCAACCCGCTAAAGGAACTTGGGTTGGTGAAGTTCAAGGTCCCATCGAATCTGCGCAGCATGATCTTCGGCTCGCGCATCGCTGACGAATACGTTCAACCTCACATCGGCGGCGACATCGCCTTTCTGTCGGGAGTGGCAAAGGCGGTGATCGAGCGGGACGGTGTGGCCGACCGCTTCGTTTCCGACCACGCCGAGGGATGGGAGAGTTTCCGGGCCCATGTCGGATCGCTGGATTGGGAAAGGATCGAAGAGGAGTCCGGGGTGCCGCGGCCGACCATCGAGAGGATCGGAGCGCTGTACACCGGCGCTCCTAGTGCGATCTTCTGTTGGGCAATGGGCATCACCCATCACGAGCACGGCGTCGGGAATGTTCAGGCGATAGCCAACCTGGCGATGATCCGCGGGATGCTCGGCAGACGCGGCGCAGGCCTGCTCCCGCTGCGCGGCCACAGCAACGTCCAGGGCATGGGCTCGATGGGGGTAACACCAAAATTGAAGGCCGAGATATTCACCCGTCTCGAAGACAACTTCGACGTCGAACTCCCCACAACCCCTGGCCTCGACACCCTCGATTCGATGGTGAGGGCGGCTGACGGAGGGATCGACTTCTCCCTTTGCCTCGGTGGGAATCTGTACGGATCGAATCCTGATGCTGGTTTCGCCTCGCGAGCGCTCGGCTCGATCGGGATGGTGGTCTATATGTCGACGACGCTCAACACCGGCCACGCCCACGGGAGGGGAAGGGAAACGCTCATCCTGCCGGTTCTGGCGAGAGACGAAGAGCAGCAGCCAACCACTCAGGAGTCGATGTTCAATTTTGTGAGGCTGTCTGATGGCGGCGAGGCCCGCCACTCCGGCCCACGCTCCGAGGTGGCGATCATCGCCGATCTGGCGCAGAGGTCGCTGCCCACCGGGCCCGTGGATTGGGAGGCAATGCGGGCGCACCGGGACATCAGGAAGGCCATAGCGCGGATCATTCCGGGGTACGAGAAGATCGGCGAGATCGACCGGACCCGTGAAGAATTCCAGATCGAAGGGCGAACCCTTCACGAACCGAAGTTCGGCACCGAAACGGGGAAGGCGAGGTTTCACAATGTGGAGATCCCTCGATTGACGAGTGGACCGGGCCAGCTCCGGCTGATGACCGTTCGCAGCGAAGGGCAATTCAACACGGTTGTCTATGAAGACCACGACCTGTATCGAGGCCAGGACCGACGCGACATCATCATGCTCAGCCCGCAGGACATCGAGGAGATGGGACTTGGCATCGACCAGCGGGTGACCGTCCGCAGCGATACCGGTGCCCTTCGTGATGTGCTGGTGCGCGAAGTGGACATCCGCGCCGGAAACGCCGTGATGTACTACCCGGAGGCAAACGTGATCGTTCCGAAGACCGCCGACCCTGAATCCAAGACGCCGGCATTCAAGAACACCGTCATCACGGTTGAGGCACAGGACCAGGCACTGGCCGTGCGGTAGACTGTCGAGACCTTCTTCTTTTGCTAACGGTAGCCACCGAGCCGACCGATACTCGTAAAGATGACAATCACCAAAACACCGGATTCCACCGTCAGGAAGTCGGCGGTATCGCGAGCGCGCCTGGCCACCCGAATCGAGGGCACTCCTGGCTGGGTTGTCTTTATCCGTCTCTTCATCGGCATCGGCTGGTTGCGCGCGGTTGCGGAGAAACTGATCGAACCGGCATGGCGGGATGGGACCGAGATCATCGCATTCGTCGACGGATACTCAGTGTGGACGCTTGGCTGGTACCGCCCGATAGTCGACAATGTGGTTCTCCCCAATATTCGGGTCATCCTGGTCATCCTGATCGCAGCGCAGATCTTCGCCGCCCTCACCCTTCTCAGTGGCAGACTCCTGGCCTACGGAGTCGGAGTCGGGATCTTCATGAATCTGAACTTTCTCGTTGCCGGCTCGGTCGACCCCAATGTGTTTTACCTGTTGGCCCAGGGGGCGATCGCCTTCTGGTTGGTGGAGAGCGGGCCAGCGTCGAAGTGGCGACTCAGGTCGCTATCGGTGGTTGCAGTCGCCATCTATGCCATGGCCATGGTGAGTATTCCTTCGATTACCACCCTTCATCCAACCCGGGTGATCATCGACCCGGCGATGATGTTCGTATTTCTGGGACTGTCGGCGATCGTTGCATGCGACCAAGCACACCGGCGCTTGACCGGGTTCAGGGGATTGCCTGCTATCGATTGGGTCTTGCGACGTGAGGAAGCGGACGTGACCGTCGACGCCGAATCCGGGGTCGTTGAAATCCGCTGACTTGAATCAGCGGATCGAGTCGAAGTCAATCGGGTTGTTGATGTTGTGCAGGCTTTGCGCCTCGTCGTCTGTGATATGGATTCGATCCGCCTCGAGTTCTCTCAGAACACGGTGTATCGCATTCTGACCCCGGTCGAGGGCGGCTGATACGGCGGGGAGGGCGGCATTCGTGATCCTGATCGGAAGAGACTGAATGTGGCCATCTTCAGTCTGAAATGCCGTGACGATCGCGTCCGAGGTGGCGGTCAGCCGACGGGCCAGTCCTGGGGACATCAGAGGAATGTCGTTGGGACAGATCAGGTATTCCTCATCGAAGCCAGATGCAAGGAGAGCCTCGATCCCACCGAGAGGCCCGGCTCCGCTTCTCAGGTCGGGCACGAAGCTTCGTATCCCGGATCGGCCTCCGACAGTGACTACTCGGGAACACACGATTTCGAGAGTCTGGATCACCGCCTCGATCATGCTCTGGCCTGTCGGCAGAACTAGCTCACTCTTGGGAACTCCCATCCGGCTGCTGGCCCCGCCGGCAAGCACCGCACCTGTGTGGGGCCATGTCTTGCTCATCTGTTGCAAGTCCGGGAAACAGCCACGGCGCTGATGATATAGCAGTCGTTTTCGGGAGACCGGGGGGGGTAGCCCGCAACTCTCGTGGGGAGCGAAATCTTCGCGAACCGCTCCTGGCCCTGGTGCGTAGTGACTGTGGGTCGAAAGCTATGAAAGGACCGACCATGCGACGAATCACTGTGCTCATAACCGCGTTCGCCCTGGTGGCATTCACCGCCGCTCCCGCCATGGCTGAGCGCGAGCAGAGCCGAATGCTCACTGCTGAACTGAGCGGAGGGAACGAAGTCCCGGCTGTGGAGAGCGAAGGCCACGGCCTGGCAATATTCAACCTTTCCCGGGACGGGATCGGGTACAAGCTGGCTGTCGAAAACATCGATGGAGTAACCCAAGCCCATATCCATCTCGGCGCGGCTGGCGAAAACGGCCCCGTGGTTGCCTTCCTATTTGGATTCGTCGATGGCGGTGTGACCGCTGACGGGGTGCTCGCCAGAGGCACCATTACCGAGGCCAACCTCGTCGGGCCCCTTGCGGGTATGCCGCTTTCGGCTCTGGTCGATGCCCTGCGCAGCGGCGGCGCATACGTAAACGTGCACACAGTCGACCATCCGGCGGGTGAAATCAGGGGCCAGATCGAATAGGTCAGCCGGGCACAGCCCGGATGGGTACGTCACTTTGGCCCCCGTCAGGCAGCACAACTACGTCTCCACAAGACCAGTGTGCCGGCGGCACCTCCCGTTGACCGGGCGGGGACCAGGTGACGTTCGGATCCCTTTTGCGCTCCAGTTCGGATCGAGGCTGGCCCGGGCAAGAATCGCGGTGCAGCTACAGGATCAGTCCGTGCGAGCCGATGAATAGGGATGGGCTCGGAGCATCGACTTAACAATTTAAACAATTCCGTATCCTCCGAAATTGGTGCTCGCTTTTGACAGATCAGAGCTCGGGAATTCCCGCCGTCCAGGTCCGTATGGCCGAAACCTTGGCCGTTGTTGCGGTTTGGATATGTGGCGGTAGTGCGATTGTTCTCCTGCCGGCCTGGAGCGCAACCCGCCACTTCGACCTTCTTGCCTTCGGCTCGTTTGGCGCGCTCCTGGCCGTCGCCGGCTTGTTCCAGCTGATAAGAGCACGTCCGAGGCCGCTTGTCTTGCTCATGGTGAGCTCTATCGGACTCGCCCTATTCACCCCTTTTGTGAGTCGACCAGCACAACTCGTGATCGTCGTAACCTTCATCGTCCTCATCGTCGGCGCCGTCCTCACCCTTTCCAGGAGCCATGCCGGGCGGTTCACCCTGTGGTGTGCGGTTCTCGTCTCGGTACTGGTGCCCTGGATTCTTTCAAGCGCGTCGGTGATAGAGATCGCTGCCTCAACAGGGTTGCTTTTGGCGCTTAGCGCAGCGGTATGGCGCCTGGTAGGTGTTGCCGTCGATCTTATGACACGGGAGCAGCAACGTCACCGCAATCTGTTCGATGCGTCACCGGTCGCCACGCTGGAGGAAGACTTCACCGAGGTAGAAAGGTCGTTGGAGCAACTGCGCCGACAGGGCATCGATGACCTGGAGCGGTACCTGAGGGACAAACCCGGAGAAGTTCGACGTCTGGTGGCGATGGTCCGGATCAGGCAAGCGAACCCGGCCGCGGTCCGGATGATCGGAGCCGAGTCGTCCGATGAGCTCTTGGGCTCATTGCAGGAGGTCTATCGCAGCGATAGCGAACTGGCGGGGTTCATAGAGCAGTTCCTGGCAATCTGGGAAGGCCGCGCCCAGGTCGCCCTCGACCTCGCAGGAATGACGATCGACGGCGAACCTCTCGAGGCGGTGTTGCACTGGTCGGTGCCGACGAACAGTGGAAAGCAGGACTTGAGCCGGGTAATCGTCACCATCTCTGACATCACCCCCCGGAGAGTCTTCGAGGACAAACTCGCCTCTGCTCTGGCTGCCAACCAGCAACTCCTCGCCTTCGAACAAGCCCTCTCTTCGTGCTCCAGAACCCTTCTCCTCGGGAATGGTAAGGACGCCATAGAAGTCGCACTCGAAACCCTCAGGGAGGCGATAGGAGCCGATCGGGCCTATCTCACGGTGAACGCAACCGACCCAGAATTGGGTCTGGTATTCCGGGTTGTCAACTCCACCAGCATCCCGGAGCACTCAGAGGATCCCTGGATGGGCAAGGTGATTCCGTGGAGCAAATATCCGATGTCGTCCGAGCCGAACTCGAAAGGCGAGCCGTATCAGTACGTCGCGACAGAACAGTCCCTCAACGGATGGAGCCGTTCTGTCTTGAGCGTTCCTATGTTCGTTGGCGGCGATTGGATAGGAAATGTCGGATTCATGGACATAACACGACGGACCCGATGGAGCGAAGAAGCGATACGAATGCTCCAAGTGGCCGCACCCATGCTCGGCACCTTCTGGGAACGAGATGTCACCCGGCGCCGGCTCGAGGATTTGGTCAGGTCGAAAGACCGCTTCGTGGCCAGTGTCTCCCACGAGCTGCGCACCCCTCTCGCCGCCGTTTTGGGCTTTGCCGCGGAGTTGAGGGATGGCGCCGAAAGCTTCCAGCCCGAGGAGTTGACCGCCATGCTGCAGCTGATTGCCGAGCAGAGTCAGGAAATGGCGAACATGGTCGAAGACCTCCTGGTCTCGGCTCGTGCCGACATCGGAACTGTTTCCATCTTCGCCCAGGATGTGTATCTGCGGTCGCAGGCCGAAGCAACGCTCGCCGGTTTGGGATCCACCGGATCCACGACGATCACGGTTGTTGGGGGCCCCGGGAAAGTTTGGGCGGATCCTTCGCGAACCCGACAGATCATCAGAAATCTCTTGACCAACGCCGTCCGGTATGGCGGTAGCCAGGTGATTGTCGAGGCATCGGAAGCGTGTGATCTCACTGTGCTACGAGTCTGGGACAACGGCCCCGGACTCCCCGAATCACAGTGGGAGCGGATCTTCGAGCCTTACGAACGGGCCCATGACACGCCTACGCAGCCCGCCTCCATCGGGCTAGGTCTTACGGTGTCGCGTCAATTGGCGCACCTGATGGGCGGTGACCTCACCTACCGTTCGGATGAATCGTCCAGCGTGTTCGAGTTGACACTTCCCGCCGGGAAACCCCTCGAAACGATCGAGTCACTGGCGAATGAGTTGATCGTCTCCAACTCGACACAGCCCAGCGCCTGATCAGAACGGAATTTCCTTGTCTCGATAGCTCGGGGCCGATGGCGGTGGTTTAAGCCGACTGAGTGTCGGGACAGAGTTGCTTTAACGTCGCGGTTCATGGATGGAACCAACCCGATCGGGGTTCTGCTGATTCAGCTGGGTACGCCCGATTCGACCGAAGTATCCGATGTGAGGTCATAC
Organism: Acidimicrobiia bacterium; assembly: GCA_041748855.1. Taxonomy (GTDB): domain Bacteria; phylum Actinomycetota; class Acidimicrobiia; order Spongiisociales; family ZC4RG35; genus MA-ANB-1. Next base: position 46,506 of record JBGTCK010000064.1, read on the forward strand.
CTCAGACAATTCCTTTCCGACCCTAGGGTCATCGATCTCCCAGCTCCGGCCCGTGCCCTCCTCCTCAATGCTGTCATCCTCCCGTTTCGGCCGCGTCGATCTGCCGAGCAGTACGAGAAGATCTGGACCGAGAATGGATCTCCTCTCACGATCCATACCGCAGACCTCGCTTCCGGGGTCCAGGCTGAGCTCGGCGACGGCTACCGGGTTGCCTTCGGGATGCGTTACAAGAACCCGCCAATCGCCTTGGGCGTCGCCCAACTGGTCGCGGCAAACTGCGAGAGGATCGTCATTCTTCCTTTGTTTCCCCAGTACGCATCGGCGTCCACCGGTTCAGCTCTCGAGGAGGCCCTGCGGGTACTCGGCGGGCTTTGGAACGTCCCCGCCGTGTCCACAATTGGCGATTTCTACGATGATCCCGGATTTATCCGCGCCGTCGCCACCGTGGCTAAACCCCATCTCGACGCCTTCGACCCCGACCACGTGATTCTCAGCTACCACGGGCTGCCCGAGAAGCAGGTGAGGAAGAGTGATCCGACCGGCGGGTGGTGCCTCGCCAGCGAAACCTGCTGCGACCGCATTGTCGAAGCCAACCGGTATTGCTACCGGGCGCAGTGTTTCGCCACGACGAGGGCCCTGGGCACCGAGTTGGAACTCGACGCCGGCCGGTTCTCGACGACTTTTCAGTCCCGTCTTGTCGGTCAGAAGTGGATCGAACCGTATACCGACGTCGAACTCGCCGGTCTTCATGCCTCGGGTGTCCGCCGGCTTGCGGTGCTCACCCCTTCCTTCACCGCAGACTGTCTCGAGACTCTCGAGGAAATCGGGATCCGGCTCCGAAAGCAGTGGGAGAGCATCGGTGGAGACGATTTACTTGTCGTCCCCTGTCTGAATGCCGCGCCCGTTTGGGTCTCCGCCGTCGCCGGGTTGGTCAGAAGGGCGGCGTCTTAGGTGCCGCTATGCACGGCCGAGGATACGGCCGATTTGAATCTCGATTGCCACCCGGTCGGGGTTTTCCCGGGTGGGCCGGTATCTGGCTTCGAAGGCTGCAACCGCCGATTCGATCGCGTCCGGGTGTCGAACGACCTGCCCGGTTCCCTCCATCGTCAACCAACGGGCCCCGTCGACCTGACAGATCGCCGCAATCCCGTTCGCCTCGATGTTCCGCACCTTCTGGGTGCCATCCGAGCTGATGATGCGGACCAATCGCGCGCCGGGATCGTAACCGAAGGCGATGGCAACCACGTGCGGGGTGTTGTCCTGGCGCAAGGTGGTCAGGGTGGCCAGGTGCCGCTCGCTGAGGAACTGGAGTTCTGGGGACGTGAGGTCGGAGGGGCTGCGCATCTGAGGGAACGGTACCTCGAGGGGCGCTCAGCTTGAAAAGATCCGACATCGAGGCGGGCTACCGGGAGATCCAGGAGCAGTTCAGCAGTGCCCTCCAAGCGTTGGATGGCGATTCGCACCTCCGCGTCGACCGATGGGACCGTGATGGGGGCGGGGGAGGGGTCACCAGGATCATCACCGGGACCGGTCATATCGAGAAGGCGGCGATCAACTCCTCAGCGGTGTTCGGGCCGACGCCAGGTGGTCTTTCGGAGAGCGCGGCCGCCGGCAGCAAGGAGTTCTACGCGACCGGTGTGTCAATCATCGTCCACCCGCGGAACCCGAACGCACCGACCTTTCATGCCAACCTCAGATACTTCGAAACCGATAGCGGCGACAGGTGGTTCGGAGGTGGTGCCGATCTGACGCCGTATTACCTGTTCGAGGAGGACGCGTCGCACTTTCATTTTGTGCTGAAGACAGTTTGCGAATCCCACCCGGTGGCTGACTATCGCTCCTGGAAATCGGCTTGCGACAGCTACTTCTATTTACCGCACCGCGGCGAGGCCAGGGGAATCGGGGGTCTCTTCTTCGACCATCTCACCGATGACCTCGAAGCCGTGTGGGATTTCCAGAGCGAGCTGGGTGTTGCGCTGGACCGGGCATATCTGCCGATCCTGGAGCGACGAATCGGGATTGGATACGACGAGGAAGAGACGAGGTGGCACGAGATCCGGCGGGGGCGATACGCAGAGTTCAACCTCGTCTGGGATCGGGGGACACGATTCGGCCTGGAGACAGGGGGCAGGGTTGAATCGATCCTGGCGTCTCTTCCCCCCAGGGCGCGCTGGGACTATATGTACGAACCGGGCCCCGGCACCCGCGAGCAGGCACTTTTGGACATGGTTCTTGCCGAGCCACGCGACTGGGCCTGAACCGCACCCGGGGTAGGTGTTTTCCGACTCTCTGTCGGGCGGGCCCCTGATTAGCCTCGGCTCGCCGCCTGACAGGAAAACCTTTGGAAATCTCCGCAGCCAGCTTCGCCTATCCACAACATGAGGGCGCGTTCCGCGCCAGATTGGCTGAGCGTCTCGCCGACGCGGGGGAAGTCCGAAAGGGCTTTCTTCTTTCTACCTGCCTCCGTGTCGAGATCGCAGTCCCCGGCCCGGAGGCCATGCTCAGCGAGACTCTGCACGTTGTGTTCGGAGACCTCATCCATGGCGACGCCCAGCCCCGAGTCCGTTTTGGCGAAGCGGCTGTGAGTCATCTCTACCGCGTCGCCGCCGGTCTCGAATCTCCAATTCTCGGTGAGCAGGAAATCCTCACTCAGTTCCGCCAGAGCCTCATCGAGGCCGAGGGCTCGGGACGCGTGGACGGCGTTTTCGCTCGGTTGCTGGAGACTGCTGTCGCCACCGGCAGGCACGCACGGGATCTCCTGCCCGGGTCGCCTCACAACTCGATGGCGGCTGTGGCCGCTCAGGCAGTCGGGACATCGAGCCGGGTCGCAGTCCTGGGCTCCGGCATCATGGCCAGTGCCGTGGTCGAGGGTCTGGCGCTGCTGCCTGCACCTCCCGAGATCACCGTGGTGGCCAGGAACCCCGAAAAGGTCACTGAACGACCGGGTATCGAGATCCTTTCGTTCGAAATGGCAGAAGAGACCCTGCGGGGATTTCCCGCGGTCATCTCGGCGACATCGGCCAAGCACCGCCTCATCGACGACGTTGCTCTCGCCGGTGTGGTTGCTGCCCGAAACGACCCTCTCCTTCTGATCGACATGGCCATGCCCCCGGATTTCACGCCACCGGAGGGAGCCAATGTCACTTACCTCGACATCGATGACCTGGCGAGGATGGCCGACAGGAGGTCTCGCTCCGAAGACGCTGACGCCCTAGTCGCAGTTGCTTCTGCAGATGCCTACCGGCAGTATCGCGACCATCACGAAATAGGCCCCCTCATCAGCGGCATGATGGATGGCGCCGATCTTCTCGTCGAAGAGACCGTCCGCAGATTCTCGGGGAGGCTGCGCCATCCGGATGACGAGACAGCCCTCCGCCAGGCGGTGCATACAGTCGCCCGCAAGCTCCTGGCAGGTCCGGTGGGCTATCTCAAGAAAGAGGACCGCTCGGCGGAGGCGATCGATGTGATCGCCGACGCTTTTGGTGTCGACGGTGAGTGATCTGAGGATCGCCACCCGCTCGTCTCGCTTGGCGATGGCCCAGGCGGGAGCGGTCGCCAACGCCCTGCGCGACGCTCACACCGGTCTCGACATCGCTCTCGTCGAAGTCGAGAGCAGCGGCGACATGGACAGGACAAGTCCCGTGGCCACCCTCACCGAAGTAGGTGCCTTCGTCCGCTCCATCCAAAAGGCAGTCATCGACGGGAGGGCCGATCTCGCCGTACATTCCTGCAAAGACCTTCCCGTCGCCGGCCCACCAGGGCTGGTTCCCTTCTATCCCGAAAGAGACGAACCCTGGGACGTGCTCTGCGGCCACGACCTCGAGTCGTTGCCCGACCGAGCGCGGGTTGGTACCGGTAGTCCCCGGCGCGCTGCCCAGCTGAAAGTCATTCGACCGGACGTCGAAGTCTTAGAAATCCGGGGAAACGTCGATACCCGACTCGAGAAGATGCGAGCTGGTGAATACGACGCGGTGGTGCTTGCAGAGGCGGGGCTGCGACGCCTGGGCATCCAGAGCGAGGCCCGGCACCGGTTCTCCGTGGCCGAGATGGTGCCAGCACCGGGGCAGGCAGCTATCGCTGTCGAGGCAGTTGCAGGCAGTCGTGCCGCCGAGCTCGCTCAGGCGATCGATCACGGGACGACGAGGATTGCGGTGGAGTCGGAACGGGCGCTATTGGCGAACACTGGTGCCGGGTGCCGTTCGGCCCTTGGGGCACTTGGTGTCGTGTCCGACAGCGGCCTGCATCTCAGTGGCTTTGTCTCCGACGAAGACGGCCCTCGTTCCGGCTCGGTTGAGGGGAGTGACGGGTATGCGGTGGCGATCCGGCTGCAAACGGTCCTTGGCCTGTGATCCACAGCGTTGCCCTCACGACGACCGCCGAGCGCGCGGAGGAGCTGGCCCCGTTGGCTCGCGATCATGGCCTGCGACCGGTCGTCCTCCCATGTATCGAAGTTGCGCCGGCTCCCGAAAGTGTTCTGGAACAGGCGCGTCGATCGGCGGCCGCCTCCGATTGGCTGCTCGTGACATCTGCGCGCACAATTGAGTATCTATGGCCACGCGGCGGCCAGATACCCGAGGTCGAAGTGGCTGCAGTAGGTACGCGGACGGCAGAAGCCGTGACAAACGCGGGAGGAGCCGTCAGCCTTGTCGGCCACTCGGGCTCGGTCGCTATGTTCTCCGAGTTAATCACTCTGGTAGAGAACGCGACAGTTTGCTTCCCTCACGGGCGCGGGGCTGATCTTTCGAAGATGGCATTGCTGGACGAGCCGGCCAGAGCGGTTTCGACTTGGGAAATCTATGCCACCAATCCGATACCTCCCGCCCTCGATCTTGTCGATGCGGTCGCGTTCGGCTCACCATCGGCGGTGGAGGGTTGGTCCCGATCGAGGAGCTTCGCAGAAGTCGTTGTTGGGGCAATCGGTGAGACTACGGGTGAGGCCGTCTCTGATCGTGGCCATCATCCCGATGTCGTGGCTGGCCGGCCGGACTATTCGGAGCTGCTGGAGCGGCTCGCCAGGGTGATAGACAGGAAGAGAGTATGAGCGAATTTCCCACGGCCCGGAACCGGCGCCTCCGCCGCACTCCAGCTCTCCGTCGCCAGGTTGCCGAGACCCGGCTGCACCCCGCCTCTTTCGTACTGCCGCTTTTTGTCGTTCCCGGTAGCGGGATCTCCAGGCCGATCCCTTCCATGCCCGGCCACGCCCAGCTGTCGGTAGACCGGTTGCTCCCGGTGGTCAGAGACGCAGCAGCTGCTGGGGTCGGGGGAGTGATGCTCTTCGGGATTCCAGTCTCGAAGGACCCGAACGGTTCGGGCTCCTGGGACCCTGACGGCCCGGTGCCTGCGGCCATTGCTGCGATCAAGGACGAAATCGACGATATCGCTGTATGGGCCGACGTATGTCTTTGTGAGTACACCGACCACGGCCATTGCGGGGTTCTCGATGGGGAAAGCGTCGACAACGATGCGACCCTGCCCCTACTTGCTCGGGCAGCCCTCGCGTATGCCGATGCCGGCGCCGACGTCATCGCCCCGTCGGACATGATGGACGGTAGGGTCGCCGCAATCAGGGAGGCCCTCGATGCGAAAGGCCACCGCGAGTTGGCGATCTGTTCGTATTCGGCCAAATACGCAAGCGCTTACTACGGGCCTTTCCGGGAAGCGGCCGAATCGGCTCCGGCCTTCGGGGATCGCCGCACTCATCAGATGGACCCTCCCAATAGCAGAGAGGCGTTGATCGAGGTTTCACTCGACGTGGCAGAGGGCGCCGATATGGTGATGGTCAAGCCGGCCGGGCCGTACCTGGATGTCATCTCGGCGGTCCGGTGGGCTACCGATGTCCCTGTGGTGGCGTATCAGGTCTCCGGCGAGTATTCGATGATCGAGGCGGCTGCCGCAAACGGTTGGATCGAGGGCGATCGGGTCATGGTCGAGTCGCTAACGGCAATTGCTCGTGCCGGCGCCGGGATAACCATCACGTACTACGCCACACGGGTAGCACGCCTTCTCGGCGGGGGCTGAGGCCGTGGGGGATTCGAAACCGTCGAGCCAGTCATCTCAGTGGTATGAGCGCGCAGTCGAAGTCATGCCGGGCGGGGTCAACTCCCCGGTACGGGCGTTCCGGGCCGTTGGGGGCCATCCTCCGTTCATCGCTTCGGGCAGAGGACCGATGCTGACCACCGTTGACGGTGACCGGCTCATCGATTTCATCGCGTCGTGGGGGGCGTTGATCATCGGCCACGCCGAGCCTCGGATTGTCGAGGCGGTGGAACAGGCGGCCCGGTTGGGGACCTCATTCGGCGTGCCGACAAGCGCCGAGGTCGAACTGGCTGAATTGGTGACCTCGCTGATCCCTTCGCTCGACGTGGTGAGGATGGTCAACTCCGGCACTGAGGCGACGGCATCGGCAATCAGGGTGGCCCGGGCTGCAACTGACCGGCCCGGGATCGTGAAGTTCGAGGGCTGCTACCACGGTCATGCCGACCCGTTCCTGGTCAAGGCGGGTAGCGGTGCAGCGACACTAGGTGAGCCCGACAGCCCTGGCGTGCCGGCAGCGACGGTCGCCGACACCCACATCGCCCGATTCAATGACCTCGAGTCGGTAGAGCAAGCTTTCAATGCTGCCGACATCGCGGCAGTGATCGTCGAGCCGGTGGCGGGAAACATGGGTGTGGTCCCTCCCGAGGCAGGTTTCCTCGAAGGCCTCCGCCAGTTGTGTGACCGGCACGGTGCGATCCTCATCTTCGATGAGGTGATGACCGGGTTCAGAGTTGGTCCCGGTGGCGCCCAGGCCCGGTACGGAATCGAACCTGATCTTACCTGTCTCGGCAAAATCGTCTCGGGCGGGACCCCGCTGGCGGTGTACGGCGGCCGGGAAGATCTGATGCGCATGGTGGCGCCCGATGGCCCGGTATATCAGGCGGGGACCCTGGCCGGGAATCCGCTGGCGGTCGCCGCGGGACTGGCAACGCTCCGCTACCTCGCCGACAATCCCGGCATCTACGACGAGCTCGAAGTCGTCGGGGCAGACATCGAACAGGCTCTCGCCCATGCCCTGGTTGCTAACGAAGTAGAGGGCTGTGTCCAGCGCGTCGGAGCGATGATGACAGTCTTCTTCGGGCCGGACCGGGTGCGGTCATGGGACGATGCGGCCACCGTCGATCGTGACCGGTTCGCCCGGTTCTTCCGATCTGCTCTCGAAGGAGGCGTTCTCCTGCCACCCTCCCCGTTCGAGGCATTGTTTCTGATGGAGGCCCACCGGGACGTTGCCGGGACTGCTGCCGGGGTGCTTGCTGCCGCAGTCGGGTCGGCACGAGGAGCCAGCAGCCAATGACAAAGCCGCTGCTCGATGCGCTGATGTTGAAGCCCTTGGCCCGGCCCCCTGTCTGGATCATGCGCCAGGCGGGGAGATACCTGCCCGAGTACCGCGAGGTGAGAGAACGGCATTCGTTCCAAGAGGTTGTCTCCACTCCCGAGCTGGCCGCCGAAGTGACACTGCAGCCGATCCGGCGCTTCGGCATGGACGGCGCTGTCATCTTCGCTGACATCATGACCCCCCTCGAGGCGATGGGCGTGGAAGTCAGATTCGACCCGGGACCGAAACTCGAGCCGCTGACGCTGCGCCAGGTTGCGGACCTTCCTGATCTCGACCCGCAGAGGGTTTCCAATGTCGGGGAGACGATCGGGCTCGTAAAGGGTGAAGTACCCGAGACGACAGCAGTCATCGGATTCGCCGGGGCACCGATCACCCTGCTCGCGTATCTGCTCGAGGGCGGCGGCTCCAAGGAGTTCATGTCGATGCGGTCTGCCCTGCACGCCGATCCAGATCTCACAACAGCCGCCCTCGACAAGCTCGCCCGGTCGATGAGCACATATCTCGGCGTACAGGTCGATGCCGGGGCCGATGTCGTCCAGCTGTTCGATTCCTGGGCCGGTCTCCTCGGCACCGACACCTTCCGCCGGTTCGCCGTTCCCGCTGCCCGCCGCAGCCTCGACCTCGTTAGGGCACCGACGATCTATTTCGCACCGGGGGCGGGCCACACACTGGCCCATCAGTCGGACATCGGAGCTGTTGGCTATGGAGTCGACTGGAGGGTGCAGATCGAGGAGGCTTTCGAAGAGCTGCCGGGCAGGGCAATTCAGGGGAACATCGACCCCGCCGTGCTCCGGGGCCAGCCGGATTCGATCACCTCCGAAGTGAACCGGTTGCTGGACGCGGTTGGAGGCAGGCCCGGACACATCGTGAATCTCGGCCATGGCATCGATCGTCGCACGCCTCCTGAAAACGTGGCCGCCTTCGTCGAGGCGATCCGAGGTTGAGAGTTGTAGTCGTCGGTGCCGGGCTCGCCGGCCTCTTCACGGCGTGCGAGCTCATTGCGAAAGGAATCGACGATGTGGTCGTGGTTGACGAAGCTCCCGACCCGGGTGGTGTCACCCGGACGGTGGCGCGCGACGGTTACATCCTGGAACCCGGAGCAGGCTCATTTCTGCTCCCGCATCCGGATCTCAGTCCTTTGCTCGACCAGGTAGGCGTAGACCTGGTGTCAACCCGTCCCTCTTCATCCGCCAGGTACGTATACACCGCCGATGGCCTCGTGGCGATCCCGGCTTCCCCCCGGGCACTACTGGCTCCGGTCATACCCGTCGCAGCCAAATCGCGCGCTCTTCTGGAGCCCTTGATCCGATCGAAATCTCCAAAGGAGGAGAGTCTCGACTCCTTTTGCCGGAGACGATTCGGATCCTCCGCCGGTGGCATGCTCGCCTGGCTGATGGCGACGGGGGTGTTTGCAGGCGACCCACGGCACCTCTCGGTGGAGGCAGCTTTTCCCAACTTCTCCGGACTCGAGGACCATGGCTCGGTTCTGCTCGGAGCGGTCAGAAAACGCCGCGCCCGGAGGGGTCCGAGACCGTCGTCATACGTCCCGGTTGGTGGGATGGCCGGTCTCACCGGTTCGGCTGCCAGCTTCCTCGTGGATCGACTCCGAACGAATTTCAGGGTCGAATCCGTGCATGAGACGGATGACGGCTGGGCGGTCCGTGGGCCGGACGAGCTAACAGCCGATGCAGTCGCTATCGCTGCCGACCCCTTTCGGGCAGCGGAAATGCTCGGAGGTGACCTTGCGGTCTTACTTGCGAAGGCGACGAGCGCCCCGGTTGTGGTCGTCGGCCTGGGCGGGTCCGCCGACGGATCGCAAATCCCGAACGGATTTGGCGTGCTGGTCAACGCAGGCGACTCGATGGTCATACGCGGCGTCCTCTTCGAGTCTTCGTATGCGCCCGGGCGCGCACCCGACGGATCGTGGCTTCTCAAGGTAATAGCTGGAGGAGTCACTGCACCTGGTGTCGTGGATTGGGAGGAGGGGGCCCTGGTTGATCGGGTGGTTGCGGAAGTATCCCGGGTAGTTGGTTTTGAACTCGATCCATCGTTCGTGGAGGTCGTCCGGCACCGGCGGGGTATTCCCCAATACGGGCTCGGTCACTTGCGGTGGCTCGAACAAGTCGACGCTCTCGTCGCTGCCCGTCCCGGATTGGCTCTAACCGGCTGGGGTTATCGGGGGTTGGGCGTGGCGCAGGTCGCCAGTGATGCTCGGGCTGTCGCCTCGAGACTTGCCGGTAACCCCGGTTAGTTCAAACCCGGTCGACGAGTTGGACGACGTCGAGTGTCACCAACACCAGGAGGAAAGCAATCACGGCAATGTGTAACGCGGTGATCGGCTTTCTCCACGGGTGACGGAGTACCCAGAATCGACGCATGCTGAAGAGGTTTGCCCCGATTGCGACGGTTCCGATGACGATTCCGAGGCCCGGGCCGACCCCGGGGGCGATGCCGAGGAACGGGGTTACGAACGGCAGTATCACGTAGGCGAGAGCGCATCTGATTCCAGATACCAGCATCGACACGCTGAAGGTCTTTTGGGCCTTGCCGAGGGCGGCGGGAGGTGCCGGTCTCTCTGCCAGTTCGGTGTCGGTGGCAACTGCGCGATCCATGGAGAGGACGTTAATCGCGATGCGCCCGAGTGTGGCATTCCCACAAGGTCGAGTTCAAGACCCGGGTACCAGGTCGAGATGGCGCTGCCAGAGCCCCGAGTAGACCCCTCCCATGGAGAGAAGAGACTCGTGAGTGCCGGATTCGACGATGTGACCCGCATCGACAACCAGGATCTCATCAGCTGCGGTGATGGAGGCCAACCGATGCGCTACGACAATCAGAGTCCGCTTCGTGCGTTCGCCCGCGATCTCTTTCAAGACCAACCGCTCGGTGGGGCCGTCCAACTCCGAGGTCGCCTCATCTAGGACCAGCACTTTCGGATCGCGTAGGAAAGCCCGGGCGATCGCAAGGCGTTGTCGTTGCCCGCCGCTGAGTGTGTTTCCGAGCTCACCGACCACCGAGTCGATCCCGTCAGACAGAGACCTCACCCAGGAGCCGAGCTGTGCCCGCTCGATAGCGTCCTGCAATTCTTCACGGGATGCTGTTGGCCGCGCGAGGAGAAGGTTGTCGGCCAGGGTCCCGTGAAAGATCTCGGACCGTTGTGGCACCAGCGTGACTGTGTCCGCGAGAAGGGACTTTTCGACGTCTTTCAGGTCAGAGCCGCCCACCCTGACCCGACCGGTGTCCGGATCGCGGAATCGGACGAGGAGTTCGACCAGCGTCGATTTTCCCGAACCGGACGGCCCGACAATGGCCACGAAACTCTTGTCCCGGATCGAGATGTTCACGCCGGATAGGGCTGTACTACCAGCGTTTGGGAATGTGACGGACACGTCTTCGTAGGCGACGCCGCCGTCGTTCGGGATCTCGGTGCCGCGGGTTGCGGGCACGAGTGGTTTTCGGTCGGCCAACTCGTAGAGTCGCCCGGCGGCGGCGAGGGCTTGCTCCAGGTCAGGAACGATTTCCTCGACCGCCCGCGCGGGAGCAGTGCCCACCCATGAGATGACGATCGCTGCGGCTAGCTCGGGGATACCGATTTGCCCCGCGCCGAATCGCGTCACAGCGATGGCAATCATCGTCACCACCGCCCCTCCGGCTAGCAGGTCGCCCAGGCCCACCCGGATCGCCGACATACGCGATAGGTGGCGGAGCGTGGACACATTGTTTCTGGACCTGGTTTCGATCCGCTCCGTAACGATCTCGCGAGCGTCGAAAATCGCGATCTCGCGGGCACCTTGAACGGCGTCGGTGAACAACGCAGCGGTTTCCCCGCTTTGGGCACGGGCGTCGAGGGTGAGCCGTGCCACCCGACGCGCTCTGATCCACGGCGGCACCGATGCAATCAGCAGCGGGAACGGGAGAAAAGCCATGGCGAGGAGCGGGTCGATCCATACTGCCATCCCGATGGCGGCCAGAACCGGCACCGCGATTGCACTGGCCAATGGAGCGATCGTGTGGGCGTAGAACGGCTCGACCCTGTCGATGTCACCGATCACCCGGCTGACCAGGTCGCCCGTCCGGTCGTCTTCGAGGCCAGCGGGCGCCAGTGGCACGATTCTGCGGTATGTGTTCGCTCGCAACCCGGCCAGCAAACTGAAGGCGACCGCGTGCCCGGTGAACTGCTCGATATATCGGAAGGTGCCTTTGGCTACAGCCATCCCGGTAAGAACCAGTACGAACCCGGTAAGGGAAGAATTCGGGCCGAATCCCACCAGAAGCCCCGCGGCAAGACCGGGGATTGCGACGCCGAGGCTCTGGTTGATGACACGGGAGGCCGCCGATGCGGTCATCAATGGTGCCAGCGGCCGCATTCCGGACAGGAGTCGGCGGGCGATCTGGCCCCTGCTCATTGCCATTGCTCGATTCCCCCGCTCTGTCCGAGACGCCGATCCGCCTCCGCCCCGGAGACAATTCCCTCGAGTTGCCCGTCAGAGACGAATATCACCCTGTCCACCCCAGCGATGGTCGATCGACGATGAGCGATTATCAGGACGGTTCGATCGGCTGTCAGTCGTTCTATTGCATCACGCATCCTGGCTTCGCTCTCGAGGTCGACATTCGACGTCGGTTCATCCAGGACGACAACCGGGGCGTCAACCACGAGTGCCCTCGCCACCGCAAGGCGCTGTGCCTCACCACCGCTCAACTGAAGGCCCCGCTCACCGATCTGAGAATCGAGACCACCGGGCCTTTGCTGGACGGTCGTGGTCAGACCGACTGCCTCGAGAGCCGCCCACAGCTCCGGCTCGCTTGCTTCTGGCTTTCCAATCGACAGGTTTTCCCTGATCGAGCCGTAGAACAGATAGGGCCGCTGCGGAACGAGCACGGGGACACCACCAACCCGGACTGACCCGCTGTCGGGATGGAGAAGACCCAACAACAGATGAGCGATGGTTGTCTTCCCTGCGCCCGACGGCCCTACAAGGGCGACGCGCTCACCTGGCTGGATGACAAAGCTGACGGCACGGACGCCCTCGGTCCCGTCCGGATAGGTGAAGGTGACTTCGTCGAGCTCGACTGAGCCTTCGCTGACGTCCTTCAGAGGTGGTGCGGAATCTTCCATTTCATTGGCTTCGGCAATGAGGCCCTTTACCTCCGTCGCTGAAGCACGGCCGATAGCGCCGACATAGAAGAACCTTCCGATCTGGCTCAGCGGCTCGATGAGCATCACCCCGAGGAGGACTATTGCAACTGCCTGGCCGACCGTGATCGCGCCATCCATGAGCCGGACCGCTGCCATAAGGGAAGCGGCGACGACAGTGCCTGCAGTGAAGAGCGTGTCGACTGCGAGCAACGCGAGCTGGTTGACTCTGAGCAGGCTCATGGTCTCTTTGCGGAGCCGCTCTGCTTCCAGTGCGATCTGGTCGCCGTAGGCATCGGCACGGTCCAGGGCCTTCAATGTTCTGATTCCCTGTATCCCGTCTACGAACCGGGCGGCGAGTTGGTCGGCGGTCTTCCGATATCTGGCGCTGACGGAAGCGAACCTCTTCTCGAGCACGCGAAGCAGCAAAGGAATCAGAGGAAGGACGAGGAGGAGCACCAGCGCCGTGGCGATGTCGATTGTCGCCACAACAACGGCAAGGAGGATCGGAATCGACATCCCCGTCACCAGCTGGGGGAGGAACGTTCCGGCGAGTGCTCCCACGGCATCGATTCCCTCGGTGGCCTTTGTGACGGTCTCCCCGGTTCGCCTCCCCGACCATGGCCCGACTTTGAGGACGGCACCAAGGGCGCGGCTCCTCAGATCCGCTGAGACTCGAGTGGAAGTGATCGTGGCGGCGACAGGCAGGAGAGACGCAATCGCCGCTCGGGCGAGGAGGGCAGAAGTGACAACGGTCAGCGATGCTCCGAAAGGCTGATCGGAGACGACGAGGTCGACAACTCTGCCGATGGAGAGCACCGCTGCTGCTCCGAGGAGAGCACGCACCCATCCCAGGACGATCGAGAGGCGAAGGCTGCTCTTGCCTGCCGAGTACAGAGAAGTCTTCAATTCGGTTTCCGGCGCAGTTTCGGCTGCAGTCATGGATGGCGGCTCATCCTATGAATCGGGGGTCGTCTATGCGCAGGGACGGGCAGACGATTTCGACGACCGAGCGGTGACCTCGAGACGAACGAGACCCCGGGCGGGGACCCGGGGTCTCGTCCCTCTGTGGGGAGTCTTCAGTGCCAGAGCCCTGTGGCGGAAATATGCGCGGACACGCGTCGGATCGTTGTCCTGTCGCCACGTATCTCAGTTGTGTTATCGCCGGATCTCCCGGTAGGGGTACGCCCACCTGAGCCGAATAAGTTTCAGGTCGCTTCCCTCGCAGGGGTTTTCGATCAATCGGCCCTGGGTAGCAACCCCGGGAAATGGATTCGAATTACAAACGACTGGGCGTTGTGATTTCGGTCAACGCCGTTGTTATGTTCCTCCTCACCTATGCACTGATCGACAGTTGGGACCACTTCTATCCCAACATCAACCGGGTGTATATGGCGCTGATGATGGTGGCGCCAATGGTGATCCTCATGCTGTGGGTGATGAGCTCGATGTACGAGAACCGCAAGCTCAATACGATTCTCTACCTGGGATTTTCGCTGCTATTCGTCGGTAGCTTCATCCTGGCGCGCACTCAGACGCCAGTGGGTGACGATCAATTCCTCCGGTCGATGATTCCCCACCATTCGAGCGCGATCGTCATGTGCGAAGAGTCGGCGATAACCGACCCGCAGATCATCGAACTCTGCGAAGAGATCGTCGAGACGCAGGTGCGGGAGATCGACGAGATGAAAGAAATCCTGGCGGGGAGCTGATTCTCTTGCCAAGCTTTTCGTGGAGGTAGCTGATGATGTTCTTCAACGGTTGGGAACCCGTTTTGCGGATTCTGGCCTTAGGGCCTCTGGCCTTCATCACTCTGGTACTGGTTCTCCGTGCCTCGGGCAAGAGAGCGCTTTCAAAGATGAACGCCTTCGACTTCGTGGTCACCATTGCCTTTGGTTCGCTGTTCGCAACGGTGATAATCAACCAGGAGGTCAGTCTCGCCGAAGGAGCAGCCTCCGTTGCTGTACTTGCTGTCGCCCAATTCGTGGTCACCTTCATCTCCGTTCGATCTGATCGATTCGAACGTTTCCTCAAGGCCGAGCCCACGCTTCTCTACCGCAATGGAGAGATGCTGAGGGAGGCGCAGCGCCGTGTCCGCGTCACCGAACGGGAAATCGAGACGGCCGCTCGACGGAGCGGTCTGGCCAATTTGGACACGGTCAGTGCGGTGATACTCGAAGCCGACGGTTCGTTCTCGGTTATCCAATCGGATGACGAAATCGAGCTGCACCCGAGGGACCAGTCCGAACCTTGATTTGCGGGTTTTCGGGGTAATCCCAGCTCTGCCGGCAAAAGCTCCCGGAGCCCGGAAGCTGTGCGACAATGGCCGTGGCCGCCCGTCCGGCGGCCGAGCCTGGAGGCAAACATGGCCAACAAAGACAAAGGCGGTAAATCCGCCAAGAAGGAAGGCAAAGGCCTGAAGGAGAAGCGCGCTGACAAGAAGGCGAAGCGCGCAGTGTCGGACGCCAAGCAGGCACGCGGCACCTAGCCGTCCGTCGCCCACACGCTGAAGTGCCAGAAAACAGCTCGGGATGAGAGTTGCATTCCTGGCGCCGATTTCCTGGAGAGTCCCCCCCCGTCATTACGGTCCCTGGGAACAGTTCTCGTCGCTCCTGACCGAGGGGTTGGTGGAGCGCGGTCTCGACGTCACTCTGTTCGCCACCGCTGACTCCATCACCTCAGCGACACTCGCATCAGTCGCTCCCACCGGGTACTCGGAGGATCCCACTCTCGATCCGAAGGTTTGGGAGGCGATGCACATCGCCAGCCTCTTCGAGCGCGCTGCCGAATTCGACTTGATCCACAACAGTTTCGATTTTCTCCCGTTGGCATTCACACGTTTGGTCGAGACTCCCGTTCTGACGACTATTCACGGATTCGCCTCCGACGCCACGCTGCCTCCGTACGTGGAATACGCCGACCGGGTGTCCTATGTCGCGATCAGTGAGGCCGATCGGCATCCGGCACTGGAGTACATAGCAACGATTCACCACGGCATTGACTTCGGTCAGTTTGAATTCAATCCTGGGCCGGGTGATTACCTGCTCTTCTTTGGCAGGATCCACCCGGACAAGGGCACTGCCGAGGCTATCGAAGTAGCCCGCGCCACCGGTACCCCTCTGGTGATCGCAGGAATCATCCAGGATCAGAGTTATTTCGATCGGGAAGTGGCGCCCCACATCGATGACCGGGATGTCCGCTACATAGGTTCGGTGGGACCTGAGGATCGCAGTCGTATTATCGGTAGCGCCACCGCCCTCCTCCATATGATCAACTTCGATGAGCCTTTCGGGTTCAGCGTGGTCGAGTCGATGGCATGCGGGACCCCCGTCATCGCCAGCTCTCGAGGCTCGATGCCGGAGATCGTCTCGGATGGGAGAAACGGATTCCTGGTCGAAACGCTGGACCAGGCCAAAGCAGCCGTGGCAGCCGCCACGGCCATGGGCCGGCGCGGGGTCCGGGACTCGGTCGAGGTTCGATTTAGCGTCGAGCGCATGGTCGACGGTTACATGAGGGTCTACCGGGAGCTGGTCGGCTGAGCCGCGCTCATCCGATGAGGCGGTCCAACAGCAAGTCGAGCGGGACGAGAGCGATCCGGCTACCCACATCGGAGAAGCCGTAGGGGAGCACCAGCATTTCGTTGTGGATCATGCTCCCGCAGGAGTAGACGACGTTGGGAACGTAACCGTCGCGTTCGGATTCGTCGGGGGTGAGCAATGGTTCCTTCAGATGACCGATCACACGCCACGGCTCGTCCCGGTCGAGGAGGATGGCTCCCAGGCTGTATTG
>JBGTCK010000065.1:0-32684 GCA_041748855.1 Acidimicrobiia bacterium
ACAGCCCACAGAAACTCGTCGAAGTCGCCCAGTCGATGAACAACCGGCCACGCAAAACCCTAGGATGGAAAAAACCGGCCGAAGCCCTCGCCGAACTCATCGCAGGCGACAACGTTGCAACCACCGGTTGAATCCGCCGCATCCCTGTGCACTGTGCAGAAAGTGTGATTGGTTAGAGGGCGTCGCGTTTGCTCAGGGCCCAGGTGAGGATGGCCGTGCCCAGCACCAGGACGGCTGCCAGCTTGGCGGTCCCGCCTCCGGCACCTGGAGCGATCGGTCCCAGGCTGGTGATAGCATCCGAGCCGAATTCCTCGATACTGGCGTAGATCGACATCGAGATCCGCCAGATCGAAAGCTGGGCAAGGCCCGGGATGACGAAGGCGAGGATGGTCTCCCCGACCAACACATAGCCGAGCCCGATCAGCAGCGACCTCGAATACAGGTATCCCAGCGGGACAAATACCGCCGCATAGCCGATGGCCGCAGGGACGAACAGAGCAATCGCCGGTCCGGTCACTGAGATGCCGGCGCCGACGAGCAGGCCGGTGAGGAGGGTGAGGCCCCAGGCGGCAACTCCGAGGGTAACTGCCGCACCGACACCGGCGGCGATGCTGGCCATCGCCAGTGTCAGTCGCGAATAGGGCCGCATATAGATGTAGGGCAAGGTGCCGCTGTCTCGTTCTTCGCGCAACGTCCCCCCGGCAAGGACGAGGGCAGCGATGGCGAAGGTGTAACCAGCAGACGTAACGACTCCGACGTAGGCCTCACCGAGCTCGGCTGCCTCCAACCCACTCGAGACGAGGATCGGGAAGAGCACCGCCGGCACGGCCGACAGTGCGGTGAGCCCGATGAGACGGCCCTTACGCATCGTCCGTCGGTAGAGGTGGGCGATGAGATAGATCATGAGCCTTCAACCAGGTATCTGAAGACGGACTCCAGTGACTCGTCAGTCGGCTCCACCCGGCTCACCGAATAACGCCCATCGGCGAGGATCCCGGGCAGGCCCCTGGCGAATCCTCCGGCGTCGGTGACCTGAAGCGTGAGGCGGTCGTCTTCGAGCTCGATGCCGACGACGCCGTCGAGTTGGATGAGGGCCGAAGCGAGCTTCCGGGTCTGGTCGGTCTCGATGTAGACCCGCCTCGGCTTGTCGCTCATCGCAGCGCGGATCTCCGAGATATCGCCCATTGCCGCCAGGCGCCCATCGACCATCGCCACCACCTGGTCGGTCATCCGCTCCACTTCGGCGAGGACATGGGAGGAGACCAGGACGGTTTTCCCTTCCTCTCCGAGACGCCGGAACAAGGTGATGAGCCGGGCTCGCTGCACCGGGTCGGCACCATTCAACGGCTCGTCCAGGAGAAGGACCTCGGGGTCGGAGACAAGAGCGGCGGCCACTTTGATCCGCTGGCGCATGCCTTTCGAGAACCCCTCTAGCTTTCGATCTGAGGCATCGACCATCTCTACCTTTTCGATGGCGTCACGCACTCTGCTTGCGATCGAGTCGACTCCGGAGAGTCGCGCGGCGAGGGTGACGAATTCCGAAGCCGTTAGATGTCCGTACACGGCCTCGTCCTCGGGAACCAGGGCTATCCGCCGGTAGATGTCAGAGTCCACCCGGGGGTCGACGCCGAGAATCGAGACCGACCCCTGAGATGGGACTTGCAGGCCCGCGACAACTCGCATCATGGTTGTCTTCCCCGCCCCGTTCGGACCGAGGAGGCCCGTGACCCCCGGTCCGAAGTCGACCGTCAATTCGGAGACTGCCACCTTGTTCCCGAACCATTTGGAAAGCCCCTTGATCTCGACGGTGGCGGTCATGCCAGCCTCCGGTAGCGGCGCCTGACGACGACCAGTGCCATCACGCCTACAACCGCAATCACGGCAAGCGATGTCCACGGCCCGAATCCCGCAGCCTCAGCCGGGTACTCGACGGTATCACCGAGCAAAGCGTCCCTGATGATCCGGGGATGGTGGTCGAGAGCGAGCAACGCAACCCACCGCGACCCTGCGAAGGCAGCCTCGGATATCAGACCGGCAATGGCGCCACCTGCGATGAGCAGCCCGAGGAAGGAGGCAGCAGCGATCCCGGTCCGGTTGATCCAGGCTGAGAGAAGGAAGATGACAGCGGCATGGAGGGCGACGAAGCCCAGGGTCACCACCGGCACCTTCCACAGGATGTCGAGGTTGTCTCCCATATAGGGGATGAAACCGTCGTTGGAGATGAGGCCCAGACCGAGGTGGAGGAGAATTTGGGGAACCAGGTAGATCGCCCCAACGACGGTGGCGAAAGCTCCCAATTTCGAGATTAGGTAGCCGTCGACGGTGAGCGGGCGGGAGAAGTAGACCGACAGAACCCCATCGGTCCTGTCGGGAATGAGCAGCAATGGCCCGGAGAACGCTATGAAGAGAAGCGAGATCCCTGAGTACAGATCGAAGAGGCCCCCGTAGGTGGGGACCCCATCGCGGAGGCTTTCCTGGATACTTCCGATCACCCAATGGGTTCCGATGATGATCGCCGCCATGATCACAGCCGTTGCTATCAGCGCCCACGGGAATACCTTGCTCCGCGCCTTGCGGCCGAGCCCGAGCACCCTGCGGACGCCATCGCGATAGACAGCCGCCCGCGCTCCGGACGGTCCCATCCGCGGGCCGTCGTACTTGCGGTATCCGCGATCGAAGATAACCCGATCAGCCAACGGGGCTTCCTTCCATGAACAGGTCCTCGAGGGAGGCCGAGGAGCGGATCATCCTGATCAACCCGGCGTTCTCAGCAGCAACTGCGGAGATGATCTTCGTTTCGAGCATGGCGTCGCCAGGCCCGACCACCAGGCGGCGTTGGTCCACGCGTGACTCGATTCCTTCGGCGGCAAGCCTTGCGGAAACCGCTTCGGCTCTCTCGATGACCTCGAGGAGAACAGTGCTCTGGCGATCAAAGCCTCCGAGCGGCCCTGACTTGAGCAGCTTGCCCCCGTCGAGCATCACCACCCATTCGCACGTCTGCTCGATGTCGGTGAGGACGTGTGAGGACATGATGATGTTGAGTCCCAGCTCTCCGAGTCTGCGGATCAACTGGAGCATCTGGTCACGGCCTTTCGGATCGAGACCGGAGGCCGGCTCGTCGAGGAGGATGAGATCGGGGTCGTGGACCAGGGCCTGAGCCAGCTTCACCCGTTGTTTCATCCCCGTCGAGAAATCGCTGAGGAAACGAAACCGTTCTTCTGCCAACCCGACGAGGAAAAGCGTCTCCGAAGCGCGTCGCTTCGACTCGCTCTTGGGGAGGCCGGCGAGTTGGGCGGTGTATGCAACGAACTCCGCAGCTGTCAGGTCGTTGGGGATGCATTCACCTTCCGGCATATACCCGACCCGGCTCCGCACTTGCAGCGGCTCGCGCTCGCTGTCATGGCCGAGAACGGAAGCCTTTCCCTCGGTGGGGTGGATCAGGCCGAGCAATATGCGGAGCAGTGTCGTCTTCCCGGCGCCGTTGGCGCCGACGAGCCCGGTGATGCCGGCGGGGATCTGAATATCGAGGTCTCTGAGGGCAACGACCTCGCCGTAGTCATGGGTGAGGCCGGTTACTTGCACTACTGAGTCTGTCACGAGCTGCACACTCTTGCCGATCGCGGGTGCAAAGCCAATGGGGGAGATCCCCGATCCATCCCTGAGATCAATTCACTACCGCTGTGTCGCCACGATCTCGCGAAAACCCTTGCCCTCGGGCAGGTCGAGTTGGTCGGTGGTGCACTGTTCGGGGTCCTTGTCGGGGCGCCAGCGGTGGAATCGGGTGGCATGCCGGAAACGGTCTCCTTCGAGTTGGTCGTAGCTGACTTCGATTACCACGCCGGGTTTAACCGGGGTCCAGGAGAGGTCCTTCTCCCCGGACCAGCGGCTCTGCCCGCCAGGCATGCGGGCCTCTTCTCCGAAGCTGTCGTCGGCCTCGAGTTGGCTGAACCTCTCGAAGATCTCAACTCGGTCGACATCGGGGAACCCGGAGCAGTGGCCGATGAAGTGCAGGTCGCCGCTCGCGTTGTAGAGGCCGAGCAAGAGCGAACCGATCTTTCCGCCGTCCTTGTGCTCGCGGAAGCCACCGACCACGACGTCGACCGTCCTCCGGTGCTTGATCTTGATCATCGCTCGTTTCCCGTGCTGGTAGGCAAGGTCGGGCTGCTTGGCGATGATGCCATCACACCCTGCCGATTCGAATTCGTCGAACCACCGCTTCGCCACGGATTCGTCGTCGGTCTGCGGGGTCAGATGCCAAGGAGCGGTCAGGGAGCCGAGCAGCTCGACGAGAGCCTCTCTCCTTTCTCGAAAAGGGGTCTCCCTGAGGTCGACGCCTTTGTAGGCCAGCAGGTCGAACGCAACCAGCTCGGCGGGCGTTGTTTCCGAGAGCATGGTGATACGCGATTCGGCGGGGTGGATCCGTTGCTGGAGAGCGTCGAATTCGGTGACGCCGTCGATCACCACGACGATCTCACCGTCCACCACCGTGCCCGATGGCAATTGGTCGAGAGCTGGCCTGAGCTCGGGGAAGTAGCGCAGCAGCGGTCGTTCGTTCCTCGAGTCGATGCGCAGGTCGGGTTCTGACCAGGAGAGGGAGCGGAAGCCGTCCCACTTCGGCTCATAGAGGTGTCCCCCTTTGGGCCACTTCTCGGAGGTGCGAGCCTCCATGGTCTTGACCGGCGCGGGGAACGGATGGCTCACGGGTTGCAGTCTATGCGCCGATAGTCTGAACACAGATGAGCAACTCCGACCCGGGCTGGTTCAAGACGGCAATAGCGGTGTTGAAGAGCGCCGCCACTGACTATGGCAGGAATTTTGGCGGTCGGATGGCCGCCGCTCTCTCCTTCCGCACTGTGTTTGCGGTCACTCCGCTGCTCGTGATTGCGGTGTCCGTTGCCGGTTTTGTTGTTGGAAGCAACCTCGAGGCGAGGACTGCGATAATTAGGGCAGTCACAGATGTTGCGGGTTCGGAGATGTCCGATTTCATGTCCCGGCTCCTCGACAGTGCCCTCGCCAGCGCCGACACCGCGGCCATATTCGGTGTGCTCGTGTTGCTCTGGTCATCTTCGAGCCTCTTCCTCGAACTGCAGCGCAGCCTCAACCAGATCTTCGAAGTGCCCATCCCGTTCGAGCGCCCTCTCTTCGCTGCAGCGGTACAGCGCCTCGTCGGGGTGTTGTGGACGGTGGGGATCGGGATCTCACTGACAGCCCTGTTCGCGGTGAACGCCGCCACCCAGATCGCGGGATCGGCAATCTCGAGGTGGCTGAACATACCCATCGCCTTCGTCGGCGTACTCGGGTTCGTTGTCGCCTTCACCTTCATGATCTTGATGTTCGGGCTGGTTTTCCAGACGCAGACGCTGAGAAAGCTCCCCTGGAAGCCGATCTGGATCGGGGCGATCTTCACGGCCACCTTGTTCTCGGTCGCCGGCTATCTCACCGGTTTCTATTTCGCGGAATTCAGCCAGCCGACTGCTCTCGGAGTTTCCGGATCGATCGTGATCCTGTTGTTCCTTGCATACCTGCTCTCTTCGGTCTTCCTCTACGGGGCCGGGGTGACTCAGAGCTACCGGCGGCTCGTCTACGAACGGGACGACAGCCACATCTTCTTCACGGACGAGCGGGAGGTGCCGGCCAGGGACGACAAAGCTCTACCGTTGCCGGTTGCCGCCCTGACCACTTTTGTCATCGGCCTGATTGTCGGCTGGAGACGTCGCAAGTAGCGAAGGCAGCGGTTGTCTCTAGGAACTCTCCTCATTGGGGTGGTGACCATCTGTCCGTTGCCGCCAGATTCCAATATCCTCACCTCTGATGGCCATTGACATTGCCGGCTTCATCGCCGACCTGAAAGAGCACGCAGTCGAGCACGGCTTCCATGTTCATGACGAGAGACACATCGTTGAGACCTATTCCCTCCGCCAATCGTGGGAGGTGGATCTTCATCCGGAGGCCGGCTGCGGGGGCCCGATCGACCTCCACCTCGCCCTCGATGTCGACCCGAAGGTTTTGATCTCCCTGATCAGCAAGGTCGAGGAAATGGGCCCAGATTTCGAAGAGCCCGAAAAGGAGTTCAACCTCGACCTCTACTTCAATTGGGCGGTCCCGCCGCTGGTGCAGCCGCCCGACCTGTTGGTCCTCGCCACCGATCTCGCCGGTCTTGGCGGCCTCGACCTCGTCATCGAGGTCTCGGCGATCGACTCTTACGGCGCATTGGCAGACGCTCCCGAGCGCAGACTTCAACTGGTTGGGAAGAGCACGGTCAACCTCGTCGACATCATGGTGGGCAAGGAACAGCTCTGCGAGGTGCTCGACCGATCCCACGACGTCTCTGAGTACATCCTCGAACGCGTCGAGGAGTGGATGGACTCACCGATCTGATTAGCGATGACGCTGCTTTCAATGCATTTAGAGCGCGCTCGAGTGTGGATAGCTGATGATGCGGTTCAGCCGATGATGCTGGTCAGGGCCCACATCAACATGCCCACGGTTCCTGCAACCAGCAGATAGAAGAGCACCAGTGTCAGCGGTTTGGCAGGTGGTGCCTCCTCCGGTCCGTCGATCTCGACCTTCTTCCGGTGTGAAGCCGGTGTCGGCGCTTCCGCCATACCGCGGGTTGCAGCCGTAGCGAACTCGTCGGGGCGGTTCGGTCGGAAGGTCAGGTCGGTTCCCTCAGCGGAGAGAACGAAGGTGCCCGCGTCGGCGCGACTCAGCTGATAGCGCGAACGCTCCCAGTCGCCAATTTCCTTCCCGTCGGAAGTGAGGCGTAGTTGTGAGTCGTGGAAAGAGATTTCAACTTCGACCTCGCCGTCACCGAGATCGATAACCCCAAGATGTTCGGTCAGTTGGCACCCCAGCAGTATCCGCGATCAATGTAGGCGTCAGCAAGTTCGGTGTCTACCTTCCGGGGGCTCCATCCTGGCGTTTAGAAGGGGAGCGCCACCGCCTCACAGAGGAAGGCCGCCAGCGGGCGGGCCTTTTCCAGTTCGGCAGAGAGGTTGTCGGCGAAGCTCGGCGAGGTGACCGCCTTCTGCGAGAGCGACCGACTGACAATGAATGACTTGAGCTTGATGTCGTCGGCAAAAGGGTGCTCGGGGTCGTATTGCTTGGGAAGGCGCTTCAGCGACTCCCCGGGATGGCCCAGATTCCACGCACTCTCGAAGGCATCGGAATGGGCGGCATTGCGCCATGCGTCGGGGTGGTCGTTGATGTGGCGTCTGATGGAGTGGGCGACTGCGGTTTCGGGGTTCCAGAGCCCGACTCCGGCGAAATTGGCTCCGGGCTCGATGTTCACATAGACCCCGGGGGCGTGGACATCCTTGCCGGCCTCGTGGCGAAACTGGATTCCGACGTTGGTCTTGTACGGGGTCAAGTCGTTCGAAAAGCGCATGTCGCGGTACGGACGCATCAGCGAACCACCGACCGTCCTTGCATCTGCCACGAAATGTCGAGAGAAGCTTTTCAGCCTGGCCTCGAAGTCAGAGATGAATTCCAGTGCCGGATCGCGCACGATAGAGATGTACCGGTCCTTGTTCTCCTCCCACCATGGCTTCTCGTTGTTGGCCTCCAGTTCCTTGAGGAACTCGAAGATCGACGGTTTGAAATATCTCTTCCCCATTTCCCACTCCCTTGTCTGCCTTCTCCGCCAAACGCACACTCGACGGACCGCAAGGCCGGTTCTCGACGTCATCCGCGTTAGCGTCACGTGTGTGCACATCATTGGTCACCGCAACCTCAGGAATCAATAGGTTCGTCCTCATGTTCAACGCCCCACCCATTTGGCTATCACGGACTTGGGAGTACAGCGGAATCGCAGGTGCTGTCACCGCACTCGTTGCCGCTGTCTTCTTTGCTTTCGGGATCGGCCCCTGGTTCCAGACTCTGTCAGACAGCTTCGAGGTGACGGCCGAAGGACTGCGGGCGGTAGACAGCACCCTCGAGGTCGTTGACGAGTCCCTCGTAGTTGTAACCGATACGTTGACCGGGATCGATGGCGTGTTCGGGGCGACGGCATCCGCCCTGGACCAAATCGGTGACGTTGTCCTGTCATCGGGAACCCTGCTTCAGACCGAGATACCACGGCAGATCGACGCCATTGAAGTGGCGATGGACGGTTTGATCGACACCGCGAACGTAGTCGATGGCGTGCTCGGAGCGCTCGCCTTCGTCGGGGTCGACTACGACCCGGAAGTGCCGTTGGACCGGGCCCTCGAGGACGTGAGCGTTCAGCTGGGTGAATTGCGCGACTCGCTGTCTGGCTATTCGGCAAACCTGTTCTCGTTGACCGTGTCCCTCAACCGACTCGAGGAAGAAGTGACCGATGTGGCCGCGACTATGGCCGGACTCCAGAGCCAGGTCGAGGCAACCAGGGAGTTGATCGCAGGATACCGGGTGACTGCTGGCGACGCGGAGGGCGTGATCACCGACGCCTCGGAGCGTTTGTCCCGCCAGGTGTGGCTGGTGAGGATCATTGGTGTGCTCCTCCTGCTGCTGCTGGTGCCCGTCTTCAGTTTCCTCTGGTGGGCAGGCAAGTCAGCGACTGACCGAATTCCCATGGGCCAGCTGACTACGGGCCGCTAGTGAAGGACCCGCTTACAGCTCCACGCTTGCCAGTAGTAGAGGCCCAGCCGTTCGTATTCACTGGCGAGCCATGCAGCACTTGCGGTGTTGGCCACCGGGTCGAAGACGCTCGCTCCCGGGTAACCCGCTGACACCGAGGCTGTCGCCCAGGTGGAGGGGATGAATTGGAACAGGCCCGAGGCACCCGAGTAGGGGTTGTATGCATCGGGGTCGCCCCGGCTCTCGCACCACACGATGTGCAGCGCCTCATCGACCCGATGGGAAGGGAAGTGCTGGGCGACGAGACCGCGCCATTGCTCGACCTCCGGGGTTGGTGTCCACGGATACGCGCCACCATCTCCCGGATCAGTCGTGACAGTTGTGGTGGTGGTTGTGACTGTGGATCCCGGGGGAGAGGTGGTGGTAGTCGTCTCGTTGCCGGACTGACGCTCCTCTTCGGCTTCCTTGGCTTTGGCAGCAGAGACGTCGTCGAGGGCGGCGCGATATTCGATGTCGGCCAACGCGGCTGCTCGTACGGCGTCGCCAACTGCGCTGTCGGCCTGGTCGAAGAGCTCTGCGAGGTGGGCGACTTCGGCATCGAACTCCGCTTGCTTCGCCGCGACGGCTTCGTGCTGGGTTGCGAAGTCGGCCTGCAGCTGCTGCAGATCCTTCTTCTTGACGACGAGCCCGCCGAGCTCGGCGTGCCGGGCCCCGATCACGTCCTCGACTACCTTCCCGGTGACCATGGCCTCTTCGACATTGCGCGAGCTGACCACAGCCATGGCCGCAGGAGACAGTGCGCTCATGTAGATATCGACCGCTCGCACTTCTATGTCGGTTTGGATACCGGCAAGTTCGAGGTCGGCAAATCCGAGTTGCTCTGAGGTCCTGTCCAAACCCACCGAAAGAGCCGACAATTCGTCGGCAAGCAGGTTGAGGCGCTCGATCGTCGCAGCCAGCTCCAGTTCGATCTCGGTGCGGTTGGCGACGGCGGATTCGACGAGCCCGGTAGCGGCCTCGGCCCGCTCGGCCGCCTCGGCCGCTTCCTGCTCGCTCTCGCTCACATTCTGGGCGCGGGCAGACGGGCCGTTCGGGGTGATAACGGAGACAGCCATGGCCATGGCCAGAACGATGGTCAGAAAGCGCATTGGCTTCATAAGGTCAGTTCCAGGCTAGTGGGTGACAGGAGGCAGGGGAACTGGGAGCAGGTGGAATGCGACGGACCGGGAAACCGTTGGAACTGTTTGAGCTACCCGAAAGAACTCATGATTCCCGATTCACATGTCGACCTGCTGGCGTGGGACACGAAGTCCTTTGCGCATGTCGCGACACTCGGTCCCGAGGGTGAGCCACAGACCAGTCCGGTCTGGTTCGAGTGGGACGGGACCAACATCAAGTTCAGCCTCACCACGACGCGTCAGAAGTACCGCAATCTCGGACGCGACAAGAGAGTGGCGCTCTCCGTGATCGACCCTGAGAATGCCTATCGCTACATCGAGATCCGCGGGGTGCTCGAAGCCGTGGAGCCCGACCCCGATATCGACTTCATCTCGAGGATGGCGAAGAAGTACATCGACAAAGATCGTTACCCATGGCACAAGGAAGGCGACGAGAGGGTTGTCATGAAGGTGAGACCGACCAAGGTCTCGGGAATGGGTTAACGGACGCTAAATACGGGGACGCTGTTAAATGGTTTCAGGAGGTTCGTGATGTTCGGAAGCAAAAGATCTCAGATACCGGCTGAAGAATCCGCCCTGCCCGGCCGGGACCGAAAGGTCGAGGTTCCCGAGTCTCACTTCGTCAACGGAAATCCTCTCGAAGGCCCGTACCCGGAGGACACCGAGTTGGCCGTGTTCGGGATGGGCTGTTTCTGGGGAGCGGAGCGGCGCTTCTGGCAATTGCCCGGCGTCTATACGACGTCGGCCGGCTACGCCGGGGGCTATACCCCCAACCCCTCTTACGAAGAGGTTTGCACGGGCCGCACCGGTCACACCGAAGTCGTCATGGTGGTGTACCGCCCTGCCGAAGTCTCCTTTGATGAATTGCTCAGGGTCTTCTGGGAAACCCACGACCCCACCCAGGGCATGCGACAGGGCAACGATATCGGGACCCAGTACCGCTCAGCGATCTACACGACCACCGATGATCAGATGGACCAGGCAAAGCGCTCACGCGACGTCTATCAGGAGGTGGTGTCCGCCCGAGGCTTCGGGCCGATCACTACCGAGATCGACCCGCTCGGCGACTACTACTTCGCCGAGGACTACCACCAGCAGTACCTGGCGAAGAATCCCCACGGGTACGACTGCCACGCCAATACCGGGCTCGCCTATCCGGGCTTGAGCTGAGACAACTGCGGCCGGCCCACCGCCGGCTGCTAGTTCGGACCTCGCATGCCTGAAGGTGACAGCATTGCGGGCGACGCAGAGATGCTCCGACCCATTCTCGTTGGTGAGGTGGTCGAGTCGGTCCATGCCACGTCGGGGTCGGTGCGGGCAAATGTCGGGCGGATCCGGGGGAGGACTGCAACCGGGATCAGGACCAGAGGCAAGAACCTGGTTGTTGATTTCGACAGCGGCTACTCCCTGTGGGTGCATCTGGGTATGAACGGGCGGTGGCGCCTGCTTGGCCCCGAGCTGAGAGTCCCGGGGCCGGCGAAGGTCGCCCTCACCACCCGAGCACACCACGCAGTCTGTCTCGGCGCGCCGAAGGCAGAGGTGGGTCGAACCCCGGCCATCGATCTTGCATTGGGGCGACTTGGCCCTGACCTGCTGTCAGAGGCTGTCGACTACGAGGAGATACTGGGCCGGGCCCGGGCACTTCCCCCGGGAACCACTCTGGCGAGGCTGTTACTCGACCAGTCAGTCGCGGCCGGGATCGGGAACGTCTACAAGTCCGAACTTGCGTTTCTGGCCGGAGTGCTTCCGGCGACTCCGGTCGAGCAGGTCAGCGACGAACAGCTCCTCGCCATCTATCGCAGCGCGCACGATCTGCTTCTCGCCAATACCGGCCCCGGTGCCCGATCGACCACCGGCGACCGCGGGCGTGGACGGACGACTTGGGTGTACAACAGCGGCGGGTTGCGTTGTCGCAAGTGCTCGACGCAGATCGTGTCGGGACGCATCGACGGCCGCATCACCTACTGGTGCCCTGGCTGTCAGAATCCCCTTTGAACTCGACCGGGTACCGGTAGCGCTGGGGTTCTGGTGGTAGCTTGTGGTCGATCAGATCGACTGGAAGGCGTAGATATGGGGCATGACCGTGTTCTCTGGATCCTTCAGTGGGTCTTCGGCCTCTATTTCATCGCAATCGGGATCATGCACTTCATCGTGCCGGAGGGGCTACCCGAGTTCATGTCCTGGATGTACGACCTGAGTG
Source organism: Acidimicrobiia bacterium (assembly GCA_041748855.1). Taxonomy (GTDB): domain Bacteria; phylum Actinomycetota; class Acidimicrobiia; order Spongiisociales; family ZC4RG35; genus MA-ANB-1. The sequence goes on from JBGTCK010000065.1 coordinate 11,935, forward strand.
ACACCCTGCACATCGTCAGCGGGACGGCGGAGATTCTCGGGGGCCTCGGTTTGATCCTGCCCGGGTTGACCAGGATCCGCCCAGAACTGACACCGCTGGCCGCCGTCGGCCTCATTCTCGTGATGGTCGGTGCCATCGTCTATCACGTCGGCAGGGAAGAGATCACCAACATCGGGTCAAACGTGGTGAACATCGTGATCCTGTCTTATATCGCCTACGGGCGCTGGCGGCTGGCCCCGCTCGCGCACAAAAGCCGGATCAACACCCTCTAGACGGCAGTTGCACCCGCATTGTTCAGTTGAACGAGGCGGCGAGTCGGGCGATTGCCTCTACGTCGAGATCTGGAGACAGTTCTTCGAGGACGTCGGGTGTCACCCCGTCTCCCCCGAAGTCGTGCAGTTCTGGGGTCACCCACCGGGCGATCGTCAGTTTGAAGGCGCCGCCGTTGGAAAGGGAGAACTGCTGTTGGACTGTGTTCTTCCCGAACGAGCTCTCGCCGATGACAATGGCACGGCCCCGCTCCTGAAGAACGGCTGAGACCACTTCGGAAGCCGAAGCACTTCCCTGGTTGATGATTACTACCACCGGGATGTCCTCAGGAACCAGGAGATCGCCGGTAACGGAGAAGGACCGGTCGCTGTCGGGGTTCTGGGTGACCACGACTTCGCCGTCGGGGAGAAAGAGCGACGTCACCTCGATTGCTGTGTCGAGGAGCCCTCCGGGGTTGTCCCTCATGTCGAAGACCAGTTGGCTGATTCCCCCATCGAGCAGTTCACCGATCGCATCGGCGAGTTGTTCGTCGGCGTTGTCCGAAAAGATGTTGAGCCGTACGTAGCCGATATCGTCGAATTGCTCGCTGGTGACGACGGGGATCACCACCGCAGCCCGGGTGATGGTCACGTCGTAATTCGAGCCATCACGCTCGAAGGTCAGATCCACGTCGGTACCGGCAGGGCCACGGACCAGCGCGGTGACTTCGTCCAGCGTCCAGCCGACGATCGGTTCACCGTTGACAGCGATGATGAAGTCACCACTCGCCACCCCGGCCGCTTCGGCGGGGCTGCCTGCGATCGTTGAGACGATGAACATCCGGCAGGTTTCGGAGATCGTCGAGCATTGCGGGTTTCCCTCGGTTATCTCCGAGTCCTCGGCGGTGACCAGGGCCCCGATGCCTTCTATTTGGCCTTCCTGTTCCTCCTCGATGAGCTCGACCGCATCCGGATCCAGGTAGATCGAGTTGGCGTCGAGTGCGGCGGCCATCCCCCTCACGATGGTCTCGGCACCTTCGAGACTGTCGTCGGCCCGGTCGGCCAGAGCGTTGCAAGCATCGTTGAAGGCCACCGATGGCAGCGGGCAGATGAGGGCACTGGCGGAGTTGGTCCCCTCGAGATCGCTCACCGCCGCGGCGGCGAACTCGGCGAGCTCGGCGTCGGACACCTCGTCCACATAGTTCCTGGCGATGATGTCGTATGCCTCACAGACGATCGATACATCCTCATCCGCATCGGCACATCCGACGGTTTCGAGGATTCTGCCATTGGCCGCCACCGAGGAGCTGGTGGCGATCGGTGCGGTTGATGTAGTTGTGGTCGCTTCAGCTGCTGTGTTGGGCGATGATCCTGCGCTCGTGCAGGCGGTGAGTAATAGGGCGAACAGGGCAAAAAGGGCGAAGGTTCTTCTCATCAGGAGTTCTCGATTGCGAATCTGGTCAGCTGTTCTGTGTCTGCGCCGGCCGGAAAGTCGACGATCCTGTCGGGAATGAGGCCTTCGACTGCAACTGACTGCCCGGACGGGGTCGTCCAGCGGGCGATTGCAACGTGGAACTCACCACCGTTTCTCAACTCGAATGGTATCTGCAGCGCATTCTTACCGTAGGTCGGCTGGCCGATGATCGTGGCTCCCCGCACGTCGCGCAGGGCGCCCGCCAGGACCTCGGCCGCCGAGGCGGTTCCCTCGTTGACGAGGACGATGAGACGGGATGCCGTTGCGGGTGCTCCTCCTGAGGCTTCGTAGGAAGACGAACCTCCGGGGAACTCATAATTGAGCACGGTTCCGTCAGCGATGAACTGTGAAGCCACGGACACAACCGCCTCCACCAGGCCACCGGGATTGTCGCGCAGGTCGATGACGATGGTCTCGGGCGACGCGGCGAGCAGGGCGCCGATCGAGGCGTCGACGATGAACGGGACCTGGAACGAGAAATCGGTTATGCGCAGGTATCCGACGTCGTCGAGCGGCACGTCGACGGTCGTCTCGGGGAACTCCAACTCCTGTCTCTCCACGGTGATATCGAGGGTGGAGTCGTCTCGCTCGATCCCGAGGGTCACGGCTCCGGTCTGGTCGCCGCCAATCATCGTCGCCACGTCGACCAGGCCTCTGTCGATCACCGACTCACCGTCGATGGTGCTGATCACATCGCCTGCCAGCAACCCGGCGTCTTCACCGGGGTTGTCGTCGAGGACGAACACGATGCGGAGGGGGCAGGCCGCGGCTACCCGTGTGCACTTCGATCCTGCGGCGTCGGTCGCGTCGAGAAGGATGCCCACGCCACCGACCACACCATCGGACCTGAACCCGCCAGAGAGTTCGGGCGGTACATACCATGTGAAGGGATCGAGACCGAGATCGATCATCGAGGTGACTGCCACCTCCAGCGCGTCGGCAACCGGGAGATGCTCGTCCTGGACCCTCTGCCGCATCAGTTCGCAAAGGGAAACGAAAGCCTCATCGGGGATAGCGCAGAAGAAAGTGCGAGGCGGATTCTCCGACTCCTCTGTCTCGAACCCCGCCGCCGCTTCCGTGGCGATCGTGGCGAGGGCGGTGTAGTCGATCGGGCGGTCGACGTACCACTCGTCGAGCAATTCGATGGTCTCGCACAAGGTGGAGAATGTGACCGGTGGTGTCCGACAGTCCTGGACCTCCATCTCCAGAGGCGGTGCCGTTGTCGTCGGGCTGGGAGGGAGGGTTGGCGGCGTGGTGGATGGAGTCGATATTGTCCCGGTCTGGGTGGAGCAGGCAGCAATTGTCAGAAGCAAGAGAATCAGGAGCCGTCGCATTGAGGCTCATTATGCGGTTGCGATACGGTTAGCGTTCGTATTGTGAGAGTTCGCGTCTACTTGAGGCCTCCGGCCGGAGAACCCGTCGTCAGGGACATCGTGGATGGGCTCTGGTCCGAACCGACCGGGGATCCCGAAAGGACCATCGGCCAGGACTCCTTTGCCCTCCCCGGGCTGGTTGACTCCCACGCCCACTTCGCTGCCCCGATCGGCAAAGACTGGAAGACAGATCCCTATGAAAACGCTGTTGACCGGGCGAAACATGCCCTCGACTCCGGTGTGCTCCTGGCCCTCGACAAGGGCTGGTCGAACCTCAACACTCTGAAGCTGATCGAGTCCATCGATCCGGCCCAGCGGCCCGAGATCGAGGCCGCAGGGATCATCAACGCAGTTGAGGGCGGCTACTGGCCGGACTTCGCCCGCGAGCTGACCCGGGCCACCTTCGACGATGGCATACGCCAGTCGGCCGAGGAGGGAAGCGGCTGGGTCAAGCTGGTCGGCGACTGGCCCCGCAAGGGCCAGGGCCCTCTTGCAAACTTCGACGAGGATCAGCTGCGGCGTGCCGTCGAGCTGGCCGCCGAAGCCGGTGCCAGGGTTGCCATCCACACCATGGCTCGGGAAGCCCCGGGAATGGCGGTCCGGGCCGGGGTCCATTCGATCGAACATGGGCTGTTCCTTCGTGAGGACGATCTCGCGCTTCTCGGTTCCAGGGGAGGAATGTGGGTTCCCACCATCATCAGGATGGAGGCGGTGGTTGCCCAGCTCGGGGAGGGCTCCTCGGGCGGAAAGCTCCTCTTGGAAGGGCTGGACAATGTCCGGAAACTGATGCCGCTCGCCGCGGAGGCCGGAGTTCACCTCCTCGCCGGCACCGACGTTACGATCGGAGCTCACGATGTCGCCCTCGAGGCACTGAAAATGGTCGAATACGGCCTACCTGTCGAACGGGCAATCGCGGCGGTCTCGGTGAGCGGTTATGAAGCGACGGGAAGGTCTGCGGCATTCGATGTCGGCAACCCGGCCAATGCCGTCCTGTTCGATGACAATCCGCTCCGTGATGTCTCGGTCCTCGGCCGGCCCGAATCCGTGATCCGGCTCGGTGAGGTGCGCGGGTGAAAATGGTGCTGGCCTCGAGCTCGCCGCGGAGGCGTGAGTTGCTCGAGTCCCTCAACCTCCAATTCGAAGTTCGGTCGCCCGACGTCGATGAGACCCGGTTTCCTGACGAAAACCCGGGTGTATATGTCGAACGGATCGCCCGGGCCAAAGCAATTGCCGTTGCGGGGGCCGACGAGGTCACCGTGGCGGCCGACACCACCGTGGTGTTCGATGGGAAGGTGTTGGGCAAGCCCGGCCATCCGGAGGAGGCCCGTGCGATGCTGCGCCGCCTGCAGGGGGCCAGGCATGAGGTTCTCACCGGTTTGGCGGTATCGAGCCTGGGGGAGACCCACTCGCTGATCGACGCGACCGAGGTCGAGATGATGTCGATGACGGATGATGAAATCGCTGCCTACGTTGCCGGTGGGGAGCCAATGGACAAAGCCGGCGCTTACGCATTGCAGGGAGAGGGTGGAGTGTTCGTGACGAGTATTCACGGGTCGCCATCGACGGTTGTTGGCCTCCCGATCCACCAGCTACCGAGGCTCCTCGGCCGTGTCGGGGTGGAACTTTCACAGTTCAGGTCTCGTTGACCTTTCGATGGCCCGACTAGCTTCTTGGTGATGCGCCGACTTATTCCCGCTCTAGCGTTGTCGCTCGTCTTTGCTGCCTGCAGCGGCGACTCTGGCGGGGAGACCACCTCGACCCGGCCGATGGAGACATCGACCAGCTCGAGTGACACCTCGACCACCACGGCCGAGACCACGACAACGGTTCCGGAGACGACCACGACCGAGGCGACCACCACGACCACCGAACTGGCCGGCGACTGGGCCGACGAACCCCTTGTCGTCTCCAAGTTCGGGGCGCTCGGCTGGTGGGATGGCGGCAATTGGGTGCAGGTAGATGAGCTGACGTCGCTGCCCGTATCCGGCGGTGAGGATTATCAAGTGGTGCTGTTCGGGTCGGACGAGATCATCAGCGGGGGCACCCCCACCATCCAGTGTGAGCCCCTCTTCAACCCTGGTGTCATACTGAGCGATACCGATGCACTCGGCGACTGGCCCGACCCGGTGGGTGTTGCGATATCGGCACCATGGGACATCACGCCCCACTTCATCCAGGAAGAGATCGACAACGGCACGTATTCGGTCCTCGCCCGTCCGCTGCTTGCCGCCCGCGGTCTCGATGTCGAGAACCCGGTGATAAAGCAGGTGATCCGTTTCGATCTCCAAGGCGACGGCGAAAACGAGGTCCTGGTCGTCGCTGAGGACATCGAGGATTCCGAAAGCCTGTTCGCTCAGGAGGGCGACTATTCGCTGGTGTTCCTAAGGGTCGTCGTCGAAGGGCAGGTGCAGACTGCGATCTTGGGCGAGTCGATCGTCGTTGAGGTTCAGGAGGGCGTCACCCCCTTCGTGCTCTCCCATTCGGTTGCCGCGGTTGCCGACCTCAGTGGCGATGGCAAAATGGAAATGATCATCCACGAGGTCTACTACGAAGGGTCAGGTTGGTCGGTGTGGGAGTACGTGAACGATGATCTGGGACCTGTTTTCCAGATCGGCAGCGGGTGTGGCGTCTGATGGATAACTCTTTCACCGATCGGGTCACCTATGTCGGCCACAGCGGAATCGAGCTGACCGACGCCTCTCCCGATCACGCCCGGGGCCGGGTCGTCATCGATGAGATCCATCACCAGCCCTACGGCGTGGTGCACGGAGGGCTCTACTCCACCCTCGTCGAAACCCTCGCCTCGACCGGTGCCGCCACCTGGGCGATGGCGAACGGGATGGCAGGCGCAATGGGCCTGTCGAACACCACCGACTTTCTCCGTGCCACCCGCAACGGTGTCCTCGTCGGGGAGGCGACGCCCATCCATCGCGGGCGGAACCAACAGATCTGGGAGGTTTCGATCACCCGGGAAGCCGACGGCAAGCTCGTCGCCCACGGCCAGGTCCGGCTGCAGAACATCCAAGACACGGAGTCGGTCGGGAACTAGTGGTCCGTCGGTCCGGCGACCTCGATCGGGAGCAGTGGCACCGCCAGTTGCTCCAACGTGACCGCGACCTGACGGTGGAGGAGGCAGTCGAAGCTGCGGCGGGCATCTACAGCACCGCCCCCACCAGCTACCTCGCTTTCGCTGCCCGAATCCCCGGATTCACCATCGCCGACCTCGACCGCGCCCTCTACGAGGACCGCACTCTGGTCAGGCGAGCGGCATTGCGTGGTTCGGCCTTTTTGATCCCGATCGATCGGATCGACGCGGTGGCATCCGCCCCGGACCGTGAGGAGTGGTACACCGGCGCGGTCGACAAGGCGGTGGGTGTCGATAGGCGCCGCAGGTGGACTGCAGAGGTTCTCGCGATTCTCGACGGTCGCGTCCTGCGCTCCCGTGAGATCCGCGCTGAGATGGGCGTCACGGGGGACGAGTCTGAGGCCCTGCGTTTCCTGCTGACTTCGATGTCACAACACCGGCTGATCACAGCAGCCTCCGGGACTGCAGGCTGGAGGGACAACCAGTACGGGTACGCCCGATGGGACCAGTGGTTCCCCGACCATCGGGTCCGGGAGGTGGACCCCGACGAGGCCCGCATCGAACTCGCCCGGTGGTACCTCGGGGGTCACGGCCCGGCGACCGTCGACGACTTCGCATGGTGGTGCGGATTGAAGAAGGCGAACGCCTCCCTGGCACTGGCGGCGGTTGCAGATGCGGACGATGACGGGATGTACGACCTGCCCGGATTGAAACCGGCCCCACCGCCGGGAGGACTGCGTCTGCTCCCGATCTGGGACACCGCTCTGGTCACCCAGAAGTCACGTCGGCGAATGGTCGACCCCGACCGTTATCCGTACGTCTACGACGCCAGCGGCAACGTGACCTCGGCCATTGTGTCCGATGCACGCGTCGTCGGAGTCTGGGACCGCGACGGCGACAACAACCGCATCGAAATCAAGGTGGCGTTCTTCGAGCCTCCCGACCCGTCAGAAATCGATGGTGTCGAGTCGGAGGCGGCGGCCATCGCCAACGCGGTTGGAGCCGCGGAGGTGACTGTCGCGGTGGTCGACCGGGTCGTCGATCTGACCTCGGCATCCCGAAACCGGTTCATGTCCCCCTTGTCGGGATGATCATCGGGAGCGAAACACCGCCGTAACAAAGCGGAACAATGTCGTAACACCTCCGCCACTGCCGGGAAACGTTGTCCTCCCTACTTTGCGCCGGGCAATTGACACGATCCAAGATCGAGGGAGGAAGATGTGAGAAGGAAGCTGCTCACAGGAGGCGTACTTGCCTCACTGCTCATCCTGGTGTTGGCGAGCCCTGCATTGGCGCAGGAGGATCTGGCACCGGCGTCGCAATTCGTGCTCGACAACCTGTGGGTCTTCATCGCAGGTGTCCTGGTCTACTTCATGCAGGCAGGGTTTGCCCTGCTGGAAGCAGGCATGACGCGCGGCAAGAACGTGTCGAACATCATGATGAAGAACCTGATGGACATGTCAGCCGGGGTGCTGGCATTCGCGTTCGTCGGCTTTGGCATCGCCTTCGGAGGTGGCGAACTGCTCGGTGGGTGGTTCGGCTTCGACTTCGGCATTGCCGGGGTGGAAGACACGGCCGCCGAGGGCCTGCTGCCCTCGACCTTCTTCTTCTTTCAGGCTGCTTTCGCGGCGACGGCGGCCACCATCGTCTCCGGAGCGATGGCAGAACGGACCAAGTTCAAGGCGTACTTCGTCTACAGCTTCTTTCTCACCGCGCTGATCTACCCGGTGGTGCTCCGCTGGACCTGGGGCGGGGGTTGGCTGGCCCAACTCGAGTTCCCGTTCTCTGACTTTGCAGGGTCCACCATCGTCCATGCCACCGGTGGGTGGGCGGCGATGATGGGCGCGATTGTCCTCGGGCCCCGGATCGGCAAGTTCGCCAAGGACGGAACCCCGCGTGCCATTCCTGCCCATTCGATCCCCTTTGTGGTGCTGGGCGCGATGATCCTCTTCATCGGGTGGTTCGGGTTCAATCCGGGCTCGGAGCTTGCTGCCGACGAGTTCGTCATGCCGATCGCTCTCAAGACCCTCCTGGCCGCGGCGGCAGGTGCCGTGGTGGCAATGTCGACCAGTTGGTTCTTCGACGGCAAACCCGACGTTTCGATCTCGGCCAACGGCCTGCTCGCCGGTCTGGTGGCGATCACCGCTCCGGTGGGAACCGTCGAAACCTGGGCGGCGGTTGTCATCGGTGGAATCGGCGGGTTCATCGTCGTCTTCTCGGTGAAGTTCTTCGATCGGATCAAGATCGACGATCCGGTGGGTGCGATATCGGTGCATGCAGTTGCAGGTACCTTCGGGACCCTCTCGATTGCGTTCTTCGCCAGGTACGACGATGCCTTCCTCGGAAGGGAAAACGCCGGGTTGTTCTACGGAGGCGGCTTGGACCAGTTCTGGACCCAGCTCATCTTCGTGATCGTCCACTTCGTGTTTGTCACCGTGACCGCCGGTGCCCTGTTCCTCGGCCTCAAGAGGACGATTGGCCTCCGGGTCAGTCGGGAGGAGGAGTTGGAAGGGCTCGACATCCTCGAGCACGGCTCGCCCGGTTACGGCATCGACCCGGGCTACGCGACCAACGGGGCTGCCGTCCCGGCGGCTGCCACACCGACTCCGGCAGAGTCCTGAGCGAAAGGAATATCGATGTTGCAACTGATAACGGCGGTCATAAAGCCCACCCGTCTCGGACCTGTCAAGGAGACTCTCAAAGAATCCGGGGTTGCAGGGATGACGGTCACCGAGGCCAATGGCTTCGGTCGCCAGGGTGGGCACACCGAGACCTATCGCGGCGCCGAATACGAAGTGGAGTTCATCCCGAAGGTGAAGATCGAGATCCTCTGCGACGATGTCGATGCCGACCGGATCATGGATGTGATCGCTTCGGCGGGCCGCACCGGTGAGATTGGGGACGGCAAGATCTGGGTGACGGAGGTCTCGAAGGCCTTGCGGATCCGCACCGGCGAAGTGGGGGCTGACGCCGTGTAATCAGGTGGGGCGGGGCGGGAACCAGCGAAAGTCTCCGATTTTCGTAATCTGGTGGGGTGACTTTGCAGATAGGAAATCTCTCGGTCACCCCGCCGGTGGTTCTGGCGCCGATGGCGGGGGTGACAAATGCGCCGTTCCGGCGCCTTTGTCGCGAGTTCGGGGCAGGCCTGTACGTCTCGGAGATGATCGGGGCGCGGGGGTTGATCGAAGGCAACGAGAAGACACTCGCCCTCGCCCGATTCGACGACGACGAGAAGCCCCGCTCCATCCAGTTGTACGGGACCGACCCCGGTGCCCTGGCCGAAGCGGTGGCATATCTGGTCACCGAACAGGGAGTCGACCACATCGACATGAACTTCGGATGCCCCATGGGAAAGGTCACCCGCCATGGAGGCGGGGCGGCGCTGCCCTGGAAGAAGGATCTCTTCCGTTCGATCGTGCGTGCCGCGGTGGCGAACGCCGGTGACGTTCCGGTGACCGTCAAGTTCCGTAAGGGAATCGACGACGACCACCTCACCTACATCGAGTCGGGGACCACCGCCGCCGAAGAGGGCGCGGCAGCTATCGCCCTCCACGCCCGCACCGCACGTCAGCTGTATTCCGGTGATGCCGACTGGTCTGCGATCCGCATCCTCAAAGAGTCGGTTCCCGGGCTGCCGGTTCTGGGCAACGGGGACATCTGGACTGCTGACGACGCCCGCCGGATGATGGACGAGACGGGTTGTGACGGGGTCGTCGTCGGACGGGGTTGTCTCGGCCGGCCCTGGCTCTTCCGCGACCTGGCAGACGTGTTCGCCGGCCGGGAGCCTTCAGCACCGCCCGGCCTCGGCGAAGTGGGCAGGATCATGGTCCGCCATGCCGGCCTTCTGGTCGATCACTTCGGGGAACACATGGGAATTCGGCTATTTCGCAAACATCCGCCCTGGTATCTCAAAGGCTTCCCGGCCGGCCCGCTGATCCGCGACGGGTTGTCGAAGGCGTCCTCTGTCGACGAGGTGGCGGACTGGGTGGCCCAACTCGACCCGAATATTCCCTATCCCGCCGATGCCCATCGCATGGTCCGCGGCCACACCCACGGCCCCCGCTCGGTCCGCCTCCCCCACAACTTCTTAGACAGCCGCGAAGGAACGTCCCTGGGCAGGGAAGCCGAAGAGACAGTCAGCGGGGGCTAATCCGCGTTCCTAAGGCGCGACGTCTCATATCTGATCACTGGGGGGACGAGATGGGTCCCGGCTTCCGACTTCAGGACGACATCACTTTCGCGGGCGTTGCGCGGCTCCGAGTGGTGTAGTACCGGAGCAGCATCACCCCGCTCCCGATCACCCCAACCACCATGAAAGTGATGATGCCCCGATCGGAGTGGAACCATCCGTAGTAACCCCAGAGCAGTGCTTCGACGAGGCCGATCCACCATGTGAGCGGCGAGATCCCCGAAGGGATGGAGGTTCGGTAAGCGGTCCAGATCGAAGGCGCCAGCACTACTCCGTAGGCGAGTCCCAGAACTACCCCCAAAATTTCCCAGCCCCCTAGTATCGCAGTGGCTGTGAGCAGTGCTGCCGCAACTGCACCTCTCAAATACGATGTCGAGAGGTCGCGCCCGGTGCGGCCCACCGCCCACATCGTCACCGCGTAGGCGACGAACGTGGCGAAGGGGGCGAACACCGAGGCCCACAGCTCCTGGGCGATCAGATAGATGAACCACCCGACGTTGATTACGAACCCGAGGGCGGGCCAGGTCGTTGAGACGCCATCGGAATCGCCGCTCCTGACCAGCTTGATGATCTGGGGAAGCAGGAAACTGACGGTGGAGATCGTGGCCAGGACGACGGCGATGTTGGCCAGTGTCTGGTTCATCAAGAGGAAGAACACCGGTTGGTGGCCGCTGGTTGCGTGATTGTTCTCATTCTCGATTCTCTAGCAATCAAATATGAGACGTCGCGCCTTAGGAACGCTCTGAGTATCCCGCGGCTGCGCTCAGGACCAGGTGCGCCATTGCGTCGAGGGTGATGCCGGTGGGGTCGGCGCTGGCGTCGACCTCGACGAAGTCCATCGCCGAAACCAGGGGATGGGCGGCGCATCGGCGAACCCCATCGGCGAGTTCCCTCACCGCGAGACCGCCGGGCCGCGCCCCGGGACAGCCGGGGGCAAAGGCAGCATCGAGAACGTCGATGTCGACGTCGACGTAGATCACCTTGCAGTAAGTGGCGAGTCGCTTCAGAGCGGTTTCGACAGCACTCACAACGCCTTCGTTCCGGGCCTGTTCCACTGTCACCACCGAGACCCCATGATCGTCGCACCACTGCCGGTAGGAGGCCGAGTTGGCGAAGGAGTGGATGCCGACCTGGGTGACGTTGACGCCCGGCAACCCGTCTTCTTCGATCAGCCCCCGGATTGGCGTCCCGTTCGCCGGGCCGAGTTCGAGGGTCCGCACGTCGTGGTGGGCATCGAAGGTGATGACGCCGACCCGCTCGATTTCATCGTATTGCGCCCTGACCAGGGGACGGGTGATGGCATTGTCGCCCCCGAGGAAGAGGGTCAACGGAGCCGGGTCGAGGCTCGTTGCCCGCTTCTCCACTGCCTCCGGCATCTCGTGCATGTCCAGTTCACTGACGGGCCAGTTGCCTTCGTCGAACACTTCGACATCACCGAAGTCGATGCCCCACTCGCCGTGGAAAGTGGAAAACCTGCTGAACCGGTCGCGCACCGCGAGCGGGGTCAGGTCGGCCCGGCTGGGGGAGAGTGACGCTGACGACGAAGGGACCCCGACCACCCGGATGTCTGGGTTGTCGGCTTCCCGGTTGAGCCAGGCATCAGCCCGAGGCCAGTAGGGGTCGTTGATCGCCATGTCAGTCGGTGTCCAGCATCGGGATGTCGACACCCCGCTCGCGGGCCACCCGTTTGGCGATCTCGTACCCGGCGTCGGCGTGGCGCATCACACCGGTGCCCGGGTCGTTGGTCAGCACCCTCTCGACCCGGAGCGCACCCTGTTCGGTCCCATCGGCGACGACCTGGGCCCCGGAGTGGATCGAGTTGCCGATCCCGACCCCGCCACCGTGATGGACGGCTACCCATGCCGCACCAGAGGAGACATTGAGCATGGCGTTGAGAATCGGCCAGTCGGCGACGGCGTCGGAGCCGTCCATCATCGACTCTGTCTCCCGGTAGGGGGAGGCGACCGATCCGGAGTCGAGGTGGTCCCGCCCGATGACGATGGGCGCACTCACCTCCCCTGATGCGACCAGTTCGTTGAACCGGAGACCGGCGAGATGCCGCTCCCCGTAAGACAGCCAGCAGATCCGCGCCGGCAGACCCTGGTAGTGGACTTTCTCCCCGGCCATCTTGATCCAACGATGTAGCGGCTCGTTGTCCGGGAAGAGGTCGAGCAGGGCATCGTCGGTTGCGGCGATGTCGGCTGGGTCACCACTCAGGGCAACCCATCGGAACGGCCCCGACCCTTCGGAGAACAGGTCGCGGATGTAGGCGGGGACGAATCCGGGATAGGCGAATGCGTTGGCGAATCCGGCGGTCTGTGCCTCGCCCCGCAGGTTGTTGCCGTAGTCGAACACCTCCGAGCCTGCGTCCTGGAATCCAACCATCGCCTCACACTGGGTCGCCATCGACTCCCGTGACGCCTTGATGTAGGTGTCCGGGTCGTCTCTCCGAAGCTCGATCGCCTCGTCGAGGCTGTATCCCAGGGGCACATACCCGTACAGCGGGTCATGGGCTGAGGTCTGGTCGGTGACGATGTCGGCATCGAGGCCCATTTCGAGAAGCCGGGGGAACAGATCGGCAGCGTTGCCGAGCAATCCAATGGAGACCGCCTCTTGGTTCGACTTCGCTTCGAGGGCACGCCGGACCGCAGCTTCGACGTCGTCATAGCTCTCGTCGAGATAACCCGTCTCCAGACGGCGCTCGATACGGTGTGGGTCGACTTCCACACAGAGTGCGACCCCGCCGTTCATGGTGATGGCGAGAGGCTGGGCACCACCCATTCCCCCGAGGCCGCCGGTGAGAGTGAGGGTGCCGGCGAGGGTGCCACCGAATTTCTTTTCGGCGATGGCGACAAAAGTCTGATAGGTCCCCTGGAGGATTCCCTGGGTGCCGATGTAGATCCACGAGCCGGCGGTCATCTGACCGTACATCATCAGACCCTTGGCTTCGAGCTCCCAGAAGTGGTCGAGCGTCGCCCACTTCGGCACGAGCAGGCTGTTGGCGATCAGCACCCGCGGCGCCATTTCGTGGGTGCGGAACACGCCCACCGGCTTTCCCGACTGGACCAGCAGAGTCTCGTCGTTCTCCAGCCGCTGCAGGGTGGCGACGATGGCGTGGAGCGACTCGAGGTTCCGTGCGGCCTTTCCCCGGCCGCCGTAGACGATCAGGTTCTCTGGGTCTTCGGCGACATCGGGGTCGAGGTTGTTGAGCAGACAGCGGAGGACACCCTCCTGAAGCCAGCCTTTGGTGTTCAGGTTGGAGCCGTGGGGGGCGTGGAGGGGAAACGTCAGGTCGAGCATCAGGAGGGGAAGCCTAGATCGATCAGCGAAGACCCGTTCTGTGTGCGCCAGCAATCAAATATGAGTCGTCGCGCCTCAGGAACGGGGACTACTTGCGGAGGAGGCCGTCGAGGCGTTTGTTGGCGATGACGCCGCCGATGATGCCCATGATGAGGAGGAAGGCGATGTGGCCGATCATGGTCCAGTCGAGGATGCCGAGGCTGAGGCCCCGGAGCAACTCGGTGCCGTGATAGAGGGGTGAGAACCGGGCGATCTGTTGCATCAACGGCGGGTAGACATCGAGGGGGTAGAACGTCGCCGAGAATAGGAACAACGGCATCGTTACCAGGGAGACAAGGTCGAAGTCCTGCCACGAACGCATGTAGGTGCAGGCGGTGAGGCCAACCGCTCCGAAAGCGAATCCAACGAGGACCGCCGCCGGGATGGTGAGGATCGCTATCCACGAATCAGTGAGGCCCATGAACACCATGACTATGAGAAAAGCGGTTGAGTAGAGAGCGCCGCGGAGCAACGCCCACCCGATTTCTCCGATGGCGATGTCGAGCGGCCGCATCGGTGTGGTGAGGATGCCCTCGTAGGTGTTGCCGAACTTGAGCTTGAAGAAGATGTTGAACGTGGTCTCCATCACGGCCCCGTTCATCGCCGATGCCGCCATCAGCGCCGGAGCGACGAAGGCGGTGTAGCTGATCAACGTTCCTCCTGGCCCGTTGACGTCCCCGACGAGGGCACCGAGGCCGACCCCCAGTGAGAACAGATAGAAGACCGGCTCGAAGAACCCGGTGAAAATGATCTTCCACAGGCGCCGATAGACCAGGTAGTTCCGCTCCCAGATCCGCTGCGCCCGGAACGGCGTGATCCGGCCGACCGGCGTGATCCGGGTTGGTGCGGAGACACTCACTTCCTCAACCTCTTATCGAGCCAGCGCGACGCCAGGTAGAGGCTGACCGCGGTGAGGATGGTCAGGTAGGCGAGGTGCACCCAGACCGGAATCGAAGTGACCACGGTGCTGTCTACCCCGGGCAGTGCGAACTTACGGACCAACTCGACGCCGTGGAAGAGGGGGGTTGCGTATGCAACCGGCTGGAGGAAATCGGGGAGCTGGCTGATCGGGAAGAAGGTTCCGGAGAACAGGAACAGGGGGATGATCCCGAAACGGAACAGTGTGGAGAGACTCGTCTCGTCCTCTCTGGTGACCGTGAACGCGGTGACCGCGGTGGTGAAAGCAAGTCCGGTGAGGACTCCGGGCGGCACCGCCTTCATGGCAGGGATGAACTCCATTGCGTCGAGAAGGGTTGCGATCGACCCGAACACCACCAGGACGAAGGTGAGCCTGACGATCGACCACAGGAAACGCCCCACCACGATGTCAGCCGGACTGATCGGGGTGGCAATCGCACCTTCGAAGCTCTTCCGCCACTTGATCCCAGCCATCACCGGGAAGGCGCCGTCCGAAGCACCGTTCTGCATTGCCGATGCGGCCATCAAACCGGTGGCCACGAAGGCGAGATAGCCGATGTTGAGGTCGCCGTCACCGGAGTCGACAAGGGAGCCGAGCCCCAGGCCCATGGCAGTGAGAAACAGCAGAGGGTTGACGAACGAGCTGATCGCAGTTCCCCGCCAGGTGCGCTTGTAGCCGAGCAATTCCGACTCGACGACCCTCATCGGCCCGCGTAAGGCGGTCATCAGTCGATCAACCTTCGCCCGGTCAGCTTGAGGAAAACGTCCTCGAGCGTGGACCGTCGCACCAGCACCTGCTCGGGATGGACCCCACGCCGGTCGATCTCATGCTGGGCTGCCTCGGCGTCATCGGTGTAGAGCAGCATCCGGTCGGCCAGCACCTCGGTCCGTTGCGCCACCCCGTCGAGTTTGAGGACGTGCTCGTCTTGAGTGCCTGACTCGAATCTGAGCTCCACGACTTCCCGCGGAGCATGAGTCTGGATCAGTTTCCGCGGCGAATCCTCGGCGACGATTGCGCCGCGATCCATCACGACCAGCCGATCGCAGAGCTGTTCGGCTTCGTCCATGTAGTGGGTGGTGATGATCAGGGTGGCCCCGCGCTGCTTGAGGCGGTAGAGGCGGTCCCAGAGGGCGTGGCGCGCCTGGGGGTCGAGCCCCGTCGTCGGTTCGTCGAGGATCACCAGGTCGGGGTCGTTGATCAGGGCGCGGGCAATGGTGAGCCGTCGCTTCATCCCTCCGGACAACGAATCGACTTTGGCGTCGGCACGGTCGGAGAGTTGGGCGAAGTCGAGAAGTTCCACGATCCGCTCCCGGATGCTGGCCCGACTCATGTCGTGGTAGCGCCCATAGATGTAGAGGTTCTCGGCGACGGTCAACTCGAGGTCGAGGTTGTCCTCCTGAGGGACGACCCCGAGCCGCTGGCGGATGGCGCGGCCCTGGGTGGTCGGGTCGAGCCCGAACACGGTCAACTTCCCTTCGGTGATGGGGCTGACCGTCGTGATCATCTTCATGGTCGAGGTCTTTCCCGCCCCGTTGGGTCCGAGGAACCCGAAGGCCTCACCTTTGATGATGTCGAAATCGATGGAATCTACTGCGACGAAGTCTTCGAACTTCTTGGTGAGGCCCCGTGCCTCGACTAGTGCTTCTGTCATTCGACCGGTCACGTTACCTGCTCGCGGTGACAGAAATTACGCGATATTTGAGTGGTGTCACTCCCCGGCGCAGCCGAGCCCCTAGACCCACCTGACCAGGCGTTGGCTGTCTTTGCGGCCCCCGAAGTTGGCCGGCGCCGCGTCGTCGGCGGGATAACCGAGGGCGACCGCATACCTGGCGACCTGTCCCTCCTCGAGGTCGACGACCGAGTTGACGACATCCTGTTTGTGCAATGTGATCGGACAGGTGGCCACACCAATCGCCTTGGCAGCGAGCATGATGTTCTGGGCCGCCCTTCCGATGTCGAACTCGTAACCCTCCGGCTCCTGGACCAACACGATGGCTGCGGTGGCATTGCGGATCGGGTCGGTGAAGCTACCGCACTCGGCGAGCCGGTCGAGCTGGTCCCGATCGGTGTAGACCAGGAAAGCCCAGTTCTGGGTGTTCTTCGAGCTTCCGGTCCAACGGGCGGCCTCGAGGATCTTCTCGAGGTCCTCTTTGGACACCGGTTCGTCGGTGTACTGGCGGATGGCGCGGAGCTTGAGGATGAAGTCGTACGTGTCAGACATACTCGAAGACTAGGCCAGCGCGCGGGCGCTACCAGCCTCGGGTGCCGGGTTCGCCCTTGAAGGGACCAGTGATCTCCGCGGTGATCCAACCGCCGTAGAACCCGCCTGCCTGGGCTTTCACCGCTTCTCCGTCGACGGTGCACTCCGCCTTCGACGGGTAGAAGGCGATCCAATCCTGGATTTCCTCGAATCCGGGCGACGGCGTCGGATAGCTCCATGCGGCTCGACTGAGAGTCGACCCGGCGATGACATCCCAGTAGGCAGCCCGCCCCTTGAACTCACAGAAGGTGGTGTGCGGGTTGGCGCGGAGCAGGGTCATTTCGACTTCGGACGGCGGAAGGTAGAAGACCGGCGGGTGTGATGTCTCCAGGACACGCACCGACCGGGTGGTGTCGGCGAGGACGATCTCACCGGATCGCACGACAATCCGCCTCGAGTCCTCTTCCGTTTTTGGAGGCCGCGGATAGTCCCAAACCGACTCCACGGCGCGAGCCGGGTGGTGTCTCATCTCAAGCTCGTTGTTCGGAGGTGTGCAGTTCGGTGAGGCCGTCGTCCCTGGGCACAGCTTGCTGCTCGGAGTCCCTGAGGTCGGCGACCTCCAGCTCGTGCATTCGCTGCACTCCGAAGGCGACGGCCGCCCAGGTGATGGCGATGAAGAGCACCGACCCGATGCCGAATATCAGCGCCTCACTCATGAGTTCTCTCCGACGAGGACGAGGGCGCCAAGGGAATGGATGGCCGGTACCCAGAGGCCGACGAACAGGCCGAGCTCACGGTCGACGAAGAACCAGAGCGTCACCGAGAGGAGAAACGAGATAAAGGCGGCGAGGAGGAACACCAGCTTGGTCCGGTGGAACGAGCTGAGTGATGAGAGCCGCCGATTGCGCGGCATGGTCGAGGTGGACAAGATCTAGCTCCTTTTTGTGTCTGCCTTAGATTCGGAGCCGGGCGTTGTTGTGGATTAGGCCGGCGCCAGTACCCCAACACGCTTCTCTCCCTCCGTTTACGGAGGGAGTACTGGCGACGAAGGAGCCGGGAGGTTGGGGCGTTCCCCCAACGGTGCCTGGGCTCAACTCGTCGAGTCCCAGTCCCCCTTACCTCTCGGCCCTTCGGGGCCGACAGGGACCTTTCCCCCGTTCGGCTCCGCCTCCGGGGGAACAGCCGCTCCCTCCGGTCGCTGGGGGAACAGCTTCGCGGCGCCGGTATCGTCGCGGGTGTGTCGGGTGATGTGAGACTCGCAGGCTCCCGGTGGGACATCGGGCCCACTGCCTTCAGCAATCCAAGCCGGATCCTCGTTGCCGAATCGGTCGGCGATGTCGAGTCGTGCCTGCGTGAAGCAGAGCTCGAGGCGAAGGCAGGCAACTGGGTCGTCGGGTTCGTCTCGTACGACGCTGCCCCCGGAGTGGATCCCAATCTCACGGTACCCCCGGGCGGAAGTGGCCCTCTCGCCTGGTTTGGCGTCTACGACACCCCTTCATCATGGACACCGGCGGCGTCGCGGCCGATGTCGGTGACCGACTGGGAGCCGTCCCTGACCTCAGAGGAGCACGCCGGGAAGGTCGATGCGATCAAGGCTGCCATCGAGCGGGGCGACACCTATCAGGTGAATCTGACCATGGCGATGACCTCGACACTGAGCGGAAGCGCTGTCGGTCTGTTCACCCAGATGGTTCGTTCCCAGCAGAAGAGTTATGCAGCGCTCATCGACCTCGGTGACACCCAGGTGGTCTCGGTGTCCCCGGAACTGTTCTTCGGTGTCGAGGCCGGCGTGGTGACGATGCGACCGATGAAGGGGACGGCACCCCGGGGCCGCTCGATCTTCGACGATGATGAGCGGCGACGGGAGCTGGAGTGGTCGGAGAAGGAGCGGGCCGGCAACGTGATGATCGTCGACATGCTCCGCAACGATCTGGGCCGGGTCGCCCGCACCGGCTCGGTGGAAGTGCCGGTGCTGTTCCGCTCCGAGCGTTATCCCACCGTATGGCAGCTCACCTCGACGGTCCAGGGTGAACTGGCCGAAGGCACCGGTCTGTTCGAGCTCTTCGCGGCCACCTTCCCTTCGGGGTCGGTGACCGGGGCGCCCAAGATCTCCACGATGCGGATCATCTCCGAACTGGAGCCGGCGCCGCGTGGTGTGTATTGCGGCGCAATCGGCTACATCCGCCCCGGGGGTGAGGCGTACGAGTTCTCGGTGGCGATCCGCACCGGGGTGGTCCGTGGCCACCAGCTCGCCTACCACGTCGGGGGAGGGATCACCTTCGACTCCGACGCTGGCGTCGAATACGAGGAGTGTCTGTGGAAGGCGCTGGTGGTAACCGCCGAGAACACAACGCCGGACCTCATCGAAACGATGCGCTACGAGCCCGGAGACGGAATCACGCTGATCGACCGCCACATGCAGCGTCTGTTCGATTCGGCGCGGTATTGGGACATCGAGTTCGATCCCGTTGCGGTAGGTGACGCCCTCTCGGCGGTGGAGAGCAGCAGCCGTCCGATCAAGGTCCGCCTCATCCTCTACCGCAATGGCGACGTCGAAGTCGAGATGGAGGAGATTGTCGAATTCGACGAGCCGGTAGCCCTGACTCTGGCTGCGACGAGGGTCGATCCGTCCGAGCCGCGCTGGTACCACAAGACCCTCGACCGTTCCCGTTACCCCGACCCCGAAAAAGGCGAGGTGGTGCTGGTGAACCTGGAAGGCCAGGTCACCGAGACCAATATCTCCAACCTGATGGTCCGCCTCGGCGAACGCTGGGTCACCCCCGAGCTCGAGTCGGGCTGTCTCCCCGGCGTATACCGGGAGATGCTCCTCGACGGGGAGGAGGTGGAGGAGGACGTCGTCACCCTCGAAGACCTCAGGCAGGCCGACGAGATCGCTGTGACCAATGCCGTTCGCGGTTGGAGGAAGGCAGTGCTGGCTGACACCTAGTATTTGATTTGATCGACCGCTTCCCACACCGAGGAGTTCTTGGATGCCAACCCCCCACATCAGCGCCGAAAAGGGCGAGTTCGCCCCGTCAATCCTGCTGCCGGGCGATCCGCTGCGCGCTCAGCACATCGCCGAGAACTTCCTCGACGATGCGAAACAGATAACTGCCGTCCGCAACATGCTCGGTTTCACCGGGTCGTTCGACGGGATTCCGGTGTCGGTGATGGGCACGGGCATGGGGATTCCGTCAGCCTCGATCTACGCCAGCGAGCTGGTCACCGAGTACGAGGTCGAGCGGCTGATCCGCGTCGGCTCTTGTGGGGCTGTCACCGAGAGTGTCAAGGTGCGTGACGTGATCCTCGCCATCGGCGCTTGCACCGACTCCGGGGTGAACCGGGTCCGCTACGGCGACTACGACTTCGCCGCAACCGCCGACTACTGGCTGCTCAAGGCCGCCGAAGAAGCTGCAAAGGCGAGAGGGGTCGCCGTCAAGGTGGGCAATGTCCACTCCGCCGACCTCTTCTACAACCCCGATCCCGGAGCTTTCGACCGGATGGAGAGGATGGGTGTCCTTGCCGTGGAGATGGAGGCTGCCGGCCTCTACGGAGTCGCCGCCGAGAAGGGAGCGAGAGCCCTGACGATCTGCACCGTCTCCGACCACATCCGCACCGGCGAAGCCACCTCCTCCGACGAACGTCAGCAAACCTTCGACGAGATGGTCGAAATCGCTCTAGACGCCATAAAACTCGACGTAAACCGCTCCTAAGAACCGCAAACACGAGTCTCTCGCTCCCATGCGGAGCGCTGGCGACGACCTCATTCTCTCCCTCCGCTTGCGGATGCACTGTCGCGGTTGGGGTGCGACGGTCATGGTGTGATGTTGGTTTTGGGTTGGATGATTTGTGCGGGGGTTTTTCCTTGGTTCCATTTTCCTCTGTGGGGTCGTTCCCAGTTGTAGTGGTGTAGGTAGGTGGTG
>JBGTCK010000066.1:0-12596 GCA_041748855.1 Acidimicrobiia bacterium
TCGAGGACCTTCTTGTGCGATTTCTTGGCGTGAACCGCGCGTTTGGCACGAGCCATGATCTAATACCTCCTGCTTTCAGCGGCCCAGTTGCTTCTTGAGGACCTTGGCGTCTCCGGGAGCAACTTCTACTTCGCCGGACCGGCGACGAAACGTGTTTTTTCCCTTAGCGAGTTTGAGATGTCCCCGCCCTGCCTGGCGGCGCATCAATTTGCCGGAACCCGTCACTTTGACCCGTTTCTTGGCCCCGCTATGAGTTTTCATCTTGGGCATGACCATTTCCTTCCTTTTGGTCTTGCTGCTCTTTCGCCTGGGACTTCTGCGCCTGCGTGCGTGAGGGTGCGAGAACCATCGACATCGAACGCCCATCGAGCTTTGCACTCTGCTCGACTGTTGCGTCCTCGCCTAGTTCCTCGGCGAGGCGGTCGAGTAGTTCACGACCGAACTCTGGACGTTCCATTTCACGACCCCGGAATCGGATCGTCAGCTTGACCTTGTCCCCGCTGTCGAGGAAGTCCTTGGTCTTGCGACGGGTGATGTCGAAGTCGTGATCGCCAATTCGCACCTTCATCCGGAGCTCTTTGACGCTGGTTCGGGTCTGGTTCTTGCGAGATTCGCGCTGTTTGACCGATAGTTCGTACTTGTACTTCCCGTAATCCATCAACCGGCATACCGGTGGTTTGGCTTCCGGGGCGACCTCGACCAGGTCGAGGTCCAGCTGTTCGGCAAGCCAGAGGGCTTCGTTGAGTTTCTTGACTCCTATCTGGGAGCCGTCGGGTGCTACCACCCGTACTTCACTTGCCCTGATGGCACCGTTTACACGCAGCTCGCTAATCGCAGATTCCTCCTGTTGTGTGGCGTTTGTCGTCTGTTCGCAAAAAAGCAGCAAGAAGAGAACTTGCTGCTCAGCCAACCGGATTTCCGGCTGATTTTGTGACCTCGGCTCCCACGTTCAATGAGCTTGCTCACGATCGGGGGCCGGGTGGGGAAGCAGCAGCTTCCGCTCTTGCTATCGGAATTGTCCCGTAATGTTACCAGTCCCCCACCGGTTAGGAAGAAGGGCGCGGTCGAGCACTCCGTAGCGACCTTCAAAGCGAGGAGATTGCGTTGGCGGTCTCGACCGCAGCGTCGACTGCTTCGACCCCTTTGCTCCCGTCCCCGCTGCCGGCCCTCGCCAGGGCATCGGCCACGTCATGCACGGCGAGTATTGCGTTTCCGATGGGGACGCCGGTCTCCAATGCGAGTTGGGAGACGCCGGAGGTCGACTGGGTGACCACGATGTCGTAGTGGTCGGTTTCACCTTTTATGACAACCCCGATGACAACGACCACGTCGCAGCCGTCCTCCACGAGAGCACGGGCACCAACGGGTATCTCCAACGCTCCAGGGACATGGAGGACGGTCACGTCGTCAGTGCCCAGTTCCTCGAATCGGGCCACCGCGCTGTCGAGGAGGCGATCGGTGATTGACTGATTCCAGCGGGCCGCGACGATACCCGCCTTCATCCCCGTTGCGTCGAGGCTCCCGGAGATCTCCCTCACGCACCCGCCTCGAAGTCGAGAGTATGCCCGAGGCGGCTTGCCTTCGTCTCGAGATACCCCCGGTTCTCATCGGTGGGGTTTACCGACAGCGGGACCTGTTCGATGATGGAGAGCCCGTAGCCTTCGATACCGGCCCGCTTCTTGGGGTTGTTGGTGAGCAGGCGCATCGACCTCACCCCGAGGTCGTAGAGGATCTGGGCGCCGACACCGTAATCACGTGCATCAACCGGAAGTCCGAGATTGACGTTGGCGTCAACGGTGTCCATCCCTCCGTCCTGGAGGTTGTAGGCGGCAAGCTTATGGAGCAGGCCGATGCCGCGACCTTCATGGCCCCTGATGTAGAGGACAACACCACGGCCGGCCTCGGAGATTCTGGCCAGAGCCTGATCGAGCTGGTCACCACAATCGCAGCGGAGGCTACCGAACACGTCGCCGGTCAGACACTCGGAGTGGACCCGGGTGAGGACAGCCTCGCCGTCACCGATTTCTCCGTAAACGAGTGCCATGTGCTGGCGGTCGTCCACGAGAGACCGGTAGCCGAACGCCTGAAAAGAACCGTATCGGGTCGGGATTCTCGCCTCGACGATTCGTTCCACCAGCTTCTCTTGATGGCGCCGGTATGCGATGAGGTCGGCAATCGTACCGATGAGGAGCCCGTGTTCGTCCGCAAATTCCTGCAGGTCGGGGAGCATGGCCACGGTGCCGTCGTCGTTCATCACCTCAGCCAGAACCGCCGCCGGATACATCCCCGCAAGCCGGGCGAGGTCGACACCGGCCTCGGTGTGCCCGGCACGCTTCAGAACCCCTCCCGGCTCGTAGCGCAGCGGGTACATGTGGCCCGGGCGGGCAAGGTCCTCCGGCCGGGTCTCGGGGTCGAGCATTGCGAGCACGGTGCGGGTTCGGTCGGCAGCCGAGATACCGGTCGTGGTGCCTTCGGCAGCGTCGATCGAGACGGTGAAGGCGGTTCGGCGAACGTCGGTGTTCCTGGCGACCATCATCGGGACTTCGAGTTCGTCGAGGCGCTCGCCTTCGATGGGAAGACAGATGATTCCGCTGCTGTGACGGAGCACGAAGCCCATCTTCGCCGGGTCGGCCGCCTCTGCGGCGAAGATTAGGTCGCCCTCGTTCTCACGGTCTTCGTCGTCGACCATTATCACCATCTCGCCGCGACCGATCGCGGCGATGATCTCTTCAACGGAAGCGAACTTCATTTGCTCAGCAATCTCTCTACGTACTTGGCGAGGACATCAACTTCCACGTTGACCCTATCCCCCTGCGCTTTCGAACCCAGTGTCGTCACTTCCCGGGTGTGGGGGATTATCGCAACCTCAAAGCCGTCCTCGTCCAATCCGGCAACGGTGAGGCTGATCCCGTCGATGGTCACCGAGCCCTTCTCGACCAGGTAGCGCAGCACAGCCCGTTTGGCAGACAGACCGACCCGGATCGAGTCACCTTCGTCGGCGATCGCCCGGATTGTGGCAACCCCGTCGACGTGGCCCTGGACGATGTGGCCGTCGAACATCGATTCGGGAGTCATTGGCAACTCGAGATTCACCTGGTGCCCGTCGGCAACACCACCCAGGGTGGTCCTGGCGAGTGTCTCGGCGATGGCGTTCACCGCAACGCTGTTTCCGTTGACCGAGACAGCCGTCAGACAGGTTCCGTCGACCGAGACCGAGCCGCCGACCTCCATCGAAGCCAGAAGAGGGGATTCGATGACGAAGGTGAGGTCCTGGCCGTCCCGGGTCACCCCGGCGACCGTACCCATGGCCTGGACAATTCCTGTGAACACGTGGCTCCTTACTGGAACCCGATTCTCACATCGGGCCCAACCGATTGCACATCGAAGATCTCAACCTCTCGAGCATCCTCGATGTTCCCGAAGGACCCGGACAGCGGATTGATCCCCGCCCCGCCGCCGATTTTTGCAGCGACGTAGACGTAGCCACGGGTGACCACCCCTGCCTCCCACCACGACGCCAGCAGTGTGGGCCCTCCCTCGAGGAGGATGTCGAGGTAGCCGATATCGCCTAGTGCAGCGGCCACCAGCGCCGGTGCCGGCGGTGCGCCACCACTTATCTCCAGGACCTCCCCTCCCGGCGCCGACCGGCCTTCAGCTGTGACCACAAGTGGGTTCAATCCCCAGATCCGGGATTCGGCGGGCAGGGGTCCACTACCGGCGACGATCACCGGACGGGGCTGGGGGCCGTCATACCCGTCGATCCGGACGTCGAGCCGTGGGTTATCGGAGCGCAGAGTCCCGGCACCAACCACAACCGCATCGACCTGACTGCGGAGAATGTGGGCATCTTGGCGCGCCTCGGGAGAGGTGATCCACTGCGACGTCCCGTCGATCGCCGCAACCGAGCCGTCGAGTGTCATCGCAAACTTGGCAGTGATCCGGGGAAGGCCAGTACGGCGATGATGGAAGTAAGCGGGATCGACCGCCTCGGCCGCTTCAGGCTCGTCGGAAACGACGACTTCCAGGCCTGCGTCGCGGAGCTTCGCTATGCCGCTGCCCGATACTTTCGGGTCCGGATCCTCGACTCCGATAACGATCCGGCCAATGCCGGCGGCGACAACCGCCTCGACACAGGGTGGTTTGCGGCCGTGGTGCGAGCAAGGCTCGAGGCTCACGTAGAGATCGGCCCCTCGGGCCGCATCGCCAGCTATAGCCAGTGCCACTACTTCGGCGTGGTCATTCCCGGGTCCCGAATGAAAACCTTCGCCGATGATGGCGCCGTCTTTGACTACGAGTGCGCCGACTCCCGGATTGGGATGGGTGTGGTGTCCTACCGCAAGCTCAAACGCGCGCCGCAACCGGGCACTGTCGAACAGGTCCACCAGTGCTAACCGAGGCGCCGGTCGATTCGATAGGTCGAGCCAGGCTGTTTCTTGGCGAATTCTTTCATCTCGACGGCCACTGCGGATGCCTCCCATTGCGTGCTCATGTCACGGACTTCGGTTGAGGCTACACCCAGGGAAAGCGAAACCACGGGGAAGGCGTAGCGCTCGCCGCGTCGGTCGATGACTTCGATGTAGCCGCGCAGTGCGTCGGCGGTGTCGTACAGGTCTAGGATCCCGTCGTCGAAGCGCTCCACGACTTCCTTGCAGTAGGCCTCGGCCATCCCGGCCGGGATGATCGCGACGAAGTCGTCGCCGCCGATATGGCCGACAAACGGGTCTTCGATGCCCAAGGTCACCGCCGCATTGGTGAGACAGTTCCCACAGAATCTGATCACCTCGTCGCCGCGCATGAATCCGTAGTGGTCGTTGAAAGCCTTGAAGTTGTCGAGGTCTCCGTGAACGAGGGCGAATGGCCGATCCTCGTGGATCCTCTGTTCGATCTCCCGGGTGATCCGGAAGTTGCCGGGGAGACCGGTGAGTGGCGAAAGATCACGGGCAGCCTGGGTGCGACGGAGGACAGCCGAGACACGGGCAACCAGTTCGTTGATGTCAAAGGGCTTGGTGATGTAGTCGTCGGCGCCAAGCTCGAGCCCTCGCACCCGATCTTCGGGGAGCCCTCTTGCGGTGAGGAGGATTATGGGGATGTTCGCAGTCGACGCTTGAGCCCGGAGGCGGTGTAGAGCGGTCAGGCCATCCATGCGGGGCATCATGATGTCGAGGACAATGGCGTCGGGAGGCACGGTGGTCGCCTTTTGAATGGCGTCCTCGCCGTCCACGGCGGTGTCGACCTCGAAGCCTTCAAGCTCGAAGTTGACTTTGACGACCGCAAGAATGTCTGGATCGTCGTCCGCAACCAATACCCGTTCAGTCATTTTCCTCGATTGTCCTTCTCAGTTCCCTAACTGCCTCAACAGGATCGTCTGCGCCGAATATCGCTGTTCCTGCGACAAATACATTGGCTCCGGCCTCTGCAGCGCGACCGATATTTGCAGACGTGATGCCTCCATCGATTTCAATATCGGCCGATAGGTCATGCTTCTCAACCGTTTCTCGGAGTTTCTCGACTTTTCCCAGGACCTCAGGGATGAACTCCTGGCCGCCGAAACCCGGCTCCACGGACATCACCACGACGACGTCGGCGAGTTCGAGGAACGGTTCAACAGCAGCGATAGGGGTACCCGGGTTGATGACCAGGCCAAATTCCAGCTCGACGGACCGGGCACGTCGCAACGCCGCGGTGGGATCGGGGATTGCTTCGATGTGCATTGTGACCAGGTCGGCCCCGGCCGCGGCCAATTCGGGAAGGAACGCGTCGGGGTTGGTCGTCATGAGATGACAGTCGAAATAGAGGTCCGATTTCTCCCGGAGCGCGGCAATTACGGGTATCCCGAAGCTCAAGTTCGGCACGAAGTGACCGTCCATCACATCGAGATGGAGCCAATCGACGGAGGACTCGACCCGGGCCAGCTCCTCGCCGAGCCGGGCGAAGTCGGCTGCCAGCAGTGAGGGTGCGATTTTCATCCGGGCCATGTCGGTCGATTGTACGGTCAAATCGGCTAGAGCCGGGGCTTCCGCTCACATTCCCATGATGTACCTAGGAGCCAACCCTGCCCGCGTCATACCTACGGCCACGAACCCAGGAATCGCCGCTGATACGTTGCTTGCCCGGCGCCTGAAGCGACAGAACCCGCACTGCGCCAACTGAGAGGCCGACGACCGGCCATCCTTCCACCGCCGCCCATTTTCCGGCAGCCATATCTGTCACAGCCTCCTCGGCGGCGTAGATCTTGTGTACCTCGTCGTCGATAGCGATCACAGCCGCCGGCTCCGGTGACAGCCCACGCACCCGATTCACGAACGAGCCCGGCTCGGAGTCGACCGACAGCTCGCGATCGGATTTGGTCAGCTTGGAGGCATAACTGGCGCCATCTCCACTCTGGGCGACCGGGACCAGGTCCCCGTCGAGATAGCTTCGGATACTGTCGACGAGAAGGCGGGCGCCGAGGCGGGCGAGGCGATTCGTGAGAGCACCGGCGTCCTCTCGCTTTCCGATATCTACTGCCTGCGCAGTAAGGACCGGGCCGGTGTCGAGACCTTCGTCGAGCTTGATGATGGTCACCCCGGTCATCGTGTCACCGTCGATGAGCGCCCGGTTTACCGGTGCCGCGCCCCGCCAGCGAGGGAGCAAGGAGAAGTGGACGTTGAGCATCCCGGCACCGGGTAGCTCGAGTGCTTCGGTTCGGATGATGCGTCCGTAGGCGACGACAATCCCTACATCGAAAGGCCCCGACCCGAGGAGAGCTTCACGCAGCTCGTCATGTGTTGCCGGTTGAGCGACAGGAATACCGTGTTGGAGGGCGGCTGCTTTGACCGGTCCCGGTTGCGGGGTCCCCGACCGCCCTTTTGCCTTGTCCGGCTGGGTGATCACCAGGCCTACCTCGAACCGTTCCGAGACCGTCTCGAGTGTGGGAACGGCGGCCTCCGGAGTGCCGAGGAAAGCAACCCGCGTCATTTGACCCTCATGACCGAACCCGGTCATTCGAACCGGGCCAGGCCCAATGCTTCGTCCCTCAAATCTTTGAGCGCCTGCTTCTTTGCCGATTTGTCGAGGACGTCGATGAGCAGCCCACCATTGAGGTGGCCGATCTCGTGTTGAAGGACCCGGCCCAGCACACCATCCCCGGCATACTCGACCTCACTTCCATCGAGGTCGAGGGCGCGCACCCTGGCAAAGCCAGGCCGCTTGATCTCCCAGGAATAGCCGGGGACGGACAGGCAACCTTCCTCGTATTCCCATTCGCCGGAGAGTTCGAGGATCTCCGGGTTGATCATCACCCTGGGGCCGAGCTCATCATGGGCGTCAAAGACCGCAATCTGTTTCATGACTCCGATCTGGTTGGCAGCGAGGCCAACCCCCGGTGCGTCGTACATCGTCTCGATCATGTCCGTCACCAGGGTCTTGATCTTGTCGTCGATGGTATCCACCGGCTTCGGTCTCATCCGGAGTACCGGATCGCCGTATGTTCTAATCGGATAGAGCGCCATCACTTGTCCAGAGATTCGATATCAGTGCGGGAGAGAGGGTAGCCAATCGATCCGGGCTTACAGATCGATCGGGTCGGCGTCGACCCGTATCGTCGCCCCACCATCTCGCAGTTTCTGCAAAGCCTTGCGCAGCCCTTGTTTCACCTGCTGCAGATCTCCCTGGATCAACCAGCGGTGACGATCGTTCGCCTCGACCGGGCCCATCACCATTCCCACCGCCAGCTCCCGCAGCGCGGTGGTGACCGTGCCCGGTGCAACTCCCCGCGCCTCGATTGCCATCATTTCGCTCGCAGGGGGGAATCCGTCCCTTGCCCTCCGAGCCAGGACTTCCTCGAGATACGGGATCGGCTCGCCCCGTCGCAAAGCCGAGATCAATCCGGACCCCGGATCTGAGGTCTGCAACATGGTCCGATATCCCCGGCTCCTCCCCACCGACCCCACGAGGCGGGCGAGCATCCGCAGAGCCTCCTCCGAAGACCGGTACGTCTGGCCGTGAATCAAAGCATCGGGGTCGACTGCGACTGCCATGGTGAGGCCCGACAGACCGGCCAGGTCGCGCTCGGTCCCGACTGTGATCAAGGCACCGTCCCCCGCCTCCCCCACCCGGTCAGCGCCGACCCTGGCAGCGATTTGCTTCACCAACCGCGAAGGAATCGTCCCCATCGATTCGAAACTCGTGCCACCGCACTGCCGACATCCTGCCGCGGGCGCTCCGCACCGCCGGCATTCGGCGTTGCGCCCGAGATTCGAGTTGCAGCGGGCACAAAGCCGCATCGCCCGGCAGGCCACACAGCGGGTCGAAGCATCCCCGGCCCGCATATGGGTGAACACGAAGGCCCGCTCACCCCTGGACGCGACCGAGCGCAGGGCGCTGAGTGCACGTTCGGAGAGGAAGCCGCTCCCTGGTGGGTCGTCTCTCCTGTCGACCACTTCAACCAGGCCCCACGGCCTCTGCGGCTGGATGATCTCCGCCCCGGCCGCGATCAGTTCGACGCTTGGAGTCGGGCCTACGAAAGCCAGGCCGAATCCCTCGAGCCGGGATCGGGTCCGCATCAGGTCCCGGACGTGGACCGTCGGCGTCTGGCGGTCTTTCATCGCCCGCCTGCCCTCCTCGAAGACGAAGGCGGCTGCCAGGTCTTTGACTGTCCAGTATGCGGCTCGGGGGGTGCTCACGACGATGGAAGGGCCTGAGTTGGCCCGCTCCCATGCCCCGGTCACCTCCGAGCCGTTGCCATCGGGGATGAGTACCGCTCGACCCGGATAGGCCTGCGTCAAGATCGCGAAGAGCTCCTCCGCTTCTCGCACCGTCGGCACGAGCACCAGCCCGCTCCGAATCGAGGCGGCAACCGGGGCGAGCAACTTCTCCCAGTCGGCATCAGCCCAATGCACCACGTACGCGGTGACCGGCCTGCGCTTGCCCGCTACTGCAGCGCTCACGAATTTCTCGATTGCGGAGCCATCCCCTGATCGGGCCCTGACCGGTGGGGATTCCACGGGTTTCAGCTTGCCCGGGAGGGTGGGAGGCGCTGCCTTGTCGAGGAGCACCGACATCGGCCCGACATAGTGATTTGCCGCCCAACGCAGTGCCTGAAGCAAATTGGCATCGAATACCGGCGCATCTCCGGAGACCCCGAGGATGTCTTTCAACTCGCCACCCCGCTCCTCGTCGAGGCCAATCACATAGCCCCGTACTCTCCGGCCTCCGAGCGGCACCCGGAGTATGGAGCCAATCCGCACGTCTTTGCTGAGATGGGGGGGGATCGAATACCAGAAGCCATCATCCACCGAGAAGGTGGGCACCGAGGGAACGACCCGGGCAGCTGGTACGCCGGCTATAGGCCGAGTGCGCTCTTGATGGGTTCGACCCGGTCAAGCCGCTCCCAGCTGAATTCGGGTCTACCGAAATGCCCGTACGCGGTGGTGCGGGCGAAAACAGGCTTGGTGAGCTCCAACGATTCGATGATCGCTGCCGGTCTGAAGTCGAAGAGGTCCTGAACTGCGGATTCGATCTGCTCGCGCGCTACCCGCTCGGTCCCGAATGTCTCCACGTGTGTCGAGAACGGCTCCGGGTCTCCAATCGCATACGAGAGCTGAATCTCGAGCTTCCCGGCTGCGCCCGCTTCAACCAGGTTCTTGGCGGCCCATCGCGCTGCATAGGCAGCCGACCGATCCACCTTGGTGGCATCCTTGCCCGAGAAGGCCCCACCGCCATGGCGGGCGTACCCCCCGTAGGTGTCGACGATGATCTTGCGGCCGGTGAGTCCGGTGTCGCCCACCGGACCGCCGATGGTGAACTGGCCGCTCGGGTTGAAGACGAACTCAGGGGGCCCCTCGGGTAGCCAGATCTGTGGGATCACCGGTGCTACCACGACGTCGAAGACCTCTTCTCTGATCTCGGCATTCGTCACGTCGGTGGTGTGGTGCGACGAGATCAGGATCTTCTCCACCGCTACCGGGCGCCCGTCCTCGTACCTGACCCTGACCTGGGTCTTGCCGTCGGGCCGCAGGTAATCGACCTTCCCGGTCTTCCTGACCTCTGCCAGACGTTCCGCCAGCCGGTGTGCGAGGTAGATCGGCAGCGGCATGTGCTCTTCGGCTTCTTCGACGGCAAACCCGAACATCAAGCCCTGGTCTCCTGCCCCGGCATTGCGGTCGACACCCGTGGCGATATCGATGCTCTGCTCATTGATCCGCTCGAGGATCTCAACAGTGCTGGCATCGAAGCCGGGGTCGAAACCGTCGTAGCCGACACCGGCAATGGCCTCCCTCACGATCGAGTCGATATCCGGCCAGTCTTTCCGATCGAGTCCACCGATCTCACCGGCAATGAGTGCGAGATTCTTGGTGACCATCACCTCACACGCCACCTTCGCACGAGGCTCGATACTGAGCACCGAGTCGAGGACAGTGTCGGAAATGGCGTCGGCAACCTTGTCAGGGTGCCCCTCGGTTACAGACTCAGAAGTGAAAGACCATGATCTCATCGGCACCAGACATTAGTTCCGAAGTCTGACAAGGGCTTCAATGCGGTCCCAGAGAGCAGCGGCGACCTCGTCCTTGGACATCATCGGCTGGGGTTCGACAGTGCCGTCGGCGCCGATAATCGCCACCTGGTTGGTATCGGTGCCGAATCCGGACCCCACCTGGGTGACGTTGTTGTAGACCAGCAGGTCGACCCCTTTTCTCTTGGCCTTCTCGACGGCGCGCTCCACTCCCCCGGTCTCGGCTGCGAAGCCGACGGTGACCGGCGGGTTCTCCCTGGCGACGACCGAAGCGAGGATGTCGGGTGTTGGGGTCAACGTGATCGAGCCGAGGCCGTCCTCGCGAGCGAGCTTGGAACTGGCGTTTTCTACCGGCTTGAAATCGGCAACTGCAGCAGCCATCACCGCGATGTCGGCGGTCACACCGTCCACGGCTGCCTTCATCTCTTCTGCAGACTCGACGTTGACCACTTTGACCGATCCGGGAACCGGCAGGCTGGAGGTGGTCACCAGGGTCACCTGGTAGCCGCGACGGGCAGCTTCGGCCGCAATTGCATGCCCCATCTTGCCGCTCGACCTGTTCCCGATGTACCGAACCGGGTCGATTGCCTCCCGGGTGCCCCCGGCGGTGATCAGCACCGAAAGACCGGTGCCCCCCTCGCCGAGGATCGAACTGGCAGCTGCAACGATGTCTTCGGGTTCGGCAACCCTGCCGACACCCACGTCACCACCGGCCAACTCTCCTTCGGCCGGGCCGACGAAATGATTTCCGTCGTCACCCAACACTTTGACATTGCGGACCGTCGCCGGGTTCTCCCACATCTCGGTGTGCATTGCAGGAGCGAAGAGCACAGGCGCTCGGGTCGCAAGGAGGAGGGCTGAGATGAGGTCCTCGGACAACCCGTTGGCTGCCCTGGCCAGGGTTGCGGCGGTCGCCGGGGCGACGATGACGATGTCGGCCCAGCGGGCGAGGTTGGTGTGCGGAGAAGCGACTTCCGCTCCGAAGAGGTCGAGGAATGGCTGTTCGCCGGTGATGGCAGCAAACGTCTGCGGCCCGATGAACTCAGCAGCCGATGCCGACATCGCCACTTTGAGCTCGGCACCGGCCTCGACGAGACGACGGGCCAGATAAGCCGATTTGTAGGCCGCCACACCCCCGGTCACGGCGAGAACCACCCGCCGTCCGCCGAGCATCAGGACTCGACAGTCTCCACGGCGACCTTGCCCTCAGCGATCTCTTCCATGGCAATGGTCAGTGGCTTACGTGACAGTGAATGGACCTGAGGCGGTACGTAACTCCCGTAGCCGTCGCCCAACTGGTGAAAATATGCGTTGATCTGACGGGCCCGGCGCGACGAGACGACGACGGTGGCGAACCGGTTGCCGATCTGGTCGATTACTTCTTCAATTTTCATTGGTTCCTTCTCAGAGGGTGGATGAGAACAGGTTAACCCATCAAGCGGCGGTAATAAGAGTCAGCAGCTCGCCAACGGCGTCTTCGAACCTGTCGTTGACCAGTATGTGATCGAATACCTCGCCTGCTTCGGCGAGCTGTCGTGAGGCTATTTCGAGACGGTCCACGATGTCCTCGTCGCTCGTGTCCCCCCGCAGCCGCAACCTTCTCTCCAGCTCGTCGATCGATGGGGCGGCGATAAAGATCAATGTTGCGTCAGGTTTGGCCTCCCTGACCTGGCGGGCACCCTGGATCTCGATGTCGAGGAGGACATCACGACCCCGGGCATTGGCGTCATTGATCGGGCCAACCGGGGTGCCGTAGAGGTGATTGTTGTATTCGGCCCATTCCAGCAATTCGCCGTTGGCGATCATGTCCTCGAAGCCGCTGCGGGTGGTGAATCGGTAGTGATAACCGTCGATTTCCCCGGGCCGGGGCTGTCGCGTGGTAGCGGAGACGGAGAAATCCACATCCGCCATATCCAGAATCTCTGAGATCAGGCTCGATTTTCCCGAACCGGACGGGCCCGAGACGACAAATAACCGGCCCGGTCTCCTCAAGTGAACTCTTTGAGAAGAGCCTCTCTCTGGCGGTCTCCCAAACCACGCAGACGGCGGTTATCGGCGATTCCAACAGATTCCATAAGGCGCATGGCCTTGACTTTACCCATTC
>JBGTCK010000067.1:0-54424 GCA_041748855.1 Acidimicrobiia bacterium
ACAGCCCACAGAAACTCGTCGAAGTCGCCCAGTCGATGAACAACCGGCCACGCAAAACCCTAGGATGGAAAAAACCGGCCGAAGCCCTCGCCGAACTCATCGCAGGCGACAACGTTGCAACCACCGGTTGAATCCGCCGAAGCAGGGTGCACAGTGCAAAACGGTGCAGAGCTCGGTGCAGCTGCGCAACCGTGGCATCATGGAATTGACAGAATGAATCCCGCGCTTACAAAGTGAGATCGTGACCGCCACCGCAGAAAGGAAGAAGGCCCCCTGGCCTGTCGAGTTCTACCGATCGGCGGTTGGCAAGAAGTGGGTCATGGCCGTGACCGGCATCCTGCTCATCGGCTTTGTCGTCGCCCACATGATCGGGAACTGGAAGATCTTCCTTCCCGATGTCGACGGCGTTCCCGATATCGATGTCTACGCCCATGCTCTGCGGGAGTTGTTCGTGCCCTTCATCCCCGAGCATGTGACTCTCTGGTTGATGAGAGTCGGGCTGATCGTCGCCTTCCTCCTCCATATCCACGCCGCCTACGCGTTGACGATCATGAACCGCCAGGCTCGCGCCGAGGATTACCGGGGCCCGCGCAACTACATCGCCGCCAACTACGCCAGCCGGACGATGCGCTGGAGCGGCGTCATCTTTCTCCTCTTCGTGTTGTTCCACCTCGCCGACCTCACCTGGGGCACCCAGCCGATGGCTCCGGAGGGCTGGGAGCGGGGCGAGGTATACGCCAACTTCGTCGCCACCTTCAACCGTCCCGCCGTGACCGCCTTCTACGTGGCAGCGATGGTCGCTCTCGGGTTCCACCTCTACCACGGCATCTGGTCGATGTTCCAGAGTCTCGGGATCAACAACCCCAGGTTCAACAACTGGCGTCGCTATCTGGCGACCGGGCTGAGTGCGTTGATAGTCGTCGGGAACGCGATCATGCCGCTGGCAGTGCTATTCGGATTTGTCGAGTGAGGCCATGACTTTTCAACTAGACGCAAAGATTCCCGCAGGTTCGATCGAAGAGAAATGGGATAACCACAAGTTCTCAGTGAAGCTGGTCAACCCATCTAACAAACGGAAGTTCAAGATCATCATCGTCGGCACCGGTCTCGCCGGGGCCTCTGCTGCTTCCACCCTCGGCGAACTCGGCTACGAGGTGGAGGCGTTCACGTTCCACGACTCGCCACGGCGGGCGCACTCGATTGCCGCCCAGGGCGGGATCAACGCCGCCAAGAACTACCGCAACGACGGCGACTCGGTCTACCGGTTGTTCTACGACACCGTCAAGGGCGGCGACTACCGCAGCCGGGAAGCCAACGTCTACCGCCTCGCCGACGTCTCGCTCAACATCATCGACCAGGCAACCGCCCAGGGGGTCCCCTTCGCCAGGGAATACGGAGGGTTGCTCGACAACCGCTCCTTCGGCGGCGCACAGGTATCCCGCACCTTCTACGCCAGGGGCCAGACCGGCCAGCAACTCCTACTCGGGGCGTACCAGGCGCTGATGCGCCAGGTCGAGAAGCGCAATGTGAAACTCCACACCCGCTCCGAAATGCTCGACATCGTCGTCAAAGACGGGCGAGCTGTTGGCATCGTGGTCCGCAACCTGGTCACCGGAGCAGTCACCCGCCACTCCGCCCACGCCGTCGTCCTCGCCACCGGCGGATACGCCAACGCCTACTACCTGTCGACCAACGCCATGGCATCGAATGTGACCGCAGCGTGGAGGGCACACCGCAAAGGAGCGGGCTTCGCCAACCCCTGTTTCACCCAGATCCACCCCACCTGCATCCCGGCCTCCGACGAGTTCCAATCGAAGCTGACCCTCATGTCCGAGTCGTTGCGCAACGACGGGCGGATCTGGGTGCCGAAACGTGCCGACGACAAGCGCCCGGCCAACGAGATCCCCGAGGAAGACCGCGACTATTACCTCGAGCGGATCTACCCCGCTTTCGGTAACCTGGTCCCCCGCGATGTCGCCTCCCGCGTCGCCAAACGGATGGTGGACGCCGGCAAAGGCGTCGGGCCCCTGCAGAACGGCGTCTACCTCGACTTCAACCAGGCAATCGAGCGAGAGGGCCAGGACACCATCGAGGAGAGATACTCGAACCTCTTCCAGATGTACGAGCGGATCACCGACGAGAACCCGTACAAGATCCCGATGCGGATCTACCCCGCCCCCCACTACACCATGGGCGGGCTCTGGGTTGACTACAACCTGATGACCACCGTCCCCGGGCTCTATTCGATCGGCGAGGCCAACTTCAGCGACCACGGTGCCAACCGGCTCGGAGCCTCGGCGTTGATGCAGGGGCTGGCCGACGGCTACTTCGTACTCCCCTACACCATCGGCGACTACCTCAGCGGGTACCTCAACACCCCGCCGGTGCCGACCGACGACCCCGCGTTCGACGAGGCCGCCGCCACTGTCGAGGACACCGTGAGGAGCTTCCTCGAGACCAACGGAACCCGAAGCGTCGACTGGTTCCACAAGGAGCTGGGCAAGATCATGCTCGACTACTGCGGAATGGCCCGCAACGAGTCCGGTCTGCAGAAAGCGCTCTCCGACATCCCCGCCCTCCACGAGGAGTACCGCAAGGACGTGCGGGTGCTCGGCAGCGGCGACACGCTGAATCAGAGCCTGGAAAAGGCGCAGCGGGTCGACGACTTCTTCGAGCTCTCCCAGGCGATGTGCCGCGATGCGCTCAACCGGGAAGAGTCGTGCGGCGGCCACTTCCGCGAGGAGCATCAGACCGAAGACGGCGAGGCCATCCGCGACGACGAGAACTTTTCCAACGTGTCGGTGTGGGAGTGGACCGGTGACCCCGCCACGCCGCGGCTCAACGTCGAGCCCCTCGATTTCGAGAACGTCGCCCTCACCACGAGGAGCTACAAGTGAACGTCACCCTCCAGATCTGGCGACAGAAAGGTCCGTCCATCGCGGGTCGTTTCGTCACCTATCAGATGGGTGGAGTGTCCGAGGAGATGTCGTTCCTCGAAATGCTCGATCTTCTCAACGAGCGGCTGATCGGGGACGGCGAGGAGCCGGTCGAGTTCGACCACGACTGCCGCGAGGGCATCTGCGGCACCTGCGGCGTGATGATCGACGGCCAGGCCCACGGACCCCAACTGGGTACGGCGACGTGCCAGTTGCACATGAGGAAGTTCGAAGACGGTGCAACAATCACGGTCGAGCCGTGGCGGGCGACGGGGTTCCCCCTGATCAAAGACCTCGTGGTCGACCGCTCCTCTTTCGACCGGATCGTCGAACATGGCGGGTTCATTTCGGTCGACACCGGTTCGGCACCCGACGCCAATCTCACCCCGGTTCCCAAAGAGGTTGCGGACACCGCATTCGACGCCGCAGCCTGCATCGGATGCGGGGCCTGCGTGGCAGCCTGCCCCAACGGGGCCGCCAACCTGTTCACCGCGGCCAAGATCAACCACCTCAGCCTGCTCCCCCAGGGCCAGGCGGAGCGCTGGACCCGGGTCGAGGGGATGGTCGACACCATGGAGCAGTACTTCGGGTCGTGCACCAACCACGGAGAGTGCGAAAAAGCCTGCCCGAAGCTGATCTCGATCGACTTCATCGCAATGATGAACGCCGACTACGTCAAGGCGAAGTTCAAGAACCGCCGCCTCGCCGGCCAACACCGTTGACCAGCCCTGATAGGCCGCCCGACCCCTTGTGGAAGGACGGATTTCCCCTATGATTTGGTTCGGTAGGTGGAGCGCCTCGCGCTCTCGATGAACTCTCTTGGCGGAGGGTGGAGGGGAATTACCCGGTGATCGGCAGAAACCTCAGGAATTCATTACCCAAATGGGTCAGTAGGCCCATGCCCCTACCCCTACACCCGGCGATAGTTTGTGCCGATATACCAACCACGGAGCGCGCTGCTTCGATCTATTCCACCAGCGGGTGGAGGGTGGATTCATGAAGTTTGCACAACTGAAGGACCGGAAAGAGCGTGGCGCCACGATTGTCGAGGCGGCCATCGTCTACGGCCTTCTCTTCCTCGCCCTCTTCGCCGTTATCGAATTCGGGCTCGGTTTCAAGAACTGGCTCTCGGTGAGCCATGCCGCTCGGGAGGGCGCCCGCGCCGGTGCCACTTACGGCAGTAACCCCCGTGCAGATATTCAGATCCTCAACGACGTTGCTGCGACACTCGCCCCGGCTTCGATAGCTGACGGTTTGGTGGTTCGGATCTTCGAACCGGGCGGTCAGTCCACAACCTACACCTACTCCCCTCCCGGCGACTGCAGTGACAACTCACCCGGGAACATCCTGGTCGGATGCTGTGAATGGAGTCCGTGCCCTGAACCTTTCCGCGATACCTATACGGTCCCCAACTGGAACCCGGCCAACCGCGACGATAGCGCACCCTTCACAGACCGAATTGCCGTGGAAGTCCAGTTCACCCACGTCTGGGTGACCGGATTCTTCTCACCCGATGCCGACTTCACCGTCGTCACCGACTTCGCAATCGAACCGCAGGTGTTCGACTCGTGATCCGCCGCCTGTTCAAGAAGGACAAAGAGAAAGGGGCCTCCCTGATCGAGGCATCCATTCTCCTCCCCATGCTCATCCTGCTTGCAGTTGGCCTTTCGGAAGTCGGATTCCTGGTAATCGACTATCTCACGGTCAGCAACGCAGCCAGAGAGGGAGCCCGTACCGGAGCCGCCGCAGCCGACTACGACGACCCCATCACCGGCTTCGACGCCGACGACCTCATCCTCGAGTCGGTCGAAGAGGCCGCGTGCAACCTCAAATTCGGCGAGCTGCTCGAGGTGTCGATCTTCAAGGCTGACGGCAATGGCGACCCCGTCACCGGCTCCGTCAACATCTACGAACCTGCGGTCGGCGGTCTCGCGTGCGGTGTTCCCGCCAACGGGTTGGTGTGTGTCAACGGCTGTCCGTGGACACCGTCCTCGCGTGACCGGATTCCCCCGGTCTTCGATGTGCTCGGGGTGGAAGTAGTTTTCGAACACAGCGACGTGACCGGATTCTTCCCTTTCCCGACGATCACCTGGAGGGAGACCGCGATCATGCAGATCGAGCCTGACACAAGGGGGAGCCAATGAGAGACCTGATTCGCAAAGCTTGGAAGCAGGACCGCGGGGCAGCGCTCGCCATCATCGCCACTTCGCTGTTCCTCCTGATGGGCGTAGCCGCAGTCAGCGCCGACCTCGCCTGGTACTACCTGAACGCCAGCCGGGTGCAACGCACGGCCGATGCCTCCGCCCTTGCCGGCGTCGTCTACCTGCCTAATCAGACCGGTACGGCCACCAGCACTGCCATCGACATCGCCAACCGCAATGGATACGACAACACCCTTGCCGACGTCTCGGTCACCCCCACCGTGATCGGAGCCAACCAGCTTCGAGTGCACGTATCCGACGAAGTCGACACCTTCTTCGCCAAGGTTCTCGGATGGGACTCGATGACCATTGCCCGCTCAGCGGTAGCCGAGTTCATTCCCCCACTCAAGCTGGGAAGCCCGGACAATCAATTCGGAAACGATTGCGACCCGTCCCAACCGGGATGTCCACCTCAGACCGCCAACTTCTGGGCCAATATCCACGGCAAGTGGACGCAGCGCTCGATGGGTGATGCCTACTCCTCATGGTGCATCAACGCACCGGACAACCCTGGCTGCACCCAGAACCCGTTCGCACGAAGCACCGGGTATCTCTACGGCATCGAGTCGTCGGGCACTTTCACGGTCGAATTCAACGATCTCGCATTTCATAACAGGTCAGGCCCGAACCCGACCGGTGACTACATCCGCACCGGTGACCGCGGGTGTGAGGACTGGGGCCCGTCCACCTCTCCGGACTGCGGCCCGACGATGGTAGTGACCCTCTACGCCCCGGACCCGACCCCCCTCGATGTTTCGGACAACACCGTGTTGTGCACCGCCACGATCCCGCCCCAACCACAGAAGCCTGCAGCTGACCCATACACTTGGGAAACCCCGGACGGGCAGTCTTGCTGGACCCGTTCCGGAGTTGGTATCCACATCCTCCAGGTCCGTCATCTCGACCCCGGCTCCGTTACCAACCGGGCAGGGTTGAACCGCTACGCCGTGAGGGCCACTCCGTCGACGAATACCAAACTGTTCGCCCTCGGGGACTTCTCCATCTACAACAACTTCAGCGGTTCTACGACATCGTTCCATCTGGCCGAGGTACCCACGTACTACAACGGGAAGACCTTCGTGGTCGAACTGTTCGACGCCGGTGAGTCTTCTCAGAACGGCACGCTGCAGGTGATCGGTCCCGACGGCACTATCTTCAATGATGGCGAGTGCCGGATCTACTCCCGGAACACCCCGGCGAACAACTGGTCTCTCCAGCAGACGATTCCCGCAGGTGGCAACTGTCAGGAGCTGGTCACTCCCGGGGAATACAACGACCGATGGCTCAAGTTCGAGATGGACCTCTCGCCGACGTATGCATGCGGTCCGTCTACTCCCACTGTCGATTGTTGGTGGAAGATGAACTATGTGTACACCTCCCCGGTCAACGACACCACGACCTGGAAGGCGTACATGATCGGGAACCCCATCCACATCATCGACTGAGCCGGGCCTGGCGCTGTCTAACCTGGCCGGGTGAATCCACCACCTGAATATATGCCCGCGCTGGTGACTCCGTTCACCAGGTCGGGGAGCCTCGAACTCGCCGACTTTGCGGGCAACGTCCGCATCCTCGCCGACACCGGGATGACCGGTTTCGTCATCGCCGGGTCCAACGGCGAAGGCCCCTACCTCGAGCCGGGTGAGCGTCTTCAGCTGGTCAAGGCGGTGCGGCGCCGCAAGGCCCACCTCATGGTCGGCATCTCCGGCGAGTCGACCCGGATGGCACTCGCCCAGGTCGCCGAAGCCGAAGAGGGCAAAGCCGACTCGGTGCTGGTGATGACCCCCACCACGTCGGCGCGGGGTCGCTCCGAGGCGATGCTCGAGCACTACCGGGTGATCGCCGACGCGTCGAAGCTCCCGGTGTACCTCTACTCGGTGCCGCCGGTCACCGCCTACAACCTGCCCGTCGACGTCGTGGCCAGATTGTCACGCCATCAGAACATCGTCGGCATGAAAGACTCCTCCGGCGACGTGGTGCGCCTCCAGTCGATCCTCGATGCCACCCCGCGCGGTTTCATTCTCTACTCCGGGTCGTCGCGGGCCATCACCGCAGCCATGGCAGTCGGATGCCACGGCGCCATCACCGGTTCGGGAAACTACCTGCCCCGACTGGTCCAGGAGGTCCTCGCCAAAGCCAGGGAAGACCCCAAATCGGCCCGCCGCCTCCAGAAGCGCCTCAGCTCGATCAGCGCCGAGATCGAGGCCCACGGCGCTCCCGGGGTGAAGGCAGCAGCCAAAGCCGCCGGCCTCGAACCGGGCTACCCGAGACTCCCCCTGACCCGTCTCTCCCGCGGCCACGAAACCTCCCTGATAAAACTGATCGTCTAAAGGCTGTCCTCCCGGGCTGGGGAGCTCGAGTGCCGTTGGTGAGATCGCCCCACCCTCCCCTCCGACCTAGGAGGTCGGAGGCACTCCCTCCGCGAGCGGAGGGAGACGCGTATCGAGGTACTGCCGTTTTCAGCTGTCCTCCCGCTTGTTCGAAGGTTTCTGCACCGCGCTTCTTCTGTCCTCCCGCTTGCGGGAGGAAGGTTCCTGCGCCCGACGAAGGAGGGCGGAGGTAGGAGGGAGAGGTCCCCGCGGGCTGGGAGCTTGACCACAGTTGGTGGGAACTCCCCACCCTCCCCGGCTCCTTCGTCGCCGGTACTCCCTCCGCAAACGCAGGGAGTTGCAAGCGGAGGGAGAGTTTGCAAACGGAGGGAGAGGGCCCGTTCGGGATTTGAGCGATTGCTCAAACTTGGAATGATTCGGCTAACGTTGGCGGTCAATCAAGACATGACAAGGAGCATCAAACGATGTCAAAGTTTCTCAGTGAAGAGTGGGCCCAGGAGGCCTCAAACGCCCTCAACAGCCACGAAGGCTTCAAGAACGCGATTGGGGCAGCCGACCTCGGGATCCAATTCAGCACTACCGACGCCCCTGACGGGGAAGTCGACTACTACCTCTCCACCTCCGGCGGCAATGCCACCCTCGCTCTGGGCACACTCGAAGGTGCCGACGTGACGGTGAAGCAGAACTACGACACCGCCGCCGCCATCGCCAAAGGCGAACTCAACACCCAGACCGCCTTCATGACCGGCAAGCTCAAGGTGTCGGGCAACCTGGCGAAGCTGATGATGCATCAGAATGCAGTCCAGCAGTGGAGCGCCGCCGTAAGTGATATGGAAGTGGAGTTCTAGCCACTAGCTTCTTCTCCAGGGCCGGGTCTCTCACGACCCGGCCCCTTTTTTTCTGTCAACCTGTCGAAACGACCAGAAGCTGTTCGTCATACAGGTGCAAGGCGTCAACAACACAAGGAGTAGAGATGCCACGATATGCCGCCCTCATCTATTCGCCCGCCGACACCGAAGGTGTCGAAGTCTCCGAGGAGGAGATGGGCAGGCTCATGGCTGAGTACAACGAATTCGGCAAGAACGCCGGCGATGCCGGAGTCATGGCCGGCGGTGAAGCCCTCCACGACACCAACACGGCAACCACCATCCACGTCCCGACCGGCAAAGGCGGGGAACCCGTGTTCACCGACGGCCCGTTCGCCGAGACCAAAGAGGTGCTCGGGGGCTTCTACCTCCTCGACTGCGCCAATCTCGA
Source organism: Acidimicrobiia bacterium (assembly GCA_041748855.1). Classification (GTDB taxonomy): domain Bacteria; phylum Actinomycetota; class Acidimicrobiia; order Spongiisociales; family ZC4RG35; genus MA-ANB-1. Next base: position 8,725 of record JBGTCK010000067.1, read on the forward strand.
CGAAGCCCTCGAGTGGGCCCAGCAGATACCGGGAGCATGGTACGGCAAGGTCGAGGTCAGGCCCTGCGTCGACTTCGGCTAGCGAGCCGATTCGGGGTGATCGGGCTCGCCCGGTCACCCCGGCGTCGTCAGATCAAACCCAGTTCGAGGACCGTATCGCGCTCCTCGACCAACTCGGCTACCGAGGCGTCGATCTTGGTTCGGGAGTATTCGTCGATCTCGAGGCCACGAACGATCTCCCAGGCCCCGTCCCTGGTGACACAGGGGAACGAAGAGATGAGGCCTTCGGGCACACCGTACGAACCGTCCGACGTCACACCCATCGAAACCCAGTCGCCTTCGGGGGTCCCGGCCACCCAGTCGCGAATGTGGCCGATAGCGGCGTTGGCCGCCGAAGCAGCCGATGACGCTCCCCTGGCCTCGATGATCGCAGCCCCGCGCTTGGCGACTGTGGGGATGAACTCACCGTCGACCCAGGCATGGTCGTCGACCACCTCGTAGGCATTCTTGCCGTCGATCTCGCAGTGGAAGAGGTCGGGATACTGAGTAGCGGAGTGGTTGCCCCAGATCGTCATCCGCCGGATCGAAGAGACCGGTTGGCCCGTCTTGGCGGCCAGCTGGCTGATCGCACGGTTGTGATCGAGTCGGGTCATCGCGGTGAAGTTGGCCCGGTTCATCCCGTCGGCATTCGCCGCCGCGATCAGGCAGTTGGTGTTGGCCGGATTTCCCACCACCAGCACCTTGACGTCGTCAGATGCCGAACTGGCGATTGCTTTGCCCTGAGTGGTGAATATCGCCCCGTTGGCAGAGAGCAGGTCGGCCCGTTCCATTCCGGCTTTGCGGGGCATCGCTCCGACGAGAAGGGCGTAGTCGGCTCCGTCGAAGCCAGCCTCGGGTTGATCGGTCTGCACCATCCCGGCAAGCAACGGGAAGGCACAGTCTTCCAGTTCCATCGCAACACCATCCAGCGCCGGAAGCGCTGGTGGGATCTCCAGCATTTGAAGGATCACGGGCTGGTCGGAACCGAGCATTTCCCCGGCGGCAATCCGGAACAGCAGGCTGTACCCGATTTGTCCGGCGGCGCCGGTAACGGCGACTTTTACAGGTTTATTCATAGTCTCTGAGCGTACCTGCTCGTCACGGGACTGGGTTCCGGGTGTCTCAGGTGAAGTCGAGACCGATATCCAGTTGCGGAGCAGAGTGGGTGATCCACCCCACAGAGATCACGTCGACACCCGATTCGGCGATCTCTCTCACCGTTTCCAGCGTGACATTCCCCGAGGCTTCGGTGGTCATCCTCCCATCGACCATGACGACCGCTTCTGCGAGGGTCATCGGCGCCATGTTGTCGAGGAGGACAGTGTCGGCATCAGTCTCGAGGAGCTCCTCGAGCTGTCTAAGGCTGTCAACTTCGACTTCGACGGTCACCGTGTGGCCATATCGGGCACGAGCCGCCTCGACCGCTGCGGCGATCGAACCTACCGCCGCGATGTGGTTGTCCTTGATCAAGACCGCGTCGTGGAGCCCGAAGCGATGGTTCGACCCCCCTCCCATGCGAACCGCATACTTGTCCAGCACCCTGAACCCGGGCATCGTCTTGCGGGTGTCGGAGATCCTGGCAGTGGTCCCTTCGACGGCATCCACCAGCAAAGCGGTCTGGGTCGCCACTCCCGACATGCGTGCCAGGAAGTTGAGGGCAGTCCGCTCCGAGGAGAGTATGGATCGGGAATTCCCCCTGACAACAGCGAGCACCCGCCCCGCCTCCACCCGGTCGCCGTCGCTGACCTTCGGATCGAACTCGAGCGCCGGGTCGAAGGTCCTGAAGACGTAGGCGGCCACCTCGAGCCCCGCAACCACGCCCTGGCGGCGGGTACGAAACTCGGCGGAGGCAGTGGCATCCGGTGCAATGGTGGAGTTGGTGGTGATGTCACCTGCGGAGCCAAGGTCCTCCTTCAGTGCCAGCGCCACGATGTCGGCGTACATCTCCTCGGTGATCATGTGAGAGGAACCATATTCGCCCGGGTCGGATCGACCAGGGTCCGATGCGCCTGCATCGGGTCGGGCTCGGGATAGTCAGCCCGATAGTGTCCGCCCCGCGACTCACTCCGGCGCAGTGCGGCCAGGACGATCATCAACGACAGCTCGACAGCGACCCTTCCCGCAATGGTCCTGCGGAGAATCGGTTCGAGTTCCATGAGCCCGTTCCGGGCCTCCCACAGACCCGACCCGATCCGAACGAGGCCTACCCGGTCCCACATCAGCTGCCGCAGATCGTCGAGCGCGGGGCCGGCCACCAGCGGAAGGTCGAGCGACTCTTCGGGAGCCCTCGGCTGGCCTTCGACCTCCACCAGTCCGCTGCTGACGTCGGTTGCCACCCGTAACCCGAAGACCAGACCTTCGAGCAGGGAGTTCGATGCAAGTCGATTGGCTCCGTGGACACCGCTCGAGGAACACTCGCCGACGGCCCAGAGGCCGGGGACCGAGGTCCTGCCGTTGAGATCGGTGTCGATTCCCCCCATGTAATAGTGGGCGGCCGGGGAGACCGGCAAGCGGTCGACGGTCGGGTCGAGGCCCACCGAATGGGCATGGGCGAACACCGTGGGGAACCTTTCGGAGAAGTCATGGATCGCAGTGCAGTCGAGGTACGCACCTCCCAGGCCCTTGTCGTACTGCCAGAAGATCGCCCTGGCCACGATGTCCCGAGGAGCGAGTTCGGCCATGGGGTGGTATTGGTCCATGAAGCGGCGGCCATGGGCGTCGACGAGAGTGGCGCCCTCGCCGCGCAGCGCCTCCGTGAGAAGGGGCAGAGGGTCCTTGCCGGCGAGGAGTGCAGTGGGATGGAACTGAACGAACTCGAGGTCGGCGAGCCGGGCACCGACCCGGCCCGCCATGGCAATCCCATCCCCGGTGACGCCGAGGGGGTTTGTCGTCCGCGCGAAGAGGCGCCCTGCCCCCCCGGTGGCGAGGACCACCGAAGGCGCGAGGAAGACCGAACGGTCGGTGCCGTCGGCCACCACGACCCCGGCAATCCGACCACCGGCCTCGACCAGGTCGACGACCCTGGCCACCACTGTCGAAACGTGATCTGCCGAGTCGACGGCGAGATTCAAGGCGCGCATGATTTCGGCGCCGGTGGCATCACCGTCGGCGTGCACCACCCTTCTGGTCTGGTGGCCGCCTTCGCGCCCGAGGAGGATCTCCCCTTCTGCGTCGCGGTCGAACTCGGCCCCCATGGCGAGGAGCCGGTTGATGGCCTCCGGCCCCCCCGCAGTGAGGGCGTCCACCGCGGCTTGCACGGCAAGGCCGCCGCCTACGGCCATGGTGTCGGTGGCGTGAAGCCCCGGGGAATCGTCCGAAGCGATTGCAGCGGCGATGCCTCCCTGGGCCCACCACGTCGAGCCCATCTCCGGCGCGTTGACGACGTAGGCCTTGTCCAGTGCGAGTGCAACCGTCAACCCGGCCACGCCGGCCCCGACAACCAGCGGTGCATCGAGGCGGGTGATTTCCATCATCGCAAGCCGTCAGTCCTGACGGCCGACCTCGAGCATCCTCTCCACGGCAGCGCGAGCGCGATCGGCCACCGCAGGGTCGATCTCGACCTGGTGGGTCATGGTCGCCAACGAGGTGCGAATGTTCTCGAGTGTGATCCGCTTCATGTGGGGGCACAGGTTGCAAGGCCGAACATATTCGGTTTCGGGGGTTTCGAGCGAGACGTTGTCCGCCATCGAGCATTCGGTGATCATCATCACCCGCTCCGGCCGGTTGGTCTTCACCCACTCGATCATGCCGTGGGTCGATCCAACATAGTCCGCTTCGGCGAGCACATCAGGAGGGCTTTCGGGGTGGGCGATCACCTGAATACCATCACCGTAGGAGTCACGATACATCGCCACCTCTTCGCCGGTGAACCGGTCGTGGACCATGCAGGACCCTTCCCAGAGAATGATGTCGACATCGGTTTGGGTAGCCACCCACATCCCGAGGAACTGGTCGGGGGTGAAGATGACACGGTCGACGCCGAGGGACTCCACGACCGCCACCGCATTCGAGGAGGTGCAGGTGATATCAGACTCGGCCTTCACTTCGGCGGAGGTGTTCACATAAGTGACCACCGGCACCCCGGGGTATTGCTCCTTCAGCTTGCGGACGTCTTCGCCGGTGATCCCGTCGGCAAGCGAGCATCCGGCCTGGAGGTCGGGGATGAGGACGGTCTTTTCCGGTGCGATGATTTTTGCCGTCTCGGCCATGAAGTGGACACCGGCGAGAACGATCACCTCTGCATCCGTTTCCCGGGCCAGGTAGGCGAGCTTCAACGAGTCCCCGGTGACATCGGCAGCAAGGTGATAGATGTCGGGCGTCATGTAGTTGTGGGCTGCGACAATGGCATTCCGCTCCACCTTCAGCCGGTTGATGTCGTCAATGATCGGCTGCAGCGCAGCGACTTCTGCTTCGGGGAGAACATCTCCCGGCCTGGTTATCCGCAGCGCTGTTGCCATCGGGTGAGTGTAGGACCGACCCAAACCTTCCCCGACCCGGGCACGCGCTGCTTAGATCCTCCTATGAACGAAGAGTGGTACTACTGCATCGAGCACGAATCTGTTGAACCAAAGCTGGGTTGTCGGATCACTACGCGGATCGGCCCGTTTCCGACGCGTGAGGAAGCGGGTAAAGCACTGGAGAAGGTTGAGGAGCGAAACGAGGAATGGGAAAACGATCCAGCGTGGAACGACGAACGTGACCAGGGGTGACCTGCCAATCTCGCGTGGTCGCTTGCGCCATGCCCGTGATATTCGGGCGCAGGTGAGCCGGTGCTGATCTCCGGGTTCGAGCGGATCAAAGACAGTCTTTTCCTGATACCGATCGGCATCATCATCTTACTCGGCGGCCTCTCCCGGGTCGCCGTCGCCTTCGACGGTTTCACCAGGGACGAAGGCTCGATCTTTCCGTGGCTGGTTCCCACCACCGTCGACTCGGCGAGAGCAATCCTTTCCACGGTGGCTACAGCGACTGTGACGGTCGCCGCAATCGTCTTCTCGATGACCGCAGTCGTCGTCCAACTGGCAACCAGCCAATTCTCCCCCAGGGTGACCCAGGGTTTCTTGCGTGATCGTTATCAGCAGGTGACCATCGGCCTCACCATCGGCACCTTTGTTTACGCCCTGTTCGTCTTGGTAGCGGTAAGGGGTGGCGAGGAAACCGTACGGACCACCCATGACATCTCGGTGACGATTGCAGTCGTGTTGGCAGTGGTTTCCATGGTGGCGATTGTGTACTTCATCGACAGGATCATGCGCAGCATGCGCATCGATACCATCGTTCGGAGTCTCGCCGAGGAAACCCAAGCCTCGTTCGAATCGCTTCCCGAGCGAGAGGCGGTAGCCACTGGCACTGATCCGTCACCCGATGGCGACTCGGTATCGAGAATGGCGGTAACCAAGTCGGGTTGGGTTCGCTCTATCGATGTCGACGCACTCCTCGAGGCCGTCCCGGACGGCACCACCGTGCGGATCGACGTCCGCACCGGCGATTACATCGCAGCCGGCGAGGTTGCCGCGACGATGTGGCCGGAAGCTGACGAACAGATCGGGTTGGCCGTGATCAGCGCCATCGACCTCGGGCGTACTCGAACTATCGAATCCGATCCAGCGTATGGGATTCGCCAGATGGTGGATATCGCACTCCGGGCGCTTTCGCCCTCCCTCAACGATGCCACCACTGGCGCCGACGTGGTCCACCACATGACTGGGCCGATCCGATCATCGCTGCTTCGAGACCTCCCGGGGCGAATCGCCGCCAGCGAAAACGGTACTCGTGTCTTCATACCACGGGCACTCACCCACTCCGACTACGTGCACGGGGCCTTCCGGGAGATCCGCATCAACGCCATTGATCAGCCTCATGTCCTCAAGGCTTTGCTGGAGACGTTGAGCAGTCTCATCGGGTTGGTCGAGGACGCTGGCTACGAGTCGCGGTCCAGATCGCTGCACCAGGAGGCGGAAGCGACGCTGGAGGCACTCGATAGCTCGCCGATTCCAGAGCGGGACAAGGAATACCTGCACGAGTTCGCCCGGTCGGTCGGCCTTGAAGAGAGATAGCCGCCCGGATGCGAGCACTATCGTGATTCGGGAATGAGCCGCTACCCCCTTTCCAACCTGTCCGACCTTCCCGACGACCTCCGGGAGCGCATCGAGCCCATCGCCGAACGGACCGGATTCATTCCCAACGTCTTCCTCGCAATGGGCCACCGGCCCGATGAGCTGAGGGCCTTCATGGATTACCACGATGCACTGATGGAACGGGAATCCGGGTTGACCAAGGCCGAGCGCGAGATGATTGTTGTCGCCACGAGCGCGGCGAACGACTGCCTCTACTGCGTCATCGCCCACGGCGCCATCCTCCGGATCAGGGCCAAAGACTCTGAGATCGCCGACCGGATCGCTACCGACTGGAGGACTGCTCCGGTCACCGAACGCCAACGCGCCATGCTGGAGTTCTCGGTGATGCTGGCGAGGTTTCCCGAGGAGATCGACGAGACCGACTTCGAGGTGCTCAACGAACACGGCTTCAGCGACGAGGACATCTGGGATATCGGCTCGATTACGGCCCTCTTCGCCCTCTCCAATCGGGTCGCGCACCTGGGCGCGATCCAGCCCAACCCCGAGTTCTTCACGATGGGCCGGTGACGGGACGCCACCTCGCGTCCCCAGCGCACAGAAGGCCCTAGAATCTCCCGATATGTCCAACCCAGTACTGACCCGACAATTCGGGAAACCCGACTCGGCCACCAACGCAGAGACCGCCCATGCTCCCATAGTCACTTCGCCGGGAGACCGGATGACGATGGGCGACACGATGCGGGCCACTGGATCCCTGTTCACGTTGCTGCTCGCCGGTGCGGTGTTCGGATGGGTCAACGCCGAGGCGATCAGCGGGATCCTCTTGATCTCACTGCTTGCCCTGTTCGGCCTTTTGATCATCACGATGATCAAGCCCCATTGGGTGCGGGTGACCGGCCCGTTGTTCGCAGTTGCCGAGGGCGTGCTGGTCGGAGCGATCTCCAGCCTCTACTCGACGCTCTACGACGGGATCGTCGTCCAGGCAATCCTGGCCACGCTGGCGGTGTTCACGGCGATGCTCTTCCTCTACGCGACGAGGATCATCAAAGTCACCCAGCGCCTCCGCTCGACAGTGATCCTGGCGACGGCCGGCATTGCGATCTTCTATGTGGCATCGATCGTCCTCAGCCTCTTTGGGGTAGGGATCCCTTCGGTGTTCGACTCCGGCCCGCTCGGAATCGGGATCAGTCTCCTGATCGTCGGAGTTGCCTCGTTCAACCTGCTGCTCGACTTCGACATCATCGAGCGCGGGATCAACGAAGGCGCCCCCGGCTGGATGTCCTGGTTCGCCGCCTTCGGCCTGATGGTCACCGTCGTCTGGCTCTACCTAGAACTACTCCGTCTGATCGCCCTGATCTCAGGCCGCGACTAGCACCGCGATCCTAAGGCTCCACGCCTCACATTTGATCGTTGGAGCGGGCTGTTCACCCGAAGGCCGCGCAGCTGTTCCCCCGGAGGCCGCGCAGCTTTTCCCCCGGAGGCAAAGCCGAACGGGGGAAAGGTCCCTGCCGGCCCGAAAGGGCCGGGAGGTAAGGGGGACTGAGACTCTCCAAGTTGAGAGCAGACGCGTCAGCGGCGGGCCTAGAGCATCGTTGGTGGGAACCTCCCACCCTCCCCGGGTCCTTCGTCGCCGGTACTCCGTCCGCAAGCGAGGGAGAGACGCGTATTGCCGTCGCCGGTACTCCCTTCGCAAGCGGATGCAAGCGGAGGGAGAGTTCGAGTTCCGGCTGTCCTCCCGCTTGCGGGAGGAAGGTTCCTGCGCCCGACGAAGGAGGGCGGAGGTAGGAGGGAGAGGTCTCTCGAGCTGGGAGATCAGCCGATGGTGGGAGTTGCTACATGTGGGCGATGATGGCGTCGCCGAATTCGGAGGTTTTTACTTCGGTGGCGTCGTCGGTGAGGCGGGCGAAGTCGTAGGTGACAGTCTTAGCGGCGATCGCCCCCTCGATGCCTTTGACGATGAGGTCGGAGACCTCGTCCCAACCCATGTAGCGGAACATCATCTCCCCCGACAGGATGATCGACCCCGGGTTGACCTTGTCCTGGCCCGCGTACTTGGGGGCAGTTCCATGGGTTGCCTCGAAGATCGCTACGCCGGTGTCGTAGTTGATGTTGCCGCCGGGAGCGATACCGATCCCGCCGACCTGAGCGGCAAGGGCATCCGACAGATAATCCCCGTTGAGGTTGGTGGTGGCTATCACGTCGTAGTTGCCCGGCCGGGTGAGCACCTGCTGCAACATCGCATCTGCGATCACATCCTGGACCAGAAGTTTGTCTCCGGCATCGCCGCCGCTGTCCTCCCAGGACACCGCAACGTCGGAGAACTCGTCGTTGACCAGTTCATAGCCCCAGGCCCGGAAGGCACCCTCGGTGAACTTCATGATGTTGCCCTTGTGCACCATGGTCACTGACTTGCGATTGTTGGCAAGTGCGTACCTGATTGCTGCCCGGATCAATCGCTTGGATCCGGTGATCGAAATCGGCTTCAGACCCAAACCGGAATCAGGTCGGATCTCCCAGCCGAACTCGGCCTCGAGAAACTCGAGGAGCTTTTTGACATCTTCGGTGCCCTCCTCCAACTCCTTGCCGGCATAGACGTCTTCGGTGTTCTCCCGGAAGATCACCATGTCGACCGCCCCCGGGTCTTTGACCGGAGATGGGACGCCATCGAACCACCGAACCGGACGCACACAGGCATAGAGATCCAGGATCTGGCGAAGTGCCACATTCAGTGACCGGATTCCGCCGCCAACCGGCGTGGTCAACGGGCCTTTGATCCCCACCAGGTATTCACCAAAAGCGTCAACCGTTTCGTCGGGCAGCCAGGAACCGGTGGCGTCGAACGCCTTCTGGCCGGCGAGGACTTCGGTCCATTCAACACGCCGCTCCCCCCCGTAGGCCTTCTCCACTGCAGCATCGAAGACCCTGACCGCTGCAGCCCAAATATCGGGCCCGATGCCGTCGCCCTCGATAAAGGGGATGATCGGATCGTTGGCGACAACGAGACCGTCGGGTCCCATGCTGATCGGTGTGCCCATGCGTTGATTCTCCTCGATTGAACGGAACCCAAAGCCTAGCCAGTGGCGAAAGGTGCTCTTCCCCCGATCAAGCGACGGGTCCTCTGCTCCCCCTTTACGCCAGCTAAATGCAGGCTTTATACCAACTTTCACCGTCCAGCGCTACGTTTTACAACATGGCACTCTTGAACAAAAGAAACTTGACGATCGCCGCGATCGTTATCGGTATTCCCGCTCTGATCGTCGCGTGGTGGCTGATCTCCCCGCTTTTCCTCGACTCCGAGGTCAACGAAGCCTTCCCGGTTACCGCAGCAGCGGAGGACCAGACTGAAATCGAGTCCACGACGACTCTGGGCACCACCGACACCACAACGCCGCCGGCTTCTACAACGCCGACGAGCCAGCCTGCCGCCGGACCTACCACCCTTCTGGTGGGAGAGTTCCGGGACGCTGACGCCAGCCACCGGGGTACGGGGACAGCCACTATTTATGAGCTCGAGGACGGTTCCACCTTGCTCCGGTTTGAGGGCTTCGAGGTGACCAACGGGCCCGACCTTCACGTCTACCTGGTGCCACACGCAAACCCGACGAGTTCTGAAGATCTGGCCGGATATGTGGACCTGGGCTCTCTCAAAGGAAACATCGGGGACCAGAACTATGAGATCCCGGAAGGGGTCGACATCTCAGAGTTCGGCAGCATCGTCATCTACTGCGTGCCGTTCCATGTCCTCTTCAGCATCGCCTCGCTGGGCTAAATGCTGTGCGGACGCGTTCTTGAGGCTCTGCGCATCAAATACGACCTCTAGAGCCTTAGGAAACGGTCTCCTTCAGCCGCGCCGCGCCTTCGCTGCGGCCACGGTGTTGGCCAGGAGCATCGCCCGGGTCATCAGGCCCACACCGCCGGGTACCGGAGTGATCGCCGAGGCGACTTCTTCCACCGATTCGTAGTCGACATCTCCCACAATCACCCCTTCGACACGGTTGATGCCGACGTCGACGACTACCGCGCCTTCCCTGACATGGTCGGCGGTGATCAGGCCGGGAGAACCGACCGCAGCCACGAGAATGTCGGCCTGCCTCGTGATCGCCGCAAGATCGGTGGTTCGCGAATGTGCCACCGATACGGTTGCGTCGGCTCCCCGGCTGGCGAGCATCAGCGCCAGGGGTCGGCCCACCAGGAACGAGCGTCCCACGACTACTGCCCGGGCCCCTGGGGTTTCAATTCCATAGTGGTCCAGGATCCGCATGATGCCCCCCGGCGTGCATGGCCGGAGGCCGGGACGGTCGAGCACCAGGCGTCCGAGGTTGTACGGATGGAGCCCATCGACGTCTTTGCCCGGGTCGATCCTCTCGACGATCTGTTCGGAGTCGAGGCCCGACGGCAGTGGGAGCTGGACCAGGATGCCGTCGACTGTGTCGTCGCCGTTGAGAGATTCGATCAGCTCGTCGAGGCCCTCTGTTGTGGTTTGTCCGCTCAACTCATGGTGGATCGAGGTGATCCCGACCTCTTCGGCGTCGCGACGCTTGCCGCGGACGTAAGCATGTGAGGCAGGATCGTCACCGACCAGAATCGTTGCGAGGCCGGGACGGTAGCCAAGCCCGGACACGGCGACTGCGACCTCCGCCTTCACTGCTGCGGCAACCGCCTTGCCGTCGAGTACGCGAGCTGTCATCAGTGCCTGAAGTGCCGGTTGCCGGAGAAAGCCAACACGATCCCGCGCTCGTTAGCCGCGTCGATGATCTCCTGGTCGTTGCGCGACCCCCCGGGCTCGACAATTGCGGTCACCCCGGCATCGGCCAGGGCATCGATACCGTCACGGAAAGGGAAGAAGGCGTCGGAGGCGGCTACTGCACCGCGGGCCCGATCGCCAGCCTGTGCCACCGCCCGGCGGCCCGCCCCCACCCGGGACTGGTCTCCGGCGCCCACCCCAACGGCGGCGAAGTCCTTGAAGATCACGATCGCATTCGATTTGGCGTGCATCGCCACCGTCATCGCAACGCTGAGCTGCACAGCCTCGTCTTCGGTCGGATCCCGTTCGGAGACGATCTCCCACAGCTCTCCCACGTCGGTGTCTCGCTCCTGGACCAGGAACCCTCCCTCGATGCGCCGGATGTCGGAGTCGTCACTGCCAGGTGGGGGCGCCTCGAGCACCCGAAGGTTCTTCTTCTTGGCGAGGATGGAAAGCGCGTCGGGGGCCACCGAGCTGCACACCACCACCTCGATGAAGCGGTCGGCGATCAACCTGGCCGTCTCGACATCCACCTGGCCGTTGATCCCGATAACGCTGCCAAACGCCGACACCGGATCGCACTCCCACGCCTTCTCGAAGGCTTCGGCAACTGTGCCGGCATGGGCGAAGCCGCTGGGATTGGTGTGTTTGATGATTGCGACCGAGGCTTCGGGGATATCGGATGCGAGCCGCCACGCCGCCTCGGCATCGGCATAGTTGTTGAAGGACATTTCTTTGCCCTGGTACTGGCGGGCTTCCGACCACCACGGGGCGGCCCCATCCTCCCGGTACACAGCAGCCGGCTGCTGGGGGTTCTCTCCATAACGGAGGGCAGCGTGCCACCGGAGAGGGAGGACCAGGTCGTCGCCGATCCAACCGACGATGGCCGCGTCGTAAGACGCGGTATGGAAGAAGGCGTCGGCTGCCAGACTGCGACGGAGGTCGTCGTCGACGCCGCCTTCTTCGATGGCCGTCAGCACTTCCTGGTAGCGATCCGGGCTGGTGACCACAGCAACAGATCGATGGTTCTTCGCTGCCGACCTGATCATCGCCGGCCCTCCGATGTCGATCTTCTCGATGATGTCGCTCTCGCTCGAAGCGGGGTCGGCAACCGTCTCCCGGAACGGGTAGAGGTTGACCACCACGAGCTGGAAGTAGTCGAAACCCGAAGCCTCCATCTCGGCCAGATCGTCGGCGTGGCCGGGGCGGGCCAGGATCCCCCCATGAATTGCAGGGTGGAGGGTCTTGACCCGTCCTCCGAGAATCTCCGGGGCACCGGTCACATCACTGACGCGAGTGACCGCGATGCCAGCCTCTTCCAGGGCGGTGGCGGTACCTCCCGATGAAACGATTTCGATCTTTGCTGCGGCGAGCCCTCTGGCCAGGTCTTCGAGCCCTGTCTTGTCATAAACGCTCAGGAGTGCTCGCCTTACCTCGACTTTCACGACCAGACCACCTCCCTGCCGCTCACCTGAACCCGGCCCGCGGCGAATGCAGAGACCACCTCCGGGTAGAGCTTGTGCTCTTCGAGCTGGATCCGCTCGTGGAGTGTCTCCTCGGTGTCACCGGGAAGGACCGGTACCGGTCGCTGGGCGATTATCGGACCGTGGTCTACTTCCTCATCCACGAAGTGGACTGTGGCACCGGTCACCTTCACCCCGTAAGCAAGGGCTTGGGCCACAGCGTGGGCGCCCGGGAAAGCGGGGAGAAGCGAAGGATGGATGTTGAGTATCCGATCGCGGTATCGCCTTATCGCCACCGGAGCGAGGATCCGCATGAATCCGGCGAGGACCAGCGACTCCGCACCGGAGTCCTCTGCTGCCTCGACCAACGCCCGGGAGAAGGCGTCGCGGTCGGCGAACTGGCCGTATCTGATCAGCCGGGAGGGGATCCTCGCAACGTCGGCCTTTGTCAACGCGCCGACATCCGGCCGGTCGGATATCAGCAGTGAGATGTCGACGTTGGGGTCGCCAGCATCGATCAACGCTTGGAAATTCGTGCCAGAGCCCGAGGCGAGCACTGCGATCTTGATATGTCCCTCCGGGGTTGTGCGCTCCGGGATTGTAGGCGATCACCTCTTCGGCTTTGACTGCCCGCCCTGAGAGTCGATGGCCCGGCGCGCACGGTAGAGAATCGACCGCAACGATGCCTTGGAGACGCCCATGAGAAAGGCGGTGAGCTCCACCGTGAGCCCGCTCCCTTCTTTGAGCAGCAGCGCACAGCGGTAGTTGTCAGGAATCGTGCACAGACATTCCAGTGCTTCCAACCGCGCGGAGATCTCGGTGTCCAGCCCAACTCCGGAGGGGACCGGCCCCCGCTGCGTTCTCCCGTCGACCAGGCGGTCGAGGTAGCCAGCGGGTACCCCGGCCCTCGAGCCATGCGCCGAGGCGACGTTGTGCAACCACCGCTTGACAGTATCGGCCCCTCGGAACGTGTCCATTCCGGCCACAGCTTCGGCCAGTTCCCGGCTGGCATCGGGGCCTGCGATGAGCCATTTCGCCATCGCCTCGAGTTCGTCGACATACTCCCATCCGGCCGGGGGTTCGGGGCGACCTTGCTTCGAAAAGCTGTGCGGCGAGTCGAACATGACTTCTGTCTATTCCCTGAGCCCACTCACAATGTCACACCCGGCAAGCTCAGGACGGTCGGCCGGAACCGGTGACAGTGAGGCGGCGGTATGCCTGGCCGGGCCCCGGTCTTAGAATTGCGAGCAGACCGCCCGGATCCCGAAAGAAGTCAGATGTCGAAGTTCGAAAGCGTGCCAGCCGACGAGTGGGAGACCTGGTCGTCGGAGAACAATGCCATCGTTCTCGACGTGCGCCAGCCCAACGAGTGGGATCTGGGGACGCTCCCAGGCTCGACCCTGATATCGATGGGCGAGATCGTCGACCGGCTGTCCGAGCTCGACACCGGCCGGGCGGTGCTCTGTGTGTGCCGGTCCGGTGCGCGCAGCGCCCAGGTTGCCTCTTATCTGACAACCGCCGGCTTCACCACAGTCGCCAATATGGTGGGAGGCGTCAAAGCTCTCGGGATGCAGGACTGATCGTGAAGATCGAGACCGTGCGCACCGAAGGCCTTGGGGACTCGACCTACATCCTGGCCCATGATGGGCTCGGACTCATCGTCGACCCGCAACGGGACATAGATCGGTTCACCTCCATCGTCGAAGAACTCGATATCGAGGTCAGGTGGATATTCGAGACCCACCTGCACAACGACTACGTCTCCGGCGCCAAGGACATCGCAAAGGCACTCCATGCCGAACTGGTGCTCCCGGCAGGGGCGGCACCGGTCTACCGCCACCGTCCTGCCTTCCACGGCGAGGAGCTGTCTGCGAACGGGATTTCGATTCGCCCGCTCCACACTCCGGGCCACACCCCCGAACACGTGTCCTACCTGGTAATCATCGACGGGGCTGAAGAGGCCGTCTTCTCCGGAGGGAGCCTCCTGGTTGGTTCGTCGGGGCGATCCGACCTGCTCGGCATCGAGCGTGCTGAGTCCCTCGCCCGTTTGCAGTATCAGTCGGTCAACAGACTCGCCGACTTGCCGGACCCGGTCGGGCTCTACCCGACCCACGGGGCGGGCAGCTTCTGCACGGCCTCCGCAGCGGCAAAGGAGACGTCGACTATCGGAGAGGAGAAGCGTTCCAACCCCGTCCTGCAGCACGACGATGTCGAATCATTCGTCACGGCACAGCTCTCTGGCCTTGTCCCCTATCCGTCCTACTACCGCTTCATGGGGCCGACCAACCTCGAGGGCCGACCGACGCCGGACCTGGCTCCCCCGCCCGTCGTGTCTCGCGAACGATTCGATGAGCTCGACCCGTCGGTCACCATTGTCGACGCCCGGCCCAAGACTGCTTTCGCCGCCGGCCACATCCCGGGCTCGCTGGCGATCGAGCTCCGCAACGACTTCGGAGTCTGGGTGGGGTGGGTCACCGAGTTCAATTCGCCGCTCTTGCTCGTCCTCGACGACGACCAATCCGTCGACGAGGCACAGCGACAGCTGGCGCGTATCGGATACGACCGGATCGTCGGCGTGGTCACCGACCTGCCTGCCTGGGACATCGAGCTGTCGACGTTTCCGGTCCACGACGTCGGATCTTTCATCGCCGGGATGGATGAAGGGGTTGTGGTGCTCGACGTCCGCGCCCCCAACGAATGGGATTCAGGCGTCGTCGAAGACTCCCACCGCCATTACGCGCCCGATCTGGCAGACGGCGTGCCTCCGGGCATCGACCGGGACCGGCGGGTGCTGGTCGGATGCGAGACGGGCTATCGGGCATCGCTGGCAGCCTCACTCCTGCAAAGGCAGGGGTACCAACCGGAAGTCCTGATCGGGGCCGGTATTCCCGAGGTTCTCAACAAAATCTGACCGTCCGGCGGGACGGTTGAATCTCCACCGTGTGCCCTATGCGCTGGTCCCCCACATGCAACAATGACAACCATGTCAGAAGAGGTCCGCCGTCAACGTAAGTGGATATTCCCGGTGGTGGCCGGCACCATCCTTTTGGCCCTCACTTTGATCGCGCTTTTTCGCGAACCGGTGGTCCTCGACCCGGCAACTCCCCAAGGGACGGTCCAGGCGTTCTTGCAGGCAATAGCCGACAACGACTTCGAAGCTGCACGCGACCAACTCTCACCAACCCTTCAGGAAGAGTGTTCGACCGCCGACATCGCCAGCGCCGGGCCGTACGAGAGCTTCACCGCGACACTCGGAGACGTCGACGAGTTCGAGGACGAGACGGTTGTCCATGTCTCCTTGCGACTCGGTGATGGCTCGAGCATCGACGGCTACACGTTCGATCCCGGCCCTTACCGCCTGCAGCGAGAATCGGGTACCTGGGGGATTACCGAACTCTCCTGGCCATACTTCTACTTCGAGTGCGGGCTATGAGCGTTGTCCTTGGGCTCCTGATCCCTCTGCTCCTCGTCGCTGCGATCATCGCAATTGTCAAAGCGTTCTCCGGTAAAGAACAGGGGCGGAGCGAAGGAGGGGACCTGGTTGCTTACGGTCTCCTTGCTGTCTTCGTCGGTGGCACCGTTTGGGCGCTGTTCCTTCTCGGACGCGCCGCCTTCCCCGGAAGCGGCCTCGTCGGCACCTCACGTGGCGATCTGGCCGGTGCACTCGCCGGGCTGATCGTGGCAGCCCCCCTCACCTATTACCTGTGGCGCCGCCAGGACGAGCGGCGGAGGGAGTTTCCGGGATCTGTCGGGTGGCCGCTTTACCTCGCCCTCACCGATGCCGTCTATCTCACCTGGCTCGTTGTGTACGCGGTCCTCATCATCGCCGCCGTTTTCGGCGACAACGACTACCCGAGGCTGACCGACGTCCTGATCATTGCCAGCGTGGTCGGATTCCACGAATGGGCCTCTCGCTCCGACCGACCCGGAAGCAGCATCTCCCAGATCCATCGGGTGGTGGGTTCACTAATCGGACTGACGACGCTCGCCATCGGCTCGGGGATCCTCCTCTACTCGCTGTTTGTGACCATCTACGGGACGTTCTATGCAAACGCCGGCGACCCCTTCTACGAGGTTGGAATCGGGATGACCGTCGTTGGAGGCGCGGTCTGGGCGTGGCGATGGCTGCAACCGTGGTCCGCCGAGCCGGACGGGACCAAGCTCACCTACCTCGTGCTCGTCGCATACTCCGCGATGATCACAATGGTGGCCACCGCCACCGCCATGGCGGTCTTCTTTGCCACCTTCCTCCTCGACCGGCCCGACTCCCCCGGCACTCATTTCGAGCCTCTCACCGCCCTGCTCGCTGTGCTGATCGTGTCGGGTCTCGTCTGGTGGCACCACCGCCCGAAACTCGGCGCACAGCGCACCGATGCGGTGCGAGCCTACGAATACCTGCTGATGGCCACCGGCCTGATTGCGGCCATCGGACTCGGAACGAGCCTGGTCGCAGTCGTCTTCGAGAGTGAGCCTCTGGTCGACAGCATCGCAACGGTGGCCGTCTCCCTCGTCCTGGCCTTCACGGCAGCGGCCCTGCTCTGGTGGTTGTTCTGGACCAACGCCCAGGAGGCACCGAGGCCACCGGAGGCAGCTTCTTTCCCGCGACGGTTCTACTTGATGGGGATGGCGATCATCCTCGGCCTGACCGGGGCCGGTGCCATAGTCGGGGTGCTGCTCTTCATCTTCCAGGCGCTCTTCGGCCTCGAGCCCGAGCCGTCGACTCTGGTGATCGAACTCACCCTCGCCGCCCTCGCAGGAGGCGCCGCCTATCACCTCTACTCCACCTACAAAGCCGACTCGATCCATCGCGCCGACAGCACAGGAGAGCCGTACAACCTGATGGTCATCACCGCCCACCCCGGGCCCCTGGCCGCATTGCTGCCCGAGGAGGCCAGACTCAAGGTGATCCACCGGGGTGATGACATCGGCGTCATCGACGATGAACTGGCAGCCCAAATCGTCGAGGCCACCCGCGGGGTAGATTCCCTGGTCTGGGTCGGCGAGCACGGTTTCGAGTCTGCGCCTGCGCTCAAAGCCTGACGGGAGTTTGCCCCGACCCCGATCGGGTAAGTTCCTCGGAGACCCAAGGAGACCCACTATCAGCCGCGTTGCAATCTTGACCGCCGATATGTTCGAAGACATCGAGCTCTGGTATCCGTACTACCGCTTGCTCGAGGATGGCCACCGGGTCGACCTGGTCGGCTGTGAGTCGGACACGAGCCACAAGGGCAAGCACGGGACCGTGGCAGTCACCACCGTCTCCGCCGGTGAAGTCGACAACGGCGCTTTCGATGCCGTCGTGATTCCCGGGGGTTTCTCCCCCGATTACATGAGGCGGTGCCCCGAAATGGTGCAGCTCGTAACGGAGTCGGGGCAGGAAGGAAAACCGATCGCGGCAATCTGTCACGGGCCATGGATGCTGGCATCCGCAGGCCTCCTCGATGGCAGGGACGCAACATCTTTCCATTCGATCAAAGACGACCTTGTCAACGCAGGCGCCAAGTGGCAGGACAAGGAGATGGTGAGAGACGGCAATGTCATCACGTCGCGGTCGCCCGCCGACCTCCCCGCCTTCATGCGCGAGCTCCTGGCCGCTATTGCTGACCAGGCTTGAGGACCACCTAGCAACCGTATTGAGGCCGTAGAAACGCATATCGCCCGGTAGTGGCATTCCTGCCATGATCATCGGGTGAAGTGGCTCGCTTTTACGTATCTCAAGCTCCGTGGGTGGAAGTTCATCGGCCAGGTTCCTCCTGACCCCCGGTTCATCGTGATCGGAGCTCCTCACACCACCAACTGGGACTTCGTAGCCTTCCTCGCCGCCACCAAGCATTGGGATTTCACCCCCAAGTACCTTGGAAAGCACACTCTCTTCGACGGGCCGTTCGGCTGGATATTCCGGAGGCTGGGAGGGATCCCCGTCGATCGGAGCCAACCCGGCGGGATCATCGACCGGGTCAATGCAGAATTCGAGTCGAGCGAGGAATTCGCACTGGTCCTCGCACCGGAAGGGACCAGAAAGGCCGCAGAATTCTGGAAGTCAGGGTTCATGAAGATCGCCGCCGCAACCGGGGCGCCGATCGTCCCAGCCGGCTTGAGCTACCGGAACAAGACCATAACCATGGGCGACCCGATCCACTACGACGGTGTTCCCGCCAACCTGATGGCGGAGTTGCGAGATTTCTATGAAGCCGCTGAGGGAAAACACCCGGAGGGGGCGGGCCCGGTGCGGATCAGGGAAGAGTCGACAGAGACGATCTGATCCGCGATTCGGATCCTGATCAAGATCGCTCGGCAAGTCTTCGAAAGTCCTCGGATGCGCCACCACGTTTGGCGCCGACGCTGATCGCTTGAACGCCAAACTTGTCCCGAATCAGATCTACCTTCGAGTCGAGTGAATCCGACCGGTCGGCTGCGAGCAAACCGGCGCTGGTCAGCACGCCGTCATCGAAGCCGAGCTCCATCTGGGTGTGCCGGTCTGTAGTCAGTTTGGAGACAGTGACGCTCACCAAGGTGACCGGGCCGCCATATCCTTCGAGGGCTCGCTCCAACAGGTAGGTAGCGATGGCAGCTATCGCCCTGGTGGAACCGGTGGGCCACTTCAGGGTATGACTGCGGATGAGCCGACGCGGGCCCGGCAGGCGAACACCCACTGTGACGGTCGACCCTGAACGTCCTTTGCGCCGCAACCGCCGGCCGACCCGGTCGGCCAGTCCGATCACTACCGACTCCAGGTCGGCGACGTCCACCAGCCCCCGGCCCAGGGCCTGCTGGCTGCCGACACTCCCCGCCCGGCGCCCGCGCTGGACACGGCGCGGATCGCGGTTGTTGGCCAGGGCATGGAGGCTGCTACCCGCCACCGACCCCAACCCGCCGCCCAGCACCGACTCCGGCACTGAGGCGAGCTGGCCAATGTCCTCGATCCCCAACCGCCTCAACCTCGCCGCAGTGACCGGCCCGACCCCCCACATGGCCT
The DNA here is from genome assembly GCA_041748855.1 of Acidimicrobiia bacterium. Lineage (GTDB taxonomy): Bacteria > Actinomycetota > Acidimicrobiia > Spongiisociales > ZC4RG35 > MA-ANB-1. Next base: position 28,024 of record JBGTCK010000067.1, read on the forward strand.
CTACCGGAAGGGCATGGAGGAAGTCGAGCTCGGTCTCCGGGTCGACCCAAACCAACCCGTCGGGTTTGGCCCGGGCGGAGGCGATTTTGGCGAGGAACTTGGTGCTGGCGATACCGATCGAGATCGGCAAACCCACCTCGTCACGAACCCTCCGTCTGATCTCCCGGCCGATTCGGCGTGGGGACCCGAGCAGGTGGATAGTCCCGAGCACGTCGAGGAACGCCTCGTCGACGCTGATCTGTTCTACGACGGGGGTGAAGTCGTCGATGATCGCCATCACCTGGTCGGAAAAGTCCATATACCGGCTGAAACTGCCCTCCACAACCCTCAACTGGGGGCAGAGTTGCAGAGCGTCACGGAGCGGCATCGGGGCGGTGACGCCGAACCTCCTGGCCTCATAAGAGGCGGCGAGGATCACGCCTCCGCCCACCGCCATCGGGACCCCCCGGAGCGAGGGGTTGAGCAGTTGTTCGACCGACGCGTAGAAAGCATCGAGATCGGCATGGAGGATGGTCGGTTCCATCTCGTGACTCTGGCGGTCAGCTGGGACAAATTCGGCCCACAAAGGTCCTCCCGGTCTCGGGCACCTTGGTCCCTGCTCACAGGACTTATTGCCCGAGAGCCGGCACCAGGGAGAAACGATGATATGTGAAGAGATTCACAAGCATATAAGAAAGGACGTGAACTCATGGCCAAGCGTTTTCGAATGATCGGGATCGTGCTGGCATTGTTCGGTATTGGTTTCATGGGGGCAGGCATCTTCGCCTTCACCCAGGTACAAAACGGTTACGGCGCACTGCAGTCGTTCAGTGAGGCACAGAATGTCGAACTGGCCTACAACGAAGATGGTCAGCTCATCGACCGGGGCGAGACCGCCGGGGCCGAGGCAATCATGTTGCTCCTCACCGAGGACTGGGGATACCCGGTAGTCGAGTCTGATCTCGACCCGGCCGACCCGCTGGTCAACACAGCCAGTGAGTACATGTACCAGATGGCAGTAGTTGCCTACCACACCATGAACGGAACTCAGACAGTGGTCCTCGACGAGGCTGTCGAGTACAACGGCGAAATGTTCGAAGCGGGGACTTACGAGTTCGCAATCGATGGTCGCTACTGGACCGACTTCGACCGGATGCACCCGATTGAGGGCCCGGCACGAGGGATGGCATGGACCGGAACGGCACACGCCCTGGTCGCCGAGCTCGGTGTCGGAACCGTCACCGCCTCCACCCTCCAGCTGGGTCTGGCATTCGCCGGAGTCCTGGCCGGGCTAGGACTGGTCTTCCTCTTCACCGGAAGCGGCCTCTACTGGGCAGGTACCTCCAAGGTCGACGCCTTCGAAGTTCGGGTTCGTGACGAAGTACGGGAAACCGAGAAGGTCTAACACAACAAGGCCACCAAGAAGAAACCCCCACCGGAAACGGTGGGGGTTTCTCTATGCCTATCGCGCCAGGCGCTTCAGCGCAGATCTGTCGACCTTTCCGAGATGGGTCTGGGGCAGCTTGTCGACGAAAAACACTCGCCTTGGATGTTTGTAAGCCTCGAGCCGGGCCAGTACCCAGTCGACCAGGTCCTGTTCGGAGACTTCTGGATGGGCCACCACGAAAGCCACCGGCTTCGATAGGCCGGCCTCGTCGGACACCGCTACCACCGCAACTTCCAAAACCGCCTCGTTCTCGAGGAGCACCGACTCGACTTCCTGTGGCCGGAACCACTTGCCTTTGATCTTGATCGCGTCGTCGGCCCGACCGCGGTGGGTGACATAGCCCGCCTCGTCGATGGAAACCAGGTCTCCCCCGACGAACCACTCCCCGCGAAACGCTTCTTCGGTCTGGTCCGGATCTTCGAAATAGCCCAGGCCCAGGGAGTCGCCGCGCACCCAGAGCCGGCCCACCTCCCCCGGCGGTACCTGGATTCCATCTTCGTCACAGGCCTTGATCTCGAACCCCGGCACCACTTTTCCCAGAGTTCCGGGCCTGACATCTTCGACAGTGTTGGTGATGAAGATGTGCCACATCTCTGCGGTGCCGAGTCCATCGAGGAGCTCTACCTCGAACAAGTCTTTCCAGCGGTGGTAGAGCGATTCGGGTAGGGCCTCCCCTGCCGAGGTCGCCAGCCGAAGCGAGGAGAGGTCCCGGTTCGCCGCCACCGGGTGGGAGATCATCTGGTTGATCGCAGAGGGAACATTGACCATCACGGTCGGGCGGTGCTTCTCGATGCGTTCGAACAAAGCTTCAGGAGTGGGATGTTCGGTGAACAGAACCGAAGATGCTCCCACCGAGAGCGGGAACAGCAAATTTGAACCGGTGGCGTAGCCGAAGTAGAGCTTGGGCACAGAGATCGTGATGTCATCGGGCACGAGGGCGAGTGACCCTTGCCCGTAGAGAAGAGTCGTGTTGACCAGGCTGCGGTGGGTCTGAGCCACAGCTTTAGGGACACCGGTGGTCCCGCCGGAAAAGAGCCAAATCGCCGGGTCATTCGGGGAAGTCTCCACCGTCGGAACGTCGCCAGGCTCGATGGGTGCCGGGTCGAGCACCGTGGTGTCGATTCCTGCCTCGTCGAGAGCCGCTTGGAACGCTTCCCTGTAGAGATCATCGACAAAAGCTGCAGCAGCCCCGGCCCGGTTCAGAATTCCGACCAACGCCTCCCGGGAGAGGTCGGGGTTGACCATCACCACCACCGCCCCCATCCGGAAGATCCCGAAAACGGCGGCAGCATATTCCGGCCCGTCGGGCAAGACGACGAGCACCCTGTCCTGAGGTGTCACGCCGGCGTCGACCAGGGCTGCGGCAAAACCTGAGGCGAGGGAGTCGAGCTCTCCGAATGTGACGTTTCGATCATCCGTCCGGAGGGCGACCCGGTCAGCTGTCATCCGGAGGTGGTCGCGCAGAATCCAGTTGTCGACGTTGAGGGTTTCCGGCCAGTCGATCATGACCTCACTCTATGTCTGTTCAGGGCGGGGACTACGGTGCGGGGCGATGAAAACCACCGTAATCACCGGCGCGACCTCTGGCATCGGCCGTGCGGCGGCCTGGGAGCTGAGCCGGAATGGCCACCACATCGTCGTTGCCGGCCGCTCCCGGGCTCGGGGAACAGCACTTGCTTCCCAAATCGAAGGGTCCGGGGGCTCTGCGAGTTTCCTCCAGGTCGACCTGGGGTCGCTGGCATCGGTGCGGCGGGCCGCCGGGGAATTCCTGGAACGAGACATCACGATCGACGTCATGGTCAACAACGCCGGGGTCGGCATGGCCAAAGGTCTCACCGACGACGGATTCGAGAAGCACTTCGCGATCAACCATCTCGGGCATTTCCTCCTCAACCACGGGCTCCAACCGGCCTTTCGCGACGGCACGCGGGTCGTCACGGTGGCCAGTGCGGTTCACAAGAGAGTCGACGGGATCGACTTCGAGGCTGTCACCCGGAAGGGACGGTCGATCTTCCGGCTCGACGAGTATGCGGTCTCCAAGCTGGCCAACGTCCTCTACACCGCCGAATTGGCCCGACGGCGCAGCAGGTGGAACACCTACGCGGTGCACCCTGGCTTCGTCCACACCAAGATCCTCCCCGGATGGCTGCGATTTATGCGCAGCGCCCGGTTGCTCACCCCGGAACAAGGCGCGGCCACAGTCATCTACTGCGCCACCGATCCCGGCCTCGATGCAGAATCGGGCCGTTACTACACCCGAGGAGCGCAAGCCGAGCCATCTTCCGCGGCGGAGGACCCCGGGTTGGCGGCGGAGTTGTGGGCCCGCTCCGAGCAATGGTGCGGCATCGAGTGGCAGTAGTCTCAGGTTGAAATGGCATCCGACGGTATCTACTACGGCGACTACCTGCAGCTCGACAAGCTATTGGGCTCCCAGCGGCTGGAGAGCACCAGGGCCGGCGACACCAAACACGACGAGATGCTCTTCATCATCGTCCACCAGGCATATGAGCTCTGGTTCAAGCAAATCCTCTGGGAGCTCGACGATCTGCTCGCCATGTTCGGAGGCGAACAGGTTGCCGAAGGAGATATGGGCCGCGTTGTCAGCCGGTTGCGACGCATCACCGAGATCCAGAAGCTGCTGATCCAGCAGATAGCGGTCCTGGAGACAATGACGCCGCTCGACTTCCTCGACTTCCGCGATCACCTGTTCCCCGCTTCGGGCTTCCAGTCGGCACAGTTCAGGATCGTCGAAAACAAGCTCGGCATGCGACCCGAAGACAGGCTTTTGTTCGAGGGCGCCCCCTATACGGAACGATTCGATGAAGATGACAAGCAGGTGGTACTGGAAACCCACGACAATCGGACCCTATTCGACGAAGTAGAACGCTGGTTGGAGCGGACCCCCTTCCTCGAGCACGGAGAGTTCAAGTTCTGGGAGGCATTCAAAGATGCGGTAAAAGGGCGCCTCGAAGCCGACCGGGCGGTCGTCGCCAACAACCCCAACCTCACCGAAGAGGAGCGGTCTGCACAGCTCAAGGATTTCGACCTGACCATGCGCCAGTACGAGGCGGTCTTCGATCCGGCGAAGCACGCTGGCTTGGAGCGGGCCGGGCAACGCCGACTCAGTCACCGTGCGTTTCAAGCAGCTCTCTTCATCACGCTTTACGGCGACCTGCCGGCACTGCAGGAGCCGCACCGCATGCTCGAGCTGTTGATGGATATCGACGAGGGTTTCACTGCATGGCGCTATCGCCACGCCCAGATGGCGCTGCGGATGATCGGGCGCAGGATCGGCACGGGGGGCTCCGCAGGTGCCAAGTACCTGGAGAAGTCGGCGGAGCGAAGCAAGGTCTTCGGCGACCTCTTCAATCTCGCCACATTTCTCGTGCCATACGCCGACCGCCCCGAACTTCCCCCTTCTGTCGTCGACTCGATGAAGTTCCGCTACCAGGCATGAACCTCAAGGAGCATTTTTCCCGGTTCTTCGAATACAACCCGGACCGTCTCCATTTCGCCGCTCATTCCCACCATCCCTGGCCCGATGTCTCCTTCGACGCCCACCAGCAATACTGGGAGGACTCCGCACGGTTGGCGGACGACAAGTGGTCTCACGTCTTCCACGAGGTCCTCCCCGAGACCCGCCGCCTGATAGCCGAGGCGATAGGGCTACCCGATCCGAACACCATCACGTTTGCACCAAACACCCACAATTTTCTGGTCAGGATCTTTTCCTGCATCGAGCCCCCCGTCCGAATCCTCTCCACTGGTTCGGAGTTCCACTCCTTCGCCCGCCAGTCACGGCGGTGGGAGGAGGCCGGCCTTGCCGTCGTCGACAGGATCGAGACCGAGCCTTTCGAGGACTTCGAAGATCGATTCCTGAGGAGTGTCTCAGCGGGGGCTCATGACCTTGTCTACCTCTCCTCGGTGTTCTACGACTCCGGATACCCGGTGGCCGGCATCGAGGAGCTCGTCGGCGCAACCGCCAACGACTCCACGTTCTTCGCCATCGATGGTTACCACCAGTTCATGGCCCGTCCCGCCGATCTGGCGGCAATCGCCGACCGGGCGTTCTACCTCGCCGGTGGGTACAAGTACGCGATGAGCGGCGAGGGAGTTTGTTTCCTCCACTCCCCTGACGGCTATGGCCCGCGCCCGGTCGATACCGGTTGGTACGCAGGGTTCGGCCAACTCGAGTCAGGCGTGAGCGACACCGTCCCGTTCGCCGCCGACGGATCCCGCTTTGCTGGGGCGACCTACGACCCTTCAGGGGTGTACCGGCTCGGGGCGGTACTCGGCTGGCTCACCTCGTCGGGAGTAGACGCGGGGGCCATTCACGACCATGTAGCGGGCCTCCAGGAGCAGTTTCTCGACTCGAGCCCCGACCTCGGTGAGTTGATCCCCGGCCGAGGCAGCGATCGGGGCAACTTCCTCACTTTCCGTCACCCCGACGCAATGGCCCGGTATCAGGCGCTCCATGAGCGCAATGTGATCACCGACTACCGCGGCGACCGGCTCCGGATCGGGTTCGGGATCTACCACGACCACGACGACGTCGACCGTCTCATCGCTGTCACCCGCGCGATCACCTGACCAAACCCTGCACAGTGCACCGGGTTGTGAAATGCGCGCCCTCCTGGACAGCGCACGGGCCGCACCTCCTGCACAGTGCCCGGGGTTGTGATATCCGCGCCCTCCTGCACAGTGCACCGGGATGCGGGTCGACATTTAGTCGTCCGGGCAGGCACAATGCGTGCCAATGCAAGACCTACCCGACCTCAGAGTCGCGCCCATCGAGGAGATCCGGCCCCACGAGGACTTTGACCCGATCCGGGTCGACCGCCTCCGCGACCGGATCGACTCCGACGGGATCCAGATCAACCCGATGGTCTGCACTATCGCTCCCGACGGGTCCTATGTCCTCCTCGACGGGGCAACCCGACGTGAGGCTTTCAACCGCCTGGGCATGCCTCATTCAGTGATCCAGATCGTTGACCCGACCTCGGTGACCCTGGAGACCTGGCATCACGTGCTCGGGAGCGGACGGTCCGACACACTCATGGAGGCGCTCGAGGCTGCGGAGTCTTTCGAGCTGGTGGAGGACAGCGGGACCCCGCGGATAAACGTCGGCGGTGACACCTGGAAGACCGCCAGGGGCGTTGCAGTCAGTGCCAACGCCTGCCTCAACGCGCTGGTCGACTGCTACCACGGCAAGATGACGGTGACTCGGGTGACTGATCCCGGAGAGGAGTCGGTAAAGGCGACACACCGCGACTGGACGGCAATTGTCGAGTTTCCTGCCCTCACCATCGAGGACGTGATGAAATCGGCGATAGAAGCCGATTACGTCCCAGCCGGGATTACCCGATTTGTGGTCCCGGCACGGGCACTGCGGCTCAACATCCCGCTGGAATTTCTGATGAACCAGGACGACACCGAGACCAAGCAGGAACACCTCGATGCGATCCTCGCCAAACGGGCCCGGGAGGGCCGGATCCGCCGCTACGACGAACCGGTGATCATTCTCGACGACTGAGGAGCTTCCCGCCCCTACGTTGGGATGACTAGAATCCTGGTCATGAGTGAGGAAACGCTACCCCTGGCCGAGATCAAGAAACGGCTTTCAGAAATGGTTGATAGGGTCGAAAATCACCAGGACCGGGTGGTACTGACGAGACGGGGCCGACCGGCTGCGGTTCTCATCAGTCCAGACGACCTTGCCTCGATGGAAGAGACCCTCGATATCCTGTCCACTCCGGGGGCTTTAGACGAGATCCGAAGGGCCCAGGTTGAAATCGAAGCAGGACTCGGTTTCAGTAGCGAGGACCTGCAGACCAAATACTCCAGTAGGTGACCACCTGGAGGTTGGCGGTTGCACCATCGGCGGAGCGAAACCTCGCCCGAATCCCAACAAAGGTTGCCCAGGCCATCGTTGAATTCATGGTTGGACCCCTATTGGAGAATCCCAATCAGGTTGGAAAGCCCTTGCTTAGAGAATTGAGCGGGTATTTGGTTGCCCGGCGCGGCGCTTACCGACTGACCTACCGGATCAATGAAGCAAGCTCGACGATCGAAGTCGTTCGCATCGACCATCGCTCGAGGATCTATCGCACCGGTTAGCCCGGAGTTCGAGTTTCGGCGCCCGGGTTCTAGTCCTCGATTACTGCGACGCCGGTGATCTCGACGACGGCGACAGGGTCGACCAATTCGGAGACACCAATCAAAGCCATCGCCGGGTAGTGCCGCCCGAAAACCGAACGGTAAGCCTTGCCCACCTCAGAGAGGTTGTTCCGGTACGACGCCACCTCCGTCGTGTAGATAGTCAGTGATACCACGTCCGTCGGCGCTCCCCCGGCCTCATCGACGACGGCAGCGACGTTCTCGCAGGCACGGGCAAACTGGGCGACAAACCCGTCGTCGAGCGACATGTCCTGGTGATGGCCGGTCTCACCTGCGATGTGGAGGATGCGTCCCGGCCCGGCGAGCATGCCATGGGAGAACCCCGCTGGCGGGGAGAGCTGGGCGGGGTTGATCGGAATCCCGCTCATTTGCCTTTCCAGTCCGGCTGACGCTTGCCGGTGAACGCTTCGTAGAACTCCGCGTGGTCGTCGCTGGTCATCAACAAGGCCTGGGTGAAGGCTTCCAGCTCGATCGAGGAGCCGAGGTCCATGTCGAGCTCGCGGCTGAGCAGGATCTTGGTCGACCCATACGCCAGTGTCGGGCCTGAAGCGAGCTGCAGGGCGAGATCGGTTGCCGCCTGGACGAGTTCTGCATCGCTGACCACCCTGGTCGCCAGCCCGACATCCACCGCACGCGCGGCGTCGATCGGCTCACCGAGGAGGAGATATTCGGTGGCACGGCCCAGTCCGACCACGCGGGGAAGCAGGTAGGCGGAGCCCATGTCGGCACCGGCGAGGCCCACCTTGGTGAAGAGAAAGTGGAAGCTTGCCGATTCGGCGAGGAACCGCAGGTCGGCAGCCAGGGCGATCACGGCACCTGCACCGGCGGCAACCCCGTTGACAGCAGCGATGATTGGCATGGGCAGCCGCCGCATCGACTCGACGACGGCCCCGGTCATCCGGGTGAACTCGAGGAGGCCTTTGGTGTCCATCTCGAGCAGCGTCCCGATGATCTCGTGCACGTCGCCGCCGGAGCAGAAGCCTCTGCCTTCGCCGGTGATGAGGAGAACCGACACATCGTCGCGATGCTCGATTTCGGCCAGCAGGTCGCGGAGATCTGCATACACCTCGAAGGTGAGCGCGTTCAGCCGGTCGGGTCGATCGAAAGTGACCACACCAACTCCGTCGTTGACGGTGAACCGGAAATGGTTCCACTCCCCGGTGAAGGCGGCAGACGAACGAAAAGGGCTCACAGCTGGGGAGGCTAACGCCGTGTGGCGCTGATGGCAGTCGTGAACGGTGCGAAATGATTAGGTTCTAGGCAATGGAACCAACACTCGACCAGGTTCGCGAAGAGCTTGCTGCAATTCACGATGAACTTCTTTCGTTGGCAGGCAGCGATTTCGACAGACGCTCCGCCCTCAAGGACCGCCAACAAGAGCTGCGCCAGCTGTCCCATGAGATGGCCGAAGGATTGCCGATGCACAACAGGGAAATCCTCGTCGCCGAGTTCAAGCGGCTCCAGCAGGTCCGCGACCGCCTGCTCGATGAGCAGCTGAGCGTTACCGGGGAGGGTATTGGGGATGCCGGTATCGACAACATTTTCATCAACGCGGTCAATAACGCCATCGCGGCGGGAGCGGGTCTCGACGAAGTCGAGAAACGTATCAACCAGATCATCGTCCAGATGAAGAGCGCCCGATAGCCTGTTGAGCTCGAAAGCGGACCGCGTCCTGAAGGCGGAGGAGATCGGAACCCGTCTTCTCGAAACTGCACGAGCGACCCATGGGGTCAACCGCGGACTTCTCAAAGCCCTTGCCGACGAGGGGCTATTCGCCGCCCTCTTTGCGGCGGAAGGCGCAACTGCAGTCGACCTCTGTGCCACCCGCCAGGGGCTGGCCCGCACCAACACGGCAGCGGAGACAGCCTTTGCTCTCCAGGGCCTGGGCGGGACACCTATCAGCGCCGCAGGCACGCCATCGGTTCGCGAGCGGTGGGTTCCGGAAATGGCCGCCGGAACAGCGGTGGCCGGCTTCGCCCTCACCGAGCCCGGGGCCGGTTCCGATGCCGCTGCCGTCACGACCAGGGCCGAAGCTGACGGTGACGGCTACCGCATCACCGGCACGAAGGCGTACATATCAAATGCCCCCGAAGCCGACGTGTACACGGTCTTCGCCACCACCAACCCCGAAGCCGGGAGCCGCGCGATCTCTGCGTTCGCTGTTCCCGCCGAAGCCGAAGGATTGAGTGGCGAGGCAATCGAGATGGTGTCGCCCCACCCCATCGGTCGGCTCATCTTCGAAAATGTCTTCGTCCCGGCAGAGTACCTCCTCGGGGAGCTCAACCGGGGCTTCAGAGTGGCAATGCAGACCCTCGACCTGTTCCGGCCCAGCGTCGGCGCCTTCGCCCTCGGGATGGCCGAGGCTGCGTTGCGCGAGGCTGTGGCCCACGCCACCACCCGTACCGCCTTCGGGAAGCCAGTGGGTGAGTTCCAGGGTGTCTCCCACCAGCTCGCCGACGTGCGCACCGCCATCGCTGCTTCGGAACACCTGGTCTATGCAGCTGCAGAAGCGTACGACCGAGGGGACAACGACTCGCTAACCGGGCTGGCCGCGATGGCGAAGCTCCACGCCACCGAGACGGCACAGCAGGCCGTCGACGTGGCAATTCAGGTATTGGGGGCCAGAGGTTTGGAGAAGAACTCGTTGCTCGCCCACCTCTACCTCGAGGTGCGGGCTCCCCGGATCTACGAAGGGACGTCCGAGATCCAGAGAAACATCATCGCCCGGGAGCTGTTCGGCGGTCGGATCTAAGCGAAAGTCAGACGCGGGCACGTACCATGACGCAGGCCTCGGCGATCCAATCGAATCCGCCGCTTTCGAGCGCGTCGCGCAATGCGGGTGAGAATGCCCCAGGCTGGACCCAGATGTTGTCGACGCCCGCTTCCTTGCAGTTCTCCAGGACCTTGATTCCCCGGGGCGCAGGGACCACGAGGACAGCAATTGTCGGAGTCTCCGGGGTGTCGATCACCGTCGGATAGCAGGGGTCGCCGGCGACTGTCTCCCTTCCCGGGTTGACCGCGAACACTTTTAGGTTTTTCGCCCTGAGATCGCGGTAGATGATTCCCCCGTACTTACCAGGTCTGTCGGTTGCCCCGACCACGGCGAGGGTTGTGTCGGGCTCGGAAAGGAGGGGGGTCAGGTCTTTGTTCATCGATAACTAGAACAGTATCGCCCGGCCCGATGTTCCGGAACTCTGCAATCGGTGGCGCTGGTTCCCCACAACATCGTCAGCTACGAGGCGGTAGCTCTGGCCGACCGGCGTCTGTTCGACCAGCATCACCCACCGAAACCGCGATAGCGGCAAGGTGATCCCCCTCCTCGAGTGCACCTGGGGAACCAGGGAGCCATTCGCGTCGAAGTCGGCCAGCAATCAACTCAACCCGCGAGTTGGTACCGTGCCCACGTGACTGAACTGATCGTCGACGGCGGCCCACTGACCACCGACCAGGTTGTCGACGTTGCTCTGCGCGGCGCCAGAGCAGTACCCGCGTCCGACCTCGCCGCCCGGATGGGCCCGGCCCGCAAGCTCGTCGACGACGCCGTTGATTCCGGCGAGACCATCTACGGGATCACCACCGGCTTCGGAGCCCTCGCCACCACCCACATCGGCAAGGAAGACTCCGAAACCCTCCAGTACAACCTGCTCCGTTCCCACGCCACCGGAGTTGGAGACCCGATGCCCGATGCCATCGTCAGGGCAATGCTGCTCTTGAGAGCACGGACTCTGGCCCAGGGCCACTCCGGGGTCCGGCCGGTGGTCGTGGAACGCCTCCTCGATATGCTCAACCGTGGCATCCTCCCCGTGGTGCCCGGCCAGGGATCCGTCGGTGCGTCGGGTGATCTCGCTCCTTTCGCCCACCTGGCCCTCCCCATCATCGGCGAAGGCCTGGTCCGGGTCGACGGGGAGATCAAAGCCACCAGCGCCACCGACCTCCAGCCGCTCGCCCTACAGACCAAGGAGGGCCTTGCGCTCCTGAACGGGACCGAAGGCATGACGGCAATGGGTGTCCTAGCCCTGCACGAGGCTCGGACCCTGGTGGAGGCAGCCGACGTCGCTTGTGCCCTGTCGGTGGAGGCGCTGATGGGGAGCTCCCGCCCGTTCCGCCCCGAGGTCCACAGCCTGCGCCCACATCCGGGCCAGACCAGATCGGCGCGGCGCATCTCACACCTCATCGAAGGTTCGGAGATCGGCTCGAGCCATGCCCACGACTTCGATCACGCGGTCCAGGATGCCTACTCGTTGCGATGTGCCCCCCAGGTGCACGGGGCTGTGGCTGACACGCTGGACCACATGCAAACGGTCCTGAGCAGGGAGATGGGCTCGGTGGTCGACAATCCGATCGTGTTTCCCGAGACGGGAGAAGTGATCTCGGCGGGCAACTTCCACGGTCAGCCCCTGGCTTTTGTCCTCGACTTCGCCGCCATCGCCACCGCTGAGCTTGCCTCGATCTCAGAGCGCCGCACCGACCGGATCCTCGACCCGGCGAGGTCGGGTGGATTGCCCGCATTCCTCGCCGCCAATCCGGGACTCGACTCGGGATACATGATCAGCCAGTACGTTCAGGCCGCCCTGGTCGCCGAGAACAAGGGTCTCGTCCACCCGGCCTCGGTGGAGTCGATTCCGACTTCGGGGAGCCAGGAGGACCATGTTTCGATGGGATGGGGTGCCGGCAAGAAGCTCTTTCCCCTCCTCGAGAATGTGCGGCGGGTGTTGGCCATCGAAGTGCTTTGTGCCGTCCAGGGAATCGAGTACCGCCAACCGCTGCTGCCCGGGCCCGGTACGGCTGCCGTGGTGAACCTGGTTCGTTCCCACGTCCCGCCGCTCGACGCCGACCGTTCTCTCAGCGACGAGATCGAACTCGTAGCCGGCCTGATTGCCGACGGAAGGCTCACAGGTTGATGAATACCGGGTTCCTGCTGACGGGGATCGGTCTGCTCACCACCAATACCGGACCACCGATCACCGACGCTGCTATCGCAATCGACGGGGCCCGGGTCACTTTCGCCGGACCGGCCGGGGACGCTCCGGCAGCTGAGGGGAGGACAGTCATCGACTGTGAGGGTTCTGCGGTGCTCCCCGGCTTCGTCGACTCCCATACCCACGTCGTCTTCTCCGGAGATCGCTCGGGCGAGTTCGCCAGACGCCTCAGCGGAGCCAGCTATTCGGACATCGCAGCTGAGGGAGGCGGCATCCTGGCCACCGTCGCAGCGACCAGGGCCACCTCAGAGGAAGAGTTGTTCCGGCTCGCAGCGAAGCGGGTCTGGCGGATGATCAGGGCCGGCACGACGACGATCGAGATCAAGTCGGGATACGGGCTCGACCCGGAGACGGAGCTACGGCTGCTCCGTGTTGCCCTCCGGATCGGCGAAGAACTGCCCGTCACGGTCCGCACCACCTTCCTCGGGGCACATTCGGTACCGGCCGAGTTCAAGGCGGACCGCGACAGCTACATCCGGTTGCTCATCGATGAGATGCTGCCGGCTGCGGCACCCCTCGCCGACTATTGCGATGTCTTCGTCGAAGAGGGGGTCTTCGACGTCGACGAGGCCAGGGCGATCTTCACGGCCGCCGCGGACCTCGGCATGGGAGCCAGAATCCACGCCGAACAGCTGAGTCACGGGGGCGGGGCGAAGCTGGCCGCCGAGATCGGGGCGGCGAGCGCCGACCACCTCGATCAGGCCACGACCGACGATGCTGGTGCCCTCGCCGCCGCTGGAGTGGCAGCCGTGCTGGTGCCGGGGGCAAGCTACACCCTCCGCTCTGCGCAGGCTCCGGGGCCAATGCTCTGGGAGGAGGGATGTACCGTGGCACTTGCCACCGACTGCAATCCCGGGACCTCCTATTTCGAGGGTATGGGGCCGGTCATCTCACTGGGCGTCGTCGAAATGGGTCTAACTGCTGATCAGGCGATTTGGGCTGCGACCAGGGGCGGAGCGCTCTCGCTCGGCCTCGAGGACGGGGGTGTGATCCTCCAGGGAGCCCCCGCCGACCTGGTTGTCCTCGATGCGCCGAGCCCGACTCATATCCCGTATCGCCCAGCCACCAACCTGGTCAGCAGGGTCTTCTCGTCGGGGCAGGCGGTGATTCCGCGCTGATCAGGCTTCGTCCGGACGGATCACAGCAGGTGTCCGGAAACTGGCGTCAAGGCGCTCGGCGCCCTCGGGCGTGGAACTGGCGGCAACGTCGGTGATTTTTGCCAGGCGAACCGCAAGAAGGGTGAGCCAGGCGGCGATCGCGAAGGCGACACTGAGGGGCGTCACAGTGCCATCGAAGAGCCGATCGATGTAGGCACCGATCACGGCGGCGAGGCCGGTGGAGACGGTCCCGATGATCGCCGAGGCCATGCCGGCCACCGCCCCCATCGGGATCATCGCAACGGTGTTCAGATTGGGGATGAGCAGGGACTGGAACAGGACAAGCAGGGCCAAACCGAACACGAACATCCACATTCCCGGCCTGCCGTCGGTGCTCAGGGCGAGGACCGCCATCAGCGTCGCCGCGATCACGTACCCCACCACCATCACATTGATGAGCGTGGTCAACCCGAAACGACCCACCAGCCAGCTGTTGGCGAGCATGCCGACCCCCATGACCAGGGCCACCGCCCCGAAAATGAGCGGGAAGATGTCCTCGCTGTCGAACACTTCGGTGAAGATCAGCTCGGAGCTGGCGATATAGGAGAGGAAAGCACCGAAGAGCACCGAAAGCCCCAGGGTCACCATCGCCGTGACCCGGTTGGTCACCACGAATCGCGCCGACTCGATAACGCTGCGAAAGCCGATCTCGCGTCGATACTCCGGACGCAGGGTCTCCGGCAGGCGCAACGACCAGACTCCGACGATCAAGGCCACGACGACTGCGAACCCGAACGTACCGCGCCACGAGATCCAGTCGGTCAGAACCGCACCGATGCTGGGAGCGATGGCCGGGACCAGCACGAAGACGGCAAGGATGAACGACATCAGCTTTGCCATTTCGCTGCCCTCATGGGTGTCGCGCACGATGGAGAGGGCCAAAACCCGGGGCCCGGCTGCACCGAGTCCCCAGACGAATCGCGCCACCAGGAGGAACCCAAAGGATGGAGCGAACACCGATGCCGTGGCACCGATCAGGAAGATCACCAGGCCGGCATATATCAGTGGCTTGCGCCCGTAGCGATCGGCAAGGATTCCATAGATGATCTGGGACAGGGCCATTCCCAGGATGAAGGCGGTAATCAGACCGGCTACGGCCGTCGAATCGGGGGCGAGGCCGAACTCATCGCGGATGTCACCCATCGCGGGAAGCATCAGGTCAATGGAAAGGGCCGCAATCGACATCAGCAGCGCCATCAAGGCGATGAACTCGATGCGCCCGATCGAGCGACGGCCATCGGTGGCGACGGCTAGCTGACTTTGCATTCAGACCTCACGACGAGAACGGTGGTGTACCTGGACAACTGACAACCCCACGTCAGGCTTCGATGTTCCCACCAAAGCCAGACCAGCACAAAAGCTCACACGACGGGCGATGCTCAGGCCAGGCGGTGCCACCAGGTCGGCAAACCGTCCACGCCCTCACCAGACGGGACCATCTGGCCCGGGCATCTGGCGACTTCGGCGACAACGGCTGCTGTTGGCCCCTTGATTGGGCCGATCCTGCCGGGCTCCACGGGTAGACCGCACCGGATCAGGTCGACCCCGACCCATACGAACTCCCACGGCTCGGGGTTGGGGCCCTGGGCGGTGACATCGTCGGGGTACGACGGGATGAACCCGAATCGCTTGGCATTGAAGAAGTTGTCCCGGGAGAGCCAGGCGTAGTCGGGGGTGCTGCGGAAGTCACCGAAGGTCCCGTTGCTGTAGCGGAAGTCGAGGGCATAACCCCCGTGGTGTTTCGAGGTTCCCGGGACCGAATACCAGACAAGGGTGGCGTTGATGGCTTCGTCGGAAGTCCCCTCCAACTTCGACAGGAACTGAGTTCGTTGCGCGGCAGGTGAGCGATAGGCCGAGGAGACGATGAACGGCAGACCTGCGTCACGGGCCGCAGCTTTCAGCTGACCCCAGGCCGCTGCCGCCTGGGGCTGCATCGGCACCCCATCTGCTGAGGCAAGGTTGCCTGAAGCGACCGGCCGGAGAACGTAGCCGCGGGCGAAAGCAATCTCCCAAATCCGTTCGTCGAGGGCAGCGTCACCGGTCACGGGCATCTGGCCGGTCGGCTGGGTCAGGCCGGGGAGCTGGTTGGCTACGGCGTAGTCGTACAACTCCTTGAACTGGTCGCCCGTGTAGATCGGGAAGTCATCGTTTTGTGCGGCAGCAACCGACGCCGGAGCGAGCAGCAGAACCACAATGATCGAGAGCGCGAGGAAACGCATCAGAAAACGGTATCCGATCACCACCGTTAGCGAACGGTTCTCGAACCGCATCTTGCACAACGCACCGCGGTGCGGAAACTGCACCCTTCTGCACTGTGCAGCCGCTCCTACCAGGCGCCTCCGCCGCCTCCGCCACCACCACCTCCCCCACCACCGGAGAATCCGCCACCACCGCCTGATGAGGAGGGAGGGGTGAAGGCGCCGGAGAGGGCCGATTCGAGGCCGGAGAAGGCATTCTCGGTGCTACCGCCGGAGTAACCGTGGCTCCCGTACCAGTAGATCGACGATGTCGACTCCAGAACCTCCGGAGCGTGCAGCCTGGCATGTTCCAGGACTTCGGTGGCGACACCAAAGCCGATTGCGTAGACCAGGTACCTATCCCAGAGGTCCAGCGATATCGAGGGGGCTTCGTGGAGCCGCGAGAAGTCGGAGAGGTAATTCCTGAAGGCGTCCCATCTGGCGGCTTCCAGGGCTCCCTCCCTACTTCTCCGCACCCGGACTCTCCTGAAGCTGATGACGATGATGGTGAGCACTGTCCCCACCACCAGTCCAAGCAGGCTCAGCGCGGCAAGTGTGGCCCCTCCCGGGCGATCGCGGAGTACGTTCGGAAGCAAGAAAAAGGCACCAAATGTGGCAAGGGCAAGCCCCACCCCGATCAGTGAGGCGATTGCCGTGCCCCGATCATCGATCAGCCCCGAGCGGCGCACAGCTTCGCGGACTTTCTGGCTGAAGGATTGGTAGGTCTCGGCATTGGCGGCTGCGTCCTCCCGAATCGCAGTGCGGAACTCGTGAAGTGGGGTTGGACCGTCGGCGAGCACCCGCTTGACCACTGTCATCACCGACTGTTCGAAATCTCGTAAACCGGTCTGCTTCTCGCCGAGGGAAAGGGTCAGGTCAGAGATCGTTTCTTTCCGGAGCCCCGCCCAGGTGGTCTTTTCAACCTGTGTCGGCTCGGCGTTGATCGCACCCTGGCGGATCAGGTCGAACAACGTCGCCGTGAAGGCTCGTTCGTCGACTCCCCCCTGGGTCAGCAATGCACCGACTTCCGCAGGTTTCAGGTCGGAGGGAGGTTCTTGCTCGTACTCGCGGTCGTAATCGACGCGATACTCGCGTCCGTAGCCGAAGTACACGTAGCCGCCGAGGCCGAAAAGGGGGACCAGGACACCCAGGGCCCCGACGATCAGACCGGTGCGACCAGCTTGAGCCGCTTCCTCAGCGTCGTTGGCGAACTCCTCCTCTTCGGCCAGGATTTGGGACAGACCCTCGCCACTCACACGGACCGCCCCGTCCGTCGAAGCCAGCGAGGAGGTGGGGATAACCACGCGCATCTCTACCCATTGTTCGGAAGGGATACCGGACGCCCTGAGAGACGGCGAGATCCCGTCGTCGCCGAGAGAGGTCACACCGTTTACGCCGAACGGATGGCCCCAAACCCTGACGTCGCCCTCCGAAATGCCGGAAGGGAGATTCATCGTCGATTCGAGGGTGTCGAGACCAACCGCCCACTGCTCTCCCCAGACCTTCAGATTGATATCGACGACATCGTCCCACGCCACGGCCATCCCGGTGAACTCGTACGAGATGCGAAATGTCCGCAGCTGGTCGAAGGAGGCGTGATGCCAGACGATCCTGACATACGACGGGTGCAGCTCGACGCCGTATGTTCCGGCGGGCGAACTGCAGCCCAGAGTGGTGCAGCCGCCTGGAACGAACTCGATCGTCTCGTCGGCCACACGTATGTCGCTGATCGTTGCACCGCTCGTGAGCGGGATGTCACGATATGCCCCGCTGAAGCTCCCATCGAAATCGAAGGTGATGCTTTCGACGACGTCGAGCGACCCATCGTCGTTGACCGTGATCTCGACATCAGCGTGCGTCAGCCAGAACGACTTGGCGTCAGCGGCCAGTGCCGGGAAAAAGACAAGCCCGACTACCAGCACCAAAAGCAGCTTTTTCACTTCGAGCCCCTAGCCGGTGCCCTAGAAACTGACAGCAGGAGCTTCCTCGGCTTGCGGCCCGCCCTCGAAGAACTCGCGCGTGTCGAATCCGGTGACTGCGGCGACGATATTGACCGGGACCTGCTGGACCTGGTTGTTGTAGGTGAGGACAGTGTCGTTGTAGATCTGGCGGCTGATCGCGATCTTGTTCTCGGTGTCGGCAAGGTCTGCCTGCAGTGATGCGAAGTTCTCCGAAGCCCGCAATTCGGGGTAGTCCTCGGCCACGGCGAAGAGCTGGCGGAGCGCCGAAGTGAGGAAGTTCTCCGCTCCAGCCTGCTCGGCGGGTCCGGAGGCTGCCTGGGCCCCGGCCCGTGCCTGGGTCACCTGCTCGAAGGTGTCCTGTTCGTGGCTGGCGTATCCCTTGACGGTCTCTACGAGGTTCGGGATGAGGTCGTAGCGGCGTTTCAGCTGCACCTCCACCTGACCCCATGCGTTGTCGACCCGGTTCCGGGACCGGACCAACGAGTTGTAGATCACAACGATTATCAGCAACAGGACGAGCACAACGGCCCCAACGATTATCCATTCCATGGCGGGCAGTCTAAGGGATCGCGTCCCCGGAATGCCTTGCTACCGTCAGAAACGTCAAAATCGAATGGAGAAATCATGACTTCGGCACCCATCACTCTCAACCAGCTGCTCGGTCTCGAGCATGAGCCGGTCGCGATCACGTTCCTCACCGAAGGGTCGTCGAATGGGGTGCCGAGATTTGACGCTCCGATGTCGGAGCCGACCGAAGATGGCCGTTCGGGCCGGGCCGCCGCCCCCTGTGTCTTCTGGATGCACGGCCATGAGCGCACCTTTGACACGATGTTCGAAGATCACGGCAACTGCTCGGTAGGGCTCTTCACTCATGGCTTCGCCGGAGCGGAAGACATCATCGACAAACACGACGTGGGCGCTCTCCTCGATGTCGGTTGGGTGACGATGGAAGCCTTTGGCGGCGTCGAGGCCCTCGACCGCAGGCCCACTGGCGTCCGCTACGGACCGTTGCACGAGGCAGTAACGACTCCGGATGTCGTCCTACTCCGGGTCACCCCGAAACAGATGATGGCGATCAACGACGCAGTGGCGGTGGAGTGGTCGGGCAAGCCCCAGTGCCAGATCCTCCCCCGAGCGGCCAACAAGGGCGTCATCGCCGCCTCCATGGGTTGTGCCCTGTCCCGCGCCCGCACCGGAATGGGCGACGACGAGCTGACGGTCGCCGTCCCCGGCAACCGTGTGGACGAACTGGTCAACGCCCTCGCTGCGGTGCGTCACGCCGACTCGGCAGTGGTCGGCTACGCCACCGCCGACATGGCTCGCTTCTAAGGCGGCCACTCCGACCAGGTGATCGACCTCGGAAGGTCGCTCACACTTACCTCGGGGGTGGTTCCAGGGAATCGACCGCCGTCGCCCAGTCATGGGGAAGCACCACGGTGGAGGGGCGGCTCATCAGGCGGAGGTAGATCTCCGAAGCCGGAGCCTCGATACTGCTCGCCGGTTCACCCTCGCCGTAGTGCCAGTGTCGGCCCAAGTCGGTGGCAGTCAGGGCGAGGGCATCCAGTTCGCCCAGGTGGGGGACCCACATGGTCCCGAACTCGTCGAGCCCGGCTTCGGCAACGTCGGCGAGGAGCGGCCCTGGTTCGGCAAAAGCCTGCTCAGCATCCCAGCGGTGCACCCCGACCTCGATCAGCATCCGATTGATCCACATACCGACCGTGGGTTCGGGCACGAACCCCCACACCGCTGCGGCAGGGTCACATTCGCCCAAGACTGAGAGCACCTCCCCGAGACGCTCTTCGAACCAGTCAGCGACATCTTCATCCTCCCCGGGGCGGGGCGATTGCGGCCGCTCCATGAGCAGGTCGCGACAGATCAGCGAAGTACGGCCGAGGATGGCACCGGTATGGGAGAGGAGGCCAGCCATCGTCCAATCCGGGTATTGAGGCACGTGCCGCCCGATGTCCTCACGACCGAGGGCCAGAATCCGGTTTCCCTCAGACTCGATGATCTCCAGGGCGTCAGCCAAGAGCTCGCTCCATTGCCTCACCCATGTCGGAAGGGGTCTCGGCCACCACGATGCCGGCAGCGGTCATCGCCTCGATCTTCGCCTCCGCGGTTCCCTTGCCGCCGGAGACGATGGCCCCCGCATGGCCCATCCTCTTGCCCGGGGGAGCCGTCGTGCCCGCGATGAAACCTGCAACCGGGATGGTCATCTCCGTCGCGACGAACTCGGCAGCTTCCTCTTCGGCCGTGCCTCCAATCTCACCGATCATGACCACACCCTCGGTTTCGGGGTCGGCTTCGAACAGCTCGAGGACGTCGACGAAGTTGGTCCCGTTGACCGGGTCGCCACCGATGCCGATCGCGGTCGTCTGGCCAAGGCCGCGCTGGGTCAACTGGTGCACCGCCTCATACGTGAGGGTTCCCGACCTGGAGACCACGCCGATCCTGCCGCGTTCGTGGATGTAGCCGGGCATGATCCCGATCTTGCACTCATTCGGTGTGATCACCCCGGGGCAGTTGGGACCGATCAGGCGTGTCCCCCGCCCTTCGAGGTAACGCTTGGCTCGCACCATGTCGGCGACAGGGATGCCTTCGGTGATAGCGACGACGAGATCCACACCCGATGCAGCGGCTTCCATGATCGCATCTGCGGCGAAAGGCGGAGGCACGTAGACCACGGATGCGTTCGCCCCGGTCTCAGCCACAGCCTGGGACATGGTGGCGAAGATGGGAAGCTCGACGTCGAAGCTGTCGTCCCGGTCGGGGACACCTGAGTGGTCGGTCTCACCCTCAAAACGCATGCTCGTTCCGGCCCGCGATGGATGGACCGCGCCAACCATCTGCGTTCCGTAGGCGATTGCCTTCTCGGTGTGGAATTGGCCGGTCTTGCCCAAACCCTGGACCAGGACCCTGGTGTTCTTGTCTACGAGGATGCTCATTTGGTCAACTCCAGGATCTTGACAGCACCGTCTTTGAGGCTCGATGCGTTGACGACGTCGAGGCCGGACTCTTCGATGATCTGTTTGCCCAGTTCCACGTTGGTCCCTTCGAGCCGCACCACTAGCGGAACC
Organism: Acidimicrobiia bacterium; assembly: GCA_041748855.1. Classification (GTDB taxonomy): domain Bacteria; phylum Actinomycetota; class Acidimicrobiia; order Spongiisociales; family ZC4RG35; genus MA-ANB-1. Next base: position 49,038 of record JBGTCK010000067.1, read on the forward strand.
TCGAGGCCCACCCGCTTCACCGCCTCGACGATGCCGGTGGCGATCACGTCACAACGCATGATCCCTCCGAAGATGTTGACGAAGATGCCTTTGACGTTCTCGTCGCCGGTGATTATCTCAAAGGCTGTCGACACCTGGTCGGCATCGGCACCTCCACCCACGTCGAGGAAGTTGGCAGGCTCACCGCCGACACTTTTGATGGTGTCCATGGTGGCCATGGCCAGGCCGGCCCCGTTGACCAGGCACCCGATAGTCCCGTCCAGCTTGATGTAGTTGAGCCCCGCTTCTTTGGCTGCAAGCTCGGAAGGGTCCTCTTCGGAGGGGTCCCGCATCCCTGCGACAACTGGATGGCGGAAGAGGGCATTGTCGTCGAAGGCCATCTTCCCGTCGAGCGCCATCACCTCGCCGTCCTTGGTTACAACGAGGGGATTGATCTCGATGAGGTCGGTGTCCATTTCCATGGCCATCGCCGCCAGGGCGCTGACAAAACCGGTGAAGCTCTTCGCTGCCCTTTCGCTGATTTCAAGGCCGACGACGAGCTCGTTCGCCTGGAATGGGAGCAGCCCGACGGCAGGGTCGATTTCGGCACGGAGGATCTTCTCCGGTGTTTCCTCTGCCACCTTCTCGATCTCGACGCCACCTTCGGTCGAGGCCATGACGATGTTGCGACCAACCGCCCGGTCGAGGAGGACGGCGAGGTACAGCTCCCGTTCGATGTCGATGCCCTGCTCCAGGTAGAGACGATTGACCACTTTGCCCTCGTCACCGGTCTGGATGGTCACCAGAGTGGATCCGAGCATCTTCCCGGCGAGGTCGCGAACAGCCGCCTCAGCGGCTTCGATTCCTCCGTCGATCCCCGCGGTGACGACCTTTACGCCGCCGACATCGGGGTGCTCCTTGAAGGTCCCCTTCCCGCGGCCTCCCGCATGGATCTGGGACTTGACCACTACCACCGGGCTGCCCGAGGCCTCGATCAGCGGTCTGACTGCCGCCACAGCCTCTTCGACGGTGGTCGCCATCTGCCCGCTGGGGACCGCGATTCCTCGCTCCCCCATCAGCTGTTTCGCCTGATACTCGTGAATCTTCAATTGGTTCCTTCCTTGTAAACTCTTTCGACGACGTTTTTCTCGACCCAGTCGGTCACCTGGTCGAGCGGAGTGCCCGGCGTGAAGATCATCAGAATCCCTGAAGCTTTGAGCGCTTCATGATCGGCGTCGGGGATCACACCGCCGCCGAAGACGAGTATGTCGTCGGCTTCCCTCGCCTGGAGCTGGTCAACCACCTGGGGAAACAGGGTCCTATGGGCCCCGGATAGAGACGACAGGCCCACCGCATCTACGTCTTCCTGAACCGCGGTTTCGGCGATCTGGGAGGGAGTCTGGTGCAGACCCGAGTAGATCACTTCGTGGCCGGCATCGCGGAGCGCCCTGGCAATCACTTTCGCACCCCGGTCGTGACCATCGAGGCCTGGCTTTGCGATGAGAATCCTGCGGGGCATACCGTCTGTGAAGCGTAGTTGCTCCAGGTGGCGAGGAGAATCCGACGCCCCACCCCGTTCTATGTGCCCCACGAATCACTATTGATAGCTCCCGCCCTAGGAACGGGTTTGGGCGGTTCGGGTGCCCCCGGCACTCGCCTACCCTTGGAGCCATGGCACATTCAAATCTTCATGGGCTCGCTGCAGCGGGAGTAAGCGTCTGGTCCGACCAGATCTCGCGCGAGATGCTCGACAGCGGCGAACTCGAGCGCCGAATCGTCGAAGACGCAGTAACGGGCGTCACCTCCAACCCGTCGATCTTCGAGGCGGCAATCGTCGATACCAGCGACTACGACGAGGAACTCGCCTCGCTGCTCGAAGCCGGCACCGACTCCGACCAGATCGTCAAGTCCCTCATGGCTGCCGACCTCAATCGGGCGTGTGACCTGCTTCTCGACGTGTACCGGGCGACCGATGGCACCGACGGGTTCGTCTCGGTCGAAGTATCCCCGACGCTTGCCAACGACACCGACGCCACGGTCGCCGAGGCGAGAGACTGGGCGAAGCAGATCAGCAAACCCAACCTGCTGGTGAAGGTTCCCGCCACACCGGAGGGCGTGCCGGCGATCGAGCAGCTCATCGGCGAGGGAATCTCGATAAATGTAACCCTGATCTTCTCACTGGAGCGATACCGCGAGGTCATGGACGCCTATATCAGCGGCCTGGAGACCTTTGCCGCCTCCGGCGGGGACATCTCCAAAGTCGCCTCGGTGGCGTCGTTCTTCGTTTCACGATTCGACAGCGAGGTCGACAAACGACTCGAAGAGATCGGTTCGGACGAAGCCCTGGAGTTACGGGGTGTGACCGCCGTGGCCAACGCCCGGGCGGCCTTCGGCGACTACCTGGAGTTCTTCACCTCGGAACGGTTCAGGGAGCTCGAGGCCAAAGGTGCCCGCCGCCAGAAACCACTTTGGGCATCGACGTCGACGAAGAATCCGGATTACGACGACCTTCTCTACGTGGAAGGCCTGGTGGCACCCGGAACGGTGAACACGATGCCGATTCCAACCATCGAGGCCTATCAGGACCACGGCGACCCCGACCCGACGCCCTTTACTCCCCAGGACATCGATGCAGCCCGGGTCGACCTGGCGAGACTCCAGACCGTAGGTGTCGACTACGCCGACGTCGTCCAGACTCTCGAAGACGAAGGGGTCGAGAAGTTCGCCACCAGCTGGCAGGGTCTCCTCGACAAAGTCAAGGCGTAACTGTCCTCCCGCTTGCGGGAGGAAGGTTCCTGCGCCCGACGAAGGAGGGCGGAGGTAGGAGGGACTGAGACTCTCGCTGTTCCCCCAGAGGCGAAGCCGAATGGGGGAAAGGTTCCTGCACCCGACTGTCCTCCCGCTTGCGGGAGGAAGGTTCCTGCGCCCGACGAAGGAGGGCGGAGGTAGGAGGGAGAGATCCCCTCGGGCTGGGAGACCAAGCTCCGTTGGTGAGAACCCCCCACCCTCCCCGGCTCCTCCGTCGCCGGTACTCCCTCCGCGAGCGGAGGGAGAGACGCGCGAGCGGAGGGAGAGACGCGCGAGCGGAGGGAGAGACGCGCGAGCGGAGGGAGAGACGCGCGAGCGGAGGGAGAGTTGCTTCAGGCCTTTTCGAGGGGGGCCCAGGCGAGCAGCAGGCGCTTTTTTCCCTGGGTGTCGAACATGACTTCGGCTTCGGCGCGGTCGCCCACCCCGACAATCTCCCGGACGGTTCCCAACCCCCATTTGTCGTGCCGGACCCGGTCGCCGGCGGCCACCGACCCCGGATCGACCTGAACCCGCGGCCCCGAAGAGGCGCTGCGGTCCGCCGGCGAGCGCCGCTGCCGCTTTCCGGCCTTGTGTAGGAGACCCTCGGGGACTTCCTTGAGGAACCGTGAAGGCGGGTTGTAGTTGGAACCGCCAAACAACATCCGGTTCCAGGCCGAGGTGAGGAAGAGATGGTCCTGGGCGCGGGTGATCCCCACATAGGCGAGCCGCCGCTCCTCCTCGAGTTCGCCGGGGTCTCCGAGTGATCTCATGTGGGGGAAGACCCCATCTTCTAGGCCGACGATGAATACCACAGGGAATTCGAGGCCCTTGGCAGTGTGCAGCGTCATCAGGGTCACCGCCCCGGCCCCCTCCTCCCACTCATCGATGTCGGCGACCAGAGCCGTCGATTCGAGGAAGATCTCGAGCCGGCGCAGGTTGTCGAGAGCGTCGAAGTCCTCATCGCCGATGACAGCACCTTCGTTCGACGCCTCGAACTCGGCCGCCACCCCGACCAGCTCCCGGAGGTTCTCCACCCGCCCCATTGCTTCGATTGTCTTCTCGGCGTCGAGACCGGCCACCATCCCGGTGTCCTCGAGCACCGCCTGCACCCCTGCCTCCACACCTTCGGCTGCCGCCCGCTCGCGCATCATCCGGAGCAAGGCCCCGAACTCGGCGACAGCTGATGCTGCCCTGGCATTGAGCTGGGGGATCTCATTGACCCGTTCGATGGCCTCGGCGAAAGTGATCCGGTTCGCCTGACTGAAACGGTCGAGGTGGGCGATGGTGGTGGCTCCGATACCCCGCCTCGGCTCGTTGATGATCCGCTTCAGGGAGACCTCGTCGGCGGGGTTGACCAGTGCCCGAAGGTAGGCGACTGCGTCTTTGATCTCCTTGCGGTCGTAGAACTTGACGGATCCGACGACCGTGTAGGGAATCGTTCGCCTCACGAAGACGTCCTCGATGACTCGGGACATTGCATTGGTCCGGTAGAAGACTGCCATGTCGGCGAGGTTGAACCCGCTGGCCTGGAGGCGCTCGATCTCGTCGACCACAAACCCCGCTTCGTCGTGCTCGTCTTCTGCCTCGTAGCGAATGATCAATTCACCATTCCCCCGGTCGGACCAGAGGTTTTTCGGAGTCCGTTTGGTGTTGTGGGCGATCACCGAGTTCGCCGCGTGCAGGATGTTCTCCGTCGAGCGGTAGTTCTGGTCCAGAATAACGACCCGGGCATCGGGATAGTCCTTCTCGAAATCGCGGATATTGCGGATGTCGGCACCACGGAATTTGTAGATCGACTGGTCGGAATCACCAACCACGCAGATGTTGCGGTGTTTTGCGGTGAGCTGCTTGACCAACATGTACTGGGCGCGGTTGGTGTCCTGGTACTCGTCCACCAGCACATAGCGGAACCTGTCCTGGTAGTGCTCGAGGACATCGGGGAAGGCGCCGAACAGCTCGACTGTGATCATCAACAGGTCGTCGAAGTCCATCGCCGAGGCGGCGAGGAGCCGCTGCTGATAGGAGCGGTAGATATTGGCGACCTGCTCGTGATAGAAGCCCTCGCCCTGGTCGGAAAAAGACTCGAAGTCGACCAGCTCGTTCTTCGCCTTGGAGATTGCTCCCTTGATTTGTTTCGGGGGGAACCGCTTCGGGTCGAGGTCGAGATCTTTGGAAACGATCTTGATGAGCCGCAGCGAGTCGGCTTCGTCGTAAATGGAGAACCCGGACTTGTAGCCGAGTCGCGATGCTTCGCGGCGGAGGATGCGGACACAAGCCGAGTGAAACGTGGACACCCACATCGAGTGCACGGCGCCACCGACGAGGCGTGCCACCCGCTCGCGCATCTCGTCTGCAGCCTTGTTGGTGAAAGTGATGGCGAGGATCGCCGCGGGTGCCACATTGTGGTCTCGGACCAGGTGGGCGATCCGATAGGTGAGGACGCGGGTCTTGCCCGAGCCCGCACCCGCAACCACAAGGACCGGCCCCTCGGTGGCAGCAACGGCCTCGCGCTGCGTGGGGTTCAGATCTGCGAAAAGGGGCGAGTCCGCTGGAACATCATCCGGGAACCACTCAGACTGCATCCGGGCTAACTGTACCGGCCTCCACCGACTGAATCACAA